>CALFUT010000019.1 GCA_937929805.1 uncultured Pirellulaceae bacterium
AAATTCGTCGCCGTGCACAGGGGAGAGCAGTTCGGGGCTGGCGTTGAGACCATGCCGAATATTATCCCCATCAAGCACGAAGCTGCGGGCTCCAATTTCGTGCAGCTTGGCGTCCACGCAATTGGCAACCGTGCTCTTGCCACTGCCGCTGAGCCCCGTGAACCAGACAACGCAACCGCGGGGCCGCTCAACCGTTTGGTCGTGCCATGTCACGAGCGTTTTTTCTTCTGGTGGCTTCGACATCAAATAACCTTGAAAAACAGTCCCGCGAAAACTATCGGAACCTGAACTCTGTAAACTTTCAACTCAATCCACGATACCCGCGAACTCGCACAAATTGGAGTTCAAAACAGGTTGTGGGCAGCTCCAGACCAGAAAAAACATTGCCTCGCGGCACCAGCGTTCAACCGGATGACCTTGAACATAACCGCCTCCTTTTGCTGCCACCAGAGCAGCCTGAGTCGCTCGTAGCACAAATGAGTTTGCGGATGCTCGAACCTCTTGAGCCGAACAGCCCAACGTTTGTGGATCCGCGCCTGACGCAAGCTCCAGCAAATTGTGCTTCAAAGTTGATAGTTGTTCTCGGAACGCCTGATGGGTTTGAGCTAAATCCTCGCGTCTTTCGGATTCGTTGCGGATGAATTCGATCGCGGCGGTAGCCAATCCGATCGCCAACGTCGATGTTTGCAAGCCACCCGTGCCGCCTCCTTTACCGCTTGTCAGCACGGCGGGCTTGGGCCCCGAGATCACGAACTTTTCTTCGATGAAAACCTGATCGCAATGGATGGCACCCGTTTGACTGGCAGTCAGCCCCATGAGTTGGTGCCCCGGTTGAATCGTAATGCCGGCTAGATTTTTATCGGCCGCGAATAGGATTTGTTCTCCGTTTTCCTGTTCCGCACCCATCACCAGCCAATCAGCGCCGCAGCCTCCGGTGCACCACGGGCTGTAACCATCGATGATGAAACCACCATCAGCACGATTTGCCTGCAACACCGGTTTTCCAACATGCCTGCGACTGGTGGTCAAATGAGAGATTGCGACCGTGGCGATGCTTTCGCCGGACACCAGTTTTGGCAGCAGGTTTGATCGCAAGTGTTCGTTTTGAGTCCCCGCAACTCTTCGTAATGCACTCACTTGTTGCGTGAGGATGAACGTCGTTGTCAGGCAGGCGGCAGACAGCTGAAGGTACGCCCGTGCGATTTCGGATTCGCTCCAGCCTAAGCCGCCAGATTCTTGCGAGACAAACCAGCGGTAAACTCCACCGTCCGCGCACAGACGAACTTTTTCCTCTGGCCAAGCGTTTGCAGCAACCAAATCACCGTCGACCGCCGGAGTCATCATGCTCAGTCGATCGCATAACTTGGTCAACTCGGGCGAGTTTGGGCTATCAATCATCAGTGCCACTTAATTGTGGGGTTGTTTCTTTGGAGTTTGGAGCGATTGCATTAAAAACTCAGTTTGAGCATCAGCATGAAACCGTTCCCATAATTGTCGCAAAAGGTCTTGCTGAAGACTTGCGGTGAAACGAACGATCTGGTGTCACAGGCAGTGTTACGAATTCCTCGTTTTGACTAAATTGTACCACTATTGAAACGTTTGAGCGACGTTGGCTCAGCAAACTACCACTTTCAGCGAGATGTGTCTTAAACCTATGCCCATGCAAATTAAACCCGCCAGTGATTGTCAGTTCGATATCCTTTCATTGGGTGAGGTCATGCTTCGGCTCGATCCGGGCGAGGGCCGTGTCAGAACGGCTCGAAATTTTGAAGTTTGGGAAGGCGGCGGCGAGTACAACGTTGCTCGGGGCTTGCGACGTTGTTTCGGCTTGCGAGGCGCTTTGGTTTCCGCGTTTGCGAAAAATGACGTTGGCTACCTGCTGGAGAACCTAATCTTGACCGGTGGCGTTGATATGAGCCATTGCAAATGGATGGATTTTGATGGCGTGGGCCGAGCAACACGCAACGGATTGAACTTCACCGAGCGAGGCTTCGGCATCCGAGCCGCACTTGGAACGATCGATCGCGGGCACACCGCGGCCTCTCAGTTGAAGAAGGGCGACATTGATTGGGACCACATTTTCGGCGATCTTGGCGTGCGTTGGTTCCACACCGGCGGTATTTATGCGGCTCTTTCTGACACGACGCCCGACGTGATTTCGGAAGCTCTGCAGTCCGCCAAAAAGCACGGCACGATCACTTCTTACGACCTGAATTTCCGCAGCAGTTTGTGGAAAGAGTTCGGTGGCAAGGAAAACTGCCAGAAAGTCAATCGCGAATTGGCTCCCTTTGTGGATGTCATGATCGGTAATGAAGAGGACTTTACCGCTTGTCTTGGGCTTCATGTCGAAGGACTGGATGACCAGATGAAGGAATTGCCCATTGAGGGCTACAAAAAGATGATCGCTCAAGCGACCAGCCAGTTTCCAAACTTTCAGGCGATCGCCACGACCTTGAGAACGGTCAAAACCGCGACGGTCAATAGCTGGGGGGCTCTCTGCTGGCAGGATGGAACGCTGAATCAGGCGACTCATCGGGAAGATCTTGAGATTTTTGACCGAGTCGGCGGCGGAGACAGTTTTGCTTCGGGCCTCATTTACGGTTTTCTAACAACTGGCGACGCCAAAAAAGCGGTCGAATACGGTGCTGCTCACGGTGCTCTTGCCATGACGACTGCCGGCGACACGACGATGGCAAGACTCGAAGAAGTCGAAGCTTTGATGGCTGGCGACAGTGCTCGGGTGAAGCGATAGATCCAGCTTTAGGTTTGACGGCCGCCGGGCAACCATCCAGCTGTAGTTAATCTCAGATACATAGGTGCGCCAATCATGAAACGTTACGCGGGGCTAATCCGAGACACTTGGTGGCTGTGGATTGTGATGTTTGGCGGCGGCTTGGTCGTGAGTTTCTTTCAGCCAATATTTTACACATCAATTCCGATCATTATGTTTGCGTTTTTGTACTTCGGTCTAATGCGATATGACGCTGATGGGAAGCTGACACCATTTGACCAGGACGAAAAATTGTGAGCAAAGAGAATACGTTTGGCCAAGATTTGGATTTTCTTCGCAAGCACGAGGAGGTCATCGTCTTGAGCAACGGAGACGATGTCAAACTGGCTTGTCTCCCAGCGATGCAAGGACGCATCATGACTTCGGCGGCAAGCGGCAACGAAGGTCAAAGCTTCGGGTTTGTCAATTATGACGTAGTAGCAAGCGATCATGTTAGCCCCGTATTGAATCTGTACGGAGGCGAGGATCGAATCTGGGTCTCGCCCGAGGGAGGCCAGTTTTCTGTCTTCTTTGATCCGGGCGTCGACATGGATTTCGCTAACTGGCGTACGCCAGCGTGCATCGACACCGAACCGTACGAAGTTGTCGCTCAAGATGAGCAGAGCGTTGATTTTCGCAAGGTCGCGTCGCTAACAAACTGGAGCAACTTTACTTACGATCTTCAGATTGACCGCAAAGTCGTTCTGCTGTCGGCGGATGATGTGCTTGAGAGTATTGGTTTACTGTCCGACGGCCTTCGGTTCGTTGGGCATGAAAGCCAGAACAAGTTCACCAATGTTGGTGACAGCCCTTGGACGCCAAAGACAGGATTGCCGGCCGCTTGGTCGATCGGCCTGAACAAGCCGTCGCCCAACGCTACCGTCATTGTTCCGTTCAAAACCGGGCCGGTAGACCAGCTTGGGAAGATTGTGGAGTCTAACTACTTCGGATCTTTGGACGAAAGCCGATTGAAGGTTGACGAATCGAACGGTCTAATTTTTTTCTTGGGCGATGGAGAACTTCGCAGCAAACTTGGCGTCGCACCGCAACGAACCGGCGGACGGATGGGAAGCTGGGATGCTGATCGCGGAATCTTATCGGTCGTCGATTTCAGCATGCCGGATGCTCCGGACGGTTACACCAACAACTTGTGGGAAATGCAGGACGACCCGTTTTGTGGTGACGCTCTGAATTGCTACAACGATGGCCCCAACGATTCGGGAGAATCATTCGGTGGGTTTTTTGAGCTTGAGACGATGGGACCGGCGTTGGCTTTGAAGCCGGGCGAGTCCGGGACTCACCGGCACCGGACGATGCGTTTTGAGGGCGAACGTGATGCACTCGATCGTTTGGCCGAGCATGTGTTTGGCGTCGGGCTGGACGTGATCGAGTCTCAAGTCGGATTGTAGGAAACGCAGCGGAAAAGTGAAAACGGGGCAACACCGAGTGGGTGAGTCGCTCGAAATTGCTATCCAAACCAGCCTTTTTTGTTGAATTTCTCCAAAGCTGTCTCTTCATCGGGATCGATGTCAAACACTTTCTCAAGCCGCATCAGCTTGAACACCTCCTCGACATTTTCGGTGATGTTTGTGATTCGTAGCGCCACATTTTTCTCGCGACACTTTTTGCCAAATGAGATCAGCTTGCCGATCATCGCCGACGACATGAATCCTACGTTTTGGAAATTTAGAATGATGCGATCATTGGATTTCTGATGCAGCAGATCAACCAGTTGGTCACCCAGTGATTCAATTCGGGATTCGTCGATAATTCGAACGTCTTGGAAGTACGCGATCAGAACGTCACCCTCAGAACGCGTGAGCAGGGTCGCCATGGCATTTTACCGGTTGTATACAGATTGAGCCGTAGGAAAAATTAGTTCGCAAAGAGTAGCACACACCACGCCAAACACGAACAATCGAATTTTACGCGACTTTGCGCGGTTGTAAAGCAACGACGAGCGAACAAGTTTGGAGTTTAGAAAGGGGATCGAGCAGAGCCGCTAAAATGACTCGACGGAAGTGTTGGCGAGGTCGGGCTAAATACCGTTGATCGGTTAACCAACCGTGAGAAAATCTGGTCTTCTTCGCCCGTTTTACGACGGGCATCGTAATTGGTTAGAATAAAGCTCAGTCCCGGCCCTGCTAATTTTTGTCCCGCTGACATCTATGAACTTGATTCCTGACGATTCATCCGAAAACGAGAAGCCTGCGAGTGGCGACGGCTATCAGGTCGTTGCGCTCAGATATCGCCCTCAAGCATTTGGGGATCTCGTCGGGCAGGGGCACATTGCCACTGCGCTTTCGAATGCCATCAAGCAAAGCCGCGTCGGTCACGCTTATCTGTTCACCGGCGCGCGAGGAGTCGGGAAAACGTCTTCGGCCCGAATTTTTGCAAAGTGCTTGAACTGCGAAACTGGACCAACGACGACTCCGTGCAACGAGTGTGACATTTGCGGCGCGGTGTCGACGGGGGAAGACGTCGACGTCCTAGAGATTGACGGTGCCAGCAACCGCGGTATCGATGAAATTAGGCAGCTTCGCTCCAACGCTGCGATTCGACCCAGCCGGGGCCGTTTTAAGATATACATCATCGACGAAGTTCACATGTTGACTCAGCAAGCCTTCAACGCGCTGCTGAAGACGCTTGAAGAACCGCCGGGTCACGTGAAATTTATTTTCTGCACGACGGATCCTCAGAAGATTCCAATCACGGTTTTGTCGCGATGTCAGCGTTTTGATTTTTCTCCGGTGCAACCGAATGAAATCGCGGGCCGCTTGAACGAAATTGCGACCAACGAAGGTGTCACGGTCGACGAACAAGCCTTGGCATTGCTCGCGCGACGCGCTAACGGTTCGATGCGAGATAGCCAATCGTTGCTGGAGCAGCTGTTTTCGTTTTGTGACAAATCGATTTCGGTCGAGGAAGTCCATCAGCTGTTGGGGACATCGGATATCGCTCGGATTGCTGAGATTGCATCCGCGATGGCCGCGAAGGATTCATCGGCAACACTTAAACTGATCCATCAGACGATCGCCGAGGGAAGTGACGCAGGTCAGATTGCCGAGCAGTTGCTGGGATATTTTCGGGACACGATGGCGTTCCGTGTCGGTTGCGACGAAAACACTTTGCTCAGTTGCAGCCCTTCGGACATGGGAGGTCTGCAAACGCTGGCCGATCAGCTTGGGTTGGAAACGATTCTGTCATGCGTTCAAGTAATCGATCAGGCGTTGGTGCGGATGCAGTCAAGTTTGCATGCCCGAACGTTGCTAGAGGTTGCTGCGGTTCGAGTTTGTAACCTTGAGCACTTAGATTCTGTCGGAGACTTAGTGAAACAACTTGCGTCGGTCGATGGTGCTACAACCACCAAGCGACCTGTTGCCGGCGCATCGGCGAAGCCGCCGTTAAAAAAAAACGAAGTAGTTGAACGTTTGCCTCAGCCAGCAGCGGCTGAAACTGCTCCGGCACCGACCCCAACGCCGCCCGCTTCTCCTGTGTCGGATCCCGCGTCATCAGTTTCTGGTGTCACGGCGAACTCACTGGTTGCCGCGGGAGGAAACGCAGCCGCGACGCAAGTGCGGGAGAAACAGCCTGCTGCTTCGGCTTCCATCGCGGCTGAAGCCGCTGATGCATCGGTTGTTGAGAAGAGTGACTCGGTCGCAACGCCACCGCCACCAACCCAACCAGCATCTTCAACGACAGCCGGAACGCAGGAAATTGAGAAAAATTGGAAGCAGGCGCTAAGTGCGTTGGATGCCGAGGGAGATTTGACGGCGGACATGGCCAGCCAGTACGAACGTCTGGAATGGAAGTCGCCGGAATGCTTGGTTGTGACGATGACGGACTCGTACAACAGCGACTTGTGTTCGAAGCAAGATCGCCGCGAAAAGCTTGAATCCGCGTTGGCGACTGCGGCAGGTCGCTCGATTCGTTTGGATTTCGTCGCGTCCGCGTCGGCCAAAAAACAGGCGATGCGCGGGCCTCGGATGACTCGGAATCAGCAAATACGCGAACTCCAACAGCATGCGTACGTACGTCAGACGATGGATTTATTCGACGCCGAAGTGACTGATTTTTATAAGCGGTAGCAAGTTCATCCTGACCACCCACGCTTGGCCATGGCTCGGAAACGACAATTTGGGATCAAACACGTGATCATTTTGACAGCGATTGTTGGCTACGTGGTGGCGGGCACCAACCGCGACAATCCGCTAAGGCAGATGATGCTATTCGTCCCAGTCCTAACTGCCGTGATGTTTCTTGCGTTTGCTTTCTTCCTGTTCGTGATCGGTGTGAAACTGGACGGTGATTTGCCTAGGTATTTTCGGCGAAGGAGAGAATCCAGAGACGAAGAGAGTCCATAAACCAAGTTTGTTTCCGATTTGAGCTGAAAACTGCCAGCCACGGATTTGCGCGGATCTTCACGGATAACTGATCATTGGTGTCGGCGTGTGGAAAGCCATGGTTTGAAAAAACGAGACAAGGACTGGCCAGGCGATCGCTTGTTTTCAGCTACATCAGCGTTTCGTTGACTTCGGATTCATAGTCGTCTTTTGGGCTGAGGTTGATGCAGAGAGTCACAGCGATCGCCGCAAGCAGCCCAAGCGTGCTCGCCAGCGGCGGACCATAGTCAATCGCAAGGAAACCGGGTGCCGACGCGAGTTCGGTCGGGCGATCAGGATTCACGAAGATCGAAATTGAATTTCCGGGTTTGACGCCTTCTCCTGTTGCAAACACGCTGACGAAGCGGCTCAACGGTCGGTCATCGAAGGAGTAATCAACCTTCACGTGACGCCAGCGAAACCGTCTGGCCCCCTGATGTCCCAAACCGAAGGGGCGACCTGCGATCACTCCTTTGGTCTCGGTCCAGTCATTGGATCGCACGCCACGTGAAACTGCGAACCCAAGCCAAGCAGCGCTGATCAGAAAAGCGATCGATAAGAAGGCCAAAAGCCAACTCAAGCGATTCTGCTTTGGCAGTGAACGCAAGAAGGACTCAATCATCACCAGCTTTCAACACCGACACAAACGCTTTTTGCGGGATGTTCACGCTGCCGAATTGCTTCATCTTCGCCTTTCCCTTTTTCTGCTTTTCAAGCAGCTTTTTCTTTCGAGAGATGTCGCCACCATAGCATTTGGACGTGACATCTTTGCGCAAGGCGTTGATGGTTGAGCGAGCAATGACGTTGCCGCCGATGACTCCTTGGATCGGAATCTTGAACTGATGACGCGGAATCTCTTTGGCGAGACGTTCGCAGTAGTGCAGGGCACGCGTTCGGGCTTTCTCGCGGTGGACTAAGTAAGCCAACGTGTCGACCGGTTCTTTGTTGACCAGAATCTCGACTTTCACCACGTCCGTTTTGCGGTACTCGATGGGTTCGTGATCGAACGAGCCATAGCCTCGCGTGATCATCTTCAGTTTGTCATAAAAGTCAAACAGAACTTCGCCCAACGGCATCTCGCTGACGACCTCGATTCGCCCGGCCGATAGATAGTTCATCGTTTGGCTTTCGGATCGATGCTCGCGGCAGAGTTCCATCACGGGGCCGACGTGTTCCTCGGGCGTTAGGATCGACGCCTTGATGAATGGCTCGGTGATGCTTTCGATCATGGTCGGATCGGGCCAATAGCTAGGATTGTCGATCTCAACCTCTTTGCCATCCTTCAGTTCGACGTTGTATTTAACCGACGGGGCAGAAATCACCAAACCAAGATCAAATTCACGCTGTAGTCGCTCCTGAATTACATCCAGATGCAACAAACCAAGAAACCCACAGCGGAATCCAAAACCCAACGCCGCCGATGAATCTTTCTCGTAGGTCAGCGCGGCATCGTTGATGGCCAATTTGTCGAGTGCTTTTGACAGATCGGTATATTGATCGGTGCTCATCGGGTAGATGGAAGAAAAGACCACCTGCCGAGCTTTCTGGTAACCGGGTATTGGATCGGTGGCGGGGTTCTCGAGTGCCGTGATCGTATCGCCGATCTCGATGTCCTGTACGCTTTTGACGCCCGCGACCAAGTAGCCGACCTCTCCTGCGGAGAGCTGCTTTTTGGGAACCAGCTTGAGTTGGTTGTAGCCAAGTTCGTCCACGTTGTAGTCGCGTCCGCCGTGCATAAAGTGGATGGCGTCTTTGGTTTTCAGGGTCCCTTCCATGACTCGAATCTGCAGAATGACTCCACGATACTTGTCAAAGAAAGCATCGAACACCAATGCCTTCAGCGGCGCGTTTGGGTCGCCAGTGGGCGGAGGTAGTTTTTCGACAACGCCCGTGAGTACGTCTTCGATGTTCAGCCCCGTTTTGGCGGACACCGGGATGGCCTCGAAAGGATCGAGCCCCAGTTCCGCATCGATCGCTTCCTGTGCCATGTCAATGTTGGCCGCAGGAAGATCGATCTTGTTGATGACGGGCAGCAATTGCAGATCGTACTCCATCGCCAGATAAAGATTCGCCACCGTTTGGGCTTCGACTCCTTGAGACGCATCGACGATGATCAATGCTCCCTCGCACGCCATCAGGCTTCGACGGACCTCGTGCGAAAAATCAACGTGGCCGGGCGTATCGATCAAGTTGAGCAAGTACTTTTTGCCATCGGCTGCCGTGTAATCGAGGGACACCGTGTTGCTCTTGATCGTAATTCCACGCTCACGCTCAATGTCCATCGAGTCGAGCAACTGGTCTTGGAACTCACGTTGAGTCACACCGTTGCAGGCTTGGATCAGCCGATCGGCCAATGTGGATTTGCCGTGGTCAATATGAGCAATAATGCAAAAGTTACGGATATGTTTCATGAGCGTCGCTCGTCGATCAGTTGTTTGACTCGTTCGGGATCAGGAATCCCGGATACCGAGATCTCCATCCCGCTTTGCCCCGCACTAGAAATGCCAATCATGCCGACGCCGAAGATTCGTTGGAAAAACGATTGCTCCAACTGAACATTTCGCACGTCGCTGTGCCAGACTTCGGTGATGGATTTGGATAGGATGCCACGCCGCAAGCGGGTTCGTTTGTTGGTGACGGTTAGTGTCGTGCCGATGGACTTTAGCCACCAAAAAAACATCATGATGATTCCAACGACGACCAAGCACAAAATCGCCGTGAACACGAACTCGACCGGCCGGTTTCGAAACATCGACGGATGAGCTTCGTACAGCGTGCGTTCGTCTTCGGTTTGCTTGTTCATAAAGCAGGTGATCTTAAAGTCGGATTGGTAGCTCTGTAGACGCCTCAACGATTTTCGATGAAGTGCCGGTGTTACCCTTGGGGGAGAAGATTATTGCCTCGCAGCCCCGTTTTTTGAAGCCCATGGTGCAGATTTGAAGCGACGGGACGTGGCTCGCAAATCGATCCGTTGTGGTGGGCCGACACGAAACGTCTCAATTAGAATGTGGCTTCGCATAGAGCCTTTCTTAGCCATGGAGACTGTGCACGCTCCATGTGACGATGACCCGGATGAAAAGAGTATCGCGCTAGGGTTATCAACGACCTGCAAGTCTGGTTCATCGAAAACCGCCTCCACTGATCAACCAACAGCGCCCGGTAGATCAGTAGGGAGCTTCGAACGGAAAGCTTGATAGGAGAGGGCACTGGTGGAAAGCGAGGCTCACTTTAAGCTGCGTAGTTCGCCGACCCTGATGGTTGGGCCGGACAATCTGAGAAAGAAAGACAACCGCGGAAATGTTGGCGGTTTTCTGTTGGTTCGATGCGATCGGGCGACCGAAAACAGCCGGGCAAAGCTTGCGTTCGAATTCTTCGACGAAAATGGCGCTTCTCTTTACACGTGGATCAAGTAGCTTGTGTGCAGATCAGCTGGGTACAATCAAGCTTCTTTTAACAAAATCCACGCGTTGAGCAAAATTTTTAGTCGCGTCGACGAACGCTCTGACGTGTCCCACCGTACGAGGCCTTGATTTTTTGCGGCAGTGGTTTCACTAAGTGGTTCGCGTCGTGGGTAGTAGCGGCTTCAATCGCTTGAAAACGACAACCGAAAGCCTGAAGGCTGAAGGCTGAAGGCTTAACTACGAACCTTGCTCTCTAAAAAATCACAGCCTCTACGTGATGCAGAAGACGTTTTCAAGTTGCGAAAAATAGAAAGAAATCGAATGCACTGGTCCCCGTGTCGTTATTTTGCTGGCCGAGTCCGCAATGCTTCGATTTTTGCATTTGGCTGGTTGCTGGTACTCGGCTGGACTCATACAGCAAAGGCTGGCAACGTACTGTTGATTATCGCGGATGATTTAGGGGCTGACTCCATTGGCCTTTTTTCCTCGGCTGCAAACACCGCCCCAACACCGACACTTGATAACCTAGCGGCCAACGGAGTTCGTTTTACACGCTGCTGGTCCAACCCAACATGTTCACCGTCCCGTGCGTCTTTGCTTACGGGGCGGCACGGGTTTCGAACTGGCGTGGGGACTCCGGGCGATGTGATCGACTTGTCAGAGAGCACGCTGGCTCACGCGTTCAATAACGCGGGTCATGCCACGGCCTGCATTGGAAAGTGGCACTTGAGCAACAATAGCAATGGTGGAGCAGATAATCCCAATCTTATGGGGTTTTCACACTTCAGTGGTCCACTCAGTGGAGGAATCCCGAACTACTCTGCTTGGACCAAAGTCGTCAATGGTGTGACCCAGCCTCAAATTAACACGTACGCAACCACTGAAAATGTGAACGATGCGCTTGACTGGATCGACGATCAAAATGGGGATTGGTTTTTGTGGTTGGCATTCAACGCCCCCCACACGCCCTTCCATCTGCCCCCCGCTAATCTTCATAGCTACAACTTGAGCGGTGCCCCTGGAGACATTGCTGCCAATCCTACGCCGTACTACCAAGCTGCCGTTGAGGCGATGGATACGGAAATCGCTCGGCTGCTCAATACAATGGATCCGGCAGTGTTAGCCAACACGACCATTGTCTTCATAGGCGACAATGGGACTCCCGCTCAAGTTTCCCCGGGAACGGTACGAGGGGCGAAGTCGAGCTTGTACGAAGGAGGAGTCCATGTGCCGTGCATCATTTCAGGTTCCGCTGTATCGGGCAATTTGAATCGCACGAACGCCGCCAGCATCCACTTCGTTGACTTCTTTGAGTCGTTATTAGAATTGGGCGGCTTGGACCCTAGTTTGTACACGCCGGTGGGCGCCGCGACGGACTCGGTTTCGTTTGCGGACCACGTGTTCGACCCTGCTGCAGAAAGCGAGCACGATTGCCAGTTTACGATCAGATTCAATGGGACAAGGCCTGCTCAAGACGGCCACGCGATCGCAAACGATCGGTTTAAACTCATTCAATACTTGGACGGCGATGAAGAGTTTTTTCGAATCGCCAATGAAACGTCAAACTTGTTAAACGCGGGACTCAATGGCAATCAAACCACCAACTACGTGGAACTGATCGCGAAGCTGGCGGTGCTGATGGATCCACCCAAAGTTGACTCGGTCGTCCGGGACGAAGGATCCATCGCTCGGCCGGACTTGATTAATGCCATTGAGGTCGTGTTCAATCAACATGTAAACGTGGCGGTCGAAGATTTGCTGATGCAAAACGACACGACCCAACAAATTCTTGACTTGACAGGAGTCGGCTTTAGCTACGAAGCGACGACGTTTACTGCGACGTGGGATCTAAGCATTTTGCCGACTCCGTTGGAGCCAGCTTTTTACACGGCTGAACTTATCGCAGCCAACGTTGCCAGTGTCGACGATGATACCGAACTGGACGGCGACGGTGATGGGGTGTCTGGCCCAAACCGCGAGGAACCGCTGCTGGTTGCGATCCCCGGGGACGTCAATCTGGATGGAACGGTTGACGTGTTGGGCGATGCTTTTGCTTTGGTTGCAAATTTGAATCTTTCTAGCGGCACCAGTTGGAGTCTTGGAGATTTAAACGCGGATGGAACGGTCAACGTCTTGGGCGACGCATTTATTCTGGTCGCCAACCTTGGACGTACGCTTAATCCATAATTCGTGGCAGAGTTACTCCAACGCGATCAGTTGCTCTTGAGCGTTTTGCAACGCCTCCTGCGCCATCTCAAGAAATTCTGGGCTGTCGTGTTCCAGCAACGCTTTGAAATGAGCCTGCGGATCGTCGACCCAGTTTTGATAGGCGGCCGCGTATAGCCCCATGAATTCGTAGTCGCAGTTTTGAAGCGACTGAACAAAGCCGCGATCAATCGCCGGCATGATGGTGGCGGGGATGGATTCTTTTGAAGCCAAGGCAACAATCCCAGCGAAGGTCACGAACCTGACTTTGCTGTCGAGCATCTTCGCAGCCAGTCGCATGGTCCCTTCATCTAGCTTGGCCAGCTTTATCAGAGCGAACATGGCTTTGGCTCGAACTTCGTTGTCCCGATACTCAACCAACAAACGCAATTCATCGACGATCGCTTCAGTGACGCCTGTCATCCGTTCGGTGGCTCCGATGGTTTGTAACAGAAGGGCTCGGTTGTTCGACCTGAGCAGATCAAGCAGCAGGTTCTCCTGTTGCTGCGTGAGCGAGCCTTCTATCTGCAACCGGTTCATCGCCACGACTTTTGTTGACATCGATTTGCCCTCGACCAGTGTCCACCAATCATCCTGAGGTTGATTCAAAACCTCAGTGGCAGCTTCTTTCGGTTGAAAGAACCCGTCATTGGTTTTATTCAAAAACTTCAGTGACTTTTTCATCGGGCCTTTGATCTCGGCGGGCAAGTCGTTCGACCATACCGGATCTTTCTCGTTGCGAGACCAAGCAGCAATTGCTTCAGCGTAAGCAAAAGCTTGAGCATCCAGAAACGGTTTGGGGACTGCCAGCCATTGCGTCGTGTCCCAATAGCTGCCCTTGTTGTTCACCAGCGGAACGTTGGCGCGGAGCATTCCAAGTCCTGTGCCGATCACTGCAAGGTCAACCAGTTCGGGAAAATGAGCGTAGTTGAATTCGTTTTGGTGCAGCATGTCGGCCACCACAAAATGGACCAGCGTCGCCGCTGCGACTCCGGGCTCATGACGCACATCGGTCGTCAGCGTGATTTGTCGCTCGTTCGCATCGTACTCGCCCGGCAGACCGCCGAGACCCTCGCAAGAGCCGCCGCCTCAGCCCCCGCCGCCACATTTTTCTAATTGTTGCGGAGCAACCTTGACGCTCAACTGACTGATATCGTGCGATAGATGGCTACCGACGAACGCAACCAGTTGATTGACACCGTCTTGTGCTCGAACCAAATCAAGCATCGACGCCAGACTCTTCACGGGCAAATGGAGGCGTTCGAAACCAATGCACTCTGCCAGTTGCTGAAAGTGAAACTCAACTTTCGCCTTTTCACCGTCGGGAAGGTTTGCAGTTGTTTTGAAGAAGTTCACGCGGCTACCGTTTTGCAAGAGCTTGCGGACACAAACGAATCATGGCTCAAAGATAGCGAATTTATCAGGCCCTGTCCGCGCCGATTCAGTCGCCGCGTCATGCGATATGATTTTTTTATCGATTGAAATACGAAATGCGCGAATGTGATGAGCATTCGCATTCGTGTCGATTCGCGTTCATTGGTGGTTAAAAAAACACTATCCACAAAAAAAGGCTCGCCAGTAAAAGTTTACTGGCGAGCCCATGTTCAAATTTTTAGCGATGTTTCCGACAATCCGCCGAAACGACTCAGGTTGTCAGATCAGCCGATCAAAGTCGTGATGGCGATTGCTCGCCTCGTATCCGATCACTCGTCCGAATCGACATCAAAGCGATCAAGATTCATCACCTTGTCCCATGCGGCGACGAAATCGTTGACGAACTTCTCTTCGCCGTCGCTGCTGGCGTAAACTTCTGCGATCGCACGAAGCTGTGAGTTCGAACCGAACACCAAGTCCGCCGAAGTAGCATTCCACTTCACGTCGCCCGTTTCACGATCCAATCCTTCAAAGAAGAACTCGCACTGAGCCGACTTCTTCCACTTGTACTTCATGTCGGTCAAATTGACGAAGAAATCGTTGGTCAAAACGCCCGGTTTCTCCGTCAGAACACCCCATTTGCCGCCATCGGCGTTTGCGTTCAAAGCACGCATGCCACCGACAAGCACGGTCATTTCCGGCGCCGTCAACGTCAGCAACTGAGCTCGGTCGACCAGCATTTCTTCAACCGGGCGATCCAGATTGTGACCGCCGAAGTTCCGGAATCCATCGGCAATTGGCTCAAGCACCGCAAAGCTTTCGGCATCCGTCTGCTCTTGCGTGGCATCGGTTCGACCGGGAGTGAACGGAACCGTCACATCGTGTCCGGCTTCTTTGGCTGCCGCTTCGACTGCCGCACAGCCGCCCAAGACGATTACGTCCGCCAACGAGACCTTCTTGCCGCCGGTCAACGAGCCGTTGAAATCGGATTGCACTTCTTCCAACTTCTCAAGAACTTTCGCAAGCTGCTCTGGATTGTTGACTGCCCAGTCTTTTTGAGGAGCCAAGCGAATGCGAGCACCATTGGCACCGCCTCGTTTATCGGATCCGCGGAAGGTGGACGCCGAAGCCCAAGCCGTGCGGACCAACTGCGAAACCGTCAGGCCACAGTCAAGCAACTTCGCTTTGAGCGAATCGGTGTCCGAATCGCTGATCAGTTCGTGATCGACGGCCGGCACTGGATCCTGCCAGATCAGCGGCTCTTTCGGCACTTCTGGTCCTAGGTAACGCGAGACCGGACCCATGTCGCGATGAGTCAGCTTGAACCACGCTTTGGCGAATGCTTCGGCAAACTGATCTGGGTTCTCGTGGAATCGCTTTGAGATCGGTCCGTAGGCCGGATCAAGTTTCAATGCCAAGTCGGTTGTGTACATAATCGGCTGATGGAACTTCGAATCGTCATGAGCGTCCGGAACGGTGTCGGCTGCTCCGCCGTCTTTCGGTACCCAAACGGTGCCGCCGGCAGGAGTTTTCGATTGCTCCCACTCGTGAGCGAACATGTTCTCGAAGTAGTTGTTGGACCACTCGGTTGGCGTTTGAGTCCATGCGCCTTCCAGACCGCTGGTGATCGTGTCAGCTCCAGCGCCGGTTTTGTAAGAGTTTGCCCAGCCAAAGCCTTGCTCTTCCAAAGCGCCGCCTTCCGGTTCGGCTCCGACATATTCTTCTGCCGAGGCAGCACCATGGCCTTTGCCGAATGTGTGGCCACCTGCGATCAAGGCAACCGTTTCTTCGTCGTTCATCGCCATCCGAGCGAATGTTTCTCGGATGTCGTGCGCTGCGGCAAGAGGGTCGCCACTTCCGTTTGGACCTTCTGGGTTCACGTAGATCAAACCCATTTGAACAGCCGCCAGCGGGTTGTCCAATTCGCGGTCACCCTTGTAACGCTCGTCGCCCAGCCACTCGCTTTCCGGACCCCAGTAAATATCGTTTTGAGGTTCCCAAACGTCTTCGCGTCCGCCAGCAAATCCCCAAGTCTTGAACCCCATCGACTCGAGCGAAACGTTTCCAGTTAGAACCATCAGGTCCGCCCATGACAGGCTGTTGCCGTACTTCTGCTTGACCGGCCAAAGTAGACGGCGGGCTTTATCAAGGTTCGCGTTGTCCGGCCAACTGTTCAGCGGAGCAAACCGCTGCGTGCCATAACCGGCTCCTCCGCGACCATCGGCAACTCGATACGTGCCCGCACTGTGCCACGCCATGCGAATCATGAACGGACCATAGTTTCCGTAATCGGCCGGCCACCAATCTTGGCTGTCGGTCAGCACGTTTTCGATGTCGCTCTTGACGGCTGCCAGGTCCAGTTTGCTGAACGCTTCGGCATAGTCAAAATCGGCTCCCAGCGGATTTCCTTTGACCGAGTTCTGGTGCAGGATCGAGAGATTCAGCTGGTTCGGCCACCATTCATCGTTCGAATAAGCACCGGCTGCCGTGTGGCGTTGCGAGGGAGCCATCACGGGGCATTTTGAAATCGAGTCCATTTGTTTCTCCTTAGTTTCCGTTTTGTCAGTTTTCTTCGCTGCGACTGGGTTTTCGGTTGCGGATGTCAGATCGGCGATCAGGGCCGAGCCGACGATCGCTACAAGAACGTAACTCAGTCGAGTCATTGAATTGATTGAGGTCATCGTTATCCCCGGGGTCAGGTGTGCAGCTTGGTTCCTCATGAACCAAATACGTTGACGCAAATTATGGGGGACGGCCAGCTATTCTCAAAATGCATTTCAAGGATAGCAGCTATGCCAAAAATGAATTGCCGATTGCCTGTTTGTAACCACATGATCACCTATGTAGCGGCCGCGTTCAATGCGTGGAGTCTGGAGGGGGGTATCCTCGCATTTCAAGGCGGCCCAACGTTGGCGCGACGAAGCAGGCCCTAGATCGACACCATCTCACACCCGGTCCTAGCTGTCACCGGCAGAGCTTTGCTAACGGGAAATACCGCGCTAAGATCACGCCGAAATAGCTGCTCGGTAAATGTGTAAGAATATGTCAACTGCCGGCGGCCCGACAGTTATTCTGCCACAACAGTGCAGTCAGATGTTTCGGCCGGAATGAACGAGACCAAAGGCGGAGACGTTTGGTTTGGCGAAACTGGCCTAGCCGTTACGGTGTTCTGTGGTGCCGGATTCATGGATAGGCACTGTTGACGCCGGAATTGGCTTTTTAAATTGAAAATCCTTGTATTTTACGCTTTTTGTAGGTCTTGAAAAATTCACGAAAAAAGGGTATTATTCGTGAAATAAAGGGCAGCGAAAATGCAGTCGGTTGAAGATAAAATCTTACGAAGAATACGAGGCAAGCCTAAAGGCTGGGTCTTTACGGCCAATGATTTTTGGGACATCGGATCAGCCGAAACTACTCGCAAAGCTCTCAAGAAAATTTGCGACCGTGGCCGGATAAACCGAATCGCGCGAGGGCTGTACTACAACCCTAGAATGCACCCCAAGCTTGGAGTCTTGCCTCCGACGCCAGAAGATATTGTCGCAGCAATCAAAACGAAGCAGCACACTAAGACGCAACCAACTGGAGCGTATGCTGCCAATATCTTGGGGTTGAGTACTCAAGTGCCAGGCAAAGTTATCTTCTTGACTGACGGGCCTGACAAACAGCTGAAGGTTGGCAACCGTACAATCCAACTCAAGAATCGTTCTCCGCGCTCCATGGCTGGTGCTGGTCACATTACCGGCCTCTTCATTCAGGCCCTCAAGCACATTGGAGAAAAAAGGTTTACGGAACGACACCTCAAGATTCTACGAAATAGGCTTGAGCCAAAGCAGAAAAAGAGACTCGAAAAGGACATCAGGTTGGCTCCAGGATGGATTGCCGCTGTTGTGCGCAAACTTGGCAAGGAGCCAGCGTGTGATTGATTTTGCAAATCTTCCCGCCGATGAGCAAGCGATCTATTTTCAGCAAACCGCAGAAAAAATGAACCTGCCGGGCCACCTTGTTGAAAAAGACTTTTGGGTTTGTTTCACACTGCAAACCCTATTCTCGCTCGAGGATTTCAAAGATCATCTAACCTTCAAGGGGGGCACTTCTCTCTCGAAAGTTTACAAGGTAATTGACCGGTTTTCGGAAGACATTGATTTTGCTGTCCAGCGTGACTGGTTGGGGTTTGGTGGAGACAATGCTCCTGATGCCATCGGTATATCTGGAGAGCAACGGAACAAACGATTACAGCTGCTTAGTAAAGCGTGCCTGAATAAAATACGAGATGAGCTTGTCCCTTCGCTCGACACTGCACTAGCAGGGATCCTGAAACGAGACGGGTGGAGCCTCGAATTCAATGAAAACGAAAGGAACAATCAGCAAATCTATTTTAAATACCCTCAGTCGAGGCTGACCCCTGAATCGAGTTACAACCCGCCTTTTATTCGCATTGAACTGACGGCCAGAACCGACAACCATCCGGCAGAAACTGCGACGATCTTTCCCTATGTTGCCGAGCAAATTGATTCTTCAATTGGAAAACCGGAAGTCCTTGTAAATGTTCTCAAGGCCGAACGAACATTTTGGGAAAAGGCCACGATCCTGCATCAGTTTCATTTTCAAACCAACCCGGAGAAGATTGCTCCGGGTTTTTCACGTCACTATTACGACGTGTCGCATCTAGATTCCAAGGGCTATTCTAATTCTGCGATCGAACAAATCGAACTTCTTCCTGAAGTCGCTGACCACAAAAACATCTACTATCGTCAGGCTTGGGCTAGGTATGACCTTGCCCGAAATCACAGAACTTTCGAACTCATTCCCCACGACAACATCGTTTCGACGATAAAAGCAGACTATGAGGAAATGCAGGAAATGATGTTCGGAGACACGCCGCTTGCTTTCGATGCAATTCTTCAACAGCTGCATGAACTGAAACAGAAAATCAACTCTCTCGAGTAAATCGATTCTATATCAAGCAGTTTTGTCGTTTCGACAGAGATGACTGTTTGAAGCGCGAGTGCCGTGCTCACGCGATGTTGATTGGTTCTTTGTTCAAGCCGCAAACCGAAACATGCTCACGCACCGCTAAGCATTGCCACGTCAATCGCATGAGCATGCCCTCGCTCGGTTGTCACATCTTCTCTATCGCGGCGTGAAGCATGGCACCCGTTGCTTTCGAGGAACAACTTGGCGTTTTTTAACTGACCACGAATCTTACGAATCCAACGAATACTGATTTGCCGCACGCTATGTTCGTTTGATTCGTCCGATTGGTGGTTCTCGAATCGTTTTTGAAAAGCGGCTTGTTTATCCGCTGATCTCTTTTGCGATCCTCACTGCGGCGCACGAAAAAACCCAACGGCTGGGATTGCGAAGGGCGTTTGCAATGGTACCGTTGGGCTTGAGGTCGCTTAGGCAACTGGCAGAATATAACCCACCGGCAAATTAAGGAAATCCTTCGAGGCTTCGGTCTATTTAGCGGTAGGTTTTAAATTGCCTTCTGCCTTAGTCTTCCACCACTGGCCTAATCTTCCATGACTTCCGCTTCGCGGGCCTTGGCGATCGAGGCCGCTTGCTCTTCGAATTTTTTGGTCAGCTCTTGGATCTGATCCTTGATGTCGTCGCGCTGGTCTTCCGAGATCGTTTTGTCCTTCTCCTCTTGGTCGGCCAGCTTGTTGCCGTCGCGGCGGACGTTTCGGATCGCGATCTTTGCGTCTTCGGTCAAGTCCTTGATCCGGCCAACCATCTTTTTCCGAACGTCGGTTGACAACGGCGGAATGTTGATTCGCACGACACGCCCATCGCTTTGAGGGTTGAAACCAAGGTCGCTGCCGACGATTGCTTTTTCGATTTCCTTGATGATGCCCGCGTCGTAAGGGCGGATCACGATCTGAGTCGGCTCAGGCGCACCCACCGAAGCGACCTGCTTGATCGGAGTCGGTGACCCATACACGTCGACTCGAAGTGAATCGACCAACCCCGGATTCGCGCGACCCGTTCGAATGCCGCCAAGGTTCTTCTTAAGCACCTCGATCGCTTTTTCCATTCTCTCTTCGGAATCTTTGGTGATTTCGTCGGCGGGCATTGGTGAACTCCTTTTGCTAGAAAAATCGAAGCGTTTTCGTTCTCAAATCGGCCACTTGTCCGGTCGTCGGCAAGCGCATCGATAGATAGTTTAGCACTTTCCTAGGCAGAGTGAAAACAGGAGGGGCAAATCGAAATTGGCTGGAAACGCCAGAAATCAACCGGCCACTTTTTCGTTGGTGACCATGGTGCCGACTCGGTCGCCGGTGATCGCCTTGATGATGTTGCCGTCCTTGCGGAAATTGAACACCATCAGCGGCATGTCGTGTTCCATGCAGTGCGAGATGGCGGTCGAGTCCATCACACGCAGATTTTTTTCGATCGCTGTCTGGAAATTCAAATCGGAATACAGCACCGCGTGAGGATTCTTCGCTGGGTCCTCCGTGTAAATTCCGTCAACCGTCGTCGCCTTCATCAGGATATCGCAGCCAAGCTCCATGCTTCGCAATGCGGCAGCCGTGTCAGTGGTCACGAATGGGCCTCCAGTGCCGGCGCCCAAGATAACGATTCGACCTTTTTCCAGATGTCTCGACGCGCGTCGGCGAATGTAGGGCTCGCAAACGCCATCCATTTTAATGGCGCTCATCAATCGAGTTTGACAGCCGACCGATTCGAGTGCGTCCTGCAATGCTAGGCCGTTGATCACGGTGGCAAGCATGCCCATGTAGTGAGCGGTGGCTTCTTGGACGGTGCTGTTGGTCGCCGTGAACCGGCTGCCTCGTAGGATGTTGCCTCCACCGATGACCACTGCGATTTCGCACCCCAGTTGTTGGGCTTCGAAGATCTCTTTCGAAATATGAACCACTTCGTCCATGCTGATCCCACGTTCGCCCGAAGGTGAAAAACTTTCTCCAGAAAGCTTTAGCAAGATCCGTTTATATTTTGGTTCGGCCATGAGATCGTGGTTCCCGGTTTCGGAGAGGGCTAAATACCGTTGCTAATGTGTGCCGACGCCCGTGAAAATTTAGACGAGCGGGTTTCAGCCATTGGAAGACTAGTGACTGCGTCGGATTAGAGTCAATTCTACCCACTGAAAGTAGGCCCCGAGAGCGGATTCGAACGTGGCGAGGGAACTTGTCGGCTCGCGGTTCAAGCAGACGCGTTTATGACGGTTGTGAGTTTAGAGGATTAAGCAGCCGGTTGTTGTTTCTGCGGTTTCAATGGAAAGCATAGAACGTTAGAGTGCGCTGGTGAAACTGAAAACGAGGATCCGGTCGACGGCTCGGGAGGCGAAATTTGTCGCCTTGCTGGCCAGCGAAGAATGAGAGCGTTTTCGTCAGTTGTTAAGGTCCATGGTTTACTTAGGGAATCCGCGTTATGTCACTTCTCCGTAGCGGTGCATCAAAAAAGTACTCGGAAAATTGGGCTTCCGTATTTGGCGGATCCGGCAATAAGAAAAAGAAGGCCACCGCCGCCAAGGCAACGGCCAAGAAATCAAAAGCCAAGCCACGAAAAAAGGGCTCGAAAAAATAACTCCGCAGAGCAAAACGCTCTGCCAAGCACCCCTGTGACGGCGGTCGGCGAAAGTTAAAATGCCGCCATGAATAACGCAGTCGAAACATGTACGCCGGACTCGAGGGCGAAAACGAAGCAACTCTGGCAAATCGATATCTGGCCCGAGGACGGCCAGCCCGATCGTTTGGCTGCTGAATTGCTTAGCGACGCGGCCGATCTGCGACTGCCGGAATCGCTCAGAATCGCTGCGGCGCGTGGTTTTCTGATTGAGGGCGATGTCAGTCACGATCAGGCCGAGCAAATCGCAAAAAGTTTGCTGGTCGAGCCAGTGGTTGAGCGGTTCCAACTGGCCGCCGTCGGCGATGAAGCGATCAACCAATCGCAAGCGGATCGTCCGAACCTGATTTATGTGCTGCCGCTGCCCGGAGTGACTGATCCTCAAGCCGAAAGTGCGATGGGCGCGATGCGGAATCTGGGTTTCGACGTTTCGACCGTCCGAACGTATCGCAAGTTTTTGGTCTCCGAACTTGAGCAGTCCGATCTGCAAACGTTGACCGCCAAGCTGTTGTCCAACGACTCCATCGAGACCGCCGTGTCGGGATCCCTGAAGCTGGACGGATTGGACTTGGGCACCGAGTACGTTTTCGAAAAAGGAATCGTGTCGCTGTCCGGTTTGAACTCGGACCAACTGCTTGATATCAGCAAGAAGTGGCAGCTGAGTCTTTCGGCCGTCGAAATGGAGACCATTCAGGCTCATTTCAAAACGCTCGACCGCGAGCCCACCGATGTGGAGCTGGAAACGGTTGCTCAAACTTGGAGCGAACACTGTAGCCACAAAACTTTGGCGGGGCGTATCAACTACCTGGACGAAAACGGGAGCCGCACGTTCGAGAACATGCTCAAGGAGACCATCTTCTCGGCCACGATGAAGATCCGCGAAGACTTGGGCGACGATGATTGGTGCGTTAGCGTTTTTCGCGACAACGCGGGCATTGTTCGCTTTGATGATGAAAACAACATCGCCTTCAAAGTGGAGACGCATAACCGTCCCTCGGCGCTGGAGCCGTACGGCGGTGCGAACACGGGCATCGGTGGCGTGATTCGTGACACGCTGGGAACCGGCATGGGAGCCAAGCCGATTTGCAATACGGACGTGTTCTGTTTTGCCGATCCGAATAGTGCGATCGAAGACTTGCCGCCGGGAGTCATGCATCCTCGCCGGATCATGAAAGGCGTCGTGTCGGGCGTGCGGGACTACGGAAACCGAATGGGAATCCCAACGGTTAACGGAGCCGTTTACTTCGACCGGCGTTACGTTGGCAACCCGCTGGTATTCTGCGGCAACGTTGGCCTGTTGCCCAAAGAGAAGTCATTCAAAGAGCCTCAGCCGAACGATTTGATCGTTTCGATTGGCGGAAAAACGGGACGCGACGGAATTCACGGCGCGACTTTTAGCTCGGCCGAGCTAACCGAGGACAGCGACATCACCTCCGGCGGCGCGGTGCAGATCGGAAACGCGATCACCGAAAAGATGCTGATGGACGTGATGCTGATCGCTCGCGATCGCGAACTTTACACCGCCGTGACCGATTGCGGAGCCGGGGGTTACTCAAGTGCCGTCGGCGAGATGGGCGAAGAGATCGGAGCCGAAGTATGGCTCGACAAAGTTCCGCTCAAATACCAAGGCTTGTCCTATACCGAAATTTGGATCTCCGAGGCGCAGGAACGGATGGTGTTCTCGGTGCCGGAAGAAAACTGGCCGGCGTTTCGCGACCTTTGTGCTTCAGAATCGGTCGACGCGACCGTGATCGGACAGTTCAAGCCGACCGGGCAGTTGGTTTTGAAGTACGGCGACGAAGTCGTATCAGACGTCGCGATGAGCTTCCTGCATGACGGCCGCCCGCCGGTCGTTCGCGAAGCGACTTATCAACCAGTTGCCGCTTCCGAACTTTTGAACGCTCCGGCGCGAAGCAGTGCCGCCGAGTGGACTGGCGACCTGAAGAAGATTCTTGGATCGTTGAACGTTGCCAGCAAGCATTGGGTCATTCGGCAATACGACCATGAAGTGCAGGGCGGTAGCGTGATCAAGCCGCTGGTCGGCATTCAAAACGACGGACCGGGAGACGCGGCGGTCGTGCGGCCGGTGCTCGATTCTTATCGCGGCGTCGCGGTCTCGTGCGGCATGAATCCTCATTATGGCGACTACGACACGTGGCACATGGCAACCAGTGCGATTGATGAAGCCCTGCGAAACTGCGTGGCAGTGGGAGCCGATCCGAGCAAGATTGCGGTGCTGGATAACTTCTGCTGGGGTTACACCGACCGCCCGGAAACACTCGGTTCACTCGTCCGAGCCGCACTGGCCTGCCACGATCTTTCGATCGAGATGCAGACGCCCTTCATCAGCGGCAAAGATAGTTTGCACAACGAATTTAGTTACACCAACGCCGACGGCCAGCGAGAAGTCATCTCGATCCCCGCGACGCTTTTAATCAGTGCCATGGGGCAAGTTGACGACGTCCGAAAATGCGTGACGATGGATCTGAAGGCTGCCGGAAACTTGATCTACCAAATTGGGCAAACGTTTGATCATCTGGCCGGTTCGCATTGGTCGTCGGTCACCGGAGCGACCGGAGGAGCCGTCCCGACGGTCGATGGTGGTTTGGCGAAACGGATTTTTCGGGCCGTTCACGCTGCGATTGGAAACGGGCTGATTCGTAGTTGTCATGACTTGAGCGAAGGTGGGCTCGCGACGGCGATCGCCGAAATGGCATTCTCAGGTGGGTTAGGAGCTGAAGTTTCGATCGATCAGATCGAGGTCGCCGGCGTATCCGATGCGGATTTGGTGCGGACTCGATTGTTTAGCGAATCGAACACGCGATTTGTTGTGGAAGTGACGCCCGACCAGCAAGCCGCCTTTGAGGCACAGTTTTCCGATTTGCCATTGGCGTTTTTGGGTAAGGTGACGGAAGCACCAACGCTAATTATTGCATCGGGCGATGAAACCGTGATCGACGCGCCGATCGATCAATTGAAAAACGCTTGGCAAAGTCCGTTGGATTGGAATTGATTGGAGTTTCCAGCTAATGGCTCAGTTCTGAGTTGGCTTGGGCATATGAAAGCGATTTGGGAGGGTGAGGCTCCGTCCGAACCGCGCGGAGTAACATGCTAAATTATTCAATCGGCTCGGACGAAGCCTCGCCCTCCCGCCGAAGTGCCAAATGCAAACCACATTTATTTGAACCGTAATAACGGCGACTGAATCAGCCAGCCATAGAAAAACTCATGACTCAACCAAACGTATTGATCCTTCGAGCACCCGGTACCAACTGTGATCAGGAAACCGGATTCGCGTTTGAAAAAGCCGGTGCAAAAGTGGCGTACCACCACATCAACCAGTTGATCGAATCTCCTAGCTTGATTTCCGACTCGCAGATTTTGTGTCTGCCCGGCGGATTCAGCTACGGCGACGATATCGCTGCCGGTCGCATTCTTGCCAGCCAGTTTCAGTCAAAGCTGTCCGACGTGATTCACGATTTTCATTCGGCCAGCAAGTTGACACTGGGAATTTGCAATGGATTTCAAATCCTAATCAAAACCGGTTTTCTGCTGGCTGAGACCGATGAAGGATTGCCCGCAACGCTGACGTGGAACGACAGCGGACGTTTCATTGATCGCTGGGTACACCTGAAAGCTGATTCTTCCGTTTGTGCGTTTCTGAAAGATTCGGACAGCATGTACCTGCCGATCGCTCACGCGGAGGGAAAGTTTGTTCCGCGTAGCGAAGCGGTCTTGAGCGATCTTCAGGCTGGTCATCAGCTGGCGCTCACTTACGCCAGCGGCAATGGATCGGCGCAGGTCGATAACTTTAATGGGTCGACGGCCGATGTGGCGGGAGTCTGTGACCCGACCGGCCGAATCTTTGGCCTGATGCCACACCCCGAACGGTTTATCGATCGGACTCAGCACCCGCACTGGACGCGATTGGAGCTTCCAGAAGAAGGCGACGGGCTGGCGATATTTCGAAACGCCGTCGAGTACTTCGCGTGACGCTTACTCAGCTGAGTTGGCTGTTGGGTCGGCTTCTTCGGTTTTCGGTTCATAGCTGAGTGAAGCGATCGTTTGCGCCGCGGCCTCTTGAACCAGCGCGTCCGGATCGTCAAGTAGTTTCTGCACTTCAGGAAGAGTATCCTTAGCGGCAGGGCCAAGGCGGCCGATCGCAAGGACAGCTTTTTCGCGGACATCTTCTTCCGGTGCGCTCAAAAGTTTGACCAAGCCAGATTGAAGCGAGATTGCTTCCTCGGGCTCCAGACGCTTGATCAGCTCGAACGCGGCGTCTCGTTCGTTAATATCGCTCAACGCTTCCAACAACATCTTGTCCATCACCTGCTTTTCGACGCCGATCTTGTACAACGCATACGCGGCATGAGGTTGAACTCGGTGGCTTCGAGAATTCAAGTATTCCTTGACCGTTGGAATGGCGCGCTGGGCCTCACGCCCAAGATGAGCCAGCCCCAGCAGGATTCGTTGTTTTTCAACGTGAGCGCGTGCCTCGACGAGTCGGGCGATTAACATCGGCACGATGTCGTTTTTGTCAGTCGGCCCAATGGCTCCCAATGCGATTGCGGCCCAGCCTCGCGACGACGGGTTGCCGTTTTGAAGAATTTGAATCAGGCCATCTTCGGCAGGTAACGCGTCTGGGCCAAACTTTTCTAGGAATCGGCAGGCCATGCAATGAACGTTGAAGTCATCCGACGCAAGACAGCCGGCAACAGGTTCAATCGCTTCAAACGCTTGGTCTCCGATGCCTTGCAGCGCATACAAGGCGGCTCGCTGGTTGAATGGTTCGTCTGACTCAAGCAGCTGAATGAGTTGCGGCAGCAACTCAGTCGCGTCGGGCCCCACTGACTTAATCGCTCGGCATGCGGCAGCCAATTGAGCCCGGTCTTTGGACGCCAAAGCAATTTTAATGGCGGGCATCGCAGCGCCCCCAATCTTCTGAATGGAAATTTCTGCTGCCGCTTGGACTAGTTCAGCGTTGCTGGGTGCAACAAGTCGCATTAACAAATTAATCACTTCTGGCCGTGCCGGCTGTTCGTCGGACCACATATCGCCCAACGCAATGATGGCCTCCAATCGAACACTGGACTGCCTGTCGGCTGCGTGAGTCAGCGCGTCGTCGAGGGATGTGATTTTGGGTTTTTCAATTTTGACCACGGTAGTCGGTTTTTCGCCGTCGGCTTCCGCGCAACCAACCACAGAAAAGAGCATGCCAAATGCCAACAGCCACACACGCGATAAAATCATGGTGAATGGATCGCTTTCGGGGGACGTGGGAGCGTTTGTTTCTGCAAAAGCGGAAACGATTCGCGGAATTCTACCAAGTTCGGTCACAATGATACCAATTCGAGCTTTCAAGAAACGAATGAGTCAGCGAAAATGCGGCATCACGAGGATCCGGCGCGGTAGTGACGCGCGGGTTTCCTGCCAATTCGCGTAGCAAGGTTAATTCGATTCGTTCCAGAAAAACTATTGTCGGTATTCTGATATGGTGCAGTATTGTTGCACTCGGAGCAATTGGGCTGCGCCGGGCTAACTACGATTCGCCCGCCGCGATGACTCAAATTACTCGCTTCCTCACGTCTTCGACTCGCGATGTTCAGATCGAGTTTGCTCAACGCCAATTGTTGGCGGTCAACGATCCCGTCTTCGTGAACGAACAAGATGCCGCGCGGCCGATCGGGCGCATTTCAAGGATCGGGCCGCGTGACGAAATGCAAACGATCTCAGACGAAGATCCTACTCAGTTCAAAATCAACTTCGTCAATGAAGCAACCGTGACGTTGTTCGCGGGCGCTCCAGACCTAAACGATGATGCGACGTTCACTTTACAGTCAACGCCCAAGTCGACCGAGTGGGTGGTGAAAACGATGCTGACCAAAGACAAGCGTCGCGAGCTGGTAACGTTGATCATGGATTCGTATCGGTGGCACATGCCAGAGATCGCGGAAGCCTTCGAGCCAGTCGTCAAGGACTCACTGGCCAACGCCGGGTCGGTGATTCAAGAAGAGTTAAGAGCTGCGTTCGCGGCTCGCGAGCAAGAGTTTCTGGCGTTGGGGAAACGGTTTGAAGTGGAGCTGCTGCAGGAAAAGATTATGCCCTTGCTCCAAGAAGAAATTTGGCCAATCGTCGAGGAAAAGGGATCGCCTTTGGCTCGCAAGGTTGGCACCGAAATTTGGCAGGAGCTATCGCTGTGGAGATTCGGCTGGCGTTTTTTATATGACAAGTCGCCCTTGCCCGAACGTAATTTTGCTCAGCAGGAGTTCAATCGATTCGTGAAGCAGAAAGCGGCTCCCATTTTGAAGGCGAACTTGCCCGAGATGCTGGAACTGCAGAAAACGCTGGTGCAGGAATTCTCTCAGCACCCAGAAATTCGGAAAACGGTACGCGAGAGTTTTCAAACGGTGGTCAACGACGAGGAATTGCGAATCTTGCTCACGTCGATCTTCAAGGAAGTCTTGATCGACAATCCACGCTTGAGGGAAACGCTGGAGCAACAGTGGACGGGTGCAAAGGCTCAAGCGGCCATCGACCTTGCCAGCCGCAGGCTCGATCCGACGATCACTCAGATTGGCGAAACGATGTTTGGGAATCCGAACACGTCGATCACGCCGGAGTTTGCTCGAGTGATGCGGCGGATGGTGTTAAACAAAGACCAGCGTTGGCTTATTCTTGATCCGGGTTCGGAAGCTGGAAACGATTCGACCCCGCAACGCCAGAAGGGTGATTCGTACCCCGCGTTTCGAGGCGACCGGGATGCGTTGATTCCATCCTCGTTTGTTCCCGGCTATTCAACGGAGGCCGTCGATTGAGTTCAGGGAAGATTGATAAGGAAATGGAATCGTCTGACGAACAAGGGATTTTGATTCGCGATTTGCGAGTGATTGCCGGACAGCGGACGCTGCTGGAAAACGTCTCCGTTTCGTTTTGTCAGCATGAAATCACTTTGGTGGTCGGGCCAAGCGGCGTGGGCAAGTCAATTCTGATGCGGTCAATCGCCGGCTTGTTGCCTCGCAATGTCGATGGCCCAAACGAGGGGATTTCGGTAAGCGGCGAGATTAAGATCGACGGCCGGTCGGCGGTCGCGGGCGATGCCGGAGTCGTGTTTCAATCATTCGCACTATTTGATGAGCTGTCTCCAGCCGGGAATATCCAATACGCGGTCTCGAGTGCCGGAAAACGGGCGCGGGATGTGAATGCGAGAGAATTGCTCGAGACACTCAACGTTCCGGCCAATGTTCCGACTTCACGGTTGAGCGGCGGTCAACGTCAGCGTCTGGCGATTGCTCGGACGCTTGCCGCCAACCCAAGTGCGATTCTCTACGACGAACCGACGTCCGGTTTGGATCCGATGACGGGTCAGCAGGTGGCCAATCTGATTCGTGAAACGCATCAGCAATTTTCAAATACGTCCGTCATCGTGACTCACGATTATGTCACCGTCCTTCCGATCGCCGATCGCGTCTTCCTGTTAGATCCAGACGCGCGTTGTCTGCAAGAAGTTCCTCGCGACGAATGGTCGGAACTGCCCAACCGTCTTGCGCCGCTGGCGAAAGTGGATTTTGATTCTCAACACCAGTCCAACCGGATGTCATTGGGCAACAAGCTGGTTGGCTTGGTTCAGCGATTCTTCCAGTCGACGGCCGACGTAGCGTTTGCGGCGATCACGACTTTGGTTTCAGTCCTGCCGTTGTGGCGGAAGCCGATATTGGGGCTTCGATTCTTCGCGCATTACGCTCGCATGGTGTTCGGTCCAACCGCTTGTGTTTACTTGATGGCGTCCGGATTGATTTCAGGATTCGTGACGACCTACTTCACGTTTCAGTTTTTGCCGTACGCAGATTACACTCGCCCGCTGTTGGTCGAAGATTTGCTGGTGGCGCTTGGCTTTGCGATGTTTCGAATTTTTGTTCCGGTGCTCTCGTGCGTGTTGATCGCCGCTCGCTGTGGTGCGGCGGTGACGTCGGATATTGGCGGCCGACAGTTTGGAAGCCAACTGGATGCGATGAAGTCCTTTGGGACACAACCAGACCGCTATCTGTTGACACCCGTCTTGTGGTCGTTCTTGATCGGCACGCCGTTGCTGACTTGGTTGGCATTCTGGACGGCGCGGTTGACTAGTTTGGTTACCTTCACGTTCGCGAATCCTCAATTGGGTGCCGACTTTTGGATGTTGCACTACCATCGAGGCATGGACGTGCCGGGCTACGTCTGGTGGCGAGGCACCGGTTGGCTGTTGGCCAAGCTTTTGGTTTCCGCGTTCGGGATCGCGGCCATCGCATATCGAATCGGGCGTCAGCCCAAGTACTCGACGACCGATGTCAGCCGGGCGGTGACCCGGACCATTCTGTGGGCCACGCTGTTTGCGTTGGCTGTCCACTTTGCGTTCGCTTTTTTCGAATTCGAAGGAATCGTGCCCGGCAGTCGCCCGGAAGACTTGGCGCGGTAACGTTGGTTGCCTTCATGCTTGACGTGGAACAATTGGTGATCGCGAAAAGAAGCCGAACGCAAAAAAATCTCACCGATGGACCAGATGTGTCCGCCGTCTCGCGATGGAATGAATAGCGGGCAACAAGGCCCGCACTTCTTTCATCGAGAAAACATCATGTTTTGGGTACTTGAGGCAGTTGTTGCCATCGGGTTTTTAGTAAGCGTCGCCGTGTCCATCGACGCGGCCGCGACACGCCGCGAATCGCGTTCGTTTTAGGGGGTTTGTCAGGTGCCACCCCGCGCGCTCAAACCGCCCGCGGGGCAACGGAGAATCGCGCCGATGATGTTGCGATGGGCTGGGATTCTGTTGGTCCGATTTGCCGTATGGCTTTCGGTCGGCGTTACAACCGGAGCAATCATTACAGCGATATTCTTCATTGGAAACCGTTAAAGTTTACCGGACATTCAGGGTCGTGTATTGGCCGTCGATAAGGTCTGTTACACAACCTCGACTACACCCTTTTTGAAACGGCCTTCTTTATGCTCCACGATCAGGAACGCAATGAATCAGACAAGCAAGAACTATCGGAGCTCAAGGCAGCTAGGTTGAAACGGCCGACTCGCGGCCTGCAGTCGCCATTGGAGACGTACCTGCGCGAGATCAACGAGACCGCATTGCTAACGGCTGATGAAGAAAAGCAGCTTGCTCGACAGATCGCGGTTGGCGACGTTGAGGCACGCGACCGAATGGTACGAGCCAACTTGCGGCTGGTTGTGAATATCGCTCGCGGCTACACGGGCAAGGGCTTGGGCCTTCAGGACTTGATCGAGGAAGGTAACCTTGGCCTGTTGAGAGCAGTCGAAGGTTTTGATCCTGATGTTGGAACTCGGTTTAGTACCTACGCCAGCTACTGGATCAAGCAGTCGATCAAGCGAGCGTTGATTAACTCCGCCAAGACGATTCGCATTCCTGCCTACATGGTCGAATTGCTTTCCAAGTGGCGTCGAGCCACCGTGCGATTGACGGATGAACTTCGCCGGACTCCGACACCTGAAGAAGTGGCTCGGTTGTTGGGTTTGCCGAAACGCAAGCTGCCCATCATCAAAAAGGCGATTCAGATTTACAATTCGACACCGCAAACCGATCAGGCCGATTCCGGTTGGTCGCTTAGCGAGATGGTCACCGACGATCGGGCTCGAAGCCCAGCCGACGAAATGCTCGAAAATGACGTGATGAGTCACATCAAATCGATGATGCACGATTTGGATGAGCGCGAGGCGAGTGTCTTGAAAATGCGTTTCGGTCTGGAGAACACGGAGCCGCGAACGCTTAAGGAAATCGGTGAAATGCTTGGGTTGACCCGTGAACGCGTCCGCCAGATCGAAACCGAGGCGTTGAAGCGTTTGGGTGAGGGATTGCGTGATCCGTACGACATGGAAATCAGCATGCCGTTTTAGTCGGTAGCGTGACGTTGAACGGCGTGTGCCAAGTTGGTCGGATCGAGCTACGCTTCCATCGCGGAGATTTTCTCAACGCGTCTTGCGTGGCGACCGCCTTCGAAATCGGTCGCCAGCCACGCCGTGATGGTTTCGCGTACTTGCTGTTCGTCGAAACCATTGCCGGCCAGACACAACACGTTCGCGTCGTTGTGTTGTCGGCTTAGCCGCACCGCGTCAAGATTGCAGCAGATCGCTGCGCGGATGCCTTTTATTTTGTTCGCGGCAATCATTACGCCGATTCCTGTGCCGCAAATCAGAATCCCCATCTGGCTATCGCCGTTGCGGATCGAATTTCCAACATCCTGAGCGATGTCAGGGTAATCGCACGACTCGGTCGTCATCGTTCCACAATCGTGAACGGTGTGACCGAGCGATTCAACAATCTCTCGGATGATTCTGCGATGCTCGACGCCACGGTGATCGCTGCCGACGGAAATTATCATGATGTGAGGTTGGGTAACTGGTTATCGAATGTCTCAACCCATTGTACTAGGTTCTCGCGAATCTGTTCAGCACATTGGCGATACACTTCGACCGGCCCGCCAATTGGGTCGCTGATGTCGCCATTGTCCCGTCGGACCGTGAACGTTTTCTTTTCTAAGTGGGGCCAACGATTGACAATCGCTGCCCGGTGCCCGTTGGTCATGGTCAGAATGACATCGGAAAAATTGATAATTTGAGGCGTGACGGCTTGGCTAGAATGAGTCCGCAGGTCGATCCCCGATTCGCTCATCACTTCAATCGCTTGGCTGGCTGCGGCTCCACCGGGCCCTGCCGAAATCCCGGCGGACATCACGGTCGCACCTCGCTGTTCAATTTCGTCGGCCGCACAATTCAGACGCTCGCTAAGCAATTGGCGTAAGATTCCCTCCGCCATGGGGCTGCGGCACGTGTTTCCAGTGCATACGACAAGTGCACAAAAGCCAGATACTCGCTGCATCGCGGCTTCGTTGACCACGCCTTCTTGGAGAATTTGAAAATTATCGTCAGTAACCTTGACCACCGATGAAGGGGCGGCGAAGTGGGTCGGGCCATCATTGAGAACGATGTCGACTCCGTTGCCAAGATCGTCCGCGATCGAATCACCATCGGTTGCGGGCGGCTTTCCTGCCTCGTTGGCACTGGTCACGATCACCGGCCCGGCACACAGTCTCAAAATCTGTAGTGTTAGCTCATGAGCTGGAACTCGTAGGCCCACCGTTCCGTCTAACATCACAACGCGTCGAACGTCGGGCGACAATCGGTTCAGCACGCTATCTCGATGGCTGCCGTCAAGCACCAAGGTCACGGGGCCCGGCCAGCACCGTTGGGCAAATCTGCGAGCCAGCTTGGACATATCTGGTATGTAGTCCAGCGAGTCTTCATAGCCGCGAACTGACACCGAAAATGGCTGGTCGGGCGATCGGTTTTTGAACGCCGATAGGCGTTCGACCGCTCCGGGGTTGAGCGCACTGACGGCCAATTCGTAAACGGTCTCGGTGGGCAGAGCTAGGATCTTCCCTGCCGAAAGTGCCTCAACCGCGCGGTGGACGACGTCACGCATGTCGTCTGATTTCTGTAAATCGATGGTGACGGCAGGCATTGGTGATGGACTGAAAAGTGGGGAACTGGGGCGTCGGGGGAAGTGTCTGGCCCGCCAAACTATATCGCTCGGCTTCTGGGAGGGTCAAGTAGCGACGTACACGCAAAAACCTGTCTGAAGACCGGTAACATAAGTTAAAGGTTGTCGATATCGGTGGCCTTGCTTGGCAGGTAAACCGGGCCAACTATGAGGATGGGGTGGCTGTCGTGGCGGGAAACGGTTCCGTTTTCTGGTTCTTTTTGCTAAAACGTCGCCTTGCCATTACTTGTTGAATATAATCTGGTTCAGGGACGGGGTCCGTTGGGCGGATCTGCCCCATTCCCAGTCTCGAACATATTAACTCTACCTTGGTGGCAACCGGTCGCTCTGACGATTGGCTTAAATTCACCATTCACTCTTTAATAGGAAATAAAAATGAAAAACTTGTTCTACCTTCTCGTTCTTTGCGCGGCCGTCATGACAGTTGGTTGCGAAGCTGCAAAGGACGCTGCCAAGGCAACAACTGACGCTGCTGGCGATGCCGTTGGTGCCGTCGGCGACGCCGCTGGCGATGCAGTCGGTGCCGTAGGTGATGCCGCTGGTAACGCAGTTGGTGCTGTAGGTGATGCAGTCAAAGACGGTGCCTCTGCGGTCGGCGAAGCGGCTGGTAGCGCAATGGACGCGACCAAAGAAGCCGCGGGCAACGCAGCAGGCATGGTCAAAGATGGTGCTTCAGCCACTAAAGAGATGGCAGGCGACGCGATTGAAGCCGGTGCTGATGCTGTCGGTGGCGGAAGCGGTGCCAAGTAACCAAAGGTGCGTGAATTCGGCGGTGAGGCGGTTTTGAGAATGAAATCGTTGGTCCGCTGCACGTTCAAAAAATCAAGGACATGTTGCCCTAACATAGAGGCAACATGTCTTTTTCTTTGCGCAGTGGTTCGTCAAAATTGAGTTGAACATTTCTACGTTCAGCATGGTGCGAAAATTTCAAGCGAATTTCGCCTTCGGCGGTTGGTCAGTTTCGGTCGGTTGAACCACTCGGTTTGGTGGGCTCAGTGTTTGGTGCTCTCAAAGTTTTGCTCGCCCGTAGTTGCGGCGACCGTCGGAACTTAGCCAGCGGAGTAGCAGTTTGTTGCAGATAAAAATCGAAGACGATACAGGCTCGGTCAGCCGGCAAGTGAGACGACTGTCGCCTGGGTTGGCGTTTGTTGTCCTGCTGTTTACTCTTGTGGTTTCGGGTTGCGACCAGGGGCGTGCTCTTTCGTTACACGAGGATTCAAGTTCCAACGTGTTTGTCTGGGGGCGGCGGGGGCTCGACGATGGGCGCTTTTTGAAGCCTCGTGCGATCACGATTGACGATCAAGACCGGCTGTACATCGTTGACATGACCAGTCGCATCCAAGTCTTTGACCGTGACGGAAACTTCATTCGGTCTTGGCGGACTCCCAAGTGCAAACAAGGCAAGCCGTGTGGGTTGTCGATTAGCCAAGATGGCCTGCTGATGGTTTGTGATACTCACTATTTTCGAGTGCTGTTCTACACGCCCGAAGGTGAATTGATTCCCGAACGAACGATCGGAGGAACCAACGGGCGTGGGCCGGGCGAGTTCGGCTTCGTTACCGATGTCGTTCAAGATTCGGAAGGTAATTATTACGTATCCGAATACGGTGACTACGATCGAATTCAAAAATTTACTCCCGACGGGCAATACGTTTATCAATGGGGTCAGCACGGCACCGAGAACGGGCATTTTCTGCGACCGCAAGGACTTGCGATGGACGCGAAAGACCAGCTTTGGGTCGCCGATGCGAGTAATCATCGAATTCAAGTGTTTGACGTTTCTGGCGATGAACCGATTTTTGTCAGAACGATTGGCTCGATGGGTGCCGAGCCCGGGCAATTGAGTTACCCCTATCAGATTGATGTGGCTGAGGACGGCACGCTGACCGTAGGAGAATTCGGAAACCATCGGATTCAACAACTGGACGGAGATGACGGGACCGCCATTCGTTTGTGGGGTGGACCGGGGCGGCAACCGGGGGAACTTCATCAACCGTGGGCATTCGCAATCGACAGCACGGGTTCAGTTCACGTCGTCGATTCGTACAATCATCGAATACAACGGTTCGAGTGGCCGGGTTCGGGGGTCGCATTGCCCTGAGCAGCGGAGCTTGAGTATTCACACGGGATTCCTGATGGCAAACGACAAAACCGAACAGCGATACTGGATAGGATTCGATCTTGGCGGGACCAAGATGCTGGCGGTCGTTTTTGACGACGACTTCAAAGAGATTGGAAAAGCTCGCAAGAAAACGCGTGGCCATGAAGGCATGGACGCGGGGTTGAAACGGATCAACGACGTGATTGCCAAGGCGTTGGACGACGCGGGCGTCAAAGCAGAGCAGGTAAAGGGCCTTGGGATCGGCTGCCCCGGACCACTCGATCTAAAAAAACGACAGATTCGAGAAGCTCCCAATCTTGGCTGGAAGAATGTTCCGGTTGCTGAATCGATTGAGCAAAAATTTAAGTTCCCAGTGACGATCGCGAACGATGTCGACGCCGGTGTGTTTGGCGAATACCAATCGGGCGCAGGGAAGAAGGCTCGCTGCGTGGTGGGTATTTTTCCAGGGACGGGGATTGGTGGAGGCTGTGTGTATGAGGGAAAGCTTCTGCGTGGGGCCAACTGCACCGCGATGGAAATCGGGCACATGCCGATGGTGCTTCAAGGCCCGGTTGACGGCTTGGGGAACGAAGGATCGCTGGAATCGGTCGCTTCACGTCTGGCCATCGCCGGCGCTGCGGCTCAGGCGGCCTACCGAGGTCAAGCACCTCACCTGCTGAAGGAAACCGGCACGGATATCGCCGACATTCGCAGTGGTGCTCTTGCTGGTTCGGTGAAGAATGGCGACAAGATGGTCGAACAGATCATTCACAACGCGTGTGTTCATCTGGCGAACTCGGTCGTCACGGTGGTTCACTTGCTCGCCCCGGATGTGATCGTCTTTGGCGGCGGTTTGATCGAGGCGATGGAGGACACGATGCTTCCAAAGATTGAGAAACTGGCTCGCGCGAGGGTTCTGCCATCGATGAGAGACGTCTACAAAATCGAAGCCGCTAAACTGGGCGATGACGCGGGTGTTCTTGGGGCTGCCGCGTTAGCCAAGCAGAGTGTTTTGGATAGCTAGGCGCGAGTTGAGCCAGCGTTAAGCCAGAGTTGCGCGAGAGTCGGCGCCAAATTTTGGCGAGGTAGGCGAACGGGCTTCGATTGCATAGTCGGTCGGTGACTCATGGATGAGCTTCTGCTACGAAAAAGTCAGCGTGTGCGGGCATGTGGCGAGCTTCGATCGAGCGTGCGTGCTTTGGGACATCTCGTCACAGGTCTGGGTGATCGTGTTATTGAGAATATGCGTTAAGATGTAGACAAATGTGATGTGGCCAAATGTTTAGGCCAATTCTGCTTGGGCGGACGGTTCGGAATTTTTTTTGCAACGCTCGCGTCTTGGAAACATCTGTGACACGCTACCTCGACCAAAAGATTGGAAACTTTGCCGCGATTTGGGGCGTTGCCGGCGCTTGCCTGCTGCTGGGGTTTGCGGTGATGCGAATGGCAAAGCAGGTCACAGAAGGTTTTCAGCACCCGCTTGGCGTGGCTCATTACGCGGTGATGATTCCTTGGCTGTTTTTTATGCTTTACAGCGAAGGCTACAAGGGATTCCAGAAAGGCTATTCGCCTCGCGTGGCAGCAAGAGCCCATTACCTGCGAGGCCACGCGACGTGGGTTCGCACGTTGTTGGCTCCTCTGTTCTGCATGGGCTTTTTCGACTCGACCAAGAAGCGAAAGATTGTCATCTGCTGCTTGCTGCTTGGTGTGACAACCCTCGTCTTGCTGTTTCAATACATTCCTCAGCCATGGCGAGGCGTGTTGGACCTAGGTGTGGTGCTGGGGCTGAGTTGGGGCATTCTGGCGACGTTGATCTTCTTTTTTAAGTACTGGTTCAGCGATGGGGCGGGGGCCGATCCCGAAGTCCCGTTGCGAGACTAGGCATGCGGTAGGTTGCAGCTTTCTCGCGACGTTCTGCCTGCTGCTTTCACGTTCCATCGATTTTGAGCCTTGCGGTTTACGGTGACTGGGCCACAATTGGTGGCAGGTGCTGGAATCGGGCACCATGAGAATTACCAGATACGCACCGACGAAGCAGAGCATATACCGATGGCGAAAAAGAAATCCGTTCCGGCGTCCCGAAAAAAATCGGCCCCCAAGACCACCAAGGCTCGCAAGCCGGCCGCGACTTCCGTAGCCAGTTCAAAAAAGGCAGCCGGAAAGAAGGCACCTGCCAAAGCCAAGTCTGCGAAGAAGCCCGCTGCGAAAACCGTCGACGGTATTCTCAAGGCCTTTGAGAAAGAGCGAGCCTCAAAAAACCGCTCGTTGAAATCGACTCGCAAAAAGATTGAAACGCTGACCAAGCAAGTTGCCTCGATGAAGGCCGAGCTTGAGAAAGCGAAGCAGACGGCCGTCGAGACAGAGATTGCGATCGACACGCTTGATTCCCGTCGCGATGCCGAGGTCGGGACATTGCTTGCGGGGATGGGAGTCGATCTGGGGCGAGCTGCCGCGTCAAGCAAACCGAAAGATCCGGTCGATAAGCCAACGCCTCTGTTTGATAGCCACGCTGTATCGGTTGAGGTTCACCCTGCATCAAACGCGGATGACAACGGCGACTCATAGCGAGGCGCTTGTCCTCAAGCAAAGCACGGAAATTGATCGGGCTTTTTTCAACGGCGGTGGCATAGAGCCGCGAAGGCACGAAGGGCACGAAGTTTTAATCGCGACTCTCTTCGTATGCCTCTTTTCTTCTTGGTTTCTCGATTGTTGTTTCAAACGCGGCGAGCAGAGAAACAAGCTCAAGCAGTCTGCCTGTTTTCGTGCGTTTCTCACCTTGTGGCAGCGAATTTCCGGCAAAACACGGCTTTTGGACGACGCAAAGGGCGTTGGCGGAGCAGTGCCGCTAGCCTTTTCGACTCCTTGCCAGATGGCAAACTTTTCCGGCTGAGACGGTCGCAACATTCGTCTGGTTGGAATTCGGGTCGTTCCGTCTGTAAGAGATGAATCAGACGCAACGAATGTTTCGATAACAACAGCGGACTCGGTTCGTTGCTCAAAAGCTATCCCTATGTACCCTCGCCGGAACATGACTCTGATTTGCTTCGCGTTCTTCGCGGGCTTGAATAGCGGCTGCTGCTGGCGTGAAAGTCCGGTTTGCAAAACTTGCTCTCCCTATATTTCTAGCGTTGAACCGTTGGCCGTCGCAGCAAAATCGGATGATGCAGGGGTCACAGCAAATTTTGATTCGGTGCCGGACTATGAATCGGCCAAGCAATCGTTGCTAAGTCAGGTGGTTGCCGATGGCACCGTCGCAATCACGCTAGATGAAGTCGTCTGCTTGGCTGCAAAGAACTCGGAATTAGCCGACGTCATTGAGCAGGAGCGCCACTTGCTAAAGTGCCGACTTGAACAGTTGGAACGGCCAACTTCTTGCGAGTCAGCCGATTGCACATGCTGCTGTTCGAACGCGCGAGGCAGCAGTCTGGATATCATTCTGCAAGGTGAGGCAATCGAACAGCGTAATCTAGCGGCAGGCAAGGCAGCTCAATTGTTTCTGGGGCTCGCACAGATCTCTCTGCAAAAGGCGTTGATCGACGAGTCTCGATCGCGGCTGGGCGAACTTGAGGAAACCGTTGCCGCCGCCGACGAAGCTGGATTCGCAACGTTTCAAGGGAAAACCGCGTTGGATCAAGGCCGACTGCGGCTTGATCGGGCGGAATCGGAACTTGATGCTGCACATCAACAACTGACTTATCAGTTGAACATGCTGATTAACTCAACCGAGCAGCAGGTGGTTGTGTTCAAACCGGTTCACGACATCAATCCCGTTTCCATTGATTTGGATGTGTTGGGAGAAACAGCGTTGGCGGAATCTAATCGGGCGGGAATCATCGCGGCTGAATCGGTCATTGCCAATCACTGCCACGGCGAGGGGCTTTACCGATTGCTGAGCATGTTTGACGACCGGATCGGTCAGCAACTTGAAGCAAAACCGGTCAAGAAACTGCTGTTGCGACGCCAGTTGATTGACATAATCAAAGCTTTGGAGGAACCCGACCCAACGCTTGGCCGCAGACGGGATCAAGCCGAGAAAATTGTCACGCTTCGAAAACGCGAGGCGCGACTGTCGGCAGCCAAGGCGATGTTGGATATGCAAACGGCGTTTGAAAAAATGGCGATTGCCAACGAGGACGTTGGGCGACTTCGGGATCGGACGGAAGTGCTCGCGGCGGCACAGGAGATCGATGCAAGTGAGGCGTATCTGAAGAAGAACGAGAATTGGGTCGATCTGCAACAGGCTCGATCGGCGCGAATCGAGGCGGCTATCAAGTTTGAAATCGCAAAGATCCGGCTGCGGCAAGCTCAGGGGCTGCTAGTTCAGTCCTGCGGCTACTCATTGGCATCAACCGCCTGCCGCTGACGGTGTCTCTCTCAATGTCAGCCCCGAAACTCGGTTTCAAGCAATTTCGCACGGAAAAAGCGGGTCGATAACGACGAGTTGTTGAAAATGTGGGCCTCGATCTCGGTAACCGACCTCACGCTTTCTTTCATCTGACTAGGCTGGTAGTGTTTGAAGGATACAACCTGACAGTCGCTGGCCAGTTTCTGGCTCTCGCCGCCTGTTCTTGGTTTCCGACTCGCCCATTCTAAGCCTGACCATGCGTGCAATCTTATTGATATTAGCTCTAGTCGCCACCGCGTTACTTGGTTGGTACGGCGGGGCAACCCAATCAAGCGGTGACAATGCTCAAGTCAGCCTAGATGCAAGTTCGACCGAGTCCCCTGCCGGAGCTCAAAACGGGCCAGACAAATCCGGTCGGCCAATCGGTTCAACCATTCGCTGCCGCGGGAAGCTTGTGCCTGCGAGTGGTTTGATCCAGATTGTTGCGCCCGTTGGTTCGCAGATTTCCGAATTGACTGACAAGTCCGTAGGTGATGAAGTTGTTCAAGGCGAGGTCCTTGCCTCGTTGCAGGGCCGTGAAGTCCGCGAACGAGAATTGGACTTGGCGAAAGCTCGTCGTTCCGACGCTCTCAAGAAAGCGGAAATGGAAACCGAGCAGGCGCAGTTCAAGATCAGTTCAGCAAAACTTGGGGTTGAGGAAGCCAAAGCGGCAGCGGGCAAGATCAAAATTGAGCAGCAGAAGATCCAGTTGCTAGAGCGTCAATTGGCATCGAATCGATCGATGCTGACAAAGTTTCGGCAGATTAAATCCAACCCCACGACTTCTCAATTGTTGAATCAAACGGATGTGGAGAAACAGGCCTTGGTGGTGGCTCAATTGGAACTGCAAATCGAGCAGGCAAAGTTGGCCGTTGAACAGGCTCGCAATAGTGCGCAGCGGGCGCAGGTCGTTGCCGAGAACACACTCGGTGCGGTTGAGAATGGGTTGAAGAACGCTCAGAAAGCGGTCCCGTTGGATTCGCTCGATGCGGCCGTCGAATTGGCAACCACTGCACTAAAATTGACTCAGTTGAGATCACCGATTCCAAAAGCAAAGATTCTTGACATCATCGTTCGTGAGGGGGACTCGGTGACCAACAAGCCTGTCATGGTCATTGGTGACACGGCAGAGATGCACTGCGTTGCCGAGGTGAGCGACCAATTCCTAACGCGGATCAATCTGGGCAGTGACTTCCCGGTGAGGGCGTCGATCACAAGCTCCGCGATTGCCCAACCGCTAACCGGAACGGTGATTACCAAAGGCGTGATGATCGGTGCGCCATCGCTGACCGATCCGAATCCTTTTGCCAAAGTGGATCGTCACACGGGAAACGTGACGATACGTTTGGACGATTCCGAAGTGGCCGAAGGGTTGGTCAATTTGCAGGTCGATGTCCAGATTCAACTGCCGGACGAGTGAAATGCTTGTGGCACGTAGTAAGTCGTAGCAAGATGATAAACGAAGTTGTATTTTCGTGCGTTCCCTTCAGCTAACGACCTGACCGACTAACGAACTTCAACCCGCACCAGCTTATGGCGATCCCGCTTTCCATTCACAATCTTCGCGATGGCGGATTTCGGACTGTGTTGTCGATCAGTGGAATCAGCATCGCGGTGACGTTGATCTTCATGCAGCTTGGTTTTCTTGGCGCGGTCCTCGATACAGCGGTGCTGTTTTATAACAACCTGAAGTTTGACTTGGTGGTTCGGTCGCCCAACTATTATCACTTCTGCGACGCAAACAAGTTTTCGGACGTGTGGCTGAACAAAATTGAAAGTGATGCCTCGGTCGTTTCAACGCAGCCGTATCACGTAAGTCTTGCGAAATGGAACTACGCAGAAAAATCGGTGCAGCGAGGCATGCTGGTCATGGGCGCGGATCCGGAGGGCCAAACATTCCGTGACGGAAACATATCAGTCTCGCTTCCGGATTTGTCTCGGCTAAGTTTTCCGCGTGCCATTCTGGTGGATAGAAAATCCCGCCCGCAGTTTCTTGGTGCGAAGAATCGCGAACGTTTTAGCGATGCCGATATTGGCTTGGAAGTTGAATTGAACCAGAAAGCCTGCAAGATCGCTGGCGTGTTTGAGCTGGGTACTGGTTTAGCCGCCAACGGCGCGGCATTCATCCATGAAAGTGACTACCGTGAACTTTTTCCAAATTACGATCAGGATGATGTGACTCTGGGTTTGGTGACGCTCAATGAGAAAGCAGCCATGAACCCGAGTGCCGCGCGAGATGCAATCTGTAGAACGCTTGGGTTTTCATTATCTTCAACTCCGCCCGTCGAGATCCTGACACGAGCGGAAGTTGTGAAGGTCGAAATCGTGCATTGGGTAACGAACACGCCTATCGGATTCATTTTTATCGCGGGCGTTGTGATCGCGATGATCGTCGGAGCCATCGTCGTGTACATCGTTTTGTCTTCAGACATCGCAAAACAAATCGGTGAATACGCGACGCTCAAAGCGATGGGCTACAAGAACAGCTATTTGTCGCGAGTGGTTCTTGAGCAGGCGATCATCCTTGGCGTTGTCAGTTATGTGATCGCGTTTTTGGTTTCGCTTCTGCTGTATCAAGTCGTCGGGAAGGCAGCAAACCTGCCAATCACGATGACGATCGATCGACAGATTATTGTCTTTGTTTCTACCGTCACCATGTGCAGCGTGTCGGGTTTCATTGCCATGCAGAAACTCAGGAGGGCAGATCCGGCTGATCTGTTTTAATGAATGATGCATTTGGTGCTGGCAGCAAAACTCGCTTGGTCCAACACGAGCGCGAACTGGCAACGGTTGTTCGTTCGATGCTCGGGCGTGACCTTCGCGGTGGTATTGATGTTCATGCAAACCGGGTTTCGTAACGCATTGTTCGATAGCAATGTCCGCATCATGGAGGTAAAGATCTCGGCGGACGTCGTAATTAGAACCAAGTCGCGATTCATGCTCTCCAGCGGTCAGCAAATGCCGTTGCAGAACGTGATCACGGCACGGTCATGCGAAGGAGTGGCTTCCGCAGAACCGTTGTACATCGAAAACGTGATGTCCGAGTGGCATCGTGAGGGCACGCCAAAACGCAAAATCCGGGTGCTTGGTTTTGATCCAGAGCATGAGCTGTTTCATGGTTTCGGATTGGATCGACTTGCCAAAGATTTGGCACGCGTATCGACGGCCGCGGCGGACGTTAAAAGTAAAAGCATGTTTCGATTGCCTCGCACGCCCGAGCAATTGAAAGCGGATCCGTTTGGGGAGTTGCGTGGGAAACAGCTTGAACTGGTAGGGTTGTTCGAATGTGGAATCAATTTCTCGAACGATGGAACGCTGGCCATGACGCCGCAAAATTTTGCTCACTATTTCGAATTGCGTGGGGGTGGCGAACCTCTTTCTAGCGTCGACTACGGCGTCATTCGATGCGAACCCAATGTCTCGCCTGCCGTCGTTGTTGGGCGCTTGCAATCCTTGTTGGGCGAGCATGTGATTGTTCAGACTCGGGCTGATTTTTTGAAGTCAGAGAGAAATTTCTGGGGTAAAAACACGCCTATCGGTTTGATCTTTCGCGTTGGGACGCTGATCGGATTCGTGGTGGGATTGATTATCTGCTATCAAGTGCTTGCGACGGACATAGGCGATCACATGGGGGAGTTTGCAACGCTGAAGGCCATGGGGTATCCGACCGGTTTTTTCGCAACCGTTGTCATCTGCCAAGCTTTGATTCTGAGTGTTGTGTCGTTCTTGCCCGGTTTGTTGATTGCGTTGTCGGCGTTCGGGCTGGTCAACTGGGGTACTGGATTGTTGATGTTCTTAAATGTTCCGCGAGCATCGATCGTGCTGGGGCTGACGGTGTTGATGTGTGTTATGAGTGCGGTCATCGCATTGCGGAAGCTGCTGTCCGCCGATCCGGCCAGTTTGTTTTAGTCCTGAGTGAATTCACCCAGAAGCCGAGAAGCAATATGACTGATTTTTCCAACCAGCCTGCCGTCATTCAAATCGACGGTTTGAACCATTACTTTGGATCGGGTGATTCGAAGACGCAGGCTTTGTTCGATAACGCGCTGAATGTTCGGCCGGGCGAGATCGTTATCATGACTGGGCCTTCTGGATCTGGCAAAACAACGCTGTTGACGTTGATTGGGACTTTGCGGACCGTTCAGGACGGCAGCCTGAAAGTGCTTGGCGAGGAATTGAACGGTATCTCTCAGCAGGGATTGACCGAGATCCGAAAGAAGATCGGCTTCATTTTCCAGGCGCATAATCTTTTTGGATCTTTGACGGCGTATCAAAACGTTCGGATGGCAACGGAGTTGGCGGGTTTGAAGAACTCAGTGGTGAAGCCAAAGATCGAGCAGATGTTAACAAGGCTGGGCCTTGGAGAACGGATCCACTACAAACCCAAGTCTCTTTCCGGCGGGCAAAAACAGCGAGTCGCGATTGCTCGTGGCTTGATCCATAACCCTCGCATTGTTTTGGCGGACGAACCCACTGCGGCACTCGACGAAGAATCCGGCCGCGAAGCGGTCACGCTGTTGCGTGAGATGGCCGATCGAGAGGGTTGCACGGTGCTGATCGTGACTCATGACAACCGAATTCTGGATTTTGCCGATCGGATCATTAACATGGTTGCGGGTAAGATCACGAACGATTCCGATGTGAAGCAGACCGAAAAAATCTGTGCGTTCCTGCAAGCAACGGAAATCTTTGCCGAGCTAACGCCGCGAACGCTGACGGACGTTGCTAACAATGTGGAGGTTCGGAATTATGCGGCCAACGAGACGATTGTTCGGCAGGGAGACGAGGGGCGTGAGTTCTTTGTCCTCGCCGATGGCAATGTCGCAATCGTTCGAACGAATCCCGCCACGGGGCAAGACGAAACGATCAATCAGCTTGCTGAGGGAAGTCACTTCGGTGAAGTTGCGCTCATCAAGGACCAGCCTCGAAATGCGACGGTCGTGGCGACCAAGCCAACGACTTGCTACGTGCTGGATCGTGAAGAGTTCCGGAGTGTGATCGATACGAGTGATTCGTTTGAATCCGAACTGCGCAAGGCGATGTTTGAGCGGATCTAGCGAGGGTTGCCACTGTGTAGGAGTGGGGCAATTAGACGCCGCGTGGTCGTTGATGGCGAAATCAGCCAAGGATTTTTGCTGATCGACACGGACAATAGCGGGCAGGTTTTCAAACAGGAGCTCGCAGAGGAAACGAAGGCCGGAGCGACAAAGCAATTCAGAAACTGTTTGTTTTCTTTCTCCGCTGCTTCAGTTGTCTCCAGTTCATTCTTTCGTTGACCGCAGTACTGCTCAGCGCTCTCCGCGACTCTGCGTTTCAAAACTTTGTCAACATCAAGATTCAGCCTCATTGTTTCAAGCGACCGCGGAAACAAAGACGGATAATGAGTCAGCCACGGATTTTTACGGATGTTCGTGGCGTACGTCCGCGAAGAGCAGTGCGTGTCGGTGGCTGAAATTGATTCCTTTATCGCAACCACGAAATACACCAAAGACACGAAAGTTGAGCTCGGTATGAAGTGGATCCGGTTTTGGCTTTCGTGCCGTTCTTTAGTTTCGTGGTCCGCGGATCGCGTTATCCCAAGGCCGAAATCGCTTTGAAGTCTTTTGCCAACGAGCGGTATAGCTGTTGGAAGACGGGGAACACTTCGTCGTATCGCTTGCGATTCTTTGCGATCACCGGCGTTTTGCTGGTTTCCTTGATCGTGGCGTTGCAGGCTTGAGTCACGTTTTTATATTGTCCTGCTCCGACGGCGGCCAGCAACGCGACTCCAAACGCGGGTCCTTGTTCGGCATTGATGGTAACCGCAGGCTTGGCGAACACGTCGGCTTGGATCTGTCGCCAAAGTTCGCTTTTCGATCCGCCACCCGAGACACGAACCTGCCGCACGGGGACATCAAGGTCTTGGATGATTTCGAGGCTGTCTCGCATCGCAAACGTCACGCCTTCCATAATGGCTCGGACCATGTGTCCACGAGTGTGCTTGAGCGTCAGGCCGACAAAACAACCGCGAGCGTCTGGATCCGCGTGCGGTGTTCGCTCGCCCGCCATGTAGGGCAGAAAGATCAGGCCTTCGCAGCCGGCCGGCACCGC
>CALFUT010000020.1 GCA_937929805.1 uncultured Pirellulaceae bacterium
AGGCCAGAGTTGTAAGGGTATTACTGATTCATTGAAATGTGTATTTACTTGTATTTGTGTCAATGGAGTGATGCGATGTTGCCAGATATGCTTGATCGTTTTTCGGCATCGGCGCCGTTTGCGGTAATGTCTCACGTGTTGGTGCGAGGTCTGATTGGCGATCAATGGGATCAGATTTTCGAAGACAACCGGGAGCAGCAATATGAATATGTTGCCTCCTTCGGTGCCGTGGCGGCGACGGTGGCCGATGTGGTTTTGAATTTCAGCGACAATTTCAATCAAGCCTATCAAGATCACCGAGAAGAACTCCAGATCAGTCGTCAATCTTTCTACGCTAAAACCAGAGGGATCGAACCGGCAGTCAGTCAGGCGCTCGTTAGTCACTCGTCTGACCAAGCGGGGGAACTGCAAAGGGCAATGAATTTTGAGCCATGGGAGCTATTGCCCGGCTATCGCTGCTTGAGCATTGACGGGAACGTGCTGGCTAAGTCAGAAAAACGCCTCAAGCCACTGCGTGATGCTCCCTCGGCTCCCATGCCCGGCAAAGTGGTTGCTCGTTATGATCTGCAACGACAGATTTTTGATCGAGCTTATGTCCTACTTGATGGGCATGCAACGGAGTCTTCATGTTGCCAGTCGATCGTGAAGGATTTGCTTCCTCAAGACGTTGTGATCGCCGACCGACACTACGGCATTGTGTCGTTCTTTGAAGCGATTGATCTGGCCGGTGGATTCTTTGTGATTCGCCAGCATGGGCGTTTGAAAGGGGTTTTGCAAGGCCAACGCAAACGCATTGGAGATACCGACACGGGAGTCGTTTACCAACAAACCATGAAACTAACGGCTGCCGAAGATGCCTTGGCGGTGCGAAGAATCACGGTCGAACTGGATCGGCCAACTCGTGATGGTGATTGCGAAATTCATCTTCTGACCAATCTTCCCCAAGACGTGGACGCGACCGCCGTGTACCGGCACCGCTGGGAAGAAGAGACTGCTTTCAATATTCTTCAAATGACGCTTACGTGCGAACTGCCGAGCATTGGCCATCCCCGAGCGGCCACATTTCTGTTTTGCATGTCGATGGTGGCGTTCAATATCCGCCAAACGATCTTCGCAGCGTTGTTTGCAACGCATGATACCGAAAAGGTTGAAGAGGTCAGTCACTTTAAGGTATCGAAAAACATTTCCAATCATACTCCTGGCATGTTGATCGCGATCACGCCGCAGGAATGGAACCAGTGGCTACCTTCCTCCAACAAACAACTGGCGAAGATGCTGATGAGCATTGCTCAGACAATCAAACTGAGCCAATTCAAAAAAGCCAAAACGTGGCCGACAAAGAAAAAGCCGAAGAAGCCCGCAAACCAAAAGTCACAACACCTCTCAACCGCAAAACTACTGGGCTTGACGTAAACAAACACCCTTACAACTCTGGCCTAAAGGCTTTACTACGAACCTTGCACTCTACAAAATTACGGCCTCTTCGGGGTAAAGTACTTACCACCGGCTAATGGCTGGAACCCCATTCGGGGTAAAGTGCTTTAGTAACTCGTGCTTCGAGTCCGCGATAATTCTTGGTTCGACTCCGCAGGTGAGGTCGAAAATGATGCAGCAGTCGGTGGTGCGACGCTTGTAAGCCCTCGGCGGCTAGGCTAGGTCCTGAAAATGGTTCACTCCCCAGTTTCTGTTTTGACAAGCCACTGCCGCGTGATTTCAGAAAGTGATATCATGCCCGGTTTGCAATTCTGTAAAGTTTACAAAGTGAGCTTGACCCATGAATTGCAAGTGTTTTAGGTTAGAGTGCTGTGTCATGGAAGGCACGAAACGGCTGGTGGTGTTTTGTTGATCGATCGCGTTGGAATGCGAGGTCAGCGAATGTATCCACGGCCCGCTTCGGCTTGCTGAAACAGAAACAGCATGCCCGCGTCACTTCTGCAATTTTCTTTGCAGCCGGTGAGCTCTTGCCTTTCGAATTGGTCCCGTCCGTTCACAGTGAGAGTTCGTCTTGTACACCGGCCCCGATTTCGATGTCAAAGATCGAATCAAGCAGGCGAGTGATATCGTCGATGTGGTCGGCGGCTACTTGCCCTTGCGGCGGCAAGGTACGAACTTTGTGGCTCATTGCCCTTGGCACGATGACAGCCGCCCTTCCCTGCAAGTCAATCAGGTTCGACAAAGTTGGGTTTGCTGGGTTTGCAATTTTCGTGGTGACGTGTTCGATTTCGTGATGCGTCGCGAGTCAGTCGAGTTCTTCGAAGCGATGCAGATTCTGGCCGAACGAGCCGGCATCGAAATCAAACGAACCGGCCAGAAAGTTGAAAAAGGAAGCCCTCAAGATAAGCAGGCACTCTTCCGAGCGATGGCGTGGGCCGTTGCTCAGTACCATGATTGTTTGCTCAATGAAGCCGTGGCCGCTCCGGTTCGAAACTACTTGGCGGACCGGAACGTGACGCCGGAGAGTATCGAAGCGTTCAAGATCGGTTTCGCACCGCTGGCATGGTCTTGGTTGGTCGACCGAGCCCGTCATACCGAATTTTCGCCCGAGGTTTTGGAAGCGTGCGGGTTGGTTTCGGCCAACAATAGCGGCGGTTGGTACGAGCGTTTTCGGGGCCGAGTTCTGTTTCCGATTAGCGACACCCAAAATCGCCCGATCGCGTTGGGTGGACGGATTGTGCCGGACCTTGTTCCCGACGATCAGCAGCCCAAGGGAAAATACTACAACAGCACCGAAACCCGTTTGTACTCGAAAAGCGATAACCTTTACGGTTTGAACTTGGTTCGTGATGAGGTCTCAAAGAAGGAAAACCGCAAGCTGACCATTGTCGAAGGCTACACCGATGTGGTGGCGGCCTATCAGGCTGGGCTTCGCAACGTCATTGCCTGCCAAGGCACGGCGGTCAACGAACGCCACATCAAAGTCATGCGACGTTTTGCCGACAGCATCACGTTGGTTCTGGATGGAGACGAAGCCGGTCAACGTCGGACGAATGAGATATTGGACTTGTTTGTGGCTCAAGATGTTGACCTTCGCATTCTTTCGTTGCCTGAAGGAGCCGATCCGTTTGACTTCATCCGTGACAACGGAGCCGACGCGTTTCAGTCCTTGGTGGACGGCGCGAATGACGCAATCGCTCATAAAATCAATCAGGAAACTCGTGGCGTCGACTTGATCAACGACACGCACGCTGCCAATCAAGCACTTGAAGCGATTCTCAAGACGTTGGCTCAAATTCCGGTCGGACAGTTTGCGACCTCGGCCGCGAAGTCGGTTCGCTTGGATCAATTGATCACGCGGATCGCTCGTCAGTTCCAACTGGATCGAACTCAGGTCAAGAATCGCCTGAACGAGTTACGTCGAACGATGTCTAGGGCTCGTCCAACGGTCAACTTAGACACCTCCGATCAAAATCAGCCAACGATTGATTTCAAGCGATTGCCGCACCGCGAATCGGAGCTTCTGCAGTTGCTGATCGGCCACCCGGAGTTGCTGGATCAAGCGATCGAGAGCATTTCCCCCAATCAGATTCCAGAAGGTCCGCTGCGTGACTTGTATGAAGTGATGAACGAATGTTTTCACGTCGGGAAAGACGTTGGATACAAATCGTTGATGCTGGAGCTTGAGGACGTAAATCTAAAATCACTGGTCGATTATTTGCACGGTGTATCCACCGAAAAACAATCGGCATTGGCAAACTTGAAAAATGGAATTGCCATTGAGCCATTGGCTCAGTTGGAGTCCATTATTGACGCGTTTAATAACATGGCGGACGCTTCGGGAACTCGATCACAGATTTCCCGGCTTCACGGTCGCCAGCTCGATGACGACGAAGAAGCATCGGCACTAGAAGAACTTTTGAAGCTTGCGAGACAACGACAGGGCCTTTGAACGCACCCACGGAAGGGTTGCAACCTTGTCACGGTTTTGGGCGTGCTCGACACGAACAAATCCAAAAAACTATAGGTCAGATTTGCGAAATGGAATTCGCAGGAGGAATGACGACCGATGAATATCGTGGAAACAGAGCTGAAGACCCTGATCAAAAAAGGGAAAGCCCAAGGCTATCTCACTTACGATGAAGTGTCTGCCTATCTGCCAGACCTAGCCAACGAATCGGAAAAGATGGAGAGCCTGATCGCGGCCATCGAAGGTTCCGGTATCGACCTTTTGGACGAGGCGCCGGTTTCGGCGACTGACGGTCCGTCGGGTGACGAACTGAAAACGGCGGAACCAGAAACCGAGCTCTCTGGGCCAAGCCTTGAAAGGCTAACCAAGGCGGGTGACGATCCGATTCGGATGTACCTGAGCCAAATGGCGATCATCCCTTTGCTGACGCGGGAAGAAGAAGTTGCGTTGGCCAAGCGGATTGAAATCGCTCGCAAGCGTTACCGTCGTGCGGTGATGGGTTGTCATTACGCGTACGCGGCGACGTCGGATACGTTGAAGCGTGTTTACGCAGGTGAATTGCCGTTTGACCGGACGATTAAGGTCTCGCTGACCGAGCGTCTGACCAAAGAGCAGATTCAGGCTCGGATGCCACATCACTTCAAGACGATGGATCACTTGCAAAAGCAGAACGCTCGTGATTTCCAGTTGATGATCTCCAAAAGTGTTTCGGACGACACCAAAGCCGAAGCCCGCGCACGTTTTCTGCGTTGTCGCGGAAAACTTGTACGCTTGATTGAAGAATTAAGCCTTCGCTCACGCCGGATCAGCCCGCTGATTCGTCAGATGCGAGGCCTATCGGATCGAATGAATGTCATTCGCCAGCAGCTGACCAACGCCAGCGAGAATCAGTTGACCGAGGCGGCCGCCAAGCGGTTGCGAACCGATCTTGCTCGCTTGTTGATGCAGTGCCAGGAAAGTCCGGCCAGCATGGCAAAACGAGTCGACGATTGCGAACGATTTTACAAAGAGTTCGAAAATGCAAAGCGCCAGCTGTCCAGTTGCAATTTGCGTCTTGTAGTTTCGATCGCCAAGAAGTATCGCAACCGAGGCATGAGCTTCCTTGACCTGATCCAAGAAGGCAATACGGGCTTGATGCGAGCGGTCGACAAGTACGAATATCGTCGCGGGTTCAAGTTCTCGACTTACGCCACGTGGTGGATTCGCCAGGCGATTACTCGTGCGATCGCGGATCAGGCTCGCACCATCAGAATCCCGGTTCACATGATCGACGTCTTGTCGCGTCTGCGGAATATCCAAAAGCAATTGCTTCAAGAGACTCGCCGACCGGCAACGATGGACGAAATTGCTCAACGAGCCCAAATGGATGTCGATGAAGTGCGTCGCGTGATGGACATTGGCCGTCATCCGGTCAGCCTCGATCGTCCGGTTGGCGAAGGCGATGATTGTAGCTTTGGCGAATTCATAGAGGACTCGGCCAGCGAGAATCCGGTGCGTCTGGCGACCAACGGCATTCTCCGTGACAAGATCGAAGACCTGTTGAAAACACTGACGTATCGTGAGCGTGAAATTGTTCGACTGCGATATGGTCTAACCGACGGCTACAACTACACGTTGGAAGAAGTTGGCAGGATCTTCAAGGTCACGCGTGAGCGTGTGCGGCAGATCGAAGCGAAAGCCGTTCGCAAATTGCAGAATCCAGTTCGGGCTCAGCAACTGGAGAGTTTCGTGCCTGCCAGCCCGTTCGTGGGCGATGGTGGCAATGCTCTCGAGGAGAATTTCGGCACCGATGTTGACATGGAGCCTACCCAACAGCAGACCATGAATCATGCTGCCGCGGCTTAACAGCACGCTACGTTCTCGAAAGTAGGGTAAGCATTTTGCTTGCCGTTGGTGATCTGTTCTGCCAACGAATCTGGCCATGGATGTCGCTTTCGGACTAGAGCAAACTGAAAATTTCAAAGCCGTTGGCCAGTCATGGTCAACGGCTTTAATCATGGTACGATAACGTTTCGGCTCATGCTTATCAGACCGATCTGGACTCTGGAGGAAACGTTGGAAATCGACTACGGAATGCTCAGGACCGTGCACCGCCTGCTGCGTCAAATCGCGGACGTCGGTGAGCGTATTGAAAAAGGCCCAAAAAAAGTCAAGCTTGTTCAACAGAACGAACTCAAGTTTCAACAGGCGGTCGATGCCTCAAAAGAGACGCTGACGCAAACCAAGATGGCTGCCGATGCCAAGCAGTTGCAATTGGGCGAGCGAGAAGCAGCGATCGAAAAGATGAAGGCGAACTTGAATACGTGCTCCTCGAACAAGGAGTTCCAGTTGCTCAAGGATCGGATTGCGGCGGACGAGCAAGCCAACAGTGTGCTTTCGGATGAGATTCTGGAATTGTTGGAACGAATCGACGTGCTGACCGAGGAACTGGCGACTGCTCGTGCGAATCATGAGAAGGCTCAGGGCGAAACGCGGGCAATGCAGGAGAGCGTTTCGTCTGAGTTGGAAACGCTCACTCGAGAGCTGACCGAGTTGAAGGCGGAGTTGGTCGAGCAGGAAAAACTGATCCCAACCGACCTGAAAGTTGATTACCGACGACTGGTTGATAAAAAGGGTGAAAATGCCCTCACGGAGACCGATGCCCAGACCTGCGGGTTCTGCAACCAACGCATGACCACTCAGACGGCGGCAGAATTGCTAATGAAGAAAGCACTGTTCTGCAAAGGCTGCGGTTGCTTGTTGTACCCCGTTTTGAATCATCCGGCATCCAAGTAATTTTGGCTCGCTTTCGCCATTCTGCCAAAGCGTTTACCGGGAAGTCGTTCCAACCGCTTGAATAGGTCTCAGGCCGAAAAAGACGGTGTTCTTGATTCCGCTGGTCAAATAACCGATAATTGTGACTCGACTTGAGTTCTTCGTGAACCCAAGTCGTTTTGTTTTTCACGGTCTTGGATGGCAGACCGCCTGCCGTGATTTACCAAAGAGTGTGTGGTTTGAGCCAGTTGCCAAACAGTACCGAAGCACACCATTTTCAATGTTGCCGCTATAGCTACGGAGGATCGACATGGTCGAACGTGTTCCAATGACCCAAGAAGCCTACAACCGCCGCCGCGCGGAAGTGGATGAAATGGAAAACGTGCAAATGCCCAAGATCGCCGAAGATATTGCGGCTGCTCGTGCCGAAGGCGACCTGAAGGAGAATGCGGAATATCACGCCCAGCGCGAGAAACAGGGTTTGCTGCAAGCGAAGATCGTCCAGCTACGCGATCGACTTTCGCGGGCCCAAATCGTGGACCCGGGCCAGATCCCCAAAGACGAGGTCGCATTTGGAGCCAAGGTAAGGGTGTTGGACGTTGATCTGGATGATGAAGAAGAGATCACGCTCGTAGGCGACGGCGATGAGGACTACGATTCGGGCAAGTACTTGATCACCAGCCCGATCGGTCGAGGTTTGCTGGGCAAAAAGGTCGGCGAGGAAGCCGATATTGACGTCCCGAAAGGCACGCTGAAGTTTAAGGTTCTTGAGATCACCTACGAAGACTGATTGGATATCGAGACTTCAACCGAGTGAAACCGATCTCCGGGAGAGAAGGCTCCGCCTGCAACCTGCCGACGAAGATGGTACGGCCTTCTCAAACGTTGCTCATCACGAAAAACGTTTCCATCTCAGGGAGGGTAAGGCTCCGCCCGCACCCCAACCCACCAAAACGCGTATCACTCTGACTGGCTCGGACGTATAACCAACCAACACGCGTATCACTCCGCGTGGCTCGGACGGAGCCTCGGCCCTCCCGAATCCGGAACCGCCCGCAACCTGCCGACCAAGATGGGACGGCCTTCTCAAACGTCGCTCATCACGGAAAACGTTTCCATCTCAGGGAGGGTAAGGCTCCGCCCGCACCCCAACCAACCAACACGCGTATCACTCAGACCGGCCCGCACCCCAACCCACCAAAACGCGTATCACTCCGCATGGCTCGGACGGAGCCTCGGCCCTCCCACGCCCCAACCCACCAAAACGCGTATCACTCGGACCGGCTCGGACGTATAACCAACCAACACGCGTATCACTCCGCGTGGCTCGGGCGGAGCCTCGGCCCTCCCGAATCCCCGCTCCGACAACACGCGTATCACTCAGACAGACCGGCTCGGACGTGCAACCAACCGACACGCGTATCACTCCGCGTGGCTCGGACGGAGCCTCGGCCCTCCCGAATCCCCGCCCCACCAACACGCGTATCACTCCGCATGGCTCGGACGGAGCCTCGGCCCTCCCGAATCCCCAACCAACCGACACGCGTATCACTCCGCATGGTTTGGGTGGTCGTCGCTCGTGGCCCATCAATTCTACGTAGCCGGTAGGGTTGAGCGCCTTTGACAATGTTGGTCGTGCCCCCTCTGGTCCGATTACTCCAGAGGGAACTTTCAGATGTGACAGCAATTCGAAGTGCTTTCACTTGTCCGCGACGACGAAGAATGTGAACTTCTCACGGTTGCGGCGACCTTGCGTGAGCGATCTGCACCAGTCCGTAGTCGTTCGGACCCTCAAACGATCGATCGTCTGGACGACTGTCACTACGACCGGGAAAGTCGCCCATTGATGCGGCAAGCTCTCGTTAACCGTCAAACTCAACGTGAACTCGGCAAGTAGACTTAAAGGCTAACTATTAAAACTGGTTCTCAGTTGATTCCGAAACAACGCGTACGACTCAACCTTGCGGTGCAAAGCACACGTGCGGTACCTCGGAAACAACCCGGAGAACTTGGACTATGCGGACTTACCTGACAAAACGAATTTACTGTCTGTTGCTAACAGGCGGACTGATTACTTCTGCCGTTGGCTGTCAGACGTATGGTCCAACTAATTTGACGCCTGCAAAGGACGTTTTGAACGCAAGTTGCTGCCGTCCTGACACAGAAACCGAGATTAACTTCTTGGCACTGCGTCAGACTCCGCCAGAGCAGTACGTGCTGGACAAAGGTGATATCCTTGGCATCTACATTCAGGGAATCACAGGCGACAAAGATGTCCCTCCGCCGGTTAATTTTCCTTCTGGCCGAGACGAAGACTTGGATCCCGGTCTCGGTTATCCGGTTCCCGTCCGAGACGACGGATACATCTCACTGCCACTGGTCACTCCGATTCGCGTCACTGGTCTGACACTTTCACAGGCCGAGCGTAAAATTGTTGGTGCCTACACCAAGGATAAGAAAATCCTTTTGGAAGGTAACGAGAAGATTATCGTCACGCTGATGAAGCGTCGTACGTATAACGTGTTGGTCATCCGAGAAGATGGTGTATCTGACCGTGCGGCTGCTTCTTCAGTTCGCCGTAACGAAGTTTTCATCGGCGATGACATTCGATCCGAGTCGCACTCGATCGAGTTGCCAGCCTATGAAAATGACGTGCTGCATGCTTTGAGTGAAACAGGTGGACTGCCTGGGCAACAGGCACTTAATGAGATCGTCGTTCTTCGCGGTGGTCAAAACCAAGGAACAAACGGATCGTTTATCCAAGCTGTTGGGGCTCCAAACTTTGGTGGAATGGCTGCCACGATCGACGGTGCCAACGCGATCCGCATTCCAATCCGTGGTGAAGCCGGCTCGTTCCCAAATATCTCCGAACAGGACATTACTCTGAACGATGGAGACATCGTTTACATCAAGGGACGCGAACGAGAAGTGTTTTACACAGGTGGATTGCTAGAAGGTGGCCGGTTCCCGCTTCCTCGCGACTACGATATCGATGTGCTTGAAGCAATCGCAATCGCCGGTGGAAGTGGCACAGGTTCGGCTGGTTCGGCCGGAGGCTCTATTCGACTTGGCCAAGTCAAGCCAGCGACTCAGATCACGGTTTTGCGAAAATGCGGTTGCGAGCAAGTTGCGATCGATGTCGACCTTCGATACGCTTTGGCGGATCCGTCGGAGCGAGTCATCATCCAACCGGGTGACCTAATCGTCCTTGAGTACCGCCAGAATGAGATCTTCGTGAACACGGTCGCTCAGGTCTTCACGTTCGGTGGAATCTTCAACGTGTTCCGTTAACAGCGAAGCAGAACGAACGTTTTGAAAACAGCAAAGCACGCGGGCCATTTGGTCCGCGTGCTTTTATTTGTAGAACAGCTGTCCCAGCTGTCCCAGCTGTTGCCAAGCAGCTGAGAAAGCTGTTCTCCATCGATCCAATGTTGACTAGCTTGGGGCATCATCCTGATTACCGCTGCTCTGCACGAAACCATCGGGAAGATTCACATCGCGTTGCGGGAACGGGATTTCATTGCCGGCTGAGGATAACTACTCTTTGAGTCAACGCTTGCGACGAACAGACAAGCCAACCGTGACAAAAGCAAGTAGAGCCACGCTCCCGGGTTCAGGAATAGCAGAAACAGATAGGCTCGCGGCCGAGGCGTTGGATCTGCCAAGATCTCCAACCAAAAGGAATCCGTCACCAAGAACCGTGACCACGCCATCGGCGTTGAGGTCACCTTGGGATCGGCTGGTAACCGATTGTCCCAAACTTGCAACCAATGTGAATCCATCGTCCAACACGCTTACGCTGCCATCCAAGTTGATATCACCCAGCAACGCGCCAGTAACTCCATTGGAAGTTTGAACCAATGTCGAAACGTGAGTATTATGATCGTTCAGGGCAACGGTTCCGTCGTTATCGAGGTCAAGCCGAGCCAAGACGCCAGTTGCGGCCGAGCCAATGTTGCCAATGTAAAAGTTGACGTCGTCACCATCGACATCCCCGTCGTTATCGAAGTCACCTGGAATCGCGGCTCCAATCTGGCCCACGCTGGTGTAGCCAATGTCTCTAAGAATTGCTTGATCGATCGCGCTGAAGGTTCTGGCGCTAATTCCGGGCAAGGCCGCCGCCAGCATCAGCTCACCCGCAAGGCTGTTGTTCTGATCGTCCAGATGTGATCCGCTGCTACCCTGCTCAAAATTGGTTGGTGTGTACAAACCGTATCGCTGGCCCGTCGATGGGCTGCTGAAAAACAACCCGTTACCTGTTGCACTGTTTCCTCCAGTCAACAGCGAAACGTATCGTTGTTCGTCCAGATCGGCAGGGAAGGAACTATCGAAAACCGAGGCTCCATTCGCATCCGTCAAAAATTGATCGAAGGCGCCCCAAGATCCATCACCATTTGGATCATAGTTACTGTATCCATCGTTGGTCGATGCAACCGTTCCTTCGGTTTCGATTGAGCTGCCGTAACCAAAGGCGTGGGTGAACTCATGGTACGCAGTCGAGTACCAATCGAACTGCTGTCCGGTGGGAGTCGCGTTGACGTCAAGCTGCCACGCAACACTCTCGAAGTTCACGCTGACAACCCCATCGGAGGCATTGCCGTTCAGATCCGTACCCATCAGCACCTTGTTTCGAATCACCTCGTCCAATCCGAAACCAACACTGGGTGTGTCGTCAAAAGCTCCGCCAGCCGACATCAACGTGTCGCCCGTGTCACCGCCGCTTACGTCTATCACAATGTTGGTCGAATACGCAGAAAACGCATTGGCGAAGTTCATTCCCGCAAGCTCAATCGCGTTTCTACGGGCAGCACCAAGCGAAGCATCATTGAATCCAACCCCGGGTGCGTCGGTGTAGTTGAAAGAAAATGTGAGCTGGGCTTCCGCCGAGTTGGTCAACGCGAACATGGACGCAAAGAAGACAAGTCTAATGATCGACGAGGCGTTCATATTTAAACCCTAAAAGAATATGGCTGACAGTGAGTCAGAACCTGCCAGCGTTTACGAGCAGCACGGTTTGGCCGGCGGAGGGCCGGACGCGCCACGACTCGGTCGCGATCGAGGTTCCGATGGGAAATGCTATGTTAGCATGACGAAACCGATGTTTGGGAGGGAAAGGCTCCGTCTGCACCTCGGTTTCAGGCTTCGTCCGCACCTTTTCAGGCTTCGTCCGCACCTCGGTTTCACGCTCCGTCCGCCTCACTTGGATGGTTGAGCATTTTGCCCCGCACGGCTCGGGTGGAGCCTCGCCTTCACGCCGAAACGTTGCCTTTAAAACGACGGCTGTTCTGAGAAACTGATTCGGCCCTAGGATTTAGACCATCGTGTGACTACTCGAATTTGCGAACGCTTTCGATATAGCCATCTGGAAGGTTCACATTCACATCGCGTTGCGGGAATGGGATCTCGATCCCCGCCTTCGTCAACTCTTTGTAGATGGCGGTGTTCATCGCGTGAATGATTCTGATCCGCTTTGACATCGAAGTGATGCAATATCGAATCTTGAAGTTCAGGCTACTGTCACCAAACTCCTCGAACGAAATCAGTGGGCTCGGATCATCCAACACATCAGGATTCTCTGTGGCAACCTTCAGCAAGATTTCCCTGACGCGTTCAGGGTCCGTCCCGTATGCGACTCCGACACCCACCGAAACCCGGTTGATCACGCTCGACAATGTCCAGTTCATCAGCTTGCCAGTGATCAAGTCCTTGTTTGGGACGACCAGTTCTTGGTTATCCCAGTTCGTCACCGTGGTCGCTCGCATTTGAATCCGTGAAACGATCCCGGTCGTGCCGTCGATCGTCACGACGTCACCGACTCGCACGGGTCGCTCAAGCAGTAGGATCAAACCCGACACAAAATTCGCAACAATTTCCTGCAAGCCAAAACCAAGGCCCACCGAAATGGCCGCAACAAGCCAGCTGTACTTTGTCCATGAGATTTTCAAAAAGCTCAATGCAAGAATGACGCCAGCGACCGTGATAATGTATCGAACGATGGTGGAAACCGCGTACCGTGATCCCGCATCCAAGGGCAACTGCTTAAGCAACAGCAATTCCAGCAAGCCGGGAATGTTACGAACACCTAGGAAGGTCAGTCCAAACAGCAACAGCGATGCGAGCAGATCCCTGAGAGTCACCCATTCAACTGCCTCGCCATTTTCACCCGTTGCAGTCTGCCATAAATTCCATTCGTCCAAGATTCGAGTGGCTGGCAACAGATCCTGCCACAGGTTCCAGAAAGCGACCGCCGCCAACAATCCAAATAGAACTCCGGTTAACTCCCTAGCCTGTTTGCTAACATCTGTGATATCCATCCCAGAATCCGTCTTCAATTCGATAGGCAACGATTGCGAGGGAGATTCGTCCTCGTTTGATTCCTCGGCCAGTTTCCGAGCTTGTTCGCGTTGTTCGACCAACTGCTCGTAACGCAAACGCCTTCGTCGCACCAGAAAGAACCGCAGCGCGACCATGTACAACACCAGCAGTAAGATTCCAGCCGCAATCGTTTGCAGCCAGACCTTCCCAAGTTCCATTGCTGTGTAGCTGTAACCGGCCAACTCAAAAATCAGCAGCATCACCGGGACTCCCGGCAGTAAGATTAAACGCAAATAACTCAGTTGGCTTGACCAGTGGGATTGGTTCTCTGCCGATCCGTTCGGTACGAAAAACAACGCGCCGGGCCGCATCATCCGGTACAGCACGATACCGCTTAACACTAGCAGGACACACACGTTTGCTCGGCCAAGCGTGCCGTTCCAGTTTTCGTTCCCATGATTGCGAAGCGTCAGTCCAACCAGCAACAACGCGGCAGCCACAGGGATGAACCAATCCAAGTCCCGCTTCATCGCCTTACAGCTGTGAGCGTGCCATTCTAAATGAGCTTCCGCCAATCCTTTCCCGCGACATGTTTGACGCAACAATTCGACCGGAACCAGAATCATCGCAACCTGAGTCATGGTAAGGCCCAACGCATAGCAGAAATTGTTATCCTGAGTTCCAATCAGTAACAGTTTTCCTGCGACGTATAGCAATGATGGCCACATCAGAGATTTAATCAGCGTACGAATTAAGGTTGTCCAAGTCGGCTTGAATATTCGGCAAGCGGGTTTTTCCGCCGCGACGCCGGCGTTGTAGATACGCTGGCTCATGGCAGGGTGGATGGCGACCATCAATATTCCCAACGCAATCCAAGGCATCGACAACGGCAGGTGCTGAGTGACGGATCGCAACGATGCCTGAGCGACGGATTGCCAGTTTTGAGGACTAGCGAACCAGCCCATGGATTGCTGCCAAGATTGCGGATCGCTATAGCCGATCGGCCGAGCACTGCGGATCCACAGAATATGCTCGTTGATAAAGTTCGTGTACTTCTCACTAGTTTTGGCGAAGCTAAGCTCCGCCCGTTCGCGGTCTTTCAGTGCCGAAATTAAGGTTTCCTGCAGTTCGATCAGCCGCGTCAACATTTCTTTGCGGCTTCGGAATAGTTTGAGTAGTGGTTCGCGAAGACTCTTGGCACGATCGGCATTGACGTTCAGTTTTTTCAACGCAACGTCTGTGGCCTCGGCCGGATCTTCTACTTCCATTTTTAGATCCTGAAGGCGATACAGTTCAACTCGCATCAACACGGTGTCTTCCATCGTGTGCACATTGGCAAACTGTTTTCGTAACGAGTGCAGCTTCGCTTTGTCTTGACGCAGCATCACACCCATCGCATCGCTTAGTTTGACCGTGTCAACGCGCTGGGTGGCGATCTCCAGATCCGTTTCCAGTTTCTGCTGAGCCTCGGACGCGCTGATCGCAGCGTCAGAGGCGAGGGAAACTTTTTCATTGGTTGTCTGTAATTGATCGGCAAGCGAAACATTGAAGTTCGCGTATTCCTTCAGCTCCTCCAAATCGACCTCTTCCAACGCCTGTTCCGCGGTCGCGTTGGTTTGCTCAGCCAAGTTCTTGATCTCGCGCTGACGAACTTTCTCAAGTTGTTCTTCGAGCGCTTTGATTTGATCTTTGTCCCGTTTCACCGATCGCGTAACTAATTCCTGTCGAAGTTTGAGCAGATCGGCGGTCGCTAGGTAGGCATCCTGTTCACGTTGAAGGGTTGCCAGCTTCTGCTGAACCATCTGCCCAGCGGCTCGCAGTCCCATGTCGCGAGCGGTTCTCGTGGCGGCCGCTTCACCGGCGATCGCGGGAACGTCCAATTGCTCGGCGAGAGATTTCAATTTGGATTCAGCTTCTGCAATTTCGTCGGGCAGCTCACGGAGTCGAGTTTCCCGTCGCGCGGGCTCAGCCCCAAGTTCTTTCTGCTCTTCCCGCAACGCGTTTTCACGCGCCTTAAGATTTCGCAGCGCTGCCTCAACTTGGTCGACGTCAGCTTGCGGCGGCAGCGAAACGGAATCGGGCGCCGGGGCTTTGGTGTCCAGCTTCTTCTTCGCTTCTTTTAGCTTCGCGCCAGCGGTCTCGATCATTTCGGTGAATCGAGTCTCCTCTTTGGCAAGGCGATTCATTTCAGACAAATCTCGACTTGCCTGATCGTAGATGTTGTTGACGGCGGTTAAGGTTTCCTCGTCAAGTTTCCCATTTGCCTCGGCTGCATCCCGACCCTCGTTGAGCATCGACTGCGTGACCAGTTCCGCCCGGCGGCTGGTTGATTCTTGGCCGAGAACCGAATCAAATTTCGCCGGGGTTAGAGCTAAGCCAACAACGATCAAGCACAGTCCCGTTGTGCTGATGGATGGCAGTGGCGCGGGCGACCTAAAAAAGCGAACCAAAAGCATAGCAATATCCGTATCGCGTGATTCGAATCGGAATAGAGGTAGCCGATCCTTGAGCCCGGATTGTACTTGATCGTACAAGGATGCCGGAAGACGAATCGCGTTCTCGACGGCTTCGCTTCTCAGGCCTCGTTGGAACTCGTTGCGGTCAATCGCCGTACGTCACCGTCGCGTTGAGTAAATCCGATCTGGTCAAGATACTCGCACAATGGCACTGCGTATTTTCGGCTGGTGTCCAAGAGTGTACGGATCTCGCTCATCGTTAGGCCGTCCGACACGTTTGGGGCTTGGGCGAGTTTTGTTTTCACGTCATCGATTACGTCCGAGTGCAGGAAGTAATCATTGTTCAGCTTGGCAAGGTCGCCGTTTTCGACGCCCATCTCCAGCAACTCAACCACCGACTCTTTGTTCTTGCTGGCTGATTTGACCAATTCGGCAACGGTCGGCGCTTTCAGTGCCGCCTTTCTTAGTTGATCGATTAAAGAATCGAGTAGTTGACGCTGTCCTTTCGATAGCTTGGGGCCGTAGCCGACCAAACCGATCGCATTCACATTCGCGTTCACCTTTTTCTGCTTCTTCAGATGATCAATCACCGCGTCCAGCAACTCAGGTTGGTTCAGGTAACTAAACTCGGCCGTGAAGCTCAAGCGGGCATGAGTAAATCGAAGCGGGTGGTCGCGGTGCATCCGCTCGAGCGTTTTCATTACTCGTTCACCAAGCTGCTGAAAACGCTGGCGGTGAACGGTAATCGAACGACTGGTCGAAACCTGAATCGTTTCGATGGTTTGATCGTCCTTCAGCTGATCGACCACCGATTCCACATCAACCAGCCCCGCCGATCGATGGAGATCCTCAGGTTTCCAGTGAACGTCATCGGCCAGATAGACGCTCGCCCCGGCGCGGGTCACCGGATTGTCACTTTTCAAGTTACCGATCATTTCCAGATCGGTTTTGCTGGGCTTCCGAATTCGTGACGCGTTTGGCTGCAAGATTCGACCGCCACCGATGGTCTCGACCGGAGACTGTCGACGTGCGACGAACGGCTGATTCCAAACCGTGACCGCCGGTTCACTAAGGTACACCTGAGCCAATCCAGATTGGCCGGGTTCGATTGCGTCCGTGTCCAGCAACCGCACGTTTCCAAACAGTTCGGCTGTGCCGACATGGAAGCGAATCCGAGTCCTATCTTTGAATGGCTTTTTAATATGATCGAGAATGTTCAGTTCGACCGTCAGCAGTGTGGAAGAGATCAAGTGCCCGCTATCGGCCAGTTCGTGGCCTCGTTCAACTTCGCCCTGTTTGATTCCCGCAAGATTGATGGCAGCCCGTTGCCCGCGAGAAACAGATTCGGCCGACCGGTCATGGTTTTGAATGCCACGGACTCGAACCGAGATGTCCCCCGGTTGGATCTCCAGTTGGTCGCCGGTGTTCAGCGTGCCGCTGCTAACGCTACCGGTGACGACCGTGCCGTGGCCTTCGATCGTGAACGCGCGATCGATTGCCATCCGAAACGGAGCCTTGTTTAAATTGGCTCGATCGGTTGCAGCGACTTTTTCGCAGGCGGTGGACAGTGCGGTTTTCAATTCGTCCAGACCATCGCCGGTTTTTGAGCTTGTGCGAACGATCGGCGCGTCTTTGAGGAAGGTATCCTCCACCAGCCCACGAATTTCTTCCTCGACCAATTCTAGCCAATCGTTGTCGACCAGATCACACTTGGTCAACGCAATGACTCCAGCCGGAAGGTCTAGCATTCGCAGGATGTCCAAGTGCTCGGTCGTTTGTCGCTTCACCGAGTCGTTACCGGCGATCACCAGCAATGCAACGTCCATGCCCGTGGCTCCGGCCAACATCTGCCGGACGAATTTCTCGTGGCCGGGCACGTCGACGATCCCCAATCGGTACGGAGGCAGTTCCAAATGAGCGTAACCCAGTTCGATCGTGATGCCGCGTTGTTTTTCCTCGGGCAAGCGATCGGTGTTGGTTCCGGTCAGGGCTCCGATGAGCGACGTTTTGCCATGATCGATGTGCCCGGCAGTTCCCAGAATGAGGTCTTTAAGCATATGTCGATCTTACGATCTGACACTGAATGCCGCTATGGGCTGAACACCGGCAGATAATTCAGTGGCATCTGCAAGATAATGCACGCCATCGCCGCGCCGAATTGAGGTCCGGCTTCGGTGCTTCGCCAACTGCCTTCATCGGTTTGGTTTTTGAGTAGCTGGTCGCGGATCGCCGGGTACCATTCTTCCCAATGCTTGCCACCCGCATGCCACATGGCTTGGACGGCATAGTAGTTTGAGTAAAAGTAGTGTCCCCCGCCCTGCCCCGCCGCAGACGGTTTGAATTTTTGCAGATAGTTGAGCGCCGTTTCAACCGCTTCGCCTTCGTAGATGCCCGCGCTGTACAGCGAGGTGACTCCGGCGGCGGTCATGGCAAACGTTGTGTGGCCTCCGTTGAGCGTATATCGGAAACTGCCGTTTTTGTTCTGGCTGCGTTTGACGTATTCAATGCACTTGCCGCGGACCTCGTCCGGCACATCGATTCCTGCGTCACGGGCGCCACGCAGTCCCATGATTTGACAAACCGTAATCGACAAATCGGCGTCAGACTTGCGAGGCTGGTAACGCCAGCCGCCCTGATCGTTTTGAGTTTTGCAGGTTAGCTCAACTGCCAGTCGCAGCTTTTTAGCGATCTCCGCCTTTTGAGTCATCCCGTAGGCTTGGGATAGAAACAGCATGCTGAACCCGTGGCCGTACATGTTTTCGCGCGAGCCATTTCCGGACAACGCGATGTAGCCCGTGTCGCGAACATTCTTCAGAACGTACTCGACGCATAGATCGATCGCTTTCCCGTAAGGCCCCTGCCCCGGCGCGTGGCCGCCGCACATCATCGCTAAACCACCCAGCGATGCTGTTGCGACTCCGCCGGCTAGTCCACTGTTGGCAAACGCGCCGCGGTTGCGACCGGTTTTGACTTGAGTCCGTTTCAGGTACGCGAGTCCCTTGTCGATGGCGCGTTGAGTTTTTGCATCGATCAACTGGGCCGGAGATTTTTCGTTGACACTGTCCTTCCGATCCGGCATCGCAGCGCTGGCGGGGATTCCGAATGGCAACGCGGCGGCAGCAGGAGCGGCGGCGAACGCGGCAGCCAAGCGATGGAACGCTCGGCGGTCGAGATTCCGGTCGGTGGGCGAGTGAACGATCACGGGCTGTTTTTTGTTTCGGGCCATGGTTGGCTCTTTCGGGTTGGTTCGAGAAACCGAGCTGGTTTGTGGCGTAAGGACGAGTCAATCAGATGGTCGTTTGAGAAGCGGTTATCTCGCAGAGGCTGTGATTTTTTAGAAAACAAGGTTCGTAGCAAAGCCTTCAGGTTTTCGGCTGCCGTTTTCAAGCGACTGAAGCCGCCACTTCGAACGGCGCGACTGCGTCCATGACCTGTCACAAAAAAACACAGCCTTGCAGGCTTAACCGTCTCCGCGAGTCATCTGAGTCTTATTCTAGGGTTAGTCGGACGATCCGCAAAATCGAAACCGCTTCTGTTGACGCAATACAACCAGCGAAAAGCGGTCTTTGAATGGGTGACCGCCAATTGACCTGTACGTAAAAGCGTCGATAATCGGTACCCACGACCATTGAAACACATCCGATTTACCAAAGTTTCCACCCAGATTTTAGGTTAGACCATGTCGACAGCGACAGCCGATCTTCAAACGCTCGCAATTAACACGATTCGCACTCTTTCAATGGATGGCGTGCAAGCAGCCAATAGCGGGCACCCGGGGACTCCGATGGCGTTGGCTCCGGTGACTTATTCGTTGTGGAATGACCACTTGAGCTACGATCCGGCCAATCCGCAGTGGATGGCTCGAGATCGTTTTGTGCTTTCTTGCGGCCATGCGTCGATGCTGCTGTATTCGATCTTGCACGTTGCGGGTGTCGCGAAACTTGACGACAACGGAAAGCCGACCAGCGATCCTGCCGTTTCACTGGACGACATTAAAAACTTTCGCCAGTTGCACAGCCCGTGTGCTGGCCACCCGGAATACGGGTACGCCACTGGAATCGAGACCACGACCGGACCGTTGGGGCAGGGCTTGGGCAACAGCGTCGGAATGGCGATTGCCGGCAAATGGTTGGCGGCGACTTATGATCGTCCCGGTTACGAGCTTTTTGGTTTCGACACTTACACGATCTGCAGCGACGGCGACGTGATGGAAGGCATCGGCTGCGAGGCCGCTTCGTTGGCTGGGCACTTGAAGTTGTCAAACCTTTGCTGGGTTTACGACGACAACGAAATCACGATCGAAGGTCGTACCGAACTTGCGTTTAGCGAAGACGTGGAGACTCGTTTCAAAGGGCTCGGCTGGCACGTCGTGACCGTGGAAGATGCGAACGATGTCAAAGCGATCGATGCGGCCTATCAGTCGTTCAAAGATTGCACCGACAAGCCGACGCTGATCATTTTGAAAAGCATCATTGGTTGGGGAGCACCCAACAAACAGGACACCTCCGGCGCTCACGGTTCGCCACTGGGAGACGAAGAAATCAAACTGGCCAAAGAGAATTACGGCTGGCCGGTCGATGAGAAGTTTTTGGTGCCGGGCGAAGTGCTTGAGCATTTCAAGAGCACGCTGGCGAAGCGTGGCGGCGAGTCTTACGAAGCTTGGGCGGCGAAGTACGACGAATACAAGAGTAAGTTCTCGAAGGAAGCGGCCGAGCTGGAATTGATGCAGGCCGATGAGTTACCTGATGGCTGGGAGAAGAATCTGCCCGTCTTTGAAGCCGACGAGAAAGGGATGGCGACTCGAGTCTCTTCAGGAAAAGTTCTTAACGCCGTCGCGAAAGGCATTCCGTACTTCATTGGAGGATCAGCTGACCTTGCTGGATCCAACAAGTCGAACAATGACGATCCGGAAGCGGGCCATTTTGGTGCCGACGATTACAGCGGAAAGAACTTTCACTTTGGAATTCGCGAGCACGTGATGGGCGCGGCGTGTAACGGGATGTCGTTGTGTGGAATCCGTCCGTACGGAGCGACGTTCTTCGTATTCACCGATTACTTGCGTCCAAGTTTGCGACTCAGCAGCATCATGCATCAGCCGGTTATGTACATCATGACTCATGATTCGATCGGCCTGGGCGAAGATGGACCGACTCACCAGCCGGTTGAGCACATGGCGGCTTGCCGTTCGATTCCGGGCGTTTTGGTGATGCGTCCTGCCGATGCGAATGAAGTTTCGGCATGCTACAAAGCGGCGTTGTCGGACAAGAAGCGACCGTCTGTGATGGTTCTGTCGCGTCAGAATCTGCCGACGCTCGATCGGACCAAGCACGGCAGTGCCGATGGTGCGACCAAGGGGGCGTACACCGTACTGGATACGGATGGAACGCCGGACGCGATCCTGATTGGAACTGGTAGCGAAGTCCAGATTTGTCTGGACGCGGCGGAGGCACTGGCGAAGGGCGGTGTGAAAGCCCGAGTTGTCAGCATGCCGTGCTGGAAATTGTTTGACGAACAGCCTCAGAGCTATCAAGATGAAGTGCTACCGCCAAGCGTGAGCAATCGCGTTGCAGTGGAGGCCGGCATCGAAATGGGCTGGGGTAAGTACCTCGGTGCGAGCGGTAAGTTTGTCGGCATGAGTGGCTTCGGTGCGTCGGCTCCGGCAGAGGAGCTTTACGAGCACTTCGGCATCACGGCGGAGAAGATTGCTGCCGCTGCGAAGTAAGATTTGTCATTTTTAGTCTCAACAAATAGGACCACGACCATGAATGCCCTCAAACCATTTTGGCAACGTTTCACGGTTGTGGTTTTGTTTTGCGCTTTTGCCAGCACGCCATGCGAAGGTCAGTTTTTGGACTACTTCTTCGATGGCGTGATCACGGAAGTCACCGAGAACGAGAATGACGCGGTTCCAAATCTGGCTGTCGGCGATACATTCTCCGGGCAGTTGCGATTTGACTCCCGCGGCTGGCACAATACAGCGGGAATCATTTCGGTCACGATCAATGGTGTTGAGCTTCGGTTTGAAGGCGACAGCATTTTTGGGGGATTGAGCGTTGATCCGGACTATTCGTTTCGGATCGCGGCAGATGCGGGCGGAGACATCAGGAACTCAACGTTTCAGGCTTTTAATTTCGGGATCCAGTTCGAGGACATTGGGTCCTCTTTTCCATACAGCGACACGTTCCCTGAGTTTGTCGCGTCGGAAGATTACGAGACGAATGTCGTCCGCATTTGGGGTTCGATGGTTGCTTCAGGGGACCGCGTCATCGCCTTGGGCGAGGTAACTTTCCTAGGCCAAGTCGCAGTCGATTGTTTTGGCGACAACAACGGAGATGCTAATGTGGACGTCGACGATATCAACGCGTTCGCCGATGTGTTGAACGAGTCCGCTCTATTCAATCGATGCTTCGACGTGGTCGAAGACGGCATGATCACTTTGGAAGATCATGACGCACTGATCGAGTTTGCGGTCGAACTGGCCAACGGACAGCGAGGCACGTCAATCGGCGACATCAATCTCGATGGCGTGGTCGATATCCTGAATGACGGATTTACCTTGGTCGGGAACTTGGGACTGCCGGGGCCGTTTGGCTATCAAGACGGCGATTTGAATGCCGACCGGCAAGTCGATGTGTTGGGCGATGGATTTAGGTTCCTTGCAAACTTTGGGCAGTAAATAGCCTCTCTGGCTCTGATGCTTGCTCGGACGTTGAAGCTTGCTTGTTTCTCGCTTTTCAATTCGTCTTGAGAACAGGTCAACTGGTATTGCTTGATTGACCTAGGTTTTGGGACAAAGCCTAGCACGGCCACCCGAAGAATCTCAGGTTCTGTCCGTCTCTTTTTTACCACGGGCCTGTATCGGTCCTCTAGTTCGTCGTACGCATGCAGATTTAGCTTGCGTTTTGTTGACGGCTGACAACGACTGTTCATGTTTCGCAACAGGGTGAACCATCTTGCAAGATTTTGCGTTGTTCAGATTCAGTTGAGTGACGTAGAATTCGGTAACCCCACCAAGCGTGTTTGGGGCGGCGACGGGTTTTCGGTCATGCATGAAGGAACTGCTGGCTCGGAAACAATTTCCAAAAATCATATTCTGATTTTGCACTCGCAGATTTGAGTGTTGTCAGTAAGAAAGGTCATGGACCCGATGAAGTTCTCAAAGCTTGTACCGGCAGTTGGTTTTGTTTGGATCGCGATGTTGCAGTCGTTTGCGTCCGCTCAGTTGACGGCCGATTTTTCACTCGATAACAACAGGTCACAACTCTTCCGCAACGCGACTGCTCGCCGTGCCGCACAGGCGGCGATCGCAGATCTGAATGCGGTCTTAAATCAAAATCTGGGGCGAATTGCTGCGGCCGACACAACGATTGTCGGTAGTTTCGGATCCACGGACGTCACGATCACGTTGACCGGTGAGGTGACCAATCCAACTACGGGCAATGAAGTTCCAGCGTCATTGGCGGTCAATCAATCGGTCGTTCGAATCTTTGTGGGTGCCCGGCAACTTGGCGGTAACATTGCGGGGCTTGCCGGGCCGAATAGCCCTAGTTCTAGCATCCAATTTTTTGGATTTCCGAATCAGCTTCAAGCAGCACTCAGCAGGGCAGAGAACCAGACTAATGCGATTTACTCGCGAGGAGAAGGCCCGACAATCTTTGCGTCCAACGGTTCGCTAGGAGGAGTCGCGTATCAACTGAACTTTGGGTTAGGGTTAGCGAGTATCGCGATTGACGACGAGATTGGACGCTTTCATCTCGACCACACAACGCCTCCAGCATCCAACCGTGTTGACCTTTATTCTGTCGTACTGCATGAGGCACTGCACGCGATCGGAGTTGGAGCGTCGCAATCGTGGCGTGACAATGTCACGGGCTCAACCTGGTCAGGCATGGAAGTCAGGTCCCTCCTAGGGTCTGGTACCAACGTTGTTTCGAGCGATGGAAGCCATATTGCAATGGGTGTCAGCAGGAACATGACTCCCAGAATTACCGATGGTGTACTTCAGCAGTCTGTGTTTACTCCCTTGATCTCGACGGGTACTCGATTCGTCCTGACGGAACTTGACTTGGCCATTCTGCGAGACATCGGGTTCACCGGGGCGGTTGTTCCACCCCGACCACCGCTGCCGGGCGACTTTGACGATGACGGCGACATCGATCTGGCCGACCTTGATCGATACAACAACAACTTAGGTTCGCCCGCGACCGGGTCTCTGGCGGCACTTGACTTGAACGGGAACGGAACAGTCGATCCATCGGACTTTGAAACGCACTACACGACACTTGTCCGAACCTCCAACGGTGTCGCAGGAACTGTGCTGGGAGACATCAACTTAGATGGTATCGTCAATGTATTGGGCGATGCTTTTGTTATGGTTGCCAATCTTGGCAACGAATCCAACAGCTGGGGGCAAGGTGACTTGAATGCGGACGGCGTGGTCAATGTTCTGGGGGACGCGTTCCTGCTGGTTGGCAACTTGGGCGCATCGCAAAGCCAGAGCCAATCACTGGCGAAAACATCAGTTATCCCAACGGAAAGCGCGGTGAGTTGCGGGTGCAGTTCTTGTTCAAAAAAGTGAATCCTGTCGCGGTCGAGACACACGGCCGGATGCCATGAAACTACGGGAAATGAGTTCCATCGCCGATGGTGCGACGCAGACCGGAGCTATGGCGATCCGCTAGTGTTGGCCAAAGTCAATAATGCCATTGCGGTTCCGTAGCAGCGACCGATTTCGTGCG
>CALFUT010000021.1 GCA_937929805.1 uncultured Pirellulaceae bacterium
AGTCATCAGCTCCGACAGTCGAGCGTTCAATCTTGATGGCGACGGCTTGCAGGTCAACAACCGTGGCGACATCTTGGCGACAGGGGCTCAACGCAACGGAACGTTCTACGTGGACGGAACTGCGGACAACTTCACGCTAAACAACAGTGGATCGATCGATGCGACCGGTGGTTCCGGATCGGGGCTTTCGATTCAAGTTGGTAGCTTTGATGGCGACGTTCAAAACGGAACCATTACCAACAGCGGTTCGATTATCGGAAGCGGAAACTCAGGAATTGATGCGGGCCTGCGACTCTTTACCGGCACCGATGGGGCTGAATTCAACGGCGATATCTTCAACGACGTTGGAGGGGTGATTTCTGCCGATGGAAGTCCAGCGGTATTGATTGAAGAGAACGTGTTGTTCAACGGTTCATTCGTGAACGCAGGTCGAATCGATGGAAGCGTTTCTCTTGCATCGGGAGATTTTGAACTGCTCGATACCAGCGTGCTTTCTTTGGATATCGGTAGCGAGACTGATTTCGAGGCGATCGATATCGCGGGTAACTTGATCTTTGACGGCACGCTTGAGTTGAATTTTCTCAATCCGTTGGAGTTCGAAGTTGGTCAAACGATTGATCTTTTTGACTTCGAGTTCGCGTCAGGAGCCTTTGACAATGTCTTTGCTGGCCCTCTGTCACTGGACCTAAGTAACTTGGCAAGCTTCGGAACCGTTACGGTCGCTGCGAACGCTATTCCTGAACCGTCTAGCTTCACCGTGCTGGCATTGGCGGCTATCGCAACGTTGCGTCGCCGCAAGTAATCAAGCTTAACCAAAGCATCATGTTGGATTGGTGTCCGGCAATTGTCGGGCACCACCCCTTAGAGCGAGAGGCTCCACCCAACCGAGTAACATCGGTCGGGTGTGAGTCTCTTTCTTTGTTTCTCAGGCCGCAACGGACGGTTCAACAAAGGTCGTCGGCCATGCTCATCTGCGATCGATTGAACCATCACCGCAAGAGCTACTTCACTGCGGCCAAAGCAGCATCGTAGTTTGGCTCCTGCGCAATTTCGGGAACCAGTTCGCTGTAGGCAACTTTGCCATCGGCACCGACAACGACCACCGCGCGGCCAAGTAAACCACGCAAAGGTCCTTCGGTCATCGTCATTCCGTAAGCGTCACCGAAACCATCGCAACGAAAGGCAGAAACGTTAGTCACATGCTCAACCTTGTTGCTTTCGCAGAACCGTCCTTGCGCGAACGGCAGATCTTTGGAGACATTCACGACAACGGTGTCGTCAAGCGAGCCAGCTTCTTCGTTGAATTTCTTGACTGAGGCGGCACAGATTCCGGTGTCAAAACTGGGGACGATGTTCAGAATCACCTTCTTGCCCGCGAAACTGCCCAGCGTCACGTCGGACAGATCGCCGCCAACGAGCGTGAATTCAGGCGCCGCAGCGCCGACAGCCGGCAGATCGCCAGAGGTGTGAATTGGATTGCCTTTGAATGTGATTTCAGCCATCAGATCGTTTCCTTCAAACGTTTCGAAATATTAAAATGTGCCACGGGCACAGCGGTGTTTGAGTTCCACTGTAATGCCTAGATGTGAGGATCGTCGAGTGCCCTACCCTGTCCTGCTGTGCTGTGTTCGTAAGGCGGTAATGGTCGTGCAATTTAACGGAACGTGAGTGGACGCCGAACGCCGTGTAGGCTGAGCCAGTTTTGGCTTGACATTGGCTATTTTGGGTGCTACTTTCTTCCTTCCGAAGTCACGGCAGAACGCCGTCTGGTGACAGTTTTTCTGGCCACCGTCAACTTACGGGCCCGTAGCTCAGCTGGGAGAGCGCTACACTGGCAGTGTAGAGGTCGACGGTTCGATCCCGTTCGGGTCCACTTTGAAAGGGCCGAAGCAAATGCTTCGGCCCTTTTTTGATTCGCCGTACCTACTTTGGCCGAATGGTCCGCAATTATCTGGTGCCGGTCGAGAAACTGCTGAATTGAATAACGGAATTTTGACCGGGAAGTTTTTCAATAACCGTCGTGCGATCTTCTTCTGGTTAATCGCTTGTCAGCCATTACGGTGGCCGTTGGGGCATAATTCTCTGAAAGCCGACTGTCTACGGCTGGTTAGTGAGTCCCAGATTCCCCACTAACGTAAACGCGTCACCTAAAACCGTGACGGTTCCGTCAAAGTTGATGTCGCCCAAGGTATAGCTGTTGACCGCCGTTCCTAGGTTTGCAACCAAAATAAATGCATCGCCGAGGACGCTGACCTGCCCGTCGCAGTTCAAGTCGCCAAGCAACGCTCCCACCGCGCCGTTCGAGGTCATAACCAAGGTGGTGACTACTGAGTCGGCGTCAGTTTGGCTGAGGAATCCATCGCTGTCGAAATCCAGAGCAGCAAGTGCTCCAGTGGCAGTCATTTCCAAGTTTCCGACATAGCCATCCAAGTCATCGCAATCGACGTCTCCATCGGCGTCGAAATCCCCGACGATTGGTTCAGCAGCGAAGGTTAAAGACGGGTAAAGAAACTGCCTTGTCCCAAAATCATCGTTTTGCAGTGATGCACCATTCAGAAAAAATGTGAACGGGATGTCACTCTCCAAAAGAATATCAACCCCATCGGTATCGATACCGGAAGCGTCGTTTGGAACCGAAAAGATAGACAACGAGGAATTCGCCGGGTTCAGCGGATCGACCAATAACGCCCAAGAGTTTGTCAGGGAGTTCAATGGATCTAACGGATTGTAGTTGTCATCGATAAACCCGTTCCCAAAGAAATCTTCAACATCGCCGAACCCAATCGCGTGGCCGATCTCATGTGCCAAAATCGTCTGAAATGTATTCAAATCCCAAACCGCGTTGTTGTTGTTCATGGTAATGTCAGCGCCATTGATAGCAAAACCGCCATACCCTGTTGTTCCACTTGTAAGCGTAACACCGCCCGCAATTGAACTTGAATTAAAAAAGGCTTCACCGCGCGTTCCCGAACCAACGTTGCCAGAGAAGAGGTCAATTTCAGAACCAAGTCTTACGCGTCCATCAATTGCTGTTGTTGCCGTTGTTTCCAAATCTTCAACAAAGAAAAGACTTGTGGTGAGACCTGTTTCGGGATCTGTGGCCGTCCACGTATCAAATGCTGCCAAAATTGCGCTGCGGAAATCTGCTACAGACGGAACCGAACTCCAAACAAACTGATCTCGGTAATTTTCGTATGAACCACCTGAAACCGAAAATCGCAACCCCCCGTCAAGCGAGCGTTCAACGGTTCCACTTGTTACTGAAAAGCTGGTCGAAGTTGCATTCCAACGAGAACCTCCGTTCAGGCTGCCGTTTCCATCGAGATCAAAAACAACGCCGCCTTCCACATCTGAGCATGCGTAGCCCAAGGACAAAATCGAGGTGAAAATTATCAAGATCAAAGATTTCAAGGCGGTTCTCCTAACGGCTGATTTCAAATGTCTGTGTGTCAAAGTTGCTTGAAAATAAACAAACAATAACTAGGGCAAACGACGACACAGGTTTGTCGAGAGCGAGCATAAAACTAAAGGGCCTTTTAGAACAAATTTCCCAACTCGACGTGTGAGCAAGGGATCAGTGTTTGATCGCTCACGAGGAAATTGCACTCGTCATCATAGCCCATTGTGTCAGCGAGGGACCGGTCACTCACTTACATGTCGGGTTAGGATTTGTTGGATAAGGGCTTACTGCAACCCATGCAATTTCCTGTCCCGCGTCGGGTAATGATTGAATTTTTCGGACCCAACTCAATGAATTTCGGTTTTCAAGAACCCTTTGAACAGATCAGACCCGCACGACTGGATGTGGTTTAACCAACGTGTTATGGCACGTGTTGCGGGGCGAAACTCCCAATCGATAGTAAACGACCGTAATCTCGGATGCAAATTCTGGAAGCGTTGCAATTGTGTGCAATCTCACGCAGTGGGAGAACCACCGAGGAAAACCGTCATACAACGTTAATTTAGCTTTTAGTTTCTTTGCATCGATTCCCCTGATGGATTGATCGGCAACGGTGTGTCCTACGCAAGTCCAAAGAGGCATCGCTTCGATCGCTTTTCAACGGAAGGAGCATACTCGGCGTTTGCACGTGTCCTAGCTGGGCGGTGTGAGCAATCAGTCGAAATTAGTCCGGTCGCTGCCCGGTGGCTTCGATCAAGTTGGGCAGATCAAGTGGGCCGCGACTGGTTATCAAACGATCGTCGATCACTACCGGTTCATCGACCAGTTGACCTCTCACGTTTTCTGGGTTGACCAGCATCAGCGGCCACCTGGCGGCATTCTTGCCGTGAACGACGCCCGCACTGATCAATACTTATGGGCGATGACAGACTAGTTTCTGATCGCTGTCCATTTGCTGGCTAAAACGCTAAGCCTGAACGGACCATCACGGCGTCTTCTAAATCGAACTCGTTCAGGGAATCCGATTTGTAAACCAGTTCTCGGCTTGCCACGTAGCCGAACTCGAGAAATCCGGAAACTCTTCTTGGCCCAATCCATTCGAGGCCAATGAAAGTTCGGATGTCATTCAAGTCAACTTGGTCTTCCGTTCCATCGGTCCGTTCAATGGTCCAGCTACCGCCACCATATTCGGCTCCTGCGTATGCCCATACCTCAAAGTCATTGAGGTTGGGAATTCGGTGCGAGAGCTTGGTCCGTGGGAAATAAAGATCGAGTTTGATGTCGGGCGTAGGAGTCGCATAGATTCCAAACGCTGGCAGCAGCTTGGTTCGGATTCGGTCGAGGTACTCAACACCAAATTTTCCAATCATGTAGCGGTTGATCCTCCGCCAGCCAAGCAGTTTGCCAGTCAGACGCAGACTATCACTGCTGACGGCGTCGAAATCGGAGTAAAAACCAACCGTGAAGTTGTTCTCCAGTCCAAAGTTTCGCCGTGTGTCGGTGGAATGATCAAAGCTTAGGTAGGCGCTGTACGTGCGAGGCGGCAGATCGAAACCTGTCGCTGAAGCAGGGCCATCCCAAAAGTGAAAAATGAACCCGGGACTCACCAGTAACGCTTCATTGCTTTGAAAGAAGTTTGGCCAATTGAGGGTCGTGGCCACTTCGATGTCATTGATGTTTAGCTGGTTACCATTGTCACCGCGAATAAACGTCTGGCGGGCCCGAGGTCGTTCCAGCAACCGAGGCAGAAAGTCATTTTGAAAGCTAGACCACGCGCGTTGGGGCCACGCCAGTAGCCCGCTGCGTCCAATTCCATTGTCAAAGAACGGTTGACCCACGCCATTGTTGGGAAAACTTCGATTGATTGCGGGAGGTTGGTAGTTGGGCACGGTTCGCACCGGTGGTGGAGCGATTTGGGGACCAACAAGGGGCTGACTGTTCGCTGGTGGGTAGATTTGGAAGTTCTGGACGCCGGGACCGCCGTTAGGAAAGCCCGGGAATGATTGGTTGGGTATTTGAAACGGATTCAGTGACGGGGGCTGAAAATTGGGTACCGCCCCACTGCTGGTGCTTGGAGGGAACGCCAGTATGGGCTGCCCGAAAATTGGGGGGCTTTGCTGAACAGGACCTTGCAGGATGACCGGTGGAGCCCCAATCGTCGGGTTCGTGAACGCAGGCGTCCCAGTTTGTCCAAAGTTTGGAACGGCTAGGGCGGGAGGCTGATTTCCAAGCACAGCGCCAGCTGTTCCTGGGGCAACGACGGCAGATCCAGTCGATCCGAAGAAATCTGGGAACCGAGGCCGCTGACCGTTCGACACCGCGCAAATGCCTAAAGTGCTGGCGCACAAAGCCAGCACAATAATCAGTCGAAATTGATCAAATTTGCTCAAGAAGACGGTCCATCGATCCGACGCGGAGATTCCTGTGTTGTGATTATCAGGGTCGAAAACTCACGTCAAGATGAACCGTCTCGACCTGTATAAGTTGGTGGCAGCCAGCGTTTTTCAGGATGTCTTCAGCCGGGAGTGCCAACAACGAGGTTTCTCATAGAAGGGCGTCAAATCAGATCGCTGGTTCGGGCTAGCCCGAATAATTCACCAGCTTGCCGCAAGCCGACGATTGATGGCCTTTTTCGCTGCCTGAGAAACAGTGTGTTGCCGTGCAGAGCAATAAAACCTCGCCAATACCAAGGCGACGTGCCACTTGAAAAAACATGATGCAATATTCGGGCTAGATGATCGTGCTGGCATTTGATCAATCGCGATTTTGGATGATGGCATAAAAAAAGCGTGCTGTGAAAGATCACAGCACGCTTAGTTAATCATTCAGTCAGTGCATTAAGCACTGAGAGAGTTGCTTAGTTGCAGCCGCAGCGTGAGCGACGTGAACCCAAGCGGCATCCGCGGAACAAGCGACAGCCAGTTCCACAACCTGAGCCACATGTGGCAACAGGAGCAGGAGCTGCACAGCAACCGCCAGCAGAGGCAGCAGGAGCAGCAGCAGCGTAGCTGTAATCAGCGGCAGGAGCTGCAACAGCACCAACACCACCTGAGCAACCACAACCGGCACCAGCACCACCATCAATGATGACTCCACCACCGTCGTAGCTACCAGCTCCGCCGTCGATGATGACTTCGCCACCACCGTTGTAGCTACCAGCACCACCATCGATGATGACTTCGCCACCACCCATTGAACCAGCACCACCGTCAATGATGACTTCGCCGCCACCAACAGATCCGCCACCCATGATGACTTCACCACCAGCAGCTGCACCACAACCACAAGAGTTGTTAGTTACAACTGGAACCTGAATGGTCTTAGGCACGCGAACGCAAGTTGTGTAAGGAACTTGCTCGGTGTAAGACTCAGGAACCTGAACGGTGTAAGTCTGAGTACGAGTCTGAGGCTGCGATGTCATGACAGTTACCTGACGTGTACGAGTCTGTGGGACTTGAACAGTGTAAGGAACTTCACGAGTACGAGTCTCAGTGCGGCTCTTCTGAACAGTAACGTTACGAGTACGTTGCTCAGTTGTGAACTCAGTGTAAGGAACAGTACGAGTACGGGTTTCCAAACGTGTCTTAGTCACGTTGAAAGTACGAGTACGTGTTTCCATACGAGTCTTCTGAACAGCAACTGTACGAGTACGAGTTTCTGTCTTCGTACGAGTCACAGGAACTTGCTTTGTACGCTGCTCTTGGCGAGTCAACTGAACTTGGTAAGTCTGTGTACGAGTTTCCTGACGCATTTTTGTAACAGGAACAGTACGAGTACGAGTTTCCAGCTTTGTGCGTGTGACAGGAACCATGCGTGTGCGTGTTTCCTGACGTGTGCGTGTCACTGGAGTTGTACGTGTACGAGTCTCTGTACGTGTGCGAGTTACAGGAACTTCACGAGTACGTGTCTCACAACGAGTCTTGTTAACTGTAACCATGCGGGTACGAGTTTCCATCTTGCGGCTCGTCTGAGTGATCATACGAGTCTGCTGCTGTGGAACGTTAACAGTAACGTTGTAAGTGTAAGTCTGAGGAACCTGACGGTTCAGAGTTACAGTGTAAGGAACCTGAGACGAAACTTGGTTAGGAACCCATACGCGACGATTTACTGTCATGTATGTTGGGCCACAAGAACCACCAGCTGCAACTGCACCGCCACCGTAGCCACCAAGGCCACCGCAACCGCCGCCACCACAGCTGCTTCCGCAACCAGAAGCACAACCACAGCTGCTGCAGCCACAGCTACGACGGGCGCGACATCCGCATCCACCGAGAAGCTTTCCGCCACATCCGCCGCCAGCGCCAAGTCCGCCACCGTAAACAGCTCCGCCACCGTAAGATGCACCACCACCGACTGCAACAGTCGATGTCTGGCACTGCCAGCTACCAGCGTCACGAGTGACGGTGCGGTAACGGGTTTCAGTGTAAGGCTGGCAAACCATTTTGGTGCCAGTGCGCTGCTGAGTGGTAGGAACCATCACTGTGTAAGTTTGAGGAACCTGAGTTGTTACAGGAACGCAAACTGTGTAGTTCTGAGCAACTTGCTCAGTGTAAGGAACCTGAACTTGGTACGACTGAGTCGTAGTTTCAGTGTAAGGAACCTGAACAGTGTAATTCTGAGTGATGTTCTCTGTGTAAGGAACACAAACAGTGTAGTTTTGAGCAACTTGCTCAGTGTAAGGAACGCTTACTTGGTAAGACTGAGTCGTGTTCTCTGTGTAGGGAACGTTGACTGTGTAGTCACGAGTCTTAGTCTCTGTGTAAGGAACGCTTACGGTGTAGGTCTGAGTGATGTTCTCAGTGTAAGGAACCTGAACTGTGTAGTTCTGGGTTACGTTCTCTGTGTAAGGAACGCTTACCTGATAGTCTTGCGACTGCTGCTCAGTGTAAGGAACGCTTACTGAGTAAGACTCTTCGCGAGTCTTCTGCACTGGAACCTGAACCGTGTACGGCTGAGCAACTTGCTCAGTGTAAGGAACGTTAACAGTGTAAGACTCAGTGCGTGAGCGAGGCTCAGAAACCATCACAGTGTAATTCTGCGTTTGGGTCGTTGGGACCTGAACGTTCACTGTGTAGTTACGTGTGCGAGTTTCGCTACGCATACGAGTACGAGTTACGGTACGCATCTTGGTAACCTGCTGGCTCTCATAGATTGTGCGTGTTTCGTAACGAACTGACTGGCCACAGCAACCGCCACCGGCAACCATACCCATGCCACCATCAACAACTGTACCGCTGTCCATGGCCATTCCGCCATCAACAACGCCACCTTCAACCATGCCAGCGGACATGCCGCCGTCGATGATCATACCACCCGCGGACGGGTCGACTACGGAACTTCCGTAACAATCGCCGCATGGACTGGCAACTTGGCCACATCCACACTGCGTTCCAGCATTGGCATACGGTGTCGCGACAGCGAAACACACCGCTACCAACATGCCCAACATTCGTTGTGACATAAAGAGGTCCTCCTTAGAACGAGACTCAAACAGGGAAAATTCTTTTTATCTGCGAATTAGCGACGCGCTAAATCAAGATTCAAAGTTGAAAAACATGGGGAAAATTTACGCACGGTTGCCCGCAAAGTACGAACTGTCACCCCGTGATAGTTCGCTCGAAAAGCTTAAAAACGCGTAGAAAATTTGCGTTATCTTTTTCGGTGGTCTCGCATTTTAACTAAGCGAAAAGGCCTGTCAATCAGCGAAAACCGACGTTTTCGACAAAAAATCCGCATTGCACCTACGCCACCTAGGTTTCCTAGAGCGCGGTCCGGACATCATAACCCACCTTCGGGCGTGAAGGGGGAGTTTAGCTTGACTATTCAGAAAATCACGCCCTTTTTCTCTACAGGCCACCAAAAAGATTAACTTACCCATAATACGTGACCGTTTCTTGCAAGCCAGATAAGGCACAGATACGTTTGCGGTTGAGCGACACTTTGCCGTTCCTTGAGAATTCGCCTTTACCCACCCCGATTTCGCGTGCTCGTGGCCCACAGAAATACTCGCTATCGATTCTCGTAAGTTCGCTATTTTGCCTAAGCAGGACGACCGGCACGAAGGGAAGATTCGACTCCCGTTATCACGGGCGCGGAAGCCTGAGCTTGTTTCCAATTTGACTGGTCTCAGGCAGCAAGTACATTTTCGGGCCGTTTTTACCGCGCATGGGCTCGGCGGGCTTTTCTTTTCTTGCTGGTTCAGAACCTGATGTCGAATTCTTCTGTGGGGCAGAGCGCAGCATTCAATCCGAGCGATGGAAATCCACTCGTCCATGCGTCGACAGAAGCAGTTCGCACGGAGGTTCAGATTCAGGCGACGCTGAAACAAGCGGGGGAGCTTGGGCAACAAGCTTTGGGCGACCGCGAAACGGATGCGAAAGCCGAAGTGAATGCCAGCGAGAGCCACGGCAGAAAGCTAATCATCCAGATACCATGCTTCAACGAAGCAGCCTCGCTGCCTGTCGCCATTGCGGAACTACCTAGAGAGGTCGAAGGTTTCGCTTCCGTTGAGTGGTTAGTGATTGATGACGGAAGCACTGACGAAACGGTTGACATTGCTCGTCGGTTGGGCGTCGACCATATCGTCCAATTTCCGGCCAATCGGGGACTCGCCCAGGCGTTTATGGCGGGCCTTGATGAGTGCGTGCGACTTGGGGCGGATGTGATCGTCAACACGGACGCCGATAACCAATACTGTGCTGACGACATTCCTTTACTAACGACTCCGATCGTTGACGGTGCTGCCGACATGATGATCGGAGCACGCCCAATTGGTAATACCGCTCACTTTTCTTCATCCAAAAAGCTGTTGCAAAAATTGGGCAGTTGGGTTGTTCGTCAGGTTAGCAACGCCGACGTGGATGACGCACCCAGCGGATTCCGTGCGTTTAGTCGTGACACCGCGATGCAGCTAAACGTGTTTAACGGCTACACCTATACGCTCGAAACGATTATCCAAGCGGGCCACAAGAATCTTGCTGTCCGTTCGGTTCCGATTCGAACCAACCCCGACTTGCGGCCATCACGGTTGCTGAAGAGTATTCCTTCGTACGTGATGCGATCGGCCAGCACGATCATTCGTATCTTTATGACCTATCGGCCGCTCCATTTTTTTGCGGTCCCGGGCGTCGTGATGTGCGTTGCAAGCTTGCTTTTGTGCGCACGCTATCTGGTGTTCTGGTTCATGGGTGGCGGCGGGGGGCACGTGCAATCTTTAATCCTTGCTGCGATCTTGATGAGCGGGGGATTGATTGGAGTACTCGCGGGGCTGTTGGGAGATTTGATATCGGTTAATCGCAAACTGATGGAAAAAGCCAACCGTCGTTTGGGGATTTTGGAGCAGCAGCTTAAGTCATCGGTTGCAGAGCAGGATGGAGAAAGCCGTTGATCCAAAACCTTACAACCAATTCAGCGCCACCTGAGGGATCAGCCCTATCCAGTTGGGTGCCCATGCCTCGTTACTTGCTGCGACTGTGGGTCGTTAAGCGTTTAATACGAAAACTTAGGCCCGGCACATTTGTCGAAATCGGTGCAGCGTCGGGGCATGCTGCTCAATGGATGAGCGAGCAGTGTGGAATGCGCGGGACGGCGGTCGAGATCTCGCCTTCCGCTTTGGAAATGATGCGTGAGCGTCTCGATGGTAACGAGCGAGTTTCTATCTTTGGCCGTGATTCCTGCCATTTGCCCTGCGGCACTCAAGCTGACCTACTTCTCAGTATGGAAGTTCTAGAACACATTGAAGACGACGATGCCGCGTTGCAGGGGTGGTTCAACCTAATTCGGCCGGGAGGGCATTTGCTTCTTTCAGTGCCCGCCCATCAATCGAAATTTTCTGCCGAAGATGAAATGGTGGGGCACTTTCGCCGATACGATAAAGAACCATTGCGTGCTCAATTGATGAGCATCGGATTCGAAGAGCCTCAAGTGTTGTCGTATGGCTTTCCGCTTGGGCTGTTGTTGAAGGTGCTTAGAACGAGGGTCGCGTCTGGAGTGTTGAAAACCGATCAGCGGACTCGGCAAGAGCGCACGGAGGCGAGTGGCGTCGAGCGGAAGCGCTGGCTGTCGTTGCGTTGGCTGCTTAATGACGTATGCATGTTGCCTTTCAATCTAATGCAGCTGCCTTTCTTGTCACTCGATTGGTCGGACGGATATATCGCTCTCGCTCGCAAACCACGGAGGTGACGCGATGCAATGGAAGACGTATCTTCGACCGGCTGCTGCGATGCTCGCGATGGCCATTTTTCTGTTCTTCGGACAGGACTACCTAAAAGAACTTGACCGAATCGGCAGCGCTTGGTGGCCGGCGGTTCTCGGTATTGCAGTCGTCCACACGTTGACGCTTTGGTTGCAAGGTTTTACGACCAAGTGGGGGCTGGACGCGTTTGACCGTAGTATAACGGCCGCAGAAAGCTTTAGTATTTTTGTCCTCAGTTCTTATGCCAACCTGTTGCTGCCCCGTAGTGGGCTCGGTGCGACGGCAGCGTATTTGCACAAAGTAAAAAAGTGCTCGCTGGTCGACTATGGTTCCGTTGTGTTGGTCAACGGCATTCTTTTCGTGATGGCTTGCAGTGGAGTTTGTTGTGTCCTGCTAATCATTGGCTGGTTGTCTCACGGAGTTGCCACGCCGATTTGGTTGACGATCGGTGTTTCCCTATTTTTTGTTTTGAGCGTCATAGCATCGGTTGCTCGTTGGGGATTTTTTGGCAGGTACAAGGGACCCGGGCACTCGCTGATCACGCGTTTGAATCACGCCACGTGCCGACTTGCTAACTCAGGCAGTCGAAGAATGTTTGGGCTTGGGGCGGCTCACGTCGCGCTCGCGTTTCTGAGAGCGATTCGCTTCCAGTTTGCGTTCTTGGCTTTGGGTTTGGATGTGCCATTCTTTGGAGTGCTGTTCGCTTCGGTGCTGGGTGATCTGGCATTTGTGATCGCGTTTACTCCGTCGGCACTCGGTTTTCGCGAGGCTGCTGTTGCGCTGTCGGCGGCTCACTTGGGGATTCCAGTGTCGCTGGCGTTGTCGGCTGCCGTGCTTGACCGATTGGTGTTTTCACTAACCGTTGTCGTTATTTCGCAGATCGTACTTGCGTTGGGTATTGGTCAAGCCGAAGTTGGATCAACGAAACCGGGTTCCATGGAGTCGTCATCGTGAAGCCCGTCAGCCAGCCCCCGCGAAGGATTGCGTTTTTCGCAACCCGAGAGCCAACTTATTCGCGCGTTTCGATCACGCGTCGGGAGCTTGCCCGTCGTTATCAGCTGGACGAATACGTAAGCAATTCGAAAACTTACTCGGTTCGAATGCTTGTTATCGTGTCGAAGCTAATTTTTGCGTGGCTCACGGGTAGGCTTGCAAAATCAGACGCGGTCTTCGTCGGTTTTTTGGCTCAACCGATCTTTCCCCTAGTCAGGTTGTTGTACCGGGGGCCGGTTGTCTCAGACGCTTATTTCTCACTATACGATGCGACGGTGAATGACAAACGGAAGTTTGCGTCCGGATCGCTACGCGGCAAAATCTGTTTTTGGCTTGATCGAACAATGCTCAAGCATTCCGATTTGTGTTTCACGGATACTCAGCAGCACGTTGAGTACATGCGAGACTTCTTCGAAGTGCCGAACGCCAAGCTTCGCCGGTTATGGATCAGTGCCGAAAGCCCGCCACTGGAGAAAGTCCCCAGTTGGTCGGAAGGCCAGACGTTCGAGGTTTTCTTCTGGGGTGGGTTCATTCCGTTGCAGGGTGTCGACACCATCGTCCGAGCCGCCGCTAAACTACGTGATGAAAACGTTCGAGTGACGATCTTCGGTTCGGGCCAAACGTTTGCTGAATGCGTTCAGCTTCGGGATGAATTGAACGCCGACAATGTTGTTTTTGAAGGTTGGCAGACGTCCGAAAAGATTCCAGCTCAAGCGAGCAAGTCACACCTCGCGTTGGGGATTTTCGGCACCACCGACAAGGCGTTGCGAGTGATACCGAACAAGGTTTACGAAGCGATGGCCATGGGGCTTCCTTTCTTGACCTGCCGCAGCAAGGCGATTGACGAGTTGCTGGTTGAAAACCAACATTGCCTTGTTGTTGATGCTGGAGATGCAGATCAGCTTGCTCAGCAGATTTTATTGGCTCGGGCAAACCATGCTGACACTCTAGAAATCGCCCGCGCAGCAAAAAGTTTGTTTGACACTGTTTGCAGCCCTGCGAAAACTTCTGAAATCATGTTTCGGGGGATTGATGAAGTGATTGGCGATGTCGCTGACTCGGTGAAAAGTGAAGCCAGCGATCTCGAGGAAGATGTGGCGGACACTACTTCAGTTCAGGTCTGAGGCGCTGTCTTGTCGACGCGCTAAGCCAAGCCAAGCCAAGGCAAGCCAAGCCAAGCCCGACGCGTAGATGGTCACGATGGTCACAAACCGGCTGCGAAAGTTTCCACTTCCTGTCGTGACGGTTACTCGGTTGTTTTCGATTGAGCGCATGAGCGAGGCAGGTTTTTGACGTTCCGGGTTCTTTCTGGCCAAAGTTTGCACCCGATCCGTTTAAGTCAAAATGGTCAGAATTGGTCAAATGCTATCTCGCGAGCAATGTTTGGTGACGTACCTTTTGCAGTGACGAAATCACAATAGCGCAAGGCGTCCTTGGTGCGTCCAAGGAATGAAGCTGAAAAGTTCTTCTCAATCAATAGAAACAGTCATATGAAATGTCTCGTAACCGGTGGGGCCGGATTTATCGGAGCCCATGTCGTTCGCGAATTGTTGGCCAAGCAGTTTCAGGTGGTCGTGTTGGATGATTTGAGCGGCGGCTTCCGAGACAATGTTCCAGACGCCGCAGAGTTGGTGCGGGGCGATATTTGCGATCATGATTTGGTCGATCGCTTGTTTGCACAGCATGGTTTCGACTACGTCTACCACTTGGCTGCGTATGCCGCCGAGGGTCTGAGTCACTTCATCAAGCGATACAACTACAACAACAATCTGATTGGCAGTGTCAATCTGATCAACGCCGCCGTCAATCACGATGTAAAAAGTTTCGTGTTCACCTCCTCGATCGCCGTCTATGGCGCCAACCAGTTGCCGATGCGTGAGGACATGATTCCTCAGCCGGAGGATTCATACGGAATCGCAAAACTGGGGGTCGAGCAAGAATTGAAATGTTCTCACGAGATGTTCGGGTTGGATTATGTGATTTTTCGTCCGCACAACGTCTATGGCGAGTACCAGAACATTGGTGATCGCTACCGAAACGTGATTGGGATTTTTATGAACCAGATCATGCAAGGTAAGCCGTTAACCATTTTTGGTGACGGAACACAATCGCGAGCCTTTAGCTACGTGGGTCCAGTTGCCGCCGTGATTGCCGGATCGCCAGAAGTCGATGCGGCTCGGAATCGAGTCTTCAACATCGGAGCCGATCAGCCATGGTCAGTGAATGAACTTGCCAAAGCGGTGGGTCAAGTGATGGGAGTCGAACCGCAAATCGATTACTTGCCCGCTCGAAACGAAGTGCTTCACGCGTACTCGGATCATTCATTGGTAAAAGAGTGCTTTGGTCAAGCCGAAGATGTTAGCTTGGAAGATGGCCTTGAGATCATGGCAAAATGGGCTCTAAAACACGGCGCTCGAGTGACCAAGCCGTTCGCCAATATCGAAATCGACCGGAACATGCCTCCAAGCTGGCGAGCTCAATTGAAAGCAACGCCAATTCCTGTTGTTGATACCCTGCCAACTTTTGAAAACCCAAGCACGGTTTAATCGTTTGGCGAATCGGTATGGACTTTCGATCCGAATCTAATTTTTAGATTGTTGCTTGTGCCAACATAGGTGAGACAGTTTTGATTTTTATTCTGCCACTTGCCTAAGGTCGTGTCACTCGCGTCGGTGCAGCAATGTTTAGTTACTACAGCAATGGATTCGGCTATTGGTTTCTCGCGCTGTGGGGCCTGTTTCCGTTCATCTTGTTGGGTTGGTTGTACCTTCGCCCGCATTTCCCTCTGGGACGACAGTTGTCTCGATGCGTGGGTATCTTATGTCGCAACCAGTGGGTTGCGATGGGGACGCTGTTTCTGATCGTCCTGTGCGCGAACATGCTACTTGCGTGCATCCACTATCCTCAGCCAAGGGTTCACGATGAGTTTGCCTATCAATTGGCGGCCGATACGTATGCGAGCGGTCGTCTGACGAATCCGACGCATCCGTTTTGGCAGCACTTTGAAACCTTTCATGTGTTGTCGCAGCCGACTCGTATGGCAAAGTATCCGCCGGGGACGGGGTTGGTGTTGGGGGCCGGGCAGCGTTTGACGGGTCACTCGATCTTTGGGTTTTGGTTTACGCTGGCGGTTGGAGTGGCTGCGTTGTACTGGGCGCTGAAAGTTTGGGTTCCCAGTCGATGGGCTTTTCTCGGCTGTTTGTTGATCGCAATCAATCCTTATTGGTTAACGAACTGGGGACAAACTTGGTGGGGCGGAGCAGTTCCATTTTTGGCAGGGACGCTGCTTTTTGGTTCGATGAAACGCTTAGTCGATCAGATGGCAGATCTGTCGGTGACGAGCGGTCTTCTTTACTCCGCCATATTTTCTATTGCCGCTTCGATGCTTGCGATTAGTCGACCGTTTGAAGGGCTGATTGCATGCGTGATCTGCGGGTTTATTCTTGTCCGGCGTTCGGTGTTGAATTGGAACGCCGTGTCCAAAAAACTGGCGCCGTTGGCGGTGCCGCCTTTGCTGATTGGTGCCGCCGCAGTCTGCCTTATCGGCTGGAACAATCATGTCGTGACCGGCGACGTGACTCAGATGCCGTATGCGATTCACTCGGCTCGTTACTCGGCATCCACCATGTGGTTGTTTGGAACCGCTCCGCCGATCCCCGAGTATCGGCTGCCTCGCATGCGCGAGTTTTACGTTGAGTGGAGCAGGGCTATCCATGAACGAACCAGAACGCTGCGCGGGTACTTCGAGATGGCGCCAAAGAAACTGAAACCTTGCTTGGATTTCTATCCGTTTTTCGGCGGAGTCTGCCTACTGCCCTTAATCTTCATGCGGCGCCGTGACGACTGGCTGCGGTTTTGTATTTTGATCAGCATTCTAATTGTTGGGATCCATTTGCTGACAAATTTCAGTTCCGTGTTTCCGCACTATGTGGCACCCTTTGCGTGCCTGTTTTATGTGGTGGTCATTCACGGGCTGCGTTGTTGGCATATTGCTTCACGGTGGGATAACGTCGCCCGGTATGTGGTTCCGGCCGTCGTCTGCTGGTCGCTGTGGCGTTTTGTTTTTCTAATCGCGTTTACGTTCAGTCAGATTGGTTCGAATACACCACGGGCCAATGTTGAGCAGCAGCTATCGAAGATTGAGGGCGATCATCTGGTGTTCGTGGACTACCCGGAAGGGTATTCCGTCCACAGCGAGTGGGTTTATAACCGAGCCGACATCGACGGTAGCAAAATCGCTTGGGCCCATACGCTGGGAGAAGAGCAGGATCAAAAGCTGATCAAGTACTTTCGTAACCAAGGCCGTCAGGTCTGGCGATGGGACGCGATGAGTGACCTGAAGCGTGTTCCAATAGATGAAACGTTGCCCTGAGCGTGTTGGCCACGGCCACGCGACGACCCTCTCACTCGTTTGCCTTCTTGCTTGCTACGCCTTCTTCAGGACGGTCACGCCCAGCGGCGGTAGCGACAATTTGATCGACCACTCGCGGCCTTGAGCTTCGATCTGTTCCGCTTGAACACCTTCGCCGTTGCCGACGTTGGTTCCTTCGTAGAATTCTGAATCGCTGTTGAAGATCTCTCGATAGAATCCGGCCTCGGGCACGCCCAAGCGATATTCACCGTGCGTGGTCGGCGTGAAGTTGCACGCGACCACAACAAAGTCGCTAGGATCTTTCGCGCGGCGGACGTAGCCTAAGACGCTCAGGTCACGGCTCATGCTGTCGACCCACTCGAACCCTTGAGCTTCAAAATCGACTTCGTAAAGCGCTGGCTGGCTCTTGTACAACTGGTTCAGGTCGCCCACCATGCGGCGGAGTCCGGCGTGTGATCCCCACTGGAGCAGATCCCACTGCAACGTTGAATCACAATTCCATTCGTTCCACTGGCCCCATTCGCAGCCCATGAACATGAGCTTCTTGCCCGGGTGCGTCCACATGTAGCTGTACAGTAGTCGCAAGTTCGCAAACTTCTGCCACAAATCGCCCGGCATCTGATCGAGAAGCGAACCCTTGCCGTGTACGACTTCGTCATGTGAAAACGGCAACATGAAGTTTTCAGTGAACGCGTAGATTAGGCTAAAAGTCAGTTCATCGTGGTGGTATTTGCGATGGATGGGGTCGTGTCGCATGTATCGCAACGTGTCATTCATCCACCCCATGTTCCACTTGATGCTGAAGCCCAAGCCTCCGGTGTAGGTAGGTCTTGAAACACCACCCCACGCCGTCGACTCTTCCGCCAAGGTCAGAACGCCTGGGCAGATTTCATGAACTTTTTCGTTCATCTTTTTCATGAAATCGATCGCACCAAGGTTCTCGCGACCGCCAAACTCGTTTGGAACCCACTCGCCGTCTTCGCGGCTGTAGTCCAAGTAGAGCATGGACGCCACTGCGTCGACCCGCAGTCCATCGATGTGGTATTTCTTGCACCAGAACAGAGCGTTGCTGATCAAGAAATTCTGTACTTCGGTGCGACCGTAGTTAAACACCAGTGTTCCCCAATCGGGGTGTTCACCTTGGCGAGGATCCGCGTGTTCGTAAAGCGCGGTACCGTCAAATTTTGCTAGGCCGTGCACGTCTTTGGGAAAGTGAGCCGGAACCCAATCCACGATCACACCAATTCCGTTTTGGTGGCAGAAGTCCACGAAGTACATGAAGTCTTCCGGAGTGCCATAACGACTTGTTGGTGCGAAATAACCAACCGTCTGATAGCCCCAGCTGCCTGTGTACGGATGCTCCGTGATTGGCATCAGTTCAATATGAGTGAAATTCATCTCAAGGCAGTAGCCGACAATCTGATGCGCCAGATCGCGGTAGTTCATCCAGCCTTCGTGCTTGCCGGCTTCGTGCTTCCAGCTGCCTGGATGGAATTCGTAAACGGAGATCGGTTGCTCAAGCTGATTCGTTGCGGCCCGCTTAGCCATCCACTTCTGGTCTTGCCATTGGTGGCGAGTCAAATCACGCACGACCGATGCCGTTCGAGGCGGTAGCTCGGCACCAAAACCAAACGGATCTGCTTTTTCGACCTGCTGCCCGTGAGCGTCAATGACTCGAAATTTGTAAAGCGAATCGACTTCCAAACCCGGAATGAAAACCTCCCAGATGCCGCTGGGAATGCGTTTCCGCATGGGATGTTGACGACCGTCCCATTGGTTGAAGTCGCCAACAACGCTGATCGACTGAGCGTTAGGAGCCCAGACCGAAAAGTTCACGCCGTCAACACCGTCGATCGTCCGAAGATGAGCCCCCAGTTTTTCGTAGATGTCGAAGTGGTTGCCCTCGTTGAACAAGTGCAAATCCATGTCCGTCAGCAGCGGTTCAAAATCGTACGGATCGTGTTTGGTCATCGTTGTATTTTCTTGAGTGTACCGAATTTGGTATCGCTGGTTCTGGTAACGTAGAAAGCTCTCGCAGCACAGGGCTTCGAAAATGCCATCTGGGTGGACTTGCCGCATGGGCTTAAACTTTCGCCCGTCGGCCGAAATCACCCACGCTTTCTCGGCACCCGGCTGGAAGGTTCGCACGACGGCATTGCCTGCCAGGGCTTTTGACTTCAAGTGTTTTGGGCCAAGGACTTGGTGAGGATGATCGCATCGCCCCAAAGTCACGTTGTTCATCGCCGAAAAATCTTCCTCAATCCTAGCCGATGTAATCGAGGTTTGTGCTGTAGAGCTGTTGATATCGCTTTGAATCATAGCAAATTGTTAATTATTTTTAGTTGACCGCGTAGCCATAGGCTCGGCCTGCACGTGGCGGTTTTACCCGTGCCATGTTGTTGTGAGTTGGGTGAATGCAACCTGACGGTTGTTGTTTTTTCCGTTGAGTGCCCAGTGCCGGTGTACTGGTTTCTGTTTCGGGGGACTCAGGCTTGGATTTTTTGGCAACGGTGGATCCGGTGTCACCAACCAGAACAATTTCGGGACGTGGATTCGAAGCGGTGTTTTGAGATATTCGGTTTGTTCGGTCTGCAAAATCGAGTGGCATGATTGGTTTGCGATCTGTTGCCATGTCGTCGCCGTGAGGCCGAATTACGTTGGTTCGGCGACGATGGTGATTGAAGCTGACGGAGGACGGCGTTCCAAGAGAGTGAAATGACTTTTTCGCGGAGGCGGCGCTTGCGTGGGGCGTTAGCCGACTGAGGTCCCAGATGCGGCACTCGAGCGAGTGGTAAAGTAAAGCGTGATCGACGCGACGCCACAGGTCGTGGTTCTTGATGAGCGTCATTTTTCCAAATCGTTCCCATCGCCATTGGTTCGATCGCCACTGGCTCATGCCTTGCCGGATGCCCCGTCCAACGTAACGGCTAGAAGTCAACAACGTCACGCGGGACGGCTGTTCTAACGATTCAAGTCCTCGGACCACTGCCAGCAGCTCCAGCCGCTCCCCAATAACATTCGGCTCGTCATCGGCTACCTCGATGCGAGCGTCGACACCCATCTGTTCTAAGACAAAACGCCAATGTCCGCTGCGTCGAGACGTGGCCTGTTCGTCTTCGCGCGGATCGATGATCGTTTTTGCTTCTGTAATCAGCAGATAGTGGGGAGCGGTATTTTTCATGACGACACCTGGGAGCTTGCAGGTTTACTGCATTCAGGGTTTGGAAAGGGTTACTCGTGACCTTCCGTTGTCGTCGTGTGCCATCCCATGGCGGTCTCACATCCACAGACGTTCCGTTGTCGTGCGGCAATGTGTTGACGTGAAATAGATATCGTCGAACTCTCGCTGGTCCTCAAACTTTATTTGAAGGAAACATTCGTTTCTTCTTCGCTGTTTTGACGTTCGCGCTGATCAATGTGCACAACCAGAACGACCGGAACGAAAAGGTGGAAAGAGACCGGTGGCTGATGAGTTGCAGAAGCTGTCGGTCGTTTGAAGAGATGCCGGCGTCCGACCAAACTGCCCGTCAATTGTTAAAACGGTCGAGGAACCAATTCATCTCAGCCGCGATGCCATCCGCCAATCGAGCGGGCCGAAGCGATTCGGGCAGAACGTTCCACGCGTAAGTTTCCACTTCAAAGTGACAGTCGGGTTGCCCTGAGTTCGCTGAGTTCTTGAACCACTTAATACATTCGAGAATTTGAGATTGGGTCGAATGGATCAGACCGAGCGTCGATTCGTGAATGGGGACGTGGAAGTGGACTCGCCACTTGCCGTTAGGTTTGCTTGGATCGACCGAGTTCAACGCCAGCGGTAGATCGGAAAAATGCTGAACGGAATCGTCGGTTCGAATGCTTGTTTGGTGAAGGTATTTGGGTTCAGCGAATTGAGCCAACTGCAAAAATGTTTGAGCGGCCGTGGTTGCGTCCAACGAGTCAAAATCGACTTCGATGGCGGACGAGACTTGGACTTTCCCAATCGCAATGTCGGCTTCGGCGTATTGATCGAGTGCCAACGCTTGCGGTTCGAACATGACAGCCGAATGACAGATGTCATGGCACACCCCAAGATGCCGCTGAATCAACGGGAGGCTGCCGGCATGCTGATCGGCTTCAAAAAAGTACCGTCGAAAATAACCAACGACGTCTTGGACGCGGTCGAGCAGGCAACCCGGTTCAGGTTCGATGCACAATCTCAAAAGGACATCGTGCTTTTCCTCTAGGTCCGCTAGGAAGGTCGCCGCCAGCGTTAAATGCTTGGCACAGGTGGTTAAAAATGAAATAGAGTTGCCGTCGAGCGTTTGATCTTCATCGTTCGTGGGCAACGGCCATGCGAGCGGCAGTGTTGAAATCGTGCCACTTGCGCCGCGGGGTAGTAGGTCGGTCAGAATCGTCGCGACGCGACACGTGTAATCCAAGCGAGACTTGTCGGCCCACGTCGGTTTATAAACGTCGTGCTTCACGACTTTTTGATGAAAGTCACCTGCCGGGAACGCGTTGACGGTATACGGAACAAGATCGCGCGTTTGCAGCCAGTCGCGGAATCGAATTCGCGTGTCTCGATCCATCAATTCTTGAGTTGCCGTGCTGCTGAGCCAAAGCCCGATCCCCATCGGTTGATCGGGACTGACCTGCCGTTTCACATCCAGCGATTCACGTTCCAGATTTTGCTTGATTTGATCAAGTGAAACGCCCGGATGGACGTTGGTGCAGTACCCGAAGATTGATCGGTCTGAGATCGTATGAGAAGAACCCGATTTCCGCTTCACGTTCATTCTTCCTGCTAAGAAGGTTTAGCTTGCGTGAATGCGCCGATGCCCAAGAGCAACCATGCGACGATGAAGCTGAATCCTCCGATCGGAAAAATGGGGCCCATCCACTTCGCGGGGGAAACCGCGTACACATACAGTAGTCCCGAGAACAGAGCGGTGCCGAGCAGCATCAGCCAGCCGGCGGCGTGAATCCATTTGGATGTCGATCGTTGTAGCAACAAGCCCACGACGACCATTCCCAAAGCATGGAAGCGTTGATACTGGGCGGCGGTCTGCCAATTTTCTAGTCTGGCCGATGCAGCCGCAGGTTCAAACGTTCTTTCAAGCCAGCCTTCCAGTCCGTGGGCACCAATGGCTCCCAGCCCAACGGCGACGGCTGCCGAAACGGCTCCAATCACGATCCAAGTGTTCGATTTCAAAGGTTTGGCTTCCGTCGTGTCAAAGTTGAGCCGCTGTTGGCTTGAGGGGAACGCGTGGCAATCGCGATCCGCTCGGTCGGGCGAACGGCCAGTTTGAGCACAAACTTGGTTCGCGACCAACGATTTCTATCAACCTAACGCTTTGAGCTCGATTGCGGAAGCGACTCTAGCTTCGACACAAATGGGACGACCAGTACAACCGAACCTGATTAAGTAACGTCAGTGGTTGGTTGTTGGCTCTTTGGGGCCATGTTTTGACATTGCATTTGCCGCAACCTACCGTTGCCGTGAGAAAACGGAATCCGCGTTGGACGGACGATTCTCGCCAAATTTACATTGATTCGATCACCCCGTATTCGCTAAGTATTCCATGGACGCATCATCTGCCCCCAATCCCGTCGTCACTGAACCTGCCGCCAGTTCGCAGGAAGATCTGGATGTCCTGCTGAGCCGAATTAATCACTTATCCGGTGGTGGTTCAGGTGATGCAAGCGGCAGTGCGGCTGCTTCAGCTGATTCGCAGCCAAAAGCGAATGTCGCTCAAGATGGATCCTACTATCCTCGTGAGCCCTCCAGTTTTGAGGAAGCGGGTATCTCGCGAGCGATCGTCGAAGAGTTGGTGGTCAAATTCTTGATGGCGGCGGGCGAAGCTTCCATTCGCAAGATCTCGGATCAGGTATGTTTGCCATTCGTGATGATCGAATCGCTCATCACATCATTGAAGTCCGAACAGATTCTCGGCTATATCGATCAGTCGCCTGTTGACGGATACGTTTGTAAGTTGACAGAAGCCGGGCGAGATCGCGGACGCGCCTACAGCCAGCTAAGTTCCTACTATGGTTCGACTCCGGTTTCGTTCAAAGCGTACGTTGAAAGCGTGAACGCGCAAACGATCAACGATCAGAACCCAACCCGTGAAGATCTTGATCGCGCGTTTCACGATTTGCTGATCGACCCGGACATGATGCTGCGACTGGGGCCGGCGGTGAATAGCGGTCGCGGAATGTTCCTATTTGGATACCCCGGAAACGGTAAAACAAGTATCGCCGAGCGTATCACCGCCGCGTTTGGGCCTTACGTTTGGATTCCACGTGCGATTTCCATGGATCGCGATATCGTCCGTGTCTTTGACCCAATGAGCCACGAAGAAGCCCCGCTTGAACAAGGCGAGGGCATCATGGCGTCGGAAGATTTTGATCGTCGTTGGGTTCGCATCAAACGTCCAACGATCGTCGTCGGTGGTGAATTGACGATGGAACACTTGGAGATTCAGTACAACCCAGCCACGGGTATCAGTGAAGCTCCGGTGCAAATGAAAAGCAACACGGGCTTGCTGCTGATCGATGACTTTGGGCGTCAACGAATGTCGGTTGACGAGTTGCTCAACCGGTGGATCGTTCCATTGGAAAAACGTTACGACTTTTTGAACACGAGTAACGGCAAAAAGATTCAGGTCCCGTTTGATCAGTTGGTCGTGTTTTCGACCAACCTTGAGCCAAAGGATCTTGTGGACGACGCGTTCCTGCGGCGTATTCCGTACAAGATTGAAGTCGCTAATCCCTCAATCGAAAACTTTGTCAAGCTGTTTCAGATCATGTGCAAGATCTACAAGTTCGAGTGGAAACCCGAGCTGATTCAGGGTCTGCTGACGAAGCACTATTTGCCGACCAACCGCCCGCTGCGGAACTGCCATCCTCGCGACTTGTTGCTGCAAGTTCAAAACTACTGCAAATATCTTGGCCAGCCGATCGTGCTGAGCGAAGAGGCGTTGGACTTTGCCTGTGAGAACTACTTCTCGATTATGTAAAACGCATGGCGTTTACTGACCAACGGTGTCGAGGTCGGCAATGGCTGCTTTGGTGCCGCGGAGTTCTCGGCGGAAGAACGGCAACCGTTCCGATTGTCGAACCGCGTCGTTCAACATGGGGGCGGTGACGCTGGTTGCCGAAGGGCAGCCCAAGTTTAATTTCTCGGTCTGGCCGTTTTCGATGGACAACATCGAAAACGCGAATCACACGTATGACTTGAAGTCGGACGGCACTTACACCGTCAACTTGGACTATCAGCAGATGGGGGTTGGTGGTGACAACACGTGGAGTCCCAAAGCGTTGCCGTTGAAAAAGTATCAACTGACGGATCGAGAGATCGCTTGGGAACTGTCGTTGGAGCTGAAGTAGGCGTGTCGGCGTTGTTCTTAGCGGCTCTGTTTGTAGAAGCATCCTGAAAGGATGAAAGCCATTAGCCGGGGGTTTGAGCGCAGTGAACACCCCCGGATAGGTCGTAGAAGAACCGTCGACCCCGAAGGAGTCGTAGCTTTCATCTTCAAGCTTGCTCATTGCTGCGACCCTTTCAGGGTCGTAGGGTGCGAATTCTAGTTCCGGTGGTGTCGTTTCACTCAACCACCGGCTAATGGCTGGAACCCCATTCGGGGTAGAGGACTCAATCACCGGCTAATCGCTGGAGCTCCGTTCTAGGCTGTGATTTTTTGTGACAGGTGGTTCGCTAAGTGGTTCGCGCCGTTGGTAGTAGCGGCTTCAGTCGCTTGAAAACGGCAACCGAAAGCCTAAAGGCCAGAGTTGTAAGGGTATTACTGATTCATTGAAATGTGTATTTACTTGTATTTGTGTCAATGGAGTGATGCGATGTTGCCAGATATGCTTGATCGTTTTTCGGCATCGGCGCCGTTTGCGGTAATGTCTCACGTGTTG
>CALFUT010000022.1 GCA_937929805.1 uncultured Pirellulaceae bacterium
CCCGGCAGAAGCGGTGCAATCACTTCCCAAGTCTCATCTGATATTTCATGACGACGCATCGCATTCCCTCCGTGGAAAACAAACTTGCGTCAACTTAACTCATCCGTGAAAATCAAAAAATACGAATGTCCACACAACCTAGGCTTCGGCTACATCGTCATCAAAAGCCACTTGCGAATGCTGAGTGCCTAGCAAGCCATGCTGGGCTTGCTCACCTTCGGATAAAGCACCGCATTACTGTTCGCGGTGGTTGAGAAAGTTCAGAAACGCAAGTTCGATGAGAGTTCGGTGTGTCGGCGCGTCGGATCGGGACAGGCAAACCACTTTCCCAAGATCATGGAGCTCTGGAGCGGCTTCAGCTCTCTTTGCAATTTGAAACCAGTACAATTCTCTCGAAGGTTTTGAATCTTCAACAACTGCAACCAGACGTGTCGCAGCCGATGCTCATAAATAAACGTCTGAGCTTGGAGTCCTGCTGGTGGCTGACCTGTATGCCTGCAACTATATCAGCTAAAATGACGTTCACATTTACAAAAGGACATGCACTTAAATCATGAGCTTTGATTTTCTCAACACGTCGATGCACTGGCCAAGCGCGAAGGAAGTCTATTCTCCTTCGGGTGCGGGCTCGCGTATTCTCGTAAAACTCGCCAAAGAGAAAATCGAAAAAAATCTAGCTCGCCAGCTTGGCAAGACCGCAAATGTCAAAGTTGGCTTGCTGACAAAGACGGCGGGTGCAGCCATGACCGCATCACCAATCGCTGTTGTTTGCGAATTCAACCACCCCATTACCAAACAACATTTGGCGGAGGCCCATCGCCTTGCGTGGAATTTCTCACGAGCGCCACTACTGATTACGATCGAGCCAAATTTGATTCGGACTTGGTCATGCTGTGAACTTCCCGCCAGCAATACGGAGGAAGTTGAACAGCTTGGTTTTCAGATTCGAGAAGCAACACTGGACTTCGGCACACCCGATTCCTTGTCGGATAGTGCAGCACATGCATTGAACTGGGTGCGTTTGGCCAGCGGAGACTTTTACCGAGAGTTTCCTGAGCGATTCAGGCGTGCGGGAAGAGCTGACCAAGCCTTACTCGATGAATTAAAAGCTGTTCGCAAAGAACTTGAACGACAAGAACTGCCGAGAGATACAATTCATGATTTGATTGCTCGTGTCATTTTCATTCAGTTCTTGTTTGACCGCAAAGACTCGGAAGGCCGTTCCGCACTGAACCCCTCCTTGTTGGAAAAACTCTACAACGAAGGCACGCTCAGAGGTGTCCACGTCAACTTGCAATCAATTCTTGCGAACTTTAAGGAAGCGTATCGTTTCTTTCAATGGCTGAATGACAAATTCAATGGCGATTTGTTTCCGGGCAAAGGTGAAACCAAGACCGGACGCGAAACTGAATGGCGAAATGAAAAAAATGCAGTTGAGGAACATCATCTCAAAACACTTGCGGATTTTGTGAGTGGGACGTTAAAGGTCAAAGATCGTCAACGATTGTTTTGGCGTCAGTATTCTTTCGACGTTATCCCTCTGGAGTTTATTAGTAGTGTTTACGAGGAATTTGTAACTTCCAATTCAGCGCACTATACGCCCGGGTTTCTCGTTGACTTCATGCTTGACGGCGTGTTGCCTTGGGACGGCGATGAATGGGATCTAAAGATTCTCGACCCAGCTTGCGGGAGCGGGATTTTTCTTGTTAAGGCCTATCAGCGATTAATTCAACGTTGGAAAAATGCCAATGAAAATGAGCAGCCGTCGCCAAATGTTCTGCGTCGCATCCTTGAACGCAATTTGTTTGGCGTAGACATTGACCCGCACGCTGTGAGAGTTGCATCGTTTAGCTTGTATCTGACGATGTGCGATGAGATTGACCCTAAGAGCTATTTGAGTGTTTGGAAATTTCCTCGTATGCGTGGGGAAAGACTGATCCATTCCGACTTTTTTGCTGAAGGGATTAAGGGCTTCGACACTGGTGAGGATGTCTCTTCATATGACTTGATCATTGGTAATGCGCCTTGGGGCAAAGATACGGTTACTGACGCTGCAGAGGCATGGGCAAATGACCCTAATCACAAATGGCCGATTGCAAACAAAGCCATCGGAACGCTATTCCTTGCAAAATCTGGCGAGCTCGCGAAAAGCACGGGCCTTGTCTCTTTGATCCAGCCAGCGAGCTCATTACTGTTCAACTCAATTGGCACGTCGGTTCGATTTCGACAAATGCTGTTTTCGAATTATTCGGTAAAAGAGATTGTGAACTTGTCGGCCCTCAGATTTCAACTTTTCGGTGTCGCTAGACGCGCGACGAAATCAACTTCTCCACCATGTGTTGTTACATTCTCTCCGACAGTTGGCGAATCAGAACCAATTCTTTATATCAGTCCGAAAAAGTCCATACTCAATGACAAATCTGAAACAGGAGAGAACGACTATTGGATCATCGTTGAACCTTTCGATATATCGTTGATTTCACACGCGGATTGCATAGACGCTTCAACGTGGACAGCCTTTTCGTGGGGAGGGAGGAGAGACTATTTCTTGATTCAAAAACTTCAGAAATTCACATCTCTGAAGGAGCTTGAATCTGATGGAACAATTTTGTCGAGGCGAGGAGTTAGTCGCGGGAAAAACAAGCAGAAACGGCAGGAGGGAATTCTGGATATGCCAATGGTCTCCAGCGACGACGATATTGACGAGAACTTTAAGTTCCTCAATGCAGCATCGCTATCAAGAAATAGCGATCCGTTCACACACGAGGCTGATTCAGTAGACATGTCCGCTTTTTCATTACCTCAACTTATCGTTAAGCAGAGCTGGCAGAAGCGCACTTCAAGATTCAAATGTTTGATCGTAAATTCGACGCCTAGTTTGGGCCCGGTTTTTTGCACGCGCAGCTATTTTAGCATTCATGTTGCTAAAGAATCAGATTCACTTGTCGAACAAATTTGGACAAGTATCAACAGTTCAATTGCTGTGTATTTCCTTCTCTTGACCAGCGGAAGGTTGGCATCGTGGATCCCAGAACCAAATAAAAAAGACTTTCTGAACATTCCGATCGCGATCGGAGGGAAGAAGTCATCCGTGGAATCAGTTGCAGATATTGATCGTAAGGCAACATTAGATTTTGATTTGAAGGACTCGGAATCAGTTTTGGTGAGTGACCTCTTCAAATTCACGATGCCGGACTTCCAAGGCAATGATTCCTCTCCTGGTCGGCAGTTTACGCAGCGAAATGATACTTCAAAACGAGTTTCAACACGCGAGCCAGAGGTTTCGCAATACTGCAAATTCTTCTTAAGGGTTCTTAAATCGGTGTCGGGTGACGAACAAAGTATTCGCGCTACCATTTTCCAAGACTCATCAAAGCAAAGGCTTCCCGTTCGCTTGGTTGCCTTCTATTTGGATATGGATCGAAGTGAGGAAATCACCGTAGAGACGATTGACTCTGACGAATTGTGCTTTCTTTTGGATACATTGAACGAGACTTACCTCAAAATCCATGGTGTTGACCGAGGAGGCATTTTCTTCCAGCGTGTTGCTCGAATTTATCTTGAGCAAGAGATCAACGGAGTCCTCACACCAGTCGTTTATATTGTAAAGCCTGATCGGGTTCGCTATTGGACACGATCCGCTGGCTTGCGAGATGCTGACGAAGTTGCTGCGGACGCTCAGATATCGCAATCTGAAAATCCTCCGTCCTACGATGAAGCGGAGGCGTAATGCGGCGAACTTATCAGCAAAGACGTTGGCCAAATACACCTTTGTTTCAGTCTGTCGCAAAAAAGTGGTGCAAAAACCAGTCCTCGCAGCTGCTGGGAATGGTGTGGCACGCGATCGACGCAATGTGCGAAACTGATCTTGAAAAAGTTCCGATGAGTGATTCAGACGAAGCAAAGGAAGAGTCGCTTAACCTTATGCTTTCAGTGCGAATTGACAAACTTAAGTCAGGCGACGAACCATTTGCTGTGGTTCATCAACCTCCCGAACAAAATAAACGAAAGACAAAAAACGCCCGCTCACCAGCACCTGACATCGGTTTTGTTTGGCATGAAAACCCGAACTGCGTTTGGCCAATTGAAGGCAAGATACTGAAGAGTGCAGAGGATCTTGGGGAGTACGAAAAAGAGATAACAGACAACTTTCTATCAGGTCGATACGCCACTTTCAGCACTGAAGGTGCAATGCTGGGGTACTTACTTTCAGGTGACTCAGAACAAACACTTAAAAATGTCGCGAAGAAGATTCGAAAGCGTCTAAGGACGCATCCAGAATTCGAAAACAGAAACCACAAGATTTCCAAACACATTCGCTCGGGCGTTGACGACCGAAAAAAGGAGACGTTCTTTTGCCACCACATGGCAGTTGCTGTTTATTGATTTTGAGGGTTTGTCTTGGCCAAAAATGGGCGACTCGAATCCAAAGTTCTGTCCCTCCATCATGTTTTTTGCAAATGCAGCCAAAGAGCACAGACTCTACATTTACGCGCCCCACGGATCGTCATTGGCCGGGTGTTTCCCTACTTCGGTCACACCGTCCGAAGCTGTCAAGTCCGTTAGTTTGGAGTGGCGTCGTCGAGCAACCGAGCATTAATCGGGACGAGTTCCCGAACCCTTGGTTGCGAGTTGGCGGGGCGGTGCGTTGATCGAGTCGATCATCGACGGGGTGACACCGATCGTTGGCAACAAAACGGCGAAAATCGTGACCGTTCAAATGACTCCAACGCCAATCGGTATCGCGGTTAATCTAAGCCCATCATCCGCCCATCATTTCTCGATTTCTTCCAGTCGATCCAGCAGTGCTTTTTGGTAGGCGACCAAACCCTCTTGGTCTACCGGGAAGCTCAACCCAGACAACGCGCCACGGTCTTCCGAGATCGCGGTGGAGATTCGGCCCATCAAGGCACGTTGCCTCGGACTTAGCAGCTTGGCCGCTTTTGATTGGCCGCCGCGAAACCGAGATGAAGCCAACACATTTAGCTTAACCGCCTGAAGCTCGTTCAGTGGTAAGTAAGCCAGCGCGGTGTTTCTCAGATGATACTTTTGTTCCGACTTGCGGACGCGACGTGTTTCGAGCGATGGCTTCCATTCGACAATGCTCGAAGCTCCCGCCCGATCCGCAATTTGATATTGCTCTTCATCGAAGGTGTAGACGACTGACGCACAACGCATGCGACGGGCACTGGTTAACAATCGACTGTAGTCAATGACCTCCGGGTCGTAAGTGACATGCACAACCTCGTGATGACCTGCCCAAGCAGATCGGGTTGAGTAAACACCTTCCAAGGAGCCCAACTGGGCTTCACCCGTCCAGTATCACGACATCGCAAAAGTTGCACGACGAAATTTGCTTTGCCAACTGAGCGACACGGTTTCAAGGAACTTGGGAACTTTCTGATTGGCGGCCTTCAGACTGGCAATCATGCGAGCTGCCAAGCCCGAGATGCTCCACACCCCGGCTTTCCTTCGAATCAGATCCTTTCCGTTGTGGTCCAAAAATCTAACGATCGGGTTATTCCAAGACGGTTCGCCAAACGCTTTCAGGATCGCGGCATCTTCTGCCTTATTGTTGTAGACGACGACAGGAATGAAACTGTCTTCGATTGCTTCAACCATCAATGGCTGTGACAACGGACCGTTGCCAAAGTTCTTGCACGTTCCTCAGCCGGGCACTTCTTGAAAAAGCAACAGGATGGGCTTACCCGTTTTGGCCGATTTTGCTTTGGCCGCATCCAAATCACGTCCCCACGCGACGTTTCCCAATTCTTCGGCTTGATTGCGAATTCGGGGCCGCCGCTGCGATTGGCCGTCCGATTCATCAAACGCTGCAAACCGATCACCAACCTGATACTTGGCCATCCACGATGCGAGAAGTAGCGACGCTACCGCGAAGCAAAGAGACAATTTCATTGAGCCATTCCTAAGATCTGATCGTTTTTACACGGCTATGAGTTTTTAGAAAGCAAGGTTCGTAGAAAAGCCTTTAGGCTTTCGGCTGTCGTTTTCAAGCAACTCTAGCCGCTACTACGAACGGCCCGAGCGCGCAAATGAAACGCCCGTCACAAAAATTCACAGCCACTACTGGCGTCGAACGATTACTGGACGCACTCAGCAAGCCAGTTCTTTCGCCCAAACCACGCTCAGTTATATAGCTCACAATCGCTAGCATTGACGAGCGAACTGCAGGGTCCGCCCACGTTGAGCCGTGCCACGCCAAGTCTTCATTTCGGCTATCGTGCGGCAAATCCCAATATTTTTGCGGGCTTTAAAGTCATCAAGGGCCAAATGATGTCTGCAAACCCTCAGTCGGCATGAAATCGCAATCTTGGAGGATAGGGAGGCAGCCGCGATTCGCATTGACTCAATAATTGATTCGGAACAGATTATCTGGCTGCAAGGATCGCAACATTGACTCAATCTATTCGCTCGCGAACGATCGCGAGGAAACCTCGACACGAAGGTGCAAGGATGCTCGCGTTGAATCGAAATCATCAAAACTCGTTCGCCAAAAATACTCTCAATCTCCGATCCACCATGGTTCGAAGCGTGGCGTTGGTTGCAATCTGCGGCTTGGTCTCCGTCCCGTCGATGTCGTCGGCTCAAAGCTACGATACAAATTATCAGGACTCGCCAGCTGCTAAGCTGCCGCCGCGAGCACCATCGATTCTGATCCGCGATGACGCTCCAACCCGTCCAGCAGCGGCCCAACCGCTCCAACCGAGAGTTAGCAGCCAACCGTTCACTCGGCAGCACGCACAACCTTTGGCGCAAAGATCAACGCAATCGTCGGCTCAGCCGTCCAGTTCTTCATTGCAACCGCAAGTTTCCTCGTCCGGCTTTCAGATTCCGAGCAGCCCCACACGCGAGGACTTTACCAACCCCAACACCAACAGCGTGATTCGCGCCACGGCATCGGACGAATCATCAGCCTTTGGCACGTTCGCTGATCAATCCGCGGAGCCAACCGCTGAACCGAAACCGCCCGCAGCACCCGTTCGATCTTTCGGATCAACTTCGGTTCCTGTCCGCGTTGCTCAACCCGCTGGCTTCATGCAGCCGCAGCAACCGGATCAAGAGATCACACCGATCGTTCACAATGACCTTCGATCCAACAACGCAAACGAATCATCAGGCTCGCGAGTTGGAACAACGGATGAGTTTGGCCAACACACAGAACCGAAAACAGATTCCATGACGGCGTCTTCACGTTTCGTTGACACCAACCCGGCACCTCCTGCGGCCATGCCAAGCACTTCGCCGCAGCGTTTCAATCCGCAGATCTTTTCGCCGGCTCAGGTTCAGACTCCTCAGCCACAAGAAGAAAAATCGGAGCCCCTACCGTTCACTGCCGAACCCGCTCGAACGATCGAGCAACCGGCGTTCGACAACCAAGTCACCCCCACCAGCTTTGCACAAGCGATCTCCAAAGAAAATTCTGGCACAGCCGATCTAGCGCAAACGATCGTGGACCGCTACTCGATGGACAACGCGTCCGAACCGTTGCCGGGCGAACCGATGACGCTTAAAGAATTGCTTCAGCAACCGCTCCCGCAACAGTATCAACCGGCGATGGTCAGCCAGTATTGGGAGACATGGTTCGACTGGGCCAGCTTGCAAAACGCGATCGCCTACCAAGAATGGCTGGACTCGGTTCCCAACGCTTCGGCTCAAGGCGAGCAGGGTCTGCTGGACACCGCGCGATCCGCCGCAGAGAACCAAGCCTTGGCCGCTAAGATTCAGCTGGGAAAATCGCAATCGAAGCTGGTTCGATTCATGCCGACCCGCCGTTCGAATCTTGCACCGTTGCCCAGCGATTCACCATTGGTCGAGCGATACGAGACTCATTACGAAATCTATAAAGCCCGCAACCTGTTGCCCGCCAAGTTGATCGGCATCGATCAAATGCTGCCTCAGACTTTGACATTGATCAACCACCGAGCAGAAACGGTTCAAAAGTCGCAAGCGGCGATCAAGCAAAACTTGGAAGGCTACTCAAGGAAGCGGGTTCCTTTGGCGTCTGTTTTGGAAGCGGCTCGAGTCTGGCGGGCGGCCGAGCAAGACCTGTTGGCTTCGGTGACCAGCTACAATCGAGCCATTGCGGACTATGCTTTCAACATTAAGCGCCAACCAACGACGCCCGAACAGACGGTGGCGATGCTGATCGGCACTGGAAGTGCAAAATCCAAGCAGCAGCCCACGACATCACGCACCGCGTCCAACGCGGCGTCGCGAAACAATAATCGCGGCAACCGTCGTAGCCGGAACGATTCATCAACGGCCGCCACCGCCGCCTCGTTCGGTCAACCAACCAACCGGTCAAACGCAAACGCTTCGACGGACACACAAGAGTCGTCTACCAGCGACACGCTCGCGGCTAACGAAAAACTCGCACCGACCGATCGCCCGGCATGGGGTGGCGGAAACAACAGTAGGACGCTTCCTTCAACCGCCGGAACAAGCAGCCGATCGCGGACAGCCTCCAGCCGCTCAACCGCCGACGCCCGACCATCGCTGGGCACTTCATCTCGAGATTTATTTGGTGGTCAGTCAGCAAGGTCCGGCTCGACCGCAGCCCCATCGGTGTCATCCACCGCATTTGGTTCCCCGGCGACCGGATCCAACTCGGCGACTTCGCCCTCAACGAGTCGACCATCAAGCAGGAATTTTGGTGGACGACCAAGTTTCGGTGATCGCTCCAGCATCGGGACCAACGGATTTGCAGGCTCCAACAGCGCCGCATCTTCTTCGCGAAGTTCAGCAGCCGCGACAACTTCGGCTGCACCCGCGACGCCGACTCGCAAACCGTTTCCGCTGCCCAAACGCCCCTCGACATCAAGCAACAACTTCGGCGGATTTTAGAACGCGATTCCCGATTTCGATTCTCGTATTCCAAACCACCGCCGTCTTTAGCTGACCTTGATCCCTTTCGCCAATCGATGAAGACAAGCATCAAGTTTCTTCAATCTTTGAAGATTCTGGACAGTTAACTCGATCGAGTCGAAACAACGACCTTGCGATCACTTGGCCGCAGCCCGACGAAGCCGATCCATGATCGCTCGACCAAGATCCTGTTCGGGCACCGCTTCCGCAACGATCAAATCAAGATCCATCTCATCAAGCCGACGCATGACCGAAAACAGGTTTGCGGCTGCCTCACGCAAACAACCTTGCTGCGAAAGCACCTCGCACGCCACAAACGAATCGGCCGCATTCGCTGGAGCTAGACAGATCAAGCCTACACGATCCGCTCCTTCGCAAAGCGACTCGGCAGCCACGCCTTCGGCGATCACCAACCGCGTGCGTGGGGAATAGTGCCGTGACAACTGGCCCGGTGACGTTGGCTGCGATTCCTCGTGAATTTTCGATTGAATCGGACCCGTGACCGTTTCGATTTGCTCCTGAGTCACTCCGCCATGCCGCAGCAAACGTGGTGAACCATCGTCCGAATCCACGAACGAAACGACCGCCGATTCGACGCCTATTTTGCATGGACCGCCATCAACCACGTGCAGCGAATCACCAAATTGATCGGCAACATGTGCCGCCGTAGTGGGGCTGACCATGCCAAACTTGTTCGCGCTGGGGGCAGAGATCGGTAAATCGGCCGCTCGAATGATCTTCGCTGCAACCGGATGTTGCGGGCATCGGATCGCGACCGTCTGCAGACCCGCCGTCACGATATCAGGCACACACGGTTTCTTCTTCAGCACGATCGACAGCGGTCCGGGCCAGAATTTTTCCGTTAGTTCAGCAGCCAAGGGTGGCACTGTCTCGACCAAATCAGACAACTGATTAGGATCCGCAATATGAACGATCAAGGGATCAAACTTTGGACGACCTTTCAACTCAAAAATCTTTGCCACCGCGATCGGGTCAAGCGCATTGGCTCCCAACCCGTAAACCGTTTCTGTTGGAAACGCAACAAGCTCGCCCCGCTTTAGCAGCTCGGCCGCATTTTGAATTTGTTCGTCGGTCGTCATTGAGTTTGAAAACACCGTTTTAGAATTGTCAATCTTTGAAAGTAGAACAAAGCGATTGCTCGCGATCAATGAGATGCCGAGACATTGGAATGCGGTAGTTTTCTTTCCGCTGTTTATCGCCGCGTGTTGCCGGGAGTGTTGGGCCGCGTGTCGCCGGGAGGGCGAGGCTCCGCCCGAGCCGTGCGGAGGAAAAAGCTTAGCCATTAAAAGGGGGGGCGGATGGAGCCTTCCCCCCCAAATCGTGCACGAAAAAAGCCGCACCAGCGAAGCGGAGCGGATGGCGCCTTCCCGCCCGAGGATCGGTTTCGCTCAGCTAACGTCGCACTATTTCATTAAAACTTTTGGTGAAATCCACGAAGGGTTTCTCATCACCGACTCTTCAAACTTTTCGAACCTTGGCCAACTGCTTGTCCAAGCGATTCGGCGAGACCTTGATCACCGTGCCTAGCTTCTGAGCAAACAGCGACACACGAAACTCCTCGATCATCCACCGTAGCGATTCCAGTTCCGGATCGACGATCGCCTGAGCGTCCTGCGCGGCCTTGAGCGTTTCATATTGCTGCCAGTAGTGATCCAATTGGCCCATCGCGTCGTCTTCTTTCTCGCGCGAAGTCGATGACCGCTTTTCAAGACGATACGCAATCGCTTCCAAATAGCGCGGGTATTGCTCCAACCATTGCCATGGTGTCGCGGCCAGAAACTGATTGGTCGTCAAATGTTCCAACTGCTGATTGATGTCCACCCGAGTTCGCTCGAAACGATTCGGACAATCTTCAATCGCTAACTTTGCCTCGAACGCCGCGTTCGAGATCTTTGGCAGCCACTTGGCGATCGCTTGAGCCGCAATGGAAACACTCTCAATCGCCTTTTCCTGAATGTCATCAAATTGCTGTCGGTCTCGAGGGATCTTTTGCCGATCCACAAACGCGACGCGGCTGATCAAGTCGGCCAGCTGCGGCTTGAGCGACTGCGAACCAACGATTCGAGTTAGTGACAACGCGTGCTTATCGAAATCCGGCAGCCAATTAATCTGAGACTTGATCGCTTTTCGGTTCTTGATCGCAAACAAACGCACCAAGCCCTGTCGGGTCGTCGAGTCGGCCGCGTTCTGGGAATCCGTCAACCGCAAGCCAACCGCGTCGCCCTGATCGACGATCGCCGGCCACGCACTGAGCGTCGTTCCACCTCGCTGAATCGGGACCTCGCGGGGTAGGTCGCCCCACGTCCAATCGGTCATGCCATCTTGCTGCCACGTTTCGTCCTCGACTTCCACCACGCTGCTGGCATGCTCGGCACCCAACTGACTGCGAATATCAGCCACGCTGCGGCCCTCGGCCAGCATTTCGCCCGACTCATCAACCACCTGCAGATTCACTTTCAGATGGTCGCCAATTTTCTCGGTGCGAAAGTCGTTCACCGTGATCGGCATACCGCCAATTCTGGAAAGATGACCCGCCACGACCTCGTTGAAGATGCCTCGACCGACTTCCATTTCGTTGACGATCTTCTGAGCCGTCTCCGGCGCAGGGACCACGTTCCGACGAAGCGATTTCGGCAAACTGCGAATCAAGGCAACGATTTGTTCCTCGAACAAGCCCGGCACCAGCCAACCTGTTTGAGCATCATCCAACTGCCCGACGCCCTCGATCGGAATCCGGACCGTTGCGCCGTCGTCGTTCGAGCCGGGCTCAAATCGATACTGCATCGGGATCTGCATCGATCCAACTGTCACGCGATCGGGAAACAACTGCTTCGCGTCGTCGTTGTTCAGGTTCGGAAGCAAATCAGCCCGAGTCATCTTCCAACCGGATTGCACTTCCGGATCGGCTTTGATGTGTTTCTTCAGGCTGGCGGCATCGGTGGCATCGTCGGGCAGGTGGGTGTGGTAAAAATCAACCACCGTGGCGATATCAACGATCAGTTCGCGATTGCGAGTCTTATCCGCTTCGTTTTTGATCTCTTCCAGAAGCCACTGGTTGTGCGTCCAAAAGTCCAAATTGGTTTCGAACTCTTGCTCGGCCAAGCCGGACTCGATGAACAAGCCGCGACTGACTTCGGTGTCGATTCGCGAGTACCCCACCAGCCGACCATTAACGACCGGAAGCCCGAATAGCGACACGTGCTCGGACGCCATCACCGACTGACGTTTCTTACTCCAATGAGGATCCGTGTACCGTCGCTTGAGCAGGTGCGAACCGATTCGCTCGAGCCAATCCGGCGAGATCTTGGCCACCGTCCGAGCGTACCGGCGCGAGGTTTCGACGATTTCTGCCGACACGGTCCACTTCGGTTTCTCTTCGAAAACACCCGAACCGGGCCACAGATGAAACTTCAGCCCGCCGGCCCCCGTGTATTCGTGTCGATCCCCCAACATGGCGACTCCGGACAGCAGACCTGACAGTAAACTTCGGTGAATGGCGTTGTAATCATTTTTGCGACTGCGAGCCTTCAGTTTTTGCTCAGACGCCATCCGCTTTAGCTGGCGATGAATATCCTGCCACTGTCGCATCAACGGATACGAGAGAAAGTTCTGCTCGCACGCTTTCTTCAGTTTGCCGCGAGAGAGATTCTCTTTTTGCTCGTGGAAGAAATCCCAGATGTTTAGCAGCGTCAGAAAATCCGACTTGCCATCGAGGAACTTTTCGTGGGCCGCATCGGCCGCTTGTTTTCTTTCGACCGGCCTCACCCGAGGATCCTGAATTTCCAAAGCTGACGCGATGATCAATATCTCGGTCAGACAGCTTTCGTCGTCCGCCGCAAACAGCATCCGACCAATGCGTGGATCAACCGGCAGACGAGCCAGCTTCTTGCCCAACGGCGTCAACTGCCGGCGTTCGTCAACGGCTCCGACTTCAAACAACGTCTTGAAGCCGTCGCGAACGGTGTCGGGCCGCGGCGGATCGGGAAACGGAAACTCATCGACTTTGCCCAACCGCATCGAAAGCGTTTGCAGAATCACGGACGCGAGGTTGGTGCGCCGGATTTCGGGAACAGAGAACTCCGGGCGGCTCAGGTAGTCTTCTTCGCTGTACAGTCGCACGCAGATACCCGGACCGATTCGACCACAACGCCCGGCTCGCTGATTGGCCGAAGCCTGACTGACCGCTTGGATCGGCAATCGCTGGACTTTGCTTTTCGGCGAGTAATGGCTGATTCGAGCGGTTCCGGTATCGATCACGAATCGAATTCTGGGCACGGTGATGGAGGACTCGGCCACGTTGGTCGCCAGCACGATTCGGCGTTTCTTGCCCGGTTGAAAGATCGTGTTCTGCTGGTCGGTCGAAAGCCGAGCGTACAACGGCAGGATCTCGGTGGCTCCGCCACGCAGGTTGGCGGTTCGCAGTTTCTTGCTGGCGGAGCGGATGTCGGCTTCGGTCGGAAGAAAGATCAACATGTCGCCGTTGTCGATCCCGGACACTTCGGCGACCACGTCCACCAGATGATCGATGGTGTCACGCTGTTGATTTTGGCCGGCTGTCTCTTGGTCCGCACCCCCCTCAGCGCCTTCAACGGGGCGGTACTCAATGTCGACCGGATACGTTCGCCCGGCAACCTCGATGATTGGCACCGGCTTGTTTTCGTCCAACGTGAAATGCTCAGCAAAGCGCTGGGTATCGATCGTCGCCGAAGTGATAATCAACCGCAGGTCCGGACGCTTTGGCAAAATCGTTGTCAGGTAGCCGAGCAGAAAATCAATGTTCAACGAACGCTCGTGGGCTTCGTCCACGATGATGACTTCGTACTGTTCGAGAAATCGGTCGGACTGAGTTTCCGCCAACAGGATTCCGTCGGTCATCAATTTGACATACGAACTTTCGCCCGTCTTGTCCGCAAACCGGATCTTATAGCCGATGTCCTGTCCAACCGGCGATCCCAACTGCGATGCGATCCGATTGGCAACACCGGTCGCCGCGATCCGACGTGGCTGCGTATGTCCAATCGTGCCGCCGACTCCAAAACCGGCCTGCATCGCCAGCAGCGGCAACTGGGTCGACTTGCCACTGCCCGTTTCGCCACTGACGACGACGACTTGATGGTCACGCATCGCCTGACAGATTTCGTCACGTCGCTCAAAGATCGGTAACGTCTCATCCAGCTTCAGTTCCGGCAATCCGTTCTGCCGTTTCTCTCGCAACTTGGCCGATGCCGTCGCTCGCGCGGTGAGTGACTCGATCTGAGTTTCGACCGGCTGTTTCTTTTTTTGGGCTGCCCGAATCCGGTCAAGCTCTCGCTTCAACCGAAACCGATCGCGCAGCATCGCCTTGCCAACGAGTTCTTCCAGATCTGCGAGGGTCACGGGCAAAGAATGGTCACCAAAGCGGAAAAGCGCGAAAAGAGAGTCAGTGTAGTCGACACTCTCGTGTCCTGACCAGTTCGCGCTGTAGATGGGGGGCTTTTTAAGCCGGGCAAACGCCCGCATTGTTGGGCGTTTCCAGAATACAAGTCGATCTTACTTCAGGCTGCGGGCGTCCGGTTCGAAGGGTGGCAATGGTGCCGCCAGTTCATATTGATCCAAGACGGTCGATTGAAAGATCGCTTGGCCTCGGAACTGGTTGTCGACCCCGAGCGTGACCTTTTGCAGATGGCCATCCGAAGAGACCATTTTCGCTAGGTAGCGAATCGTTTCCTCGGAACTTGCGGCGACTTTCGGCAGTTTCCACGTGATCGTACGAGCTTTGCCGTCAAACCAAGCGTCGCGATCAAGCACCGTTACTTCGATGCCTGTTGGGATGGCAAGCTGAACCAGCACTTCATCCACGTCCTCAGTCGAAGCATTTTCAATTGAAACCTGATACTCGGCCTCTTCCCCCGTCACGGCATGTTGAGGACCGTCGATTTTCGTTTTCAATTGGGACTTGAACCAACCATTTTCTGGGTCGGTCGATGTGGCGGAAACCTGAGGCGTCACGTCATCCGCTACAGGGATCGGCTGGGACTCGACCATATTTCTACTTGAGGCTTCCGGTGTGTTATCTTCCATGACTGAAAGCGAGCCAGCGGCAATCTCATTCACGTTTTGCGTGATCGCGGTTGGCGTTGCTGCTTCCTCGATTTGTGGGTTCGCAACCATAACCTTCCCCGGAATACCCACCTGACCGTAGCTTAAGCGAGACTGAGCCTGCCATTTCTTGCGAGCTTCCTCTGCCGACTGCACGTTCATTTTCGGCCCGGCCGAGACGGTGCGAGCGGTCACTTTTTTCCGTTCTTCAACCTTGGATTTCGATTTCGGGGTCGCAATGGGTTGCAACCTCTTTTGTTCAGCCCAAACGTTCACCTTGTGTGGTTTGGAACGAGCGGCCAAGTGACGAACATGCTCCAACGAGAACCGAGATTCGAACACGATGTCTTCGCCAGCACTCGGGTTCGTCGTCAACTCAACCGTTTCTGAATCTCCCGGAGCGATGGAATCAAACTTATACCGAGCCGTTTTGCCAACAACGACTGTCTCATAGGGAAAGACTTCGATGATGTGCGCGTGATTTGGAACGACCAGCTCGATCACCACATTCTTCGCCACTTTGGGACTTGTGTTCTCAATTTTGAAAAAGTGGCGGTTGGGTGACGAAGCTCGTGATTCGGGCGGATGAATGAGGATCGCCGATTCTGCCTCAACCGAAGACATCGGTGTCGACTTCTTATCCGGAAGTAGTGCAGTCACTTGGCTGACGCGGTAACTGAGTGTCTCGTCGGCTGCCAATTCAAAGTTGGCGTTCACCGAATTCGCCGTATCTTCGGCAGTTTGATCTGCCCCAAGCTGCAAAGACGCCGCCACCATCGATTCAAGTTCAGCAAACATACCGCTCGCGAAGGTCGACTCGACCGGAGCAACTATTTCCTCAAGCTGGTTCACATTTGGTTCTGGAGTGATGTCCGCATTGATCTGAGTTCGTGCGTGTTCGACGGCCAAGATAGGTTCAAGAATCGATGGAGCTGGGTTTGTCTGAGCCCCTTTTGAATAGGCAGACGCAACCGGCGATGCGGCGGGAGCAACCGCTTGATCAAACGACTGCAACGCAGAAACCTGACTGGCGGTGCCCACGGTCAGCATTGAAACTAAACACGCACGAGTGATCGTTCTTCGAATCATGACTTTCCCTGTCTTCAAACTGAATGGCGAAAGCAGCGGACACGCTTCGCAGCGATACCGCGTCACCTGACTCAGATATCGGGCAACACGAAGCCCGAAGATTCGGAAAAATCCGCACAAATTAAACTGCGGACGATCAGCGATTTTCTTGACCATCACAATCGTCAAACTTTAACAACCTGTGCTAGCAGTATCGCGGTTGCGAAGCCCCAGACCCAGTTGGGGCGCACTCAAGCAAACCACCGCTGCTTGCATCTCCAGACGCCAAAAAACCGTGGGGAATAGGCCCGCCAAAAGGTTTTCTGCAAATTCCAAACGGGCTGGACCAACCGTGTCCGACCGCTCGCGAAGATAACACCAGACCCGGAGACAAGGTCAGCAACACCAAGATCAAGTTTGATCTGGCAAGCGAGCCCCGGCCGGCAACCCGGCACTTCGGAGCCTTATTGACACGTATGCAGGAAGCAACTGCGAAACCATTTAGAGCCAGTGACGCTCAAGGAGAAACCATGCTCGTTCTATCACGCAAGAAAAACGAAACCATCATCATCGACGGCCGCATCAAGATTGAGGTGCTCAAGATCAAGGGAAACACAATTCGCTTGGGCATTTCTGCTCCCAAGGATATGAAAGTTCTTCGGGGCGAGTTGAGCCCTTTCGAAATCGAGATCGAAGCCGAGATTAAAGATGATGTGAAATGTGTCGCCGAAGAAAAGCCTAGCTACGTTCAGCACACTAGCGGGTTTTTAGTTTCGGCAGACGAGGCAACCGCGTTACCTAACCCGTTTGCCGTGATCGCCAGTTGAGCTCAGCGCGTCTCGGTTTAGGGAACGCCTTAGAGGAACGCCCAAGGGCGGCACTGCTTTGCCAAATCTTCATTGAACCGGCATCGACGCTTAGCAATGCCAGTGTCGCCCATTGGGGCCGCCAGACGAGGAGGCATCCGCACAATGAAAGGGGACTTGATTCTGGCGGAACTTAATGGACATTGACGATTGGCTTCGTGGCACACTTAGGGCACTAACACGAATCCGCGTTGATTTCAAAACTGTCCGGTCCGTTCGATGCAATCAAACTCATTCAAAATTCTACGAATCCTGCTGGGCGTAATCGGTGCCGGACTGTTGGTCGCCACGGCGGCCGTCTTCCTACCGGTCAGCTGGATGGCCGTCAGTCACCGTTGGCTTGGTCTGGGAGAATTTCCAGATTCCCCCATCACCATCTATCTAGCCCGTTCAACTTCGTTGCTATACGCAGTCCACGGATTTCTGATGCTGTACACGGCCATTCGTCTTCGCCAACATCTACCCTTGGCAAAGATTTTTGGCTACCTGCACATTGCGATTGGCCTAGTGATGTTGGGCATCGATCTGACGACGCCCATGCCCACCTACTGGACCGCAGTCGAAGGCATTCCAATTTCGCTTACTGGCGCGGCGCTCGTTTGGCTGGCGGCAAAAGCAGAAGCTCACGCTACAATCAAATAAGCAGCTCCGCTAAGCGCTTCGCCGACGGCGGGCACAGCCTGCCAATGAGGCGACTCCCAACAACAGCAAACCAGAAGGCTCTGGGATTGCAGTCACCGGAACAGCTGGACGTTCCGCCGCTCCAAAAGCCTGAGCCCGGAAGCCAAGAAACGCTTCATCGGTAAGCGTGATGCTGCTGATGCCGAAGTCGGACACTTGCCACCCCACGTTACCGTTGCTCAAAGTACCGATGAAAGTGTTCCAAAATCGATTGTCCACATTGAAGTCGGGAGTATCCGTGTCACCTTCGTAGGAGAACGTGTTGATCGCCAGCCCTAGATCACCACCGAAGTCTGTCGTGTCCAGTTCTAAAGTGCTTTGGCTGACGATTTCAAGCAAGCCATCGGCTGCGCTTGTGTCGGGTGCATCCCACTGGTATCCGAACGCATAAGAATCTCGTGGCCCCGTGGCCGAAAGCGGGCTGCCACCAAAATCGATTACGAAGTAGGACGTGTTACTACCGATCCCAAACAGCCCCTCCAGTTCAAGGACTCCGTCTTCGAGCGCAACCTGTGCACGCGAAGATTGAGCCATGACGCTTAGCAAAAATAGGATCGTACAGATCGTTACGCTCGTTGGTTTTCTCATTTGAAGTCTCTATCGATAAAGGTAACTAAAACTTGGTTCTTTTGGTTCTATTCGCGAAGGTTCATCATTGATCAATGATCTCGCCACCGTCTCGCGTTAATATCGCAATCAACACGTCTTGATCAATGCCGTCGTCAAAGTACGAAACATGACCGTCACAAAACGCTAGATTTACTCCGCCCGGATGGTCGCTAAACAGTTCATTATTCTGAGTCTCATTGATGCCGATGTTGAAACGCTGATCAAACAGGTTCTGTCCGTTGATCCACTCCGACTGAAACTGGCCGTCTCGCCCGGTACATTCACCGACGACCGCCGTGTTGGACAAGCCATCACGAATCTCGGCTGTGGTGACCGGAGTCTCATAGACCATCACACCAAGGTGCTCCGGCAATGGCTCGGGTACGGAGAAACCGACTCCGAACAGCCCACCGTAGTCAGTGAAGGCCAAGTTGTCGCCCGCGTCCCACTGACCGTTCTGATTCTTGTCGCCCGTCGTCGATCCGGTTCTTTCGGTCGTAGCGGTTGATGGACAAAGATAGACCGGCAGCACCGATCTACCCGCGTCTCGGTTTTCGATCGCATTGAATCGATGCTGGAAACTGATTTGATCGTGGACGGCTTGTTGCTCGATGAACGGCAACAAACTGGCCGACCATGCCAATTGAAGCCGCGGAGCCGGCAGACGCCAATCGCACTCAATGCAACCGGCTGGGAAGAATTGATGCGTCGCCTCGTAATTGGCCAACCCCAATCCGATTTGCCTTAAATGATTTTGACACGCCGTCCGTCGAGCCGCCTCGCGAACCTGCTGCACGGCGGGCAGCAACATTCCGATCAAAATGCCGATGATCGCGATTACCACCAGCAACTCCACCAATGTGAACGCGGGTCGATCGAATTTTGGGCAGACAAGCTTCATGTTGTTTCAACACACACGCTGGTGCTGGAAAATCGGCATCGGATAACCACCGCCACAACGTGCGCACGGCGATCCCTTAGCCCTTGATGGGTACATTCACCTCGAACGCGCTCGTCCCTCGCAGACCAACGTTCGACATCCAAAACTGGCAGGTATTCTGACTCTTGACTTATCGCTGCGGCCTTCTCACCCGTCTTTGTTCACCTAGAACAACGGTCGGCAATGGCTTTTAGATTCGCAGCGATTTGGAATTCGATCGAAGCGTGTTCGACACGAATTCTATCAATTACAGCGGCGGGGCCGTTCGGGGATTTCACCCAATTCCCTCTAACCGACCGCGAACAGGCGATCGATCACCAGCTTTGTGGAAGATCGGATCATAGTCGACGATCAAACCCCAGTCAAAGAGTCATACTCCCTGCCATTAGGGCTGTGCCATCCACCGAATAGCCGATTCCCTTTTGCACTCGCTTTGACAACACCAAACAAAGCACCGCCACTTCGCAGGTCCGGTTGTTCCGTTTGTACCGATCTCAACAGCCTTTTTGCCAATCGGTCGAGACCCGAAAACTTCCGTTCTGCATAATTTTGGCCTCGCAACCATCCAAGCGAGCTAGATTTCGTGCACCCCTTAGCGTCATTGTTGCGGGAATTGATATCCCCGCAACATCTGGGAGTCCCCTTCGGTGAGCTGTTACCCCCCACCCTGAAACGGGTACACGGACTCACGCAAGATTAAAAACTTAAGCGATCATTTTGACTTAGTCATGTCATGAAAAACAAATCGAACAAACGATGGCGTCTGCTCGCAGACTTCTCCACCCAAGGACCCATTTGCCTGCGAATCATTTGTTATTGGCTCGTATGTCAATTCGCTTGCATCGCAACCATGCTCGGCTTGGCAAGTCTGGATTCATCGTCCGACTCGATCTTCCAAGATTTAGTTGGCCTTCTTCCGATGACCTTCGTCGTTTCAGCCTGCCTACTGGCAGTAGCTCTACTAGACGCCCTGATATTCACGAACCGATTCGCCGGCCCGCTGCTTAACTTCCGCAGAAAATTCGCGAAGCTGGCCGAGGGGGAAATTCCAGAAGAGCTGCTTTTCCGTGGTGGAGACAAATATCGGGACATTGAGAAAAACTACAACAAACTGCGAACCCGCATGCAACGGCTTGAGGAACTGCAAAGGGATACGGGCGGCGTAGACAGCAGCTTGAACGAAATCACCGACCGCAAAGTCGTATCAAGCAGCTAGAAATATTCCAAGTCAAAACAATTCAAGTCACTACAAGATCATCGTCACATCAACATCACTTAATCCACTCGTGTTCAATCGAAAATTGGCAACTCAAAGGTCTTCCCATGCCATTTCACCATTTCCACAAAACAAGTAAGCGCCCGATCGTTCGTGCGCCGTCGAGGAATTCCCGTAGTCAGCAACGCAACTGCCGAACCGGCGCGACCACCATCGAAATGGCCATGGTCGCGCCGTTCGTGTTTTTTCTAATTTTCGCATCAGTCGAATTCTCTCGAATGATGATGATCAAACAGGCACTGACCAACGCGGCTCGCGAGGGCGCGAGACGCGCGTCGTTGGTGACCGCCCAGAATTCTGATGTCGCTGACGCGGTTGTGCGAGACATGCTTGGCCCGACCATGCAGCACGCTGACGACCCCGACATCTTGTTTGTCAAATTCGACTATCCAAACGGTAGCAATGCACAGTCAGGTGACCGGATCACAGCACAGGTGAGCGTTAACTGCTCGGACGTTTCATGGGCCGCAGGACCGTTTTTTGGGCAAGCTCGAATATCTTCGATGGCCTCGATGGTGCGTGAGTAAACGCTGTCCAAGATTTAGATCCTCACAGCCAACTACATTTTTGACCAATCAAATTTATTTAACTCAGACTGGCGAACAGCGGTTTCCATTGGGCAGTCACTGTTCCGCGAATATCAGAACCCGAGAATCCGAAAGTCTTATCACGAGAATTGACCATGAGAATTAAATGTCGTCAGCAGCGGTCAAAGACGGGTCGCTTTCGACGCGCGACAGCCGCCGTCGAGGCCGCCATCGTCATGCCGGTCTTGATTTTCACGACTTTGGGTGCGGTTGACATCGCGCAGTACATCAACTTGGCACAATCCGTATCTAACGCCTCCCGAGAAGCAGCTCGCATGGCCAGCCGTGACTCCACCGTGTCTGCGGACCAGATCGACACGTTGACGAAGTCATATTTTTGCGAAACGTTCCCGACGTTATCGGAAACGGAATGCGATAAAGCGACCTCCATCGTCGTCCGAGATGGAGACAACAAATTAATCACCGGCAGCGACCTGAACTCAATCGCCTCCGGTGACCCAGTTTCAGTCACCGTCGAGTTTGACTTTGCTACAGTGCGTTGGCTCAATGCTTTCAACTACAGTCCGGGAGCTAACATCTGCACCACCGTCGCTCGCCGTCAGTGACTGCGTAGGCCCCAAGCCTTCAGAGAATCAACTTCAACTTAGAATCTGACATCAACTGATTTATGCCACGTGAAAACCCGGAGTCTACCATGAACTATCGAACAACCGTCGAACGTCGAGGAGCCACTGCCATTCTCATGGCCGTATTAACGGTTCCGCTGCTAGGGTTACTTGCCTTCGCTGTGGACTATGGCTATCTGCTTTATCTTCGCACAGACATGCAACGCGTCGCCGATCAGGCGGCACTCGCTGCCGTCAGAGAATTGGTACCTGACCCATTTGGAGACCAAAATCTTGATACCGTCCGTGACGTCGCCAAGGAATATGTTGAGCGAAATTTTGGCGAACAATACACCGTCAATGATTCGGATATTACAATTGGTCGCTTCGAACCTTCAACAATTTACTCCGGAAATCCGCAAATCCTGACCGACGGGATCGCAGACACCGTCCGAATTACCTTGCGCCAAGACGAGGACACCAACGGTTCAATTACCCTGTACTTCGCGCGCCTCCTCGACAAGAACCAACAGGATCTATCGGTCGTATCAACGGCCGCATTGCAGAAAGCAAGATACCTTGCACCCGGCACTGATTTGCTACCAATCGCAATCTCAACTCAGGCCTGGAACCGACTTGATCCGGGAGACGAGATTTCGATTTATGGTGATGGCAGACTTACAGATGATCGAAACAAGGCTATCCCTGGCAACTGGGGAACGATCGACGTAGGTGCAAACTCGAACAGCACACGAGACCTCAAGGATCAGATCAGCAACGGCCTTTCCCAGTCCGATTTGAATGACTTGCATCGGCAAGGTACCATCCCAACGAGCGAATACATCGACAGCCAACTCGATATTGAAGTGAACGGTGACACGGGATTCTCGGGGGGATTGAAAAATGCCTTAGAGCCCGAAGTTGGTAACACAAAACTGATTCCGATTCACAAGGGCAACCTCAACGGCAAAGGTGGAAACTTGAGCCTCGAAGTGGTTGAGTGGGGTGTCGTCACCATTACGAATGTCCACTTCAAAGGTGGCAAATCTTCACGACTTAAAGTTCAGAAAGCTTACATCTACGACCAAGACCTGCGTCCGCAATTGGATTTGAGTGATACGTCCGATGTTATCGAAGGAGCCTACACCGGGTCAGTTTTGATTCAGTAGATATCGAGAGATCGGAAACTAAATTCCGTTAACCAAAACTTCCAAGGCAGCGTCTCATCTAGACGCTGCCTTTTTTTTTGTGCGCGGTCAGGGCAGAATGTCCACCCACTAACGTCCATTACTCGCTATTTCGAAACAACTTTCAAGCCAACGGCCCATGAATATTCTTGTGACCAATGATGACGGGTGGGCTGCAACAGGGATCGCTCGGCTGGCTGACGTTGCAGCGCAGTTTGGATCGGTCACCGTGATCGCGCCAGCAGGGCCCCAGTCGGGAATCAGTCATCAATTGACGATGGGCCGTGCGATGGAGCTGGTCGAGCACAAACCAGACTGGCACTCACTTGCTGGAACACCGGCCGACTGCATCCGGTTTGGTTTGCATCATTTGAGCCGAGAATTTGATCTGGTTCTTTCCGGAATCAACCACGGAGCCAACTTAGGGGTCGATGTGTTTACCTCAGGCACCGTTGCTGCGGCTCGCGAGGCCAACTTCCATGGCGTGAGCGCCATCGCTTTTTCGCAGTATCGCACCAGCATGAGCTCGGACAACTTTGATTGGAATCGGTCAGCAGCATGGACGGCCAAGACGTTACAACATTTACTCGTAACGCTTGATCAAAAACCTAAACCGGCCAGCCCAGCGCTGATCAATGTCAACTTGCCGGATCCAGATTCGTCCGAACCTGCACCGCCGGCGATGGTCGAGTGCCAGACGGATCTTAGTCCGTTGCCGACCGAGTATTCGCGGTCGGGGAACCGAGTTCAGTTCGCGGGACGGTACCAAAATCGAACTCGCGTTGCTGGCCAAGACGTTGCCGTTTGCTTCGGCGGCAAGATCGCAATCAGCTTTTTGTAACGGATTGGCAAATCTCCAACCGAGCACCGTCTGAATGGCGAGGCGTGGCCGGGAAGGTGAAGCGTGGTCGGGAGGGCGAGGCGTGGTCGGGAAGGTGAAGCGTGGCCGGGAGGGTGAAGCGTGGCCGGGAGGGCGAGGCTCCGTCCGAGCCGCGCGGAGGAACAAGCTCAAACATGGAAACCGCGAGAGAGTACCCAGCCTAACTTAATTTATTGCTTATTGATTGGATGGGGTGCGGGCGGAGCCTTACCCTCCCGATGACGGCGCGGCACACCCTCCCGATGAAGGCGCGTCATCAACCTCCCGAACATCGCAAGCCACTTATTAAAACGATTCGTCGCGAATCGCATCGATGCGGTCGGGGCCGAAGAAGTAAAACATGCCGGGGCGAATTAGAAACTCGCACAACGTCGAGGTGAATAGACCTCCCACCAAAACCGTCGCCACCGGATACAGCAACTCGCGGCCGGGCAAATGAGACGACCAGATCAGCGGCAACAAACCAATCGCCGTGGTCAGCGTTGTCATCAAGACGGGCGTCAGTCGCTCCAGACTTCCGGCCAGAATTGACTGCTGAGTAATCGCGCCGCCGTCTTCGGTCTCGTGCAAGTAATTCGACACCAACAGCAACCCGTTTCGCGCGGCGATGCCGCCAAGCGAAATGAAGCCAACCATCGCAGACACCGTCAACGACTGATTAGTCAGCCACAACGCAAAAACGCCACCCACAAATGCCAGCGGCAGCGAGTACAAAATTTGCAATGCGATGCTGAACGATTGATAGACCGAGTACAACACGAACAGAATAGCCAACACCGCGACGGCGCTCAGGATTAGAATCCGCCGCGTCGCAGCCTGCTGTGCTTCGAATAAACCGCTCAAATGGACGTGGTATCCTTCGGGCAATTCGACTTTTTGGTCGATCGCATTTCGAATTTCCGCGACCGCACTTTCTAGGTCTCGCCCATCCGTATTGACGCGAACAACAATCCTTCGCCTAGCGTCGTCGCGTTGGATCGTGTTTCGGCCGGCTCCGTTGCGAACGGTCGCCAAAGTAGCCAAAGGCACCGAACCTTCGTCAGGCAAATCAATCGCCAATCGCTTTAGCTCCTCGACATTCTGGCGATATTCGTCCGAAAATCGCATCACTACATCAAACGAGCGCTCTTGTTCAACCATCGTCGACACGACTCGACCCCGCATTGCCGTCTCGACGACTCGCAACACATCTTCAGCGTTCAACTTATAAGCCGCCAGCTGTGCGTAGTCGGGAATGACCTGCAACTGTGGCACGACTTGCTGCTGTTCAACAAACGGAGGCTTCAGCCCATCAATGGTCGCGATCGCGTCTCGCAGCTCGTTCCCTTTTCGAACGAGCGTATCCAGATCGTCACCGTACAACTTCACCGCGATCTGAGCCGTCACGCCGGAGAGCATGTGGCTGATCAAATGGGCGATCGGTTGCTCGGTCTCGTTCTGAACGCCCGGAATATCCGTCGCCAATTCCCCGATGCGTTTCAAACTTGCTTCACGCCCAATCTGAGCATCTTCAATCGGCGTGATCGTGTACTCGGTCGTGTTGACTCCCATGATGTGTTCGTCGTTCTCCGCGCGGCCGGTTTTTGCGGTGAAGAATTTGATGAATTGTTCTTTGCCGTTTTCGCTTTCTCCGCTGTCAGAACTATTCACCTCATTCGTGTCTTGCTTCACCAACCCTGACAACTTCATCGCGGCCAGTTTCGAGATCTCGCTAGACGTCGACAACGATGTACCGGGTTCGGCGTAGAGATTCAGCTGCGTCGCGCCTTCGTCAAAGGTCGGCAGAAACTCCTTGCCCATTTGAACCACAAACAGGCAACTGAGCACAATCGCCACCAGACTAGACAAAAACAACGCGGAGAAGCCAAACCGAGTCATGCTAAGTCTGACAAGAGGCGACACGAATGCCTTGATTGCCTGAACCAAAAACGTGTCGGATCGTTGAACGCTTGAGCCGCCGCGTTTTCCGGTTTTGGACAACAGCAACCAAGAAAGCACTGGCGTCAGCGTCAGCGACACGGCCGTTGAAGCCAGAATCGAAACGATGTAAGCGACCCCCAGCGGCACGAACAACCGGCCCGTGATCCCGCCAAGAGCGAACACTGGCGCAAATGCCAAAATCACCAAGACCGTGCTGAAGATAATCGAATTCCGCACTTCCACGCTGGCCGAATAGATCACTTTCAGTACCGGCTGGGGCGAATCACTGGCCGAGTTCTGTCGCAAGCGGCGGTAGATATTCTCGACGTCCACGATGGCGTCATCGACCAGCTCGCCCAAGGCGACGGCAATCCCTCCAAGGGTCATGACATTGATTGACAATTCAAAGTAGCGAAACACGAGTGCCGTGATCACGATCGAAACCGGGATCGTGACCAATGTGATCACGGTCGTTCGCACGTTTAGCAAAAACAGAATCAGGACAATGATCACCAACACCGTTCCGTCGCGCAACGCGTCGACGACGTTACCGATCGAGGCATCGATAAAGTCACTTTGCTGATAAGAGACCTCCAGCCGAACGCCTGCGGGCATCGCGCCACGCATTTCATCAATTGCTGTTCGAATCGCATCCGAAAGCGCTCGCGTATCGGTTGCCGGTTGCTTCTGAATGGTCAACACAACGGCCGGGAATCCGTTGATCGCGGCATCGCCTCGCTTGGGCTGGCCGACAGGTTCGATTTTCGCCACGTTCTCCAGCAAGATGGCTCGATCGGTGTCGCGTCCCACGACGATCGACTTCAGCTGATCCACATCTCGCAACCGCCCGATACCCCGAACCAAAAACTCCTTCGCGTTCCGCTCAATGAAACCGCCGTTGACGTTGTAGTTACTCTGCCGCAACGCGGACTCGACGTCTTGCAGCGTCACCTCAAAGCGGTGCAACTCGTGGATGTCGATCAGCACATGATATTGCTTTTTCTGACCGCCCATCACGATCACTTCCGAGACACCACGCACGTTTTGCAGCCGAGGCCGAATCACCCAATCGGCCATCGTTCGCATTTCCATCGGCGTGGTAGCGTTTGGATCGTCCGCTGGCAACTCAGTCCACAATCCGACCAGCATGATTTGGCCCAGCAACGAAGACAGCGGGGCCAGCCGAGGCTGAAGGTTGGCTGGCAGATTCTGCCGCGCGATACCAAGCCGCTCGCTGACGATTTGGCGACACCGATAGACATCGCTGCCCCAATCGAATTCCACATAAATGACCGACAGCCCAATGTCCGACTGACTGCGAACGGCAACTTGGCCCGGCGTGCCGTTGACGGCAATCTCGATCGGGATCGTGACCAGACGCTCGACTTCTTCCGGGGCCATGCCCTGACATTCGGTAACAATCGTCACGCGAGGCCGAGTCAAATCGGGCAGCACGTCGATCGGCAACTGCTGGATCGTCATCCCGCCAATCACCAGCAGCGCAACAGCGGCGGCGAGAACAAAGCCCCGTTGCCGCAGCGCGAATTGGATGATGGCGTTAAGCATTTTCGGTGTCGGTGCCTTTTGGCCCGGTCAGTGAGAGTGTCCGTGGTGCGAGTGACCACCGCCGCCACCCGACGCAGCCTGTTTCAGTGCCATGTTCAGTTGATGAGCTTTATTCAATGCGTAATTTTCGTACAAATCCAGCTTCAACTGATCTTCCAAGACGGCGAAGCGAGCATCTTGATACAAAACTCTTACAGGAATCTTCTCGAACTCGACAATTACTTTCCCGTCATCGGTTTGATGCGTGTGATCCATCTTCTTGAAGACAAACGTCTCCGGTCCATCCGTCACGACGGCGGAAATCGGCGCGATCACCTGCTGGATCCAATTTTCAACCGGGATCTCAAGATGGGCTCGTTGCCCCGGCTTAAATCTCCAGTTGACATGCCAACGCCCGGCCGAGTCACGATGCCTGCTGGCAACTTCATTGTCGATCGACACGTAGACTGGAAACGTTTGCGAATCGCGATCAACATGATTATCGATCGAAAACAATGGCAAGCCTTCACGCCGCAAGTGATTGGCTGCTTCCCCAAACCCGGCTGCAAACGGCAAACCTTGCTTTCCTGCCGCCGCGATCACCTGCATATCAGATTCAAACGCCATCCCTTTGAGCAATAGCTTGCCGTGCCACGTCAACACGCACATCTGATCGCCTCTTTGGAAGGATGTCCCCTTTTTCGCATCGATGGAATCAACAGTCAGCCAATTCTCATTCTCTTGTTTCTCTTGCTCGCCAACCGAGTCCACCAAATCAACGGTTGTCAGCTGACCACCGATTTTGGGTGCAAACACATCGACGGTTCGATTGAAGGTCTTGCCTTCCAGAACGGCCTGCATTCCTTGTTCGTCGACGCCACGAATTCGAATTTCTTCGATCAGTGATTTCTTTCGACGTTCTAACTGCTCCATGTCCAGTTCTAAGTTAATCACTTGCTTGCCAGCGATGGCTCCTTTGTCAGCCAGCGGGCGAAGGCGATCGAGTCGCGTCTGCTGTGATTCGATCTTTGACATGACCGACATCAAATTCAATTGAGCTTCCGACATCGAGGTGTCGGTGATCGTTAGCTCGAACAGCTTCTTGCCGGGCTCGATGGCCTCGCCGTTGGTTACAAACACTTGGGAAACTCGACCGGCCAACGGCGCTGCCACGGCCTGTCGCCCTTGCGGTTTGTATTCTTCCACTTGAGCCGGGACGCGGATGTGGTGGACGTAATCGCGTTGCTGGAACTTGCCTGTGAGCAAATTCATGTTCGCGACCGTCGTTTCACCAAGCTCGACGATGGACGAACTTCCGTGCCCCGCATGACCGTCGGCCGCCGGTTGACCGCCGTGCCCGTGATGACCATCGTGAGCCCCGTGCCCCGAGTGACTATCGGTGTTGGTGGTGACTTGGGACGTTGGCACGATCAAAGGCCGAGCCAAAAAACCGATCACGCCGCCAATCGCCATCAGCACCGCACTGAAGATCAGCGTGGGAACAATACTGGATCGTGATGAGTTCATGGGACTTTAGTTAGAGCGGTGTAGGGCTGGGTGCGTTGCGACAGAAGGGTGCGATGTAAAAGTTGAGCAGGCAAAATCAGCCAACTGGTTTGAGCGGTATGGTTCAAGCGGTATGGTTCAAGCGATATTTATACTCGATATCAATTGGTCAGAGGATCGGAAAGAGTCAAACCAAGAATTTGCTGACGAGCATTCCAAAGGATCTCCAACGCATCCAGATACTCTAGGGTCAAAGCCAACAAGGATTGCTGAGCGGTTGCCACTTGCAGGAAATCGACTTCTCCGGCCCGATACCCGATTGATGCAATCTCAAGCGATTCGCGTGCTTTGGGAATTAGGTTGGAATCGTACATTTCAACCTGAGCACTCGCGGATTCATAATTTTCAAATTGGCCCGTTAGCCGCCTAGCGATCAACAGCTCCACTCTTGCCAACTGCGATTCGGCTCGCGCGACCCGAGCCCGAGCTGCGGCGATGTTGCCCTGATTTCGATCGGAAACCATTAGCGGAACCTGCAGCTGAAAGCCCGTGAAGAAATCGTCCGTTGCTGTATCCTGACCGAAGGTGAGCTGGGTTTGGTAATCCGGGATCGCCTGAGCCACCTGACGCCGCAACTGAGCTTTCGAAAGATCAATCGCAGCGACGGCTTCTTCGCGCTCAGGACTAGCGGCCAAGACAGTTTCAAGCGTGTCCTCAAAACCGATTGGGTCGACGATCTCATTGAGCGAACCCTCGACTGAGCACTGCGGCAGGTCCGGAAACGAAACCGCCGTCGCCAGCCGTCGCCACGCGGCCGTCGCCGCAATCTTTGCTTGGCGCAGCTTCAGCTCGACACGTCCCGATTGAACTTGCGTTTGCAGTAAATCGGTCTTTGGCGTTTCTGCAGCGTCGTACAGCAGCTGCGCAGTCTTCAGTGCTTCCGCCTGCAAGTTATGTAGCTGAGAGGTTAATTCGACGCGACGCTGCGACACCAACAGGCGATAGAATTCCGTTTTCACATCGGTTTCGATTCGCTGCAATTGCTGCCGCTGAGTTTGAGTCAACACGGCGGCTTCTAGGCATTTCGCCTGCTTCGCAAGTTCTAGTTTACCGCCGCGAATAATTCGGCGTTGCAGGTAAACGCCAATCAGACCAGCCGAGTCATCATTGCCGACCTCGTCAGCGAAAATACCCAGTTGCGGATTTGGTCGAAGGCTTGCCTGCAATGCCTCGCGCTTTGCCGCGACAACATCAGCAGAGGCAACATTCAACGCCGGATGATTTTCAACGGCCAACTGCCAAAACCATGACAACGACGCTGGCGCTTCCAGCGCCGGCTGAGCGATTGGCGACGCTTCAAGCGGTTCAGCCGGTGGCGGCCCTGACTGATCGACGGCCACGGATTCGTGGGTTATCGATGCTGCCTTTGTCACAAAAGCCCGACGGTGCGAGAGATGTTCGGATCTCGTTTGGGCAAAAAGCGGTGGGCCTGCTTCGAAGGCAACAATGCACGCGATCAGGATCGAGTACCGACACCCGCGCAGCAGCCACCAAGGACGTCTGGTCAGGTTCAAACCTCTAGGTGCGGACATATCGATAGCGTGAGCTTGCTGGGAAACCGTGGTATCAGTTTTATCGGTTGGGCGGGTTGCTCAGGGCAATAAGGCCTCAGACGCGTGCGCCACTGCCCTAATTTGCCTGTCCGGAATAAACCTTGTCGAAAACCCGTTGCTTTCAGCCGATCAAAATGACACTTACGGCAATCCGTTGCGGCTGTAACGATTATGAGGCTCGAAAGCTGCCTAATCTGAAAATTCGCATGCCGCCTGTAAACTTTTCATCCGCATGTTCGGTGATTTGATCATACGGTTCCCAAGTAGAACACCTTACCGCTTTCGTGCTGGACTTCGCGGTCCGGCAAACCTGTCCCCCACGTAAAAATCTGTCACCATGTTGTCGCGTTTTAGAAAAAACTCGAAGACACAACCCTCTAGGTTTGTGCGCTTTTCCTCTCGGAAACAGCATCGATCGGGCGCTGCTGCCGTCGAGTGCACGTTTTGTTTGTTACTCTTGCTGCCGATCATCTTTGGTACTTTGGAAACATGTGCGGGATTTCTGGTCAAGCAATCGCTGACGGTTTCCGCGTTTGAAGGCGTCCGTGCGGGAGTTGGACGAGGCACCACGAACGCAGACATTTTAACTCGAACTGCCCAAGTTCTTGAGTTTCGTAATGTTTCTCTTGGTGAAGCATCAACGACCGAGTTCGCACAACCGGGTGCTGAGCATGGAATTTTTCTTATCACTCGGGACGGGCTACCGGTCGAAGAACTCGACGCTCTTGACCCTATCACCGTCCGGATTGTTGCTCCTGCATCAGGCAACGCAACGCCTATCTTTAAACACTTGTTGAACCGGGATATTGAAGCGAGCGTGACGATGGTTCGAGAATTCGACCAACCGGTTACAAACGTAGTCATCAATTGAATCCACTATCAACGATCTGCGAACCATGTTGAACCTACTTCGAACAAAACGAACCTCTCGCTCAGCGAATCGCCGTGGAGCGACGGCCGTAGAATTCGTAATCGTGCTGCCCATTTTTGCACTTTTCTGCGTCGTCTGTCTGGATTTTTCAAGACTTAGCATGGCTCGACACGTCGTTCAAAACGCGGTCTACAGAGCCGGTCGACTTGCGATGACCGAAGGTGTGACTAGGCAAGAAACCATCGATGCCGTCGAAGACTACCTGAACACGTTCGGGTTTGCAGCTGAGGAAGGGTCAGTCATTGCTGGGCAGATCTACCTAGACGATGACGGCCGCGTCCTGCCAGTCAATACAACGAATGAGTTTGACAGTGAGTCGGTAGAATTTCACGTCGAAGCGAGCGTTTCGTTTGCCAATGCCACGCTTGTTTTCCCCACATTCTTTCCGAGTTGGGTCAACGACCGAGAAATTAGATCGGAAATTCGCGTTCGGTCAGAGCGATTCAGCGGTTTTTTCAATCCGGCCGAAGCGTACGCGAACTAACCCAAGCTGCTTATTGACGACGTAACGGACCCATGTTTTTAAACCTGCAACTTTGATTGACTCAACACTGACGTAAACGGGGATTAAAAATGCCAAATTTCATGAAACAACGCCGCGGGGCGATCGTCCCGACGTTTGCGGTCATCTTTCCATTGCTGATGATATTCTGTGCGATGGCAATCAATCTGGCCTATGTCCAGCTTTCTAACACAGAGATGCAGATTGCCATTGATGCATCGGTTCACGCGGGCGGACGTCGCTTGGGCACACCTGTTCCCAATGCAGATGGCACCGTTCAGACGCTCGCTGAAGCCAAAGAGGACGTGATGGATTTCGCCGCTGAAATCGCGGCGATGAATACGGTCGCTAATAGTGCGGCGATAGTTCCAAAATCCGCTATGGAGTTTGGTCGTTCATCACGAACTTTAAAAAACGATGGCTCGTTCGGAGCTTACGAATTTACACCCACCAACAGCAATCAGATTCCAAGTAGCTTTCGGATCGTCAGCAATGAACTGACGCTAAATCACTTATTCGGACCATTTGCCTCGAGAGATGGCAACAGCCCAGCGTCTACTTTCAAAGTCGCATCAACTTCCGTTTCGACTCAGGTTGACCGTGATGTGGTTTTGGTGCTTGATCGATCTGGATCCATGATCTTTTTCGAAGACGAGGCACTGCTCGGTAACACACTGTATAAACTCAGTCGAGAATCGTACACAGTCGAAGGTGAGGCGGTCTATGAATACCGGGTCCAGTGGAGAAGGCCGAGTGATGGCGTCATCAGTTGGAGAGACTCGTCACACGGGCCGTACATGACTGAGGCAGAATTCGCAGTCTACCCAAATTTTCCCAGTCGCAACGAATATCGCCTCAACTACAACAACCGTCGAACTCGTTCCGAGCAACCTGATGAAGTTCGTGAAAAGATCACGTCGTCCGAGTATGACGACGCTGATGAGAGCCTATACAGACGATGGTACACGCCCAACGTCATCTACTGGCTAGAGGACGAGGAAAACCCAAACCACCAACTCGGTGACGATCCGGAAACTTGGACCGATGGTTTGACCACATCGGAGCAACGTGCACTCTTGACGGGTCACATGGCTCAGTATGCTCATGACTACCGGTACATCTACAAAAACAATGACAAGAACATTGCTTGGCATCAGGATATCGCGAATCGTCAGGCACCGGCCTTTAGCCGCTGGTACCACCTTAATCGTGGCGTCACCGTTTTCCTAAATGTCCTTGGCGGAGGCGTTGATCCAGATGGTGGCGTTTCTCGAGACGGTACGGTTCAAAAAGAGCAGATCGCGATTCTGCCATTTAACGCGTCACCCGATAACACGAACATCACGTTTGGAGGCGTCAACTACTATGACAACAACAGCGATTTTGACTACGGCCTGCAAGACGATGGATTCCCGGCCGCCTACGTGAACAATAGCAGCGAACCCGGATACGACGAACCGTATCAAGGATCATCGTTGTCGCTTCGCGATATCCTGCCTACGATCTGTCCCTACGGAGGCACCGCGATCGGTAACTCGCTGCGTGAGGGTCTTCATCTTATCCGCAGTGCGTCATCCGGTGATCCGGACGCACGAGCGCGAGCCTTCGCGGCCAGAACGCTTGTCGTGTTGACCGATGGTGACAACACCGTTGGTAGCAACCCGGTGACTGTGGCTCGAGATGAACTCGCGAACGAAGACATCATCGTACACACGATCACTTTCACGCCGGGCGTTTCTCAGAATGGAAGAAAAGCCATGGGTGATGTCGCCGGGTACGGTAAAGGCAAACACTACCATACCAACTCGGGAACTGGCTTGGCGACAATCTTCGAAGAAATCGCGAACAACCTGCCAACGATCTTGACCCAGTAAAGTCCAGCGTACTTTCGTCCAGCGGACTTTCGGTAGAACTTTTACGCTTAGCAGCCTCCTTGGATCTAATATCCGAGGAGGCTTTTTTCTTGCACCTGAACTGAACTAGAATAGGGACGAAAGACAATACCATCACCTTCCATCCATTGGACGCCGCCGGCGTAAGAGACATTGACCATGAGTAAGGACGAACCTCTTGAATCTTCCAACCTGCAACCATTGGCGGCCAATGAACTTCGATGGCAATGCGACGTAGAGAGTCTAACCTTTGAAACAACCGACGACTTGAGCTCCGACGCAAAGGTTGTCGGTCAACCAACGGCGCGGGAAGCTTTGGAGTTTGGGCTAATGTGCCTTGCCCCCGGTCAAAACGTTTACGTCCGAGGCCAACGCGGAACGGGACGAAAAAAGCTGGTGCTGGAACTGCTCAACCAGCTGCAACCGGAATGCGATTCGCTTCAAGATTTCTGCTATGTGCAAAACTTTGAATACCCGGACCGTCCGCGATTGATTCGACTGCCCGCCGGTAGCGGAAATGATTTCCGACAAGCGATGAACGACTTCGCAACCTTCGTCGAAGATGATCTAGGCAAAGCGCTCGATAGCGACCCTTACGCGTCGCGACGTGAATCGATTCAGCAGAAAACCAGAGACGAAATTGCGAAACTGACCGACCCATTTGAACAGGAACTTCGGGCCGACAGCATGCAAATGGTCGAAGTTGGCGAAGGCCCCGCGACTCAGAAGTTGATCGTGCCTGTTGTTGAAGGAACGCCGGTCGCTCCAGAGCAACTTCGCCACCAAGTCGCTGAAAACAAAATCGACTCTAGCGTTTTGGATGCATTCGAAGCCAAGTTACCCGATCATGAAAAACGAATGATCGAAATCCGCAGAAAAGCAACCGAACTAGTCCGCAAGGCTGCAATCGACATCCGTGAACTCAACGAATCCGCCATCGGCGAGCTCACGCTTCCGCACGCAGATGGCATCCGGGGCGATTTCTCATCTGAGAACGTCAACGTGTTTCTTGAAGAAGTGGTCGAACATTTAGTCGACCTGCTTGCCGATGGTCCTCCGGATTCCAAGGAAGCAATTGATCTGAAGGAACTTTACGGCGTCAACATTGTGCATTCGCACGAACCGAATGCCAAACATCGGCCGGTGATTGAAGAATGCCGCCCCAGCCTGATGAACTTGCTGGGAACGGTCGAACCTCAATGGGGGCCGCAGGGCATGGCGATTTCCGATTACCGAGGAATCCACTCGGGTGCCCTGTTGCGTGCCGATCAAGGCTACCTAATTCTTGACGCGGATGATTTGCTTTCCGAACCCGGAGCTTGGCGAGCACTCACGCGAACACTGCGAACAGGCAATTTGGAAATCGTGCCACCGGAGGTCGGGTTCCTAAGTCGTCAGGTCGTTACTCAACCGGAAGCCATTCAGGTGTCCGTGCGAGTGATCTTGATCGGAGATGTTGGTACGTTCTATCAACTGGATCACGCCGATCCTGATTTCGCGGAACTGTTCAAGGTGCTTGCCGACTTTGACAGTGAACTGATTCGAGACGACCGTGGCGTCATGCAATACGCGCAAGCCATTGCACAGTTGGCCGAGGCCGAATCGCTGCCCGCCTTTGATAAATCTGCGATCGCTTCGCTTGCCGAACATGGTGCTCGCATCGTGTCACGCAAGAAAAAGCTGACCGCCCGATTTGGACGCATTGCCGACATCGCGCGTGAAGCAGCGTTCCTTGCAAAGAAAGACCGCGTCAAGCGTGAGCATATCGAGGATGCGGTTCGGCGGACCAAGGCGCGGGCCAGCCTGCCATCGATCAAGTTTCAAGAATTGGTCGAAAACGAAACGATCCTTGTCCAAACCACCGGCCATGTCGCCGGTCAGATCAACGGCTTGGCGGTGATGAAATCCGGGCCACTGACCTACGGATTTCCCGCTCGGATTACGGCCTCGATTGGAGCCGGGAACGCGGGGCTTATCAACATCGAAGGTCAGGCACAGATGTCCGGGGCGATCCACACCAAGGGCTTTCATATTCTTGGCGGCCTGCTGAGAAACATCCTGCAAACCAAACACCCGCTGTGCTTCAGCGCGTCGTTAGCATTCGAGCAAAGCTACGGCGGCATCGATGGCGATTCGGCGTCTGGCGCGGAGATCGTTTGCCTGCTAAGCGCCCTAACGGGTGTGCCGATCCGCCAAGAAATGGCCATGACGGGCGCGATCGATCAGCGAGGAAATCTAGAGGCGATTGGCGGCGTGAACGAAAAGATCGAAGGCTTTTTTGACGCGTGCGAACACTTTGGCTTGACCGGTGATCAAGGCGTCGTCATTCCCGCCGCCAACGCGGGAGACCTAATGCTTCGAGACGACGTGGTCGATGCCAGCCGCAACGGAAAGTTTCACGTGTACGCCGTCGACAACATTTTTGACGCCGTCGAACTAATGACCGGCGCTGAAGCCGGAAAGATTGACTCCAACGGCAACTATCCAGTCGACAGCCTGCTGGCGATCGCTCAGTCTCGCGCGGGCGAATTCTGGAAGATGACCCACAGCAACCCGAACGTTGGCTGGAAGGTATAACCCCGTCGTTAAACGAATTCGCCAATCAGATAGGTCAATCCAAACCCGATGACTGAGATGGCCGTCGTCAGAACCGTCCATGTTCGGAACGTCTGCCGTTCGCTCATGCCAAGATAACGGCTCACCAACCAAAATCCGCTGTCATTCAAGTGCGACCCAACCGACCCACCGAACGCGATCGCAAGGACAATCAAAGCCATCTCATTGGCCGAAACAGGATCGGGTAATCCGGTGATGATTCCCGCCAACAATCCCGCCGAAGTGATCATCGCGACGGTGGCAGAACCTTGAATCAGCCGAATCATTGCAGAGATCACATACGCCAGCACCAGCAGAGGCAAATCCAAGTCGACCAGTGTTTTCGCCATTGCTTGGGCCGCACCAGAATCGCTAAGCACCGTTTTGAAAACACCCCCCGCGCCAGTGACGAGAATAATGACGCCAGCCGGGGCCAGCGAAGCCGTTGAAAGATCCATCAGGTCAGCGGCCGAAAATCCTCGCTGAATCCCCAACACGTACCATGCCGCAAACGTCGCTATCAACAACGAGACGAACGGGTGGCCTAAAAAGGAAAACAGTTTCCACATCCCTGCGTTAAAAAACAGTTCCGGATTTTTACAGGCTTCCTGAATCGCGGCTTGCGAAGGCGTCACAGCACCGCCAAGCTGAATCACCAAGTCGTGCGCCTCAGACCGGCGCATGGAGTCAATGACGCTTCCCCCGACCATCAACAATAACGGCAGCCCGATAATCAACAGGATCAAACCAAAGGCCGGAGGCGCCGTCGTCGTTGACCGTAAATCGTTGACGTGTTCGCTTCCCAAAAGATCGTCAACCTGTCGCAAATCCGCAGGGTCGATCGTTTTCGCAAGCCAAACTCCCAAAAACGGGCCGCAGAGAATGGATGTTGGCAGGCCGACAATCACTCCAAACAAAATCACCAGCCCAAGTTCCGCTTGTAATAGTTCAGCCACCGCGATCGGACCGGGAGTTGGAGGAATGCAGGCATGGGTCACGACCATTCCAGCCAGCAATGGGAAAGCGAAATACAACACAGATCGTTTCGCGTCTCTCGCCAATGCAAACAACAGCGGAGCCACAAGAACTAGCCCCACGTCTAAGAATACCGGAATCGAAATCAGAAAACCGGTCACCGTCAAAGCCCACGTGGCCCGTGATTCTCCAAACGTTTTGATCAACGAGTGAGCGATCGCCTCGGCTCCCCCAGAGGCCTCCAAAATCTTACCGAAAATCGCCCCTAGACCGACCACCGTGGCAATGAACCCAAGCGAATTCCCCATCCCTTTTTGAATGCTGCCGCCAATCGATAACAAATCCATACCGGAAAGCAACGCCAGTAACATGCTGACGAAAATCAATGCTAAAAAAGCATGGATGCGAGCAAAAATGATCATCGCAAAAAGCACGACAATTGAGATCGCAACGCAGCTTAACAGCCAAGCAACCGATGGGTCAGTTGCGTTGACTTGAGCGATCAGACTTTGCATCAATCATACCTATTTGAAGACAAACGTAATGGAATTCCTAACGCCGGGGCCTCAACACCTAGTCGGAATCGGCGATCCTGTTCGCGATCGCGTCAACGAAATGAGGCAAGTCCAACGGGCCTCGACTGGTCACCAAACGGTCATCGATCACGACGGGGTCGTCAACCAATTCGGCTCCGGCGTTCTCTAAATCAATCAGCATCAAGGGCCAACTGGTGGCCTTCTTGCCGGACACCAAACCAGCGCTGATCAACACTTGCGGGCCATGGCAGATCGCACAGATCAATTTTCTCGCTCTGTCCATGTCTTTGATGAACTTCAGCACTTGAGGATTTCCTCGAAGCAAGTCTGGATTCCATGCACCGCCCGGAATGATGACCGCGTCGTAACTTAATGGATCGGCATCGGACAACCAAACGTCAACCGGATGCCACCCCGCGGGCTCGATAAAACGAATCGTCATGATGTGCGAACTCCGAGACGCAGGCATGATGATTCCCAATGGCGGAATGTCTGACGATTCTGGCGAAACAACATCGACCGTCGCCCCCATGGCTCGCAGCTTGTTCAACGGAATCGTCAACTCGACCTCCTCGACTCCATCGGTCGAAAGAATCGCTATCCGTTTACCTTTGAGCAGATCGGCGTTCTCCTCACGTTGCAAGAATGCGAGCAGTTGCCGATTGGCTTCATCGGGATAGCTAAGCAGAAGATTCGTATCAAGCGAAGGAGCAAGCGGCGACGCGGCGGTGGACTTTGCGAGTGCAATCGCTAACTCGGATTCGTTTTGATCGGGCATGATTTAGAAACTCAAAATGGGAACATCGAACTTTTCTTAACGGTAACAGGCACAGGCTGCGCCGGGAAGTGTCAAAGGTCTGGGCCATTTTTGCTCGATATTGCACCGCCACAGCTGATACAATGCCGCCTCTTCTCTGTGAGAACCAACAACCGAACCATGAATATCATCCTGTTCGAAAATCATGAGACCGATGCGCCGCTTCGTCGGGATGATCACCGAGCCCAACATATTCTTAACGTGCTGCGGCGGCAGGTGGGTGATTCAATCGACGTGGGATTGGTGAACGGGCCACGTGGAAAAGCGATCCTGAGGTCTGTCAGTGAACAAAATGTGGTTCTCGAATTCACTTGGGGCGAAGAACCACCCAATCTGCTACCCATCGATTTGATCGTTGGGCTTTCTCGACCTCAGACTGGCCGAAAAATACTGCAAGAAGCCACCAGCCTTGGAGTTCGTCGCATCTATTTTGCTGCGACACAACGGGCCGAGCCCTCGTACGCCACATCCAAGCTATGGACAACCGATGAATGGAAACGGCTGGTGCGAGCCGGTGTTGAGCAAGCATTTTCGACTCGCTTTCCCACGGTCAAATTCGGAGTCGGCCTCGAATCTAGTATCAGCGAATGCCTTGAATCAACAAATTCAGCTGACCACCGAATTTGCTTGGACAACTACGAATCGACCGGTAGCTTGTGGGAAGCGTGCATCCACGCGGAAGAGAAAGGGCATCACGCTCCTCGGCCATCGGTTGTGTTGGCCGTTGGCTCGGAACGAGGCTGGACCGAAAAGGAGCGACAGCTATTTCGTCAAAACGGTTTTGCATTGGCAGATCTGGGCGAGCGACCACTCAGAACAGAAACCGCCACGATTGCCGCGATCAGCATTGTCAGTGCTCAAATTCGATGACACGGACGGGATGACCAACGCGCCGCACATCGTCCAGCCGGCTGTCGTCTCGCTGCAATTTGCACAATCAATCGATCACGATCTGGCCCAACTCTTTTTCTCGGGTGCTTTGGCGGACAGCGACTTGCGATCAATCAGCATCTCGACCGATGTCTTGCCCAACAGCTCGGTCAAACGAGACGTCAATTGCTCCGTGATGTCGACCTGCCGATTGGATGCCAATTCGACCCGCATTCCGTCCTCCAAAATCACCTCGATCTTCAGCTCTCGTCTTCCCGGATAGCCGCGAATGATCTCGTACGCCGTTTTCAATCCGTCTTCACCATGAATATTTTGGTCGATCATGATCTTGATACCGTGCGTCAAGTTCTGATCCAACTGATCGATCGGAATCACTTTATCGACGATCATGTTTGCCTCATCGCCGCCGCGATAATCCAATCGCCCTTGCAACACGACGACCGCATCGGCCGTGATAAACTGACCGACATTCACAAAATCATTCGGCCAGCAAATGCAGCGAATCGCGCCGCCCACGTCCTCCAAGTCGAACATGGCATACTTGGTGGGTGAATTCGGATCGCGCGGATTTTTGACGTGCGATTGCTTGATCGAGCTAATCATGCCGCCCATGCTGACACGGTCTCGGTCTTTGGTTCCCTCAAGCCCCGTCGTCTGATGCGAACAGTAACGATTCAGCTTTTCCTCGTACGCCGCCAACGGGTGACTGGTCAGGTAGTAACCCAAAACTTCTTTCTCAAATGCTAACAGCTCTCGCTCTTCCCATTCGTCCATTTCTGGCAAGACAACAGCGACCGGCTCGCCTGATTCATCCACATCGTCATCGCCGCCAAACAATCCCATCTGGCCGCTCTTCTTATCCTTCTGAGCCGACGCACCCGCTTGGAGTGCGCGATCGACGATGGAGGAAAGTTGGGAACGCTTGGCTCCAAAACAATCCATCGCACCGGCCTTGATCAATGACTCGATCGAGGAACGATTGCATTGGCTCGATTCAATTCGTTCGCAAAAGTCAAAAAGATCCTTGTAAGGACCGTTCTCTTCTCGGCTGTTGACGATCGCCTCGGCTGCCGAAGTGCCACAACCTTTGATGGCCGAAAGTGCAAAGAACGCCCTACCGTCGTCGACCGTGAACCCGACGCCGGACGTGTTGATGCTCGGTGCGACGACCTCGATCTCCATCCGGTCACAATCTTCCATGTGCTCGACCAGCGAGTCTTTGGACGTGAAATTTCGCCCGGGAATGTCGCCCGTTAGCAACGCCGCCATGAACTCGACCGGGTAATGCGCTTTCAAATAAGCGGTTTGCCACGCCACCAGCGCGTAAGCGGTCGAGTGACTTTTGTTAAAGCCGTAGCCGGCAAACTTCAGGATCATGTCCCACAGATCCTGAGCCTCTTTTTTGGAGACGCCGTTGCTTTGAGCACCCTCCATGTAGTTTTCGTAGTTGGCCGCGATCAGTTTTTCTTTCTTTTTACTGATCGCCTTAATGCACGTGTACGAAGAAGCCAGTTCGATGTTGCCGACTCGATTGAGAATCTGCATCACCTGTTCTTGGTAAACCATCACGCCGTTGGTTTCTTCCAAAATCTCCTTCATCACGTCGTTCAAGTACTCAGGCTCGCGCCGCTTATGCTTGACGTCGATGTATTGCTGGACCATCCCGCCTTCCAGCGGACCGGGACGATACAACGCGGCAGTCGCGATGATGTCGCTGAAGTGATCCGGCTTCATCTTGGAAAGCAAATCTCGAATACCGCCAGATTCCAACTGGAAAACGCCTTTGGTCTCACCGCTTTGAAGCAGCTTGAAAGTCGCCTCGTCTTCCAGCGGGAAGTCAAGAATATCAATTCGCTCGCCCGTCGTCTGTTCGATCAAGTTGATCGCGTTGCTCAAAACGGTCAGCGTCTTCAGACCAAGGAAGTCCATCTTCAGCAGCCCGGCCGCCTCGACATCGTTCATCGACCACTGAGTAATCACATCCTCTTTGCCGGGCACACGCCCCAGCGGCACGTAGTCGGTCAGCGGCCCGTCACCGATCACGACCGCCGCCGCGTGCGTTCCGATGTTACGCGCAAGACCTTCCAGCTTTTTCGCAAAGTCCAACAGTTCGGTGATTTCGGGATCACCTTCGTAAACGCCTCTTAGTTCCTCACTGGCTTCGATCGCCTCTTCAAGCGTGATCCCCAACTGGTCGGGCACCATGCCAGTGATCTGGTTGACACGCGCGAGCGGAATCCCCAGCGCGCGGCCGACGTCCTTGATCGCCGCACGAGCCTTCATCGTGCCGAAGGTGCCAATCTGTGCGACGCTTTCCTCGCCGTATTTCTTCTTGACGTACTTCATGATGTCGGCACGACGTTCCTTGCAGAAGTCGATATCGATATCCGGAGCCTCCAAACGATTTTCGTCTAAGAATCGCTCGAACAACAACCCGTACTTGAGCGGACAGACATGACTCAAATACAGGGCGTAACAAACGATCGCACCGACACCGCTACCACGAGCCGTCGCGGGCACGTCCAGCCGCCGGGCCTCCATCACGAAGTCCCAGCAGATCAAGAAATAATTGGCGAAACCCAGCTTGTTGATCACGCCCAGTTCGCGATTCAGACGCGCCATCACCGGTTCAGACAGCACGCCATCTTTGCACATCTCCGGGTTTTTCTTGTATCGATCTCGCAAACCTTCTTCGCACAACTCACGCAAGCGATCTTCGGGCGTGACCTCTTTGGGAAGTTCGTAAACGGGGAAGAAACGCTTGCCCAGCTCTAATTCAATATCCACCGAGTCGGCGATTTGCTGACTGCGAGCACACGCGTCCTCCAAGCCGACAAAATTGCGGTACATCTCCGACGGAGGCCGCAGATAAAACTCGTCGCCCTCCATTTTCATGCGACTGGCATCGGTTCGGAACCGGCCCGTGTTGATGCACAGCATCACATCTTGAGCCGTCGCATCATCGCGGTCGACGTAGTGGCAATCGCTGGTCGCCACCAACGGCAAGCCGACCTTATTCGCCACTTCAACCGCACCTTGCAGCTGCTGGCGCTGGATCTCAAGGCCGTTGTTCATGATTTCGACGAAGTAACGGTCGCCAAAGAGATTGCTGAACCAACCGGCAACCTCGGCCGCTTTATCAAGATGCTCTTCCGCTCCGTTGCCGCCGCCCTTAAGAATCGCCCGGCTGAACTCACTGCTAACGCAACCGCTCAAACAGACAATGCCTTCGTTGTGAGCCTCAAGCAACTCCTTGTCGATGCGCGGCTTGAAGTAAAAACCTTCCAACGCGGCCGCCGATGCCATCTTGATCAGGTTCTTAAAACCCGTCGCGTTCTGGCACAGCAACGTCAGGTGGTACGACGAATCGCTGCGCCCTGTCCCCTTGGTCGTCCGGCTGCCCGGCGCGATGTAGGCTTCGTAACCAATGATCGGATTGATGCCAACCGCTTTGCAAGTGTTGTAGAACTCAAGGGCACCGTGCAGATTACCGTGATCCGTCAACGCCAGCGCGTTCATGCCATGATCGGCTGCCCGCTGGACCAGTTTCTTGATCGAGCCAGCTCCATCAAGCAGGCTGTAATGGCTGTGGCAATGGAGGTGAACAAACGGCTGTTCGTTGGACATCAAGCGGCTCCGGCTGAGGCTGTCGGCTTCTCGTTGCATGGTGAGCCGCGATTTTAAGGGATCGCAAACCGGCTGGCTATCGCCCGAAAAAGCGCCGGGTCGTAACGGCTGTGCGGGCTATGACGAGCGGTTTTGCCGAAACTTCAAGGCGCCGCAATCAGCATCACAAGTCGCCAGAAAACGATCTTTCGAAGCTATTTGCAACCTATACTTCCAGACATGCCCGCCCTTTAAATTTGGGTCGCCAGTGCCAGAGCCCTGCTCGGACGTGGCGAACCACCCAGATCAACGACCCTTATTTGCAGCAGCGATTCACCATGGCCAGACGACGAACCAAAAACCGCTCTCGAAAAATCGCGGAAGCGGCAGATGTGAAAAAGGATTCGAATCAAGAAAACCAATCCAGCGAATCCGCACCAAACGAATCAGCGCCGATTGAAGCACCATCCTGCGATCAAAAGAAAACGAAAAGTAACGCAATCGCTGCTTCCAAAGATCAAGCTCATGCCGATCGAGTCGCCAAGACGTTGGCCAATGTCGAGCGATTGCTAAGCCAAGCGAATGAAAACGTTCCGACGGATGTTTCTGATTGGCTGGAAGCATCTCTACAGAAAACCCATAACAGACTTTCCGATCAGCTGGAAAATTTCGCACATAGCTTTGAAAAACGATTCGACGAACTGCAGCGAACAATATCAGAAAGTCTCGACAGCAAGCGGATCGCGCAAATCAACAACCAAGGTGCTGAGCCAACCAAGGGTGCCTCAAAGGCGGACGCGTCCGATGAACCGGAGAGCGAATGGGAAAGTCGCAAGCGTAAAATGTACGCAGAGTATGGTGAAGAGTTACCGGCCACCATGAAGAAGTCGAAAGAGAATACGGTTGATCCTAGCGATGTCGACACCGCGAACGGAGACAGTTGCGAAGGAGATGAATTGGCGTCTTTGCAGGAGTCATTGCACGATTCGATCGAGTCGCTGGATGAAGTTCAAGCGGAAGAAATTGAAGAGTTGCGATCACAGCTGACCGAAAAACTGCGTGAGGCGGAGGTCGAACTATCGATCAACCGCGCCAAACTGGATCAGCGCAAAGCAGAGCTTGAGCGTCGACAGACGGAGCTCGACCGCCGCGAGAAATCGCTCAACAGCAAATACGCCAACGTCAACGGCGCACCGCAGAAGATGGGCGTCTTAGATCGACTGACTCGTCATCTTGGCGTACGAAAACAAGCCGATTCGCTGTAGGTTCGCAGTGCCACAGCCACCAAGCAAAACGAATCAACCGTTCGATGGCAACGATGTCCCTTGGTGGCATTGGGCTATTCTGGTCGCGTTTGTTGTTTGCCCATTCCCATACGCTTACTGGCGATACGGCAGCGCATGGTGGGGTTTCGCAATCATTTTCGTAGAAGTTAGCATCGGCCTGATCCATCTCTGGTTTGACAGTTACGCCCGCTGGTTTTTTGACGACAATCCTTAGTTGACGACCCTATTAACGCTCCGATCAACTGGTGATCGATGAACCTCCAACATGCGAACAACAAAAGCTTCTCTGCAATACTAAACCAGCCCCCGACTCGTTTACTCGCACGTTTCCGCACTTTGAAATGAAGATAGCATGAACAAACAGTGGATTGCGCCAGTTGTAATTTTTCTTTGGGGTGTTGTGTTCGTTGCGATTTCAGACACTTACAGCCAGCATTGCGGAGAAATAGGTGGCAGTGCTTTCTACGGGTACTGTTCTGACAAAAAATGCGTCGTCCGAAAAAGCCCACACCCTAGTGCCACGAGGACAGTTGTTAAAAGAAAAGACTGGGAATGGAACTACCGGCTTGCTATCGCACAGCGCAGTTTCTTTTTCGTGAGCGCGTTTCTCGGAGTGATTCTTTCCGTTTGGTTCTTTATTGCAACTGACCTCATACAGTCCAGAAAACTCGGGGCAGAAAAGGGTGTCAACCGATTTTCGAGAATAGGCGGTTTAGAATAACTCATTTTTTGAGGATAGAGCACCGCAGAAGATGGGCGTCTTAGATCGACTAACTCGTCATCTTGGCGTACGAAAACAAGCCGATTCGCTGTAAAACGCGGCTAACTGATCGTGGCTTTCACGGTCACGACAATTCGAATCGATAACCAACGTCGCGAATGGTTCGAATGAACTGCGGTCGGCTGGGCTCGGGCTCGATCTTACCGCGGAGTGTCGCGACACATCGATCAACGCTGCGCCCACTGACGATCATCGATCGCCCCCAGACCTCGTTCATGATCTCGCTGCGAGTCAGTGCTCGATTGGCGCGGGCGATGAAGAAATCGAGCAAACGGTACTCTTTTGTGGTCAGCGGAACCTCCGCGCCGTTTCGCGTCAGCACATGAGCCACTCGATCGAGAACCAGATCTCCTAACTCGACTCGATCGCAGGGCTGTTCAGTGCGTTGCCGCAGCAGGCGATGAACTCTTGCCTTCAGTTCACGGATTCCAAACGGCTTGGTCACGTAGTCATCGGCCCCCAATTCCAGCCCGCGCACGATTTCTTCTTCCTGCCCCTTGGCAGTGAGCATAATGATCGGCAGGTCCAGTTTTGCGCCTCGGACTCGCTGGCACAAATCGTACCCGTTGAGCAAAGGCAGCATCACGTCAAGCAAAACGACATCCGGCGGGTCATCGAGAACTTTCGTCAGGCCGTCACGACCATCGGTTGCGGTGGCAACAGCAAACCCCTCGTCCCGAAAGTTGTCGCTCAGCCCTCGCAACAAGGTTGCATCGTCCTCAATAATCAGAATACGTTTGGGTTCGTCGTTCATTTTGACCTCGGCAATCGGATCGTAAACGTGCTACCGACATCCGGCTTACTTTTGACCGAAACGGTTCCGCCATGTGCTTCGATGATTGAACGAACAATACTCAAACCCAGCCCACATCCACCATGAGTCCGCGCGACCCGTTGATCGACTTGATAGAAGCGTTCAAAGACTCGGTTGAGCTCGCGAGGCGCCAAACCAATGCCGTCGTCGCAAACGGATATTTCCACCCATCCATTTTTGACACCGACCGACAGGTTTATCTTTTTTTCGTCGCCTCCGTACTTCCACGCATTTTCCAACAAGTTCACGATCGCCGTGACCATGGAGTCCGAGTCGCACGAGACGTTGGCAACTTCTTGGACATCGACGCTCAAGCATTTGCTTGCTTCGGGGCAGTGGTCACGGAAGACGCCGACCGCTTTTTCGATCAATGTGCCCACATCAACAACCGAAACATCGTATGACTTTCGCCCTTGTTCCATGCGTGAGAAAGTCAAAAAGTTGTCGATCAATCGACTCAAGCGAGTGTTTTCGGCAGAGATCAACTGCAGGTACTCTGTCGTTTGCTGAGCCCTTGCCACGCGGGCTTCCTGATCGTCATTTTCCAACAGCGTATCGACCAGCAAACGAATGGAAGCCAGCGGGGTTTTCAACTCGTGCGACACCGTCGCAACCAGATCGTTTTTCAGCTGAGCGACTTTCATTCGACGACGCAACGCCGCAAGCAGAAGCCACGCCAGTACACAGGTTGCTGCCACGGTCAACGCGGCGATCCAAACGTAAACCGCGTTCTGTTGCTTTGAAGACTCGCTGAATGGGTTTCCGTCAGTCACTCGCAAACCCAACTGCCAGTCGCCAATCTTGGGTCCAAGCGAAACATCTACCAAATGGTTCATTGCTTCGCCCGGTGCCGCAGCCGAGAATGCCACTCCCTCTGGCAACGGCAACTCTTCACACAGATTCAGCAGAGTCTTTCGAACCGTTTCGGTACGATACAAAGCTGCGAGTTTGCTTTCTTTTGAGTAGTTCTGCCAAACATCGGCAAGCGAGGTTTTCCGAAGCCCAGCAGGTAGCTTGATCGTTCCATCTTTCAATTGCTCAACAAACTTGATCGCCAACGACTCGGCATCGTAGGTCGGGAACTTACTGAAATCATCCGTCAACTTTTGATACTGCTTAGTTAAAAAACGACGCTCATGAGAACGCAGCGGAAACTTCTCATAGTCAACGAGCCGCCGTTTAAGTTGACTCGCAGCGACTTTCCATGTGGGCGTCCAGTTGTCTGCGACCTCGAGCAATCGCAAGTATGCCGCACACCGATGCGATTCTCCTGCTCCCACCACACGAAAATGAGACACGCTTTGCAGAGTCTCAATCACCGCTCCTTTACGCTCACCCGCCTTGTCTAAGCATCTGGCCTTTGCAAGGACCGCCGCCAGCGTATGGGTGGGTAATTCGTAGCCTTCGATCACTTGATCGTAAGCCGTTGCCGCTTTGAGATAGTCGCCTTCAACGAACTCCAGATGGCTGGCCGCTTGCCATTGTGAATCGTCTTTTGATTCAACACGTTCAATCGAGCGATCGATCTCCGGATAAAGAACTCCACCCCACTGGTCACAAAGAATCACACTATCAACGGACGTGTTGGCGGCAACGATCTTGGCAAACGACGAAGCCAATCGCTGATCGTCGATTCGACCGGACATTTTGACAAACTTTCGATCCCAGCCGTCTTTTACTTTTTCAGCAGCCTGTTCAAGTTGCAGTCGATAGGCTTCAAGCAACCGCTGGTTCGTTGCGGCTCGTTCATTGCGAACCGCCTCGCGCATCATCCACATGACTCCCGCTGACGGAATTAAAACCGTCAACAGCAGGAGCAAAATGGGCCACGCAAGGCGATCACGTTTCATGGTTTTAGAACTCAAGAATTGTTTTGCGGCATTTGGCTGGAAGGGCGAGGCTCCGTCCGAGCTTTGCGGCTGAGCAAGCGTTCGCTTAACGCGGCTCGGGCGGAGCCTCGCCCTCCCGAGCAACACAACCTACTTCAGCTCCATGCTATCGATCAGCTTCTGAATCTCAGGAAACTGCTTGTCTTTCTCATCCGCAGGCATGAGAAATTCCACGTCAAACGCCGTTTTGGGTCCAAACACGATGAATCTTCGTCCGTGCCGGCGAGCCTTGTCACCATCGAACTCGAAGTCCAGCACCGCGGCTTTGTGATTAGCAACGTTAAGTGTTTTGATGCCTGACTCTCCCGCAGATACGTTCTTGTAAAACTTTTTGATCTCGCCAATTTTAGATTTCAACCAAGCCTGAGGTGAATCGAACTGCTTCTCGTCTGCGTCGATCGGCAAATGAACAACTCGCGATCGCATCGAGTTATCTGGGTCCAGCAGCCACGTGACATCGTCCGAATCGAAACTGTACCAACCGACGGGTAGCGTCAGCGAGAATTTTTCTCCGTCGGTCGTTGTCGATGCTGAACCCGCTTTTCGCACCTCAACCAAATTCGCTTCAACGCCGCCTCCTTCAAAACGAACAATCTCTCGTTTGTCACCCGTTGAAATCCAGAACGTCTGACCGATGCTCAACTCCAGCCTGAAGCACTCGTACTCTCCAGCCGGAACCTTGATGGTTTCAACTTCGGTCACTTTCAATTCGAGTGGAACGAGCGTTTGAGTTAGCGTTGGGACGACGTTGATTGTTCCCTCATAACCTTTCGCCAAGGGAAGACGGCGGAACACCTGAGCCCCTTGCTCGTTGTCGTACGCTGGAGGATCAAGCTCCAAAGTCTTCACGTCTTCTTTACCGACCATGGTGATTGCGACCTCGCTACTTGAGAACTCAGCCGACGCCTCACCCAGCAAGTTATGGCGCCAATGACTTTCAATCGGAGCAAACGAATCGAAATCCACCAGAACACGGCTCTTTCCCCCAGCGTTGTTCAGAGTCACGGTCTGCCAGTTTTGACATTCCCAGTAGTCCTTTCCATCGACATTCTTCTTGGCGACTCGAAAAACTTGATACCCGGCTGCCATTCCGCCGGGTAACTTCATGTGCATGTGCAGTTCATCACCGTCCCCCCACGGGATGGGAAGCAACTGATTGAGCGTTGCCAATTGCTCTGCGGTTCGTTTGACCCAAGCTTTGGAAGCCCGGTGGTTTTCAGCAACTAATTGAAATGCCTCGACCGCCATTTTTGTTTTTCCTTGGCGGGCAAGGCAGGCACCGATGCGATACTGAGCCTCCGCCGCCGCATCGATGGCTGGCTCGCTAGCCGACAACACCTGCTGATAACCATCGATCGCTTTATCGAGATCACCGACGGTTTCTTCAATGTAGATTGCCTTCTCCAACAGCTCGGCTGGAGAATCGGCGAAAACTGACGAAGTCGACCCGACAGCAAACATGATCGTGCTAACGGCTGTCAGCAATAAACTTCTCGAAACGATACTCTCACATGACATGGCTAGACTCCTCAGATTCAGGTTGTTGCGACTCAAACGGCTACCGCCCACAAAGTGTCCCGGCTGCCCAACGCGAGGTATCTTCGTCCATGAATGTTACGGCTTTGTTACCCGTGTGTTTCGAGCACGTCTTTTTTAAAATGATTCTTCACAGAATTTAGTTGCAAAGGAATCCCGCCGACCCCATCCGGGGTGGATGAGAATCGTCGTCTGTCGTCTCGGGGTTTCCACCCCGAGCTATCGACGCTGGCCCCGTCCGGGGCAGGTGCCTCGCCCCGGATGGGGCCGACGCATGTAGCTCAGAGCGGAAGCCCTGAGAGAAATGTAAGGCGAGACCGGCCACCCCGGATGGGGTCGACGCAATACTTGGAACAGACCCCGCAATGCCACTAAATTCGGTGAAGAACCTTTAAAATTGGACCGCACGTTGAAATGCGCACACGAATTCGCGTGAGATCTGATATCTCGGCGAATATTGCCGTTCCTGAAAAGAAATATCAGGCTGAGAAACAAAGTCTATTCCTGACCCTCCGCGTTTTCCCACTCGCAAATGTAGCGTGCACGGACAGTGGCCCTAGTATCCGTCCACTTCCATCCTCGTCCTCGGCGCATGGCGGCATGATGCTCAGTCTGATTTTCATTGTTCGGCTGACCTCCATCCCAATTCTTGTACGGCAAAGGTTGACCCAACGAATTGCGCCATTCTGATTCGGTTTCCTCGTCTGATCCGTCGATCCAGATCATATCTCGCTTCGACCCGGTTGCATTTGCCAGTTTCTCGAGAAACGCCTGCTCATCTGCATCGTCCACTCGAACCAGATGCCCACCGAGTTGTTTGCAAACACGATGAGCGACATGCCAGGTCGCTGATTCGCTTATCACCAGGTATTTGTTTTTTCGAAAAGTCACGGCCTTCTCCGGGACGTCCACTTTCGCACGTTGCCCGCCTTCCCATTCGCAAATGAAGCGACGGCGTTTGGACGAGACATCATCATTCCATTTGCCGCCCAAATCACGGCGCATGTTTGCGTAGTGCTGAAGATTGTCACCATTGTTAGGCTGCCCCGAATCCCAATTCGCGTACGACAGGGGCTCGCCCAATGAATTGTGCCACTGTGATTCCGCTTCCTCGTCCGATGCATCAATCCAAAACGAGTCGTACTTTGAGTCAACGCTTGTCAACAGCTTCACCAAAAACGCCTGCTCATCCGCATCACCCACACGCACCAAATGACCGCCGTGTTGCCTGCAAATTCGCACCGCATGATGCCAAGTGACGTGTTCGGGAAAGACCAGGTATTTGTTTTTCCGAAATGTCTTGGCTTTCGCGATGTTAATTTTGCTCGACCGCCCTTGAATGTTTCCGACAGGAATGTCCATGGCCCCATCGCGCCCAGATGTGTCACGTCGACGAGGAACGCGGGGCCGCTTTCTGCCCGGCTCTGGCTGTTCCTCATTCTCTGCATTGTCAGTGCCCGCTGACTTCCCCGCATCGGTCGAGTCGTCATCGCTGCCAACCTCTTCATTTTCTTGGGCGCCTGCTTTCTCCAACAGCGATCTTGCATCAAGCAGATTCTGGACTTCCGCGTAGTCTTTGTCCTTCGTCGCGGTGCGCAGAGCAATGTCGAATTGTCCCAGCAGATCGTTTCGCAGCCGGTCTTTTTCCTTCTGCGAATCAGTCTCCAACTTTTTCAACGCCTTGCGGTATCGAGCCACTTCCGCAATCGCCTTTTTCGAGGTCAGTTTTTCAAAGGCCGAATCCAATTCTGAATTCGATTCTCTAGCTGGAAGATTGGCCATTTGAGCTTGAGCCAACAGCGACTGGCACGAACCAAGTGCGATCAACACGACAGTGATTCTGCAAATGAGCGGACGAATCATTCCATTTTCCTTGAAAGTAAAAAGTCGAATGCGGTTAGCGGCTGCGGCGATTGTAATCGTTTCCAAACCCAAGGTCACGTGAATTCGTATGGCTGGAGTATTTTGGTTCTCGCCAGTAACATGTTGACCATAGCTTCCTTCCACCTACCACTCACGGAGCAACCCATGTTGGGCATGCTGGATTGGGCGATTATCGCCCTGTACTTTCTAATCTTGCTGGGCATCGTTTACTGGACGTCGCGACGAAACGAGTCGACCGACGATTACTTTCTGGCGGGGCGAAACGTTGGCTGGTTCGCGATTGGAGCGTCGTTGTTCGCCTCCAACATCGGATCCGAGCACATCGTGGGACTCGCCGGGGCAGGGGCCAGCACCGGCATGGCGATGGCTCACTGGGAACTGCACGCTTGGGTCATGATCATGCTCGGCTGGGTCTTCGTGCCGTTCTACTACAAATCAGGCGTGTCGACGATGCCAGAATTTCTGGAGCGACGATTCGGATCAACGACTCGCTGGATTCTATCTTTGGTTTCGCTGGCGGCCTACGTGCTGACGAAAGTTTCGGTCACCGTTTATGCAGGGGCGATCGTCTTCAAGACCCTGTTGCCCGACACATTTGGCACGCCCGAGAACGCGTTTTGGATCGGCGCTTTCGCGACAGTGATCCTAACAGGTCTTTACACCGTATTCGGTGGACTGCGAGCGGTTTTGTACACCGACAGTGCTCAAGCCGTGGTGTTGTTAATTGGATCGGCCATGATCACGTGGATTGGCCTAGACAAATTGGGCGGCTGGTCCGAGCTACAGTCTTTCGCCGCCAACGATATTGCCAAGTACGCGCTTTGGCGACCGTTGGATGACCCCGGGTTTCCGTGGTTGGGAATTCTAATGGCGTCGCCCATCATCGGCATCTGGTATTGGTGTACCGATCAATACATCGTGCAACGTACCCTTGCCGCACGGAACCTGCAAACCGCTCGGCGAGGAACAATCTGGGGCGGGTTCTTGAAGATTTGGCCGGTAATGATTTTTCTGGTACCCGGCCTGATCGGAGCCGCGTTGCACGAGAGAGGTGTCATTCAGATTCCACTCAATGGCAGCGGCACCATCGACGGCGACCAAGTATTCGCCACCATGGTCGTTGAAATGTTACCGCTTGGATTGCGAGGCCTCGTGATCGGTGGCATGCTGGCGGCGCTAATGAGTTCGCTTTCTTCGCTGTTCAACAGTAGCGCGTCACTTTTTACACTGGACGTTTATAAAAAGATCAAACCACAGGCTTCCGAGCAACAGTTGGTTTTTGTTGGACGCATGGCAACCCTGACCATTGTGGTGCTGGGCATGTTGTGGATTCCGATCATGGCCAGATTGGCTGGCAACGAGGGCGTCTACAAGTACTTGCAGAGCGTGCAAGGCTATCTTGCGCCGCCGATCACCGCAGTTTTTCTGCTAGGGCTGTTTTACAAACGAACCAACAGCGCAGGAGCGATTGCTGGCCTGGTGATCGGTTTCATCTTGGGCATGGGCAAGCTGACAATCGAAACGTTTTATGGCGGCGATCAAACAGAGCCATCGGTTCTCTCATTTATCGGCAGCATCAATTTCACTTACATGTCGGGCATTTTGTTTGCGATCGTCGTGGTGTTGGTGCTGGCGGTTTCTCATCTGACATCGCCGCCCGATGAAGAACAAATTCGCGGCCTGACCTATGCGTCGATCGACCACGCGGACGTCCGCCGCAGCTGGAACACGTTCGACTTGATCGCAACACTGATTGTTTTGGGGCTGACGTTTGGGTTTTACGTGTACTTTAGCTTCTGGATTTGAGACACCTAGAGCCATAGGAAACACTGAACACTTGAAGACTTCTCGGCTCACGGCCGACGAATTGCACCAACATTAATTGCACCAACATTACTACGCGTGGACCTGTCATCACACCAATAGCTACGAAGTGGCAGGCCGTAAGTTTTGATTCGATCGCCGCGCGGTCAAGGCAAAGGTTGATGAACCGATGCTTGAGCGGCTAAGATTATCAAGGCACGACCGATCGGCAGTAGCCTTCTGCCGCCGGTTGACTCGTTCAACAAAACCTTGAACACCATAAAATGGGGAACGCGCTTTCTGAAGAAGTGGGAGAGTCCTCAAAAGCCTATCCGCCCACGAAGGAAATGATCATGCCGCTTACGATTGTCGCTCATATTACCGCTGCCGAGGGCAAGGAAGACTTTGTCTTTACCGAACTGAAGAATCTGGTTGCGCCGACATTGGCCGAAGCAGGTTGCATTCAGTACGACCTGCATCGCGACAACGACAACCCGGCTCATTTCATGTTCTATGAAAACTGGGAAACGCGAGAACTGTGGCAGGACCATATCAACTCGGCCCATATCGCGGCTTACGTGCAAGCGACCGAGGGAGCGGTCACGGATAAAGCCATCTACGAAATGACTCAAGTCGATTGATGGCCGTCCAGCAAGCAACCGCTACCTCGTGACCGGGTAGAATGGCTAAATCGATCACCGTTTCGATGCGAAAGGCGACTTGGGCGATCAGACTACGGCTCGAACGGCAACGGTGCCCCAGCAGTCGGCACTGCCGATGGCTCTACCTCCTGTGATGGATCTTCCGCATCTGTCGGTGCCTCTGCAGCAACTCCTTCGCCTTCGTCTTCTCTTAAGCGAATGTGAATCGCGTCTTCAATCACTTCAATGGACTCGATGCGTCGTAGCACCTTGGCGGTTTCCGGATCGTCGTAGACTTGCTTCGCAAAATTCTGTTCCTTCATCGGTTGGATAAACGCTTCGGGCAGTGGCTCGCCTTTGACCGTTGCGTCCACCAGTTTAACAACCAAGACACCGTTCTCCATCGACACCTCAAGCTCCGCATCTGCGTTGAAGTAGCGACCTTTTCCGCCGGGAAACTCGTCTAGTGGAACGCTGACTTCACCTCGAACATTGCCGTCCTCAAGCACGACATGAACCATTCCTCGAAGCGACTCGTTTGAGTGAATCAAAGCGTTGATTTCGTCGGCCGTGAGAACCAGCTCCATGGGAGCCTCCGCGAGCTCAGCTCCCTCTTCACCTGCCAGCTCCGCATCGTCATCAGCCAGTTCGGCATCCGGCTTGCCGGGAGCGATCCGCTTTGAGAAAGACTCGATTCGCTCCTGCAAACGCTGCAGCTCTTCCTCTTCCATTTCGACGGCGGGGATGTCCGCTGGTTCGACATCGGTGTATTTTTCAACTTGTTTTGCAAGAAACCAATATCCACCGAAGCCCAAGCCGGCCATCAGCAGCAGACTGCCGATTAGTATCCCGGCACAACCATAGCCCCAGCACCCGCAACCCTTCTTCTCTGATTGGTGAGAATTCCCCGCCGGTGCGTACGGAGAATCTGTGCCAACGGGCAATGCCTCAAGCACGGTTGAACTGCTTGATTCTTTGGTGAGCGATTCGCCGAACCGTTCCGTTTGAATGTCATCCGCCATGATTGATTTCCGTTAGAGTGCTGACTCACTGAGACGCCGATTGAAGAAACAAGAACTTAGGATCGCACAACCGTTTCGGGCGGCGCCTCGTCGTTCCGAACAATCGGCTCAATACATTTCCGTTCGTTCACTGACTGCCCAATCTTACCGAATTGGTAGCCTCTTTGGCGAGGTTATCTTTGCTAACGAACAATACTCCCGCAAGCCACTTCAAAAATTCGCTTTTTTAATCTTCGCCAGATAAAAACCGTCAAATCGATCGTTGGGCAGAATGCGACGAGTGTGCTGCAGCTGGTCGCCAAATTCACTGTCGTCGAATGAAACCAAACCCGGCTGCCAATTATCAAAAGGCATTTCAATTGGCTGCAATTGAACTTCGTCACCCGCACTATCCAACAAATGAGCCACGATGGCTTCGTTTTCCTCGGGAGCGAAACTGCATGTGCTGTAAACCATCGTGCCGCCGGGCTTCAGGCATTTGAATGCGGACTCGATCAAACCTTTTTGCTTTCGCGATTGTTCTTTGATTTTTCGCGGGCTCCAGAACTCGTAAGACTTCGGATCGCTGGTATGAATCCGAGATTCGCCGCTGCACGGAGCGTCCAACAACACACAATCAAAGCGCTCGGGTACTTTCTGCCCGGCCTTGCGCCCGTCCATTAAATACGTCTTACTGATCGAAACGCCCAATCGCTTCATGTTGTCGGCAAGCCGATACATTCGTTTCTTGATGGGCTCGACCACCGACAACTTGCCTTGGTTCTTCATCAACGCTGCGACATGAGAAGCTTTGCCACCAGGAGCCGCGGCCAGATCCAAATTCCACTGGGCCGGCTGCGGATCCAACACCAACGAAGCGAAGATGCTGGACAAACCTTGAACGTAGATTTTGCCATCGGTCGCCAGTGGCGAGTGAGTCACCGCGTCTCGTTGATCGTGTTCGACGACGAACGCGTGATCGCACCAAGGAAGCGCGTCGAGGGCAAGTCCGTCGATCTGGAATTGCTCGGTAACCTCAGCCGTTTCGGCCAAAATCGTGTTCACCCGAAACGATGTTCGTTTTGGCTCTGAAAAACTAGCGGCGACCAAATCGAAGGATTCATCACCCACGATCCGCCGTAGTCGATTCAAAAAATCAGCGGGCAGGGCAGGGTGGCTCATTCAGTTTTCAACGTGCTGATCTGTTAATCGTAATCTCGAACGCGGCGAGCAATCGCCAGTGCCAACGCTTCGCGGACAGATTCGATCGTAATCCGGTCAAATACCTGCTGAAAGAACCCCGTCACGATTGCGCGGATGGCTTCTTTGCGAGTGTAGCCGCGACACTGAGCGTAGAAGACTAGTTCTTCGTCGACCTTACCGCTGGTGCTACCGTGCGTGCAGCGTACATCGTCGGCTTCGATCTCCAAACCGGGAATCGAATCGGCACGGGCTTTCGTGGACAACAACAGGTTGTCGTTTCGTTGAAAACCGTCGGTTTTCTGCGCGTCGGGATCGACCTTGATCATGCCTCGCCAAACGGTGCGAGACTTATCCTGCAACGCGGCTTTGTACAGGAAGTCGGAAACGCAATGAGCTTTCTGGTGATGCTGCAACGTGTGATAAGACAAGTGTTGCTTGTCCTCGGTGAACATCACACCATTCACTTGCACGGTTGAACCGATACCGGCTTGAGCGACCGATTGATTCACTTTCGAAAGTCGTGACCCCAAAGCTCCAACGGTCCATTGAAGATTCGCATCACGGCCAACTTTGGCTTTTTGGTGACTGAAGTGCCAAACTTTTTGGCCCCAGTCTTGCAAGTTCACGTATCGCAAGTTGGCTCGATCGCCGACGAATAGCTCGATGGCACCGCAGTGCATCGCGGCAGCTGTTTCGTCGCTGGACGCTTCGGCCAACACGGTCGCTTCGGCACCTTCTTCAACCACGATCAACGTGTGACGCAGATCACTGCCACCGTCGGTCATCAGGCTGGAAATATGAACCGGCTGATCCATCGTCACGTTTCGAGGAACGTACAAGAACACGCCGTTGGTCCACATCGCTGCATGCAACGCCGAAAAGCGATCAAAGTTTGGATCGACCAGCTTGAACAAGTGCTTCTGAATCAAGTCGCCGTGCTCGGCCAATAGGTCACTGATCGTGCCAAAGATCACGCCCTTGTCTTTCCACTTTTGATCAAGCTCCACCGCACCGTTGGCACGTCCGTCCAACGAGGCAACGCTTCCCGCCAAATCAACACCTTGATTGAAGACGGTCACTGGAAGATTCTCGTTGGGCGAATCAGCTTTCAGGGCGAATTTGTCCAGCTTGAACAAACGGATGTCGGTACGCATCCACTCTTCTTGTCGGTTGTTGGGCCATTCGAGTTCGTTGAACTTCGCCCAAGCGGACTTACGCTGATCGGTAACCCAAGCGGGTTCCTCAAGCGTTTCAAGCAATTGATTAAAACCTTCGTCAGTGAAGGAGAGTGATTGGCTGGAGGTAGCTGTAGTCATAACGTCAGTTTTCAGTGTTCAGTTTACAGTGTGCAGTTTTAGTATGCGGCATTGGGCAAGTGCTTGATTCCGCACTCCCCATTCCCAATTCCGCATTGGCTATCCCACGCTGCCTTCCATTTGCAGTTGGATCAAGCGATTCATCTCGACCGCGTACTCCATTGGAAGCTCTTTCACGAGCGGCTCAATGAAGCCGTTGACGATCATCGTGCTGGCCTCGGTTTCGGAGAGTCCGCGACTCATCAAGTAAAACAATTGCTCTTCACCGATCCGGCTAACGCTGGCCTCGTGACCGACCGAAACATCTTGCTCACTGATCTCGATGTACGGATAGGTGTCGCTGCGGCTTTCTGGATCCAGAATCAAAGCATCACAAACGACGCTACATTTCGAGCCCGTGGCTCCTTTGTCGATTCGAGCCAAACCACGATAACCGGCACGGCCACCGTTCTTTGAGATCGACTTGCTGATGATTGTTCCCGTGGTGTTCGGGGCACTGTGTACCAGCTTGGCTCCCGCGTCTTGGTGTTGACCGGCACTGCTGAACGCGATCGAAAGGATCTCACCGCGAGCTCCCGGCTCCATCATGTGGACAGCGGGGTACTTCATGGTCAGTTTGCTGCCAAGATTTCCGTCGACCCATTCCATCACCGCGTCTTGGTACGCGAATGCTCGCTTGGTGACCAAGTTGTAAATATTGTTGGCCCAGTTTTGAATCGTCGTGTAGCGGCAACGAGCGTCCTTCTTCACAATAACTTCCACCACGGCACTGTGCAGCGATTCGCTGGTGTACATCGGAGCGGTACAGCCTTCGACGTAGTGAACCTGAGCCCCTTCGTCGACGATGATCAGCGTTCGCTCGAACTGACCCATGTTTTCTTCGTTGATGCGGAAGTACGCCTGCAGTGGGTAATCAATCTTCACGCCCGGAGGAATGTAGATAAACGATCCACCCGACCAAACGGCGCTGTTAAGAGCCGCGAACTTGTTGTCGGCGGATGGGATGATCTTGCCAAAGTACTCACGCAGCAATTCAGGATGCTCGCGAACGGCCGTATCCGTATCCGTGAAGATCACGCCTTTGTCGGCCAGCTCTTTTTGAAGCGAGCCGTAGATCACTTCCGATTCAAACTGAGCCTTCACACCGGCAAGGTACTTTCGTTCGGCTTCGGGAATGCCGAGCTTTTCGAAGGTGTCTTTGATCTCCTCCGGAACGTCGTCCCAGCTTTTACCTTGCTCGTTGGTCGGTTTCAGGTAATAGAAAATATCCTGAAAGTCCAAGTCGATATCGCCGCCCCACTCGGGCATCGGCTTGCTGTTGAAAATCTCCAACGCTTCCAGACGGAACTGCCGCATCCAATCGGGCTCGTCCTTGATGTCCGAAATCTGGTTCACGATTTCCGCATCGATTCCCTTCCGAGCCTTGAAGACGGCGGTCGTCTTGGTCTTGAAATCGTACTTATTGATATCCGTCGCGCGCAGTTGCTCGTCTTCGGATAGTTCGGTGGAGGTGATATCGGTTGCCATCTTTCAATGCGGAATGCGGAGTGCGGAGTGCGGAATTTCAGTTCCAACACCTATGCTTTCTCGTTCTTCCGTCCTTTCTTTGAAGTAGTGATACTCGAAACCGTAATTCGCAAAAGCTGATCCGTTTCCGAGAGCAGTTCATTCATCTGTTCGTTCTTAACAATCCCTGACTCTACGAGTAGTTCGAGCCAAAGCTGCGTTTCATCTAATTCTTGCTCGACGATCCCCATTTTCGAGCGAAACTCAGCGGGCGACCTCGCTCGACATGCTTCGCGGTAGTTTGCTGCGACGCTGGTTCCAGATCGCAGCACCTGTTTACCCAACACTTGGGCCTCAGGTCGATTCTTGGGAAGTGAGGCGTACATTTTCACAATTCTAAGAGCAAACGATTTCGTTCGATCTCTCAAATCGTTCATTCCGCACTCCACATTCCCCAATCCCCATTTTGACTAAACAACCGCCTCTTCTGCTTCAAGTTCTTCATTCACTTTCGCGGCTTCTGGATATTGTTTCCGGATACGCTCGTATCCTGAATCGTGCAGCTCTTGAGCAAGAGCCTTCCCTTCGCATGTCTCGACAATCTTGCCGCCAAGAATCACGTGCGTGAAGTTTGGTGGGTTGTGCTCAAGCAGTTTGTCGTGGTGAGTAATAATCAACAGGCCCATCTTGTTGTGGCCAATTTCGTTAATCGACTGACTTGCCAAACGAACCGCGTCTGCATCCAATCCAGAATCTGTCTCGTCCAGAATCGCAAACTTGGGTTGAAGCATCGCCAACTGCAGAATCTCGGCTCGCTTCATTTCGCCGCCACTGAAGCCATCGTTGACGTAACGACGAGCGAACTCGCTGTCCATTTGCAACTGTTCCATGTTCTCTTTGATCTCTTTGCGGAATTCACGCATCGGGATCAAGTCCTCACCTTCCTTGCGGTCCGGATTGCGGACATTGGTCGTCGCGTGACGCAGGAAGTCAGCCATGCGAACACCGGGAATCGCAACCGGGCGTTGGAAAGCCATGAACACGCCAGCACGAGCACGCTCGTTCGGCTCCATTTCGAGGATGTTTTCGCCGTTAAGCAAAATCTCGCCCGACGTCGCTTCGTAAGACGGATGCCCCATGATGGCGAGCCCCAGCGTGGACTTACCGGACCCGTTTGGCCCCATCAACGCGTGAGTTTCGCCCCGGTTGATCTCAAGATTAACGCCGCGAAGAATCTCTTTGTCGTTGATCGATACGTGAAGATCAACAATTTTTAATACATCAGACATAGTTTTCTACTGTTCAGAAAAAAGTTTTCAGTGTTCAGTTTGTTTTATTTCAAGGAGCCGCTGGCAACTTTGCCGACCGCATCCGTTTGAACTTGGCTGCCTTGAAACGAGCAGCATCTGTCGCCCTGTCGCTGACAGGTGCAAAGCTGCACTTCATCGCCCACGACTCGCTCAAGCACTTGCTGTTCAAGTTCACAAATTTTTGTCCCGCTGTCGGACAACCCCGGATAGAGGCAACCTCCAACCGAGATCACAGGCAAGCCATCGTTCTGCTCAAATCGAACCGGCAAATCACGCTCACCAAAGAAGCGTGAAATCGCCTCCATTCGCTCGCTGGCAGACTCACCCACGATTTCCGAATTGTACTTATCGACCAACCGATCAACTGCACCCGAAACAACGGTTTCACGAATCGCCGCATCAGGAATCTGCTGGACTTGCTGCCACAGTGCAACCGCTAAGTCGGCCAAATTGTTGCCACAGCTCAGACGACCTTGCTCAGTTAGCGAGTACTGATGCACGGGACGGCCTCGCCCTTCCGAAACGGTGGATCGCTCGACGTAGTTCATCGACATCAAACGCCCCAACCGCTGACGAACCGCTGTGGCGGTCACGCCCAGTCGCTTCCCCAATTCGTTGATTTCTTGAGGAGAGTGAACCATCAGTAAGTCGACGACCTTGCGGTCGCTGGCGGAAAGACGACGTTTTTCGCTCATCTTGTCGCTTTCCCTAAACGATTGCTGGTCGGTTGCTGGTAACTTGGGCACTCAAAATTAGACCCCCGAAGGTGGGGAACCCGTTTCGCACGTGTGCCGTTAAGCCTTTACCGTATCATTAAAAACATTATTCACAAGGACAAATGTGAAAAATGTTCTGCAGCCGCAAACCTCGGGAAATCGACGACTTGCGTTGACCTGAGTGGCGTTACTGTTTCCAATCGGTACGCTGCACCGGTGCATGGCTTCAGCCGGCTCCCTAGACGGGTGGCAGCCAGCCCGCGACGAGCGGCAACCCGCATTTAAATCCATCCGATCGCCGACCATATTTGGTGAGATTGGAAACCGAACCCTCGAGAAAATAGTTCCATGAGCTTACTAATCCGAGCGCGATTTCCGTTCTGTTCGTCTTGGCCCACGCTGGTCCTACCAGTGGTCCTAAGTTTATCTGCTGCGTTTCAGCCAAGTCCAACGTTTGCCGCCTGCGTTAAAGCTCAAGAGGAATCAACCGAAACCCCCGCTGCGGCTGACCCCACGGAAGTCGTTCCACCCACTGAGAAAAGCATCACTCAAATCGTCAACGAAGCCATCGAACCGGTGGACGCGTGGTTTGGAGAATACTTAGTTGGGCCTCTGGCTAGTTTTTTCTTCTTTGATTTTTACACAGGGCCTCGGTTCGACTCAAATGGCGTCAAAACATCCAGTGGCTGGCTAGGAGTTTCACTCCCCTTCGTTGTTATCTGGCTGCTGATCGGAGCCATCTACCTGACGCTGCGAATGATGTTCATCAACATTCGAGGCTTCTTTCACGCAATCGCGTTGACGATGGGAAAATACGACGACCCAAACGATGTCGGCGAAGTTTCTCATTTTCAGGCCCTGACGTCGGCTTTGTCGGCGACCGTTGGCCTTGGCAACATCGCGGGCGTTGCGATCGCGATTGGAGCGGGAGGCCCCGGCGCAACGTTTTGGATGATTCTGATCGGTTTGCTGGGCATGAGCAGTAAATTCACCGAGTGCACCCTTGGTCAAATGTATCGTCGAGTCGATCCGGCTACCGGAAAAATTTCAGGTGGACCGATGCGTTATCTGGCCGCGGGTCTAAAGGAAATGGGGCTTGGGCCGCTGGGAACATTTTTGTCAATCTTCTTTGCACTGCTGTGTATCGGCGCATCTTTTGGCGGAGGCAACGCTTTTCAAGTTGGCCAATCACTGGACGCGATTCGTGGCGACGCCAGTCTCGGCTTCATCGACGACAACCCATGGATCTATGGGCTACTGCTTGCCACATTGGCCGGGTTTGTCATCGTGGGAGGCATCAAGTCAATCGGCAAGGTCGCTTCGAAGATCGTTCCGCTGATGTGCGCCGCCTACGTCGCGATGGCCCTGTACATCATTGGAACGCATTTGGAGATGGTCACCCCGGCCCTTGCCAGCATCTGGGACAACGCGTTCAACTGGCAGGCAGGCATGGGCGCGATTCTGGGTGTGATGGTGATTGGAATTCAGCGAGCGGTATTCTCCAATGAAGCCGGCGTCGGTTCGGCCGCGATCGCTCACTCGGCCGCGAAAACAGACGAGCCCGTGAGCGAAGGCATCGTCGCATTGCTGGAACCATTCATCGACACGGTTGTGATCTGCACAATGACCGCGTTGGTTATCATCATTGCGGGCGGCGACTGGGTTCCTCAAACCGAAGCGGACGCATTGCTAAGCAAAGACTATGGCAGTTGGACGAACCCGCAATACGGCGAGCATGTTTCAGGAGCAAAAAAATCCGGGGCGGCGTTAACCGTCGCGGCTGTCAGCGGAGACGCCGGGCTCAGTTGGTTCAAATACGTGCTGTACGTTGCCGTTGTCCTGTTTGCTTACTCCACCATCATCAGTTGGTTCTATTATGGCGAGCGTTGCTGGACACGCTTGTTCGGCGAGGCATCGTCGTTCATCTACAAGGCGTTGTATCTGGCGTTCACGGTGCTGGGATCGATCGTGACGACCGGCAATATCTTGGACTTCAGCGACCTGCTGATCCTTTCCATGGCGTTGCCCAACATGCTAGGTCTGTTCCTACTGAGCGGCAAAGTGAAGGCAGCCTTAGACGATTATTGCCAGCGAAAACGGTCCGGCCAAATCAAGCCTCACTGAAGCCCACAACGCTCAAGTCGGATCGAGTCGGGGGCTGAGCCTGCGAACCGCTGAGCCGAATGCTGGCGGATGTCCTTCATGCTGATAAAGTAAAGTTTACGGGCATGATGACGTTCGTCGAACCCGAGCGACCTGCACAGCCCGCAGTTTCAGAACGGTGTTTGCTGCTGCTTCCGCTGCAAACAGATTCTTGCAGAAAATCCATCTGCGCCCGACCGATGAAACAGAAACGCGACTTTGATTTCGGTTTACAAGGGACTTTCTGGACCTTCAGAATCGAATTTCGTTTCAATCCGGTTCAACTGCGAAGTTAAAAGGGCAAGGACATGCCGAAACAAATTCACACAATCTTTGCGGCCGTGTTGCTTGCCGTAATCTGCCTTCAGACACCAACTGTCGATGCCCAAAACCTGCGTTCACGACAGCCGTTGCAGCTCGGCTTCCGCTGGCTTGGCCAAGGCTGGAGTGCAGGTTATCACCATCAAAACCCCGGGCCAAATACGGATTACTACAATCCGTACACCGCCCACAATTCGATGCTGATTTCTCGGATGCCGGGGTACCAAACTGGGCACGGCCAGTACGGCCACCACTCAGGCCTGCCCGCGTCTGCATATTCAGATTACTCTCACGACTCAAGCTGGGACCAAGGTCATGCTGCTCAAAGCATCCAGCCAACCTTCCTGCCTGTAGACGATGACGATTTGGACTCGGACGAAGACGACGACAACGACTTCGAGACCGACGACATGCCCGAAGTCAACTCAGACCCAGACGAGCCTGGTTCGATTCGTGTTAATGAGGACTCAGGGGAAGACGCTGACTTTGAAGAGTCGTCGTTTGGTGATGACGATGCGTTTGACGATTTTGACGCCGATTCCGACGCTGGCTCGATGACAAAAGAGCCCGGCTCAAGCACGAAAGCATCTGGTTCAGGCACCAAAGCAACCAAAACGGGTTTCTCAACGGCCGAGCCCGGGGGCTTCGATGCCATGGACTTGCAAAGCTTCATGGTCAACTGAGCGTAAAGCTTTGGTAAAAGGGTCAAAGTTGCAACCGCCGGAAGCTCTTGCGGTCAATGGCGATTACCACGGCTAACACGAAACCCGCTGGCTGCCAGCGAGTAACTCAACTGAATTCACCAAGGCTGCCGTCACTTTTCGCATGAAATGTCGGCGGCTTTTTTCGTGCCGCTCATTGCCCCGCACGGCGTTTCACGAAAGACTGTACGTGAGTCCGATCCGAATGTATCAAGAGTAACTCACGTGGAAACGTTTTCGATTCAATGCCAATCTTGCCAAGCTAGGCTGAAGGTAACCAAACCGGCATTGCTTGGAAAACGACTGCCCTGCCCGAAGTGCCAGTCACCAGTCGCTATTCCGGAAACGCCACAAGCGACCGACCAGCACGACTCCAACGCCGATGCACAGACTCAAGAAGATGCACGGACTGCTGCGGAACCGCTGGGTGGATTCGAAGACGTCGATGACCTGCTATCGCAACTGCCCGCCGATCCCGCTGCACAGCAAAAATTTCCGCCAACGCCTCGACCAAAAATTCGGCCGGAGGCAACGGAGCGCCAAACAACGGCCACCGAGCCAATTCAACCGGACGTTTCGTGGGACAATCCGGCGGTCGCCAAAACGCGGCGAACACTTGCATTGGCAGCCGCTGCGATAGGAGTGATTCTATTAGCTGCAATCGGAAGTTACGCGTGGTTTTCGTCCGCTGCTAAACCTCCGATTGCGAAGGTGGCCGAGAACGACTTGCCCCCAAGTGAAACGGCCCCGCCTGATCGGGCAACCGACTTGGAATCCTCAGATGTGACTCGTCCAGAGCTACAAGAGCCAGACCGCGAAACCGGTGCTCAACCAGATTCCGTTCCAAACGATATGCCTGACTCTGGAACCGTTTCAAAGGAATCCGAAAACTCAGCCACCGAGCCACTCATTGCGTCTTCCCAACCACCGCCGATCGATATGACCGAACCGCCCACTACGGTCAACCAAGATGCTGGACTGAGTGTCAATTCGCCTGTTTCCAAACCGGCTACCAAGAAGTCAGACGCCGTAACGGGACCACCAATTTCGTCTGCCAAACCGACACCGAAATCATCGCCGGCGTCCAAGCAAATCCTGCAGCCCGTCGCGCCAGCGAGTTCGGCACTGGGTGAACTTTCTGCGTTGCTAGAAGAATCAGGAAGCTCGATCAGTGCGATCACTGACGCCACGGCATCCGCCACGGCAACAGAAACCATTGGATTGCCAAAGTACTATTTCCAAGCATCAAATTTGGCCTCTGTCGACATCGATCGGCAACTAGGGCAGCCCTGTGCCGGACTTCGTTACCGGGACGTTCCCATCATCGAAATTTTGCGTGACGTCACCGCAATCAGTGGGATTCCGATCTCGATCGACGCTGCGTCCCTAGTCGGCAAATTCGCCAACGGAACCCGCACGGGCGACCAGCGGCTACTTCCGAATGTCAGCGTGGATATCGTCGACACCGATTTTCGTAAAGCGATCAAATCGATCGCTCAAGGAGCGAACTGGACCATCACGATCAATGAAGTGGGGGTCGTGTTAACCGATGCGGAGGCATCCAACCCGCTACAAAAGACAGTTGACCTGACTCCAATTGCGGTTCTTGGCGACGATGGACTGGACGGTGTCGTCGATTCCATCAAAGCGATGATCGCCGCCGATTCTTGGTTTGCGGATGATCAGCCGTATCGACTTGAGCGGAACGGCATGTCGCTGACGGTCCACCACTTTCCACCGGTCGTCAGAAAAATCGAACAATTCATTGACCGTGTCTTCGCCGCAATACAACTGACTCAATCGGATGCCGTCAACAAAGAAGCACTGAAAGAAAAACTAGCGACACGCCTGAGCCTAGCCGAGTCCAACCTGTCGGCTTCTTGTGAACTTGAGATTTCATCAAGGTCGACGCTAGACCATTTGTTGAATCGAATCCGCGAGAAAACGGGCGTCGATGTCATCGCCAATTGGCAAACACTCGCCACACTTGAATGGACTCCCCAGATGACGGTTCCCGGCAACGTGTCTGAGCCGACGCTTGACAAGATGCTGCGGCAACTAGAACGCTCGATGGATGCAACCGCGATCGTGCTTGACGCTCACACGATCGAACTGACTCATCCGCTCGATGCGTTGCGACGTAGCTACGTCGAGTTCTATCTGATCTCTGACCTGTTGGAGCGAAACTTTACTCCTCAGAGAGCCATTCAATTGGTCCAACAAGCGATCGAGAACGCGGGCAGGCCGGCGGCGATGACCATTTACGATCCACGATGTGAGTGCATCGTCCTTGCGGGTCCTCAGTCAACGCATCGAGTCGTCGAAGCAGTGTTGAAAGAAATCAAATAGCGGAAGTAGCTCAGGCGAACGAAACGTTTTGGGGCCCAACTGATAGTCAATCGCCCGTCGGAAAATCGTTATTAATAGAAGAAACGACCAACCGCTCCTCCAACTCATTCGCGTTGTGGCGAAGGCAATAGACGCCCCTCGCTGGTCGGCACCCGTAAAAACAAGGCAATTCCTGCAATTCTGGTCGCTCGAGTGGTTTGGCGTTCAGCAAATGGCGGGCTTTTGCTACACTTTGCGGTTTGATTTTCGCTTCTGAAACTACAAATCAACGCGTGGAGAAACCGTGAGACGACCCCTGATCGCTGGCAACTGGAAGATGAACCTCAACCGGTCCGACGCCGTCGCACTGGCCAAGGGCTTGGCCGATGCAAGTACCCCCGACGAGGTTGACGTGCTCGTGTGCCCGTCGAACGTGTACTTGGATGCCGTGTCAGCCGCCGCATCCGGTTCAAAGGTCGCCTTGGGTGCTCAGGATGTTTACTTTGAGTCCAACGGTGCGTTCACCGGAGAAACTAGTACGGACATGCTGTCTGACGTTGGCTGCTCGCATGTCATCCTTGGTCACAGCGAGCGTCGAAACGTGATCGGCGAACCTGATGAATTGATCAACAAAAAACTGAAAGCGACCTTGGCAGCCGGATTGACACCGGTGCTTTGCGTGGGCGAGCTGCTTGAAGAGCGTGAAGCCGGCAAAACGATGGACGTGGTCACGGCCCAGTTTGATGGGTCGCTTGCGGGAGTCAGCGAAGCGGATGTTCAGAAAACCGTGATTGCGTACGAACCCGTTTGGGCGATCGGCACTGGCAAGACCGCCACCCCCGAGCAGGCTCAAGAAGTGCACGCCGATCTTCGCAAGCTGCTGGCGGAGCGATACAATCAACAGACAGCCGATACCGTTCGGATTCTATATGGCGGAAGCGTCAAGCCTGACAACGCAGCCATGTTGATGTCTCAACCCGACATCGATGGAGCTTTGGTCGGCGGAGCATCGTTGAAAGTGGACAGCTTTACCGGAATCATTAACGCCTCGGTCCCTCAAGCCGCACCATGCTCGATCAATAAACCAAGGTCATGATAGCCTCATGAATTGCGAACAGTTTGTTCGCCCCAACCAAGACGCCCAAGACGCTTTGCTGTTTTGAAACCATACATCATTTAACTTTTCGGCGGCCACGCCAGTCGAGCTAACCAAACATGTTTAACTTCATCCGTTCTATCGAACCTGCCAGCATCATGCCTGTCGGACAGATCGAAATCGGTCTCTTTTTCCTTCAGGTCCTGCTGCTGCTTTCGTCCGTTTTCCTGATCTTGTTGATTCTTGTTCAACGCGGAAAAGGCGGCGGCCTAACGGGTGCGTTGGGCGGCATGGGTGGCCAGAGTGCATTTGGCTCCAAGGCAGGTGATGCATTCACCAAAATCACTGTCATCACGGCGTTGGTCTGGATCACGTTGTGCATGGTCACGATCGCTCGCTACAACCCGCCACCGCGAGCCGTCCAAAAAGCAACGCCTGGCGCTGCCATGACCAGCGGAAGCCAAGAAGACACCGATTCCAGCATGTCATCAAGCGACGATGGCTCCGGCACAACCGACATCAAAACCGACGAAACCGAGTCGGGCCAAGCAGAAGGATCAGACACCTCAAGCGCCGACACGTCGAACGACATCCAGCTTGACTTGGACGCGCCCGCAGAGCCGTCAGGTGACGCGGCCCCTGCAGAGTCTTCGGAATCAACCGAATCCAAGTAGCGTTGCCGGAACCTGCCGCCGACGGTGACTAGGTTCCCTCACGCCTGCCGATTTGGCAACCTGACACTTTCTTCTGCCTTCCAATCCTTAGTTCACTCACTGGTGACAACGCAATGTTGCTCAGCATGACCGGCCACGGCGAGGCTCTCGTCCAAGACGAATCCGCATCGATTCAAGTCGAGGTTCGGACGGTCAATAATCGCTTCCTGAAATTAAATGTGAACAGTGATCTCGACGCCGGGATCCAGTCGCAGGTGGAGGCTCTGGTCAAAAAGCATGTCGGGCGAGGGAGCGTTAGCGTTCGCATCAAATCACGCCCGATCGGTGAAGCCGAACCGTTTCAAATTAACGAATCCTTGTTGCGATCCTATTGGTTGCAATTGTCTGAAATCGCAGGCGGCAGCCAATCAGTCAACTTGGAATCGCTACTTTCGCTACCCGGCGTGGTCGAAGAAACAAGCTCCACCGATCAACGAAAAAAGTTGTGGCCAATCGTGCAGACCGCGGTCGAAAAAGCGCTCGTCAATTTGAACGAGATGCGGGGCCGCGAGGGTGATGCGATGAAGCAAGACATGCTGGGAAACTGCCAAGCGATCAAAACTCAACTCGATTCGATCCGCGAACAAGCGCCAACGGTTGTTGAAAATTACGCGAAGAAGATGACCGATCGAATCAACAATTTGCTTGAAAAATACGATGTCTCGATCCAAGCTACCGACCTTGTGCGAGAAGTAGGCGTCTTTGCCGAACGATGCGACTTCAGCGAGGAAACCGTTCGCTTGGATAGTCACATCGCGCAATTCAACGACATCATCCAGCTTCCTGACAGCAACGGGCGGAAACTTGATTTCCTAGTCCAAGAGATGCTTCGCGAGACCAACACGATTGGCTCCAAAGCCAACGATGCGAAAATCGCAACGCGCGTGGTCGAAATCAAAACTGCCATCGAACGAATTCGAGAAATGGTCCAGAACGTTGAATAGCGAGCCGCCAACTGGTGACAACTCGAACGACCGCCAAGACACCAAAACGGATCCTGCCGGTCGATTGATTATCCTGTCCGGTCCGTCGGGTGTCGGAAAAACGACCGTTTTGAAACAACTTTTTGCGACCTGCACTTTGCCGCTGGTCGAAAGTGTGTCTGCAACAACCAGACCGCAACGACCGGGCGAAACCGAAGGAAAAAGCTACTTTTTCTTGACCGACGCGCAGTTTCAGGAACGTCGGGCAAACGGCCAGTTTCTGGAATGTGTCGAAGTTTTCGGTCGCGGATTCTGGTATGGGACGCTCAAGCAAACCGTGACATCTGGTCTGGAAGCCGGGAATTGGATACTCTTGGAAGTTGATGTCGAGGGCTGCCAAAGAGTCCTTGAGTTCTATCCAGACGCGATTACTATCTTCATCCACCCCGGAAGTCGCGAAGAACTGGAACGACGCCTTCGCGGCCGAGGTACCGAATCAGAAGAAATCCTGACCCGACGGCTTGAGGTCGCTCAGCGCGAACTGGACGCATCAGAAAATTACCAGCACATCGTAGTCAATCAATCGGTCGAGCAGACTGCTGCCGACATCTGCAACATATTGCAAAAAGCGGAGAACTGAAGCGAATGTATGATGAACTAAAAGAAGAAGAGATCGTCCGAAAAGTTGGCGGACGATTCAAACTGTCAACGCTGATCCAAAAGCGAATGGTGCAACTGAATCAAGGAGCCCGGCCGTTGGTTGAAACGTACGAAACCGACAAGATGGCGATCGTGCTGAAGGAAATCCTGCAAGACAAGATTTTCTTGGACACCAGCCAGAACGTCGGCATCAGCGAGTCACCCGACTTCACCGACACACCGGAACTGAATCTGGACGATCTGTAAACCGACTTTCGCTTTGCATACGCAAACTTTGATACGAACATCGCCCGCACGTCTCCAGACAACGCGGGCGTTTTTCATGTGGTAAGTAGCCATCACTCTCCGAGTGATGTTCTGCTCCAACATCACTCGGAGAGTGATGGCTACTTACGTCATTACAATGTTACCTGATGGCTACTTTCCAGAGACAATGCCATGCCAGAAAAGCAATCCAAAATACTCGTAGCCGTCACGGGCGGAGTCGCTTGCTTCAAAGCCGCGGCGCTGGTCAGCCAATTGGCTCAACGAGGTCACGCCGTTCAGGTTGTCATGACACCCGCGGCGCAGCAATTTGTTGGCACCGCGACGTTCGCAGCGCTGACTGGCCAGCCCGTGGCAACCGATCTGTTCGACTCGCGATGGCCCTTAGGTGCTCACATCGAACTGGCGCGAAGCCACGACGTGTTGTGCGTCGCTCCTGCAACTGCCAACTTCATTGGAAAAGCGGCCAACGGAATCAGTGATGATTTGCTTACCACGTTGTACCTGTGCTTCACCGGAACCGTTGCCGTTGCTCCCGCGATGAACTGCGAAATGTGGGACAAGCCGGCGGTACAACGGAATATGAAACAACTGCGGGACGACGGAGCCCAGATCATCGATCCGGGCGAAGGTTGGCTCAGTTGCCGCACCAAAGGCGTCGGGCGAATGGCAGAACCCGACACCATTTTGAAACATATAGAAAAATTGGTTGGCTAAACACTTCGTTGCACTGCAAAACACTTCGTTGCGCTGCTAAACACCTCGCTACTCAGTCAGTCAAACAACGCGGGGCTTGTAGCGACGGCCAAAGCTCGTCACAAATCAGTTTTACGTTCAAACGTTAGTTTCGGGTGCCATGCCTCACGCTTGCGTGAGCATGTTTCTTTCTAGGATGAAATTCAAAGACGCATCATGGCTCGCATTCTGATCACATCCGGACCGACTCGGCAGTATTTGGACCCGGTGCGATACCTTTCCAACGCGTCGAGTGGTCGTATGGGTGCGTGCTTGGCAGCGGCCGCGATCGAATGCGGGCACCAAGTGGTTATCGTGAGTGGCCCAGTCAACGTTGACTATCCAAAAGATGCTAAAATTGTCCGTGTCACAACGACCCAAGAAATGCTGGACGCTGCCACGGAACATTTCCCGGCTTGCGATGGCGTCATTGGTGCCGCCGCGCCATGCGATTTCCAGCCAGAGCTAGTGGCTACGCAAAAACTGAAAAAACAGGGCGGCGTGTTTACGCTAGAACTGACTGAAACCCCTGACATTCTTGGATCACTTGGCAAGATCAAACAGCCGCAGCAATGGTCCGTCGCGTTTGCACTGGAGACCGAAAATGGAGCACGGAACGCGGTTGTAAAACTGAAACGAAAAAACTGTGACCTTGTCGTTCTGAACGATCCTGCTGCGATCGAAGCCAACCAAACTCAGATCAAGATTCTCAATTCCACCGGAGCGATTCTGTCCGAAGTTGCGGACACCAAATTGGCCGCTGCCAAAGTTATTCTTGACTGCATCGATCAGCATATCCTCAATGCTTGAAACGGCGTGCTTCACAATCGCTGAGCCATGATCACTCGTCCGTTCAATGCCAATCTTGAACAATTTTTTCTGAAAACGTCGATGCTATGAAACCTCCGTTTCGAAAATTTTTGTTGGCAGGTTTGATCATTTTGGCAGCGGTCGTGCTGCTCTTGGCACCGATCCTGCCCGTGGACGCAACGTCTCAGGCTGACCACCGTTTTCAGCTGGATGTCGCAATGCCGCGGGCTCGAAAGATTCTGGTTCGCACCAATGCCGTCAAGAAAATTGTTGCCATGGCTGACGCGACTTTACTTGATCAACAATGGCAGAACATGGCATTCGAGTCCACAGGATCGTTGCTCAAAGGCAATTGGCATGTCACGGGGGAGGGCCGACTGAGCATTGATGTCAATGATGACTATCTAGGAAAGCAGTCGATCCAGCTAAACCAAACGGTGGACATCAAACCGGATCGGCTTATTTCGAGCAATGAATTGCTTGAACCAAGCAAGTCGATTCGTGAATACTCTTCGTCTTTAGAACTCACTCCGGGAGCCGACGAGAACGCTGAGTTCGATCTATCGTTGAAAATTCGGGTTCGCACGACTGCGGGCTTGATCACTCGAGGCATTGTGCAACGGGAAATCGAAGCCGCAGCCGTAAAATCACTGAATCAACAGGAAAAGGTTATTCGGGAACTGGTCGCCCAGCAGCGTGACAAGCTATTGATCATCCCCGACTTTGGGCGTGAGTAACCGATCATGCATCAGTCTTGTCATGCTCAGGACCAGTCAGCGGAGCTTCCGCGAGGGCGGCTTGAATAGCGAACAACTGACGATTGATATTTGATCGAGTTTGCTCAGTCAGCACGTGATTACCAAAACGGATCGCGTTGTAGTGCTCAGTCAGCCCGACGACGATATCGCCGATGCGTTTTCCATAACGATGGTTGGAGAATCGATCGACCACCTCCTGAGCGAATCCTCGATGAGTCTGGGACTCCCGTCGACGCAAGCCTTGGTCAGAAAGAAGACGCGTCAATTGACTATAAAACTGGGTCGACTGCTGGCCACCGGACACGCTTCGCACCCAGTCTCCCAACGCCGGTGCAATGACGCTAATGACGTTGGCAAATATCGACACCAACCTTTTACCGGGTGGACGGGGCCAAATTCGGCTTCCAATTGCTTGCCACAATGACTTCGCAAGAAGCCTTAACGCCACCAGTCCGACGATGCCTAGGACGATCATCCAACGCACCCAAGGCTCACGAGCACTTCGACCAATTTGTGTCAGCTTCCGATCAATTCCCACCACATCAAACGAAGAAACGAACTCGATCAACGAATCGGACATCGGCGTGGGGTCATCCGAAACGCCGGTTCCCTCCATCCCTAAAACGTAATGTTGCCAATACGACCTTGCTAACTCGATCGCGTTCCCTCGGCCTGCCACTTCATTGGCGACAACTCCTGCTGGAGTAGGATCCAAAATTTTCCAAGCCCCACCCGGACCCGAAGCGCCTTCATATTCCATTTGCCGAGTGCAATCTTCGGGGCGCAGGTAGACCTCCACCCATGCATGAGCATCCGTTCCCCGAACAAAATAGCTTTCCGTCAACGAGTTGTACTCGCTACCGCTAAAGCCAACCACCAACCGAGCAGGGATATCCTGCGACCGCAACATCAGGGTCAGCGCCGCGGCGTAGAGTTCGCAATGACCTTTGCGGTGGTTACTGAAAAAATCCTCGATTGGATCGATTCGTTTGTCCATCGTGACTTCGGTGAAATCGAGCGTGTACTGAAAACGATCACGCTGTTGGAATAAGCTAACCATCTTCTGCGCGAGTGCCAGCCGACTGCTCCCCTTCGACGCGGCAGCAATTCGTTCGGCCGCGGCAACCACTCCCGGATATCGGTCTTGATCCATCTTTACGAGCCACGATCGATACTCTGGATCCCGAGACAGCGGCTGGTTGCTGTACGCTTTGGTGTTAGAAACATAAGGCCAAGATTTGAGAAATCTACCGCGGTGGTCTAGCAAGGTCTCCGTTTCGTATTTGTACGGCGCAACGCTGATCTCTTGTTTCTCGCGGCAACGCGTGTACGCTGAAATTTCATGGCAGAACCAGAGCTCCTCCGCATTTTCATCGGGAACGCCAAACACCGGCATCACACCGTAAACCAACGGGTCGGTTGTCTTCTCGAGCGTGATGATCTGACGAACCTGACGGCCTTTGCCGGAGTAAACCGGCAAAGGCTGATACAAGTCGTTGTAAACGCGATCATACGGCGCCGTGAACAAAGTGCGACCGTTCTTGATCTCGATCTTCGAAAATGCAATGGCTCGAAAATACGGCGTCCCAAGATTCTTCAGCTGTTTTCGAGTTCCGGCTTCCTCAAACGATGCTCGAAACACCAGCTCGTTGGACAGACGCACTTTCCCACGCTGTTCTAAATCCACCGCCGTCATCATCCCCGCCGTCGCGACCTCGTGCACCTCGGGTCCGTGCCAAGGACTTACGTAACGAGGCAACACGCAGAATGCAATCGCAGCGAATGCTCCCGAAACAAGCAAACGCAGCCCAAGCTGAAAGAATCGTTTGTCCGTAAAAGGGATCTCACTCGGCATTGATTCTTGTGCGACACGAAGACATTTCGTTTCCGCCGATACCGTTTCAGTTTCCGGATTCACGTTCATCAACCCGAGATCAACGATCGGCTGGCGACCGATCCGCCGATTGGCCCGTAAGACTCGCTGGCGTTGGTAATAAACGGTCTGCAGAACCATCGTGATGCCCGCCAACACGAAATAAACCGGAAACAACATGCCTGCATCGAAATCTAAAGTGAAGATGGCCGCGATGGACACTTGCAAAATACTCAGCGCCAACAATTGCCAGACCAAGCGTGGCGTTTTGGGTTGGAACATCAGAATGGTCTGCAGATAGACCAGCAATCGCGCGACCGCCTCAAGTTTCTCCCTTTGGTCGCCATCACTAAAGTCGCGAAATACCAAATAGAGAATGGCCAGCGACGCGAGGTTGGCAAGCCAACCATCCAGAGAAAAAAATCCGATTCGATCACAAACAACGAAACCCGCGATCGCGCCAATGACTCCAACGGCCGTCAGCGAGTAATCGCCGGTACTGAACCCCACCAACAAGCAGCTGACGAGGGCCAGCAACAGCAGGACGAGCTCAATTTTCTGCTTGAGCGTTTCCATGTTCAACTGACCAACCGGGTTGTGGAAGCACCAGCAAGTGCCGCAGATCGTTCGATTCCCTCTGCTGAAACAGCCACTGGCCCGCCAGAGAACAACCTTTGAAAATCAGGGCTATCCACCGACATCCAGTCGACGGCCGATTTGACTCTTTGCAACCGCCTAGCCATGATCGCTTGGCTGACTTCCTTGACGCGGTCGTCCGACCGCTGTGTCGAAGATGCCAACACCATCAAATCCGGCTCGGCTCGAGTGCTGACCACTAGAATCGCGGTGCCGGTTGGGACGACATTCACTGACTCAAGTAAAGCTTCCACCACAGGCGGGCGTGGTCCGGGCTGGGCAACCGACAGTGCCTTCATCGTCGAAGCCAGAAAATCGGCTTGCCGTCCCGGAAAGAAATGCTTGCTCTGGCCGCAAATCCCAAGTGTAATTCGACCTCGGATATCCACTTTGGCTCGCGACAGAACGGTCGTCGCAAAGGAAAGAGCAAGCTCAGCGTCGCGGCGAAATTTTGCGATTCTCTGTTCGTCGTTGACTTCTTCGACCGATGGACAAAACAGATCCAACACAATCGCAATATCTTGATCGTCCTTCTGGTCGAACTGCCGGACAATCGGCTGGCCAAAGCGAGCCGTTGTTCGCCAGTGAATGTGCTTTTTGCTATCGCCCGAACGCCAATGCCGTAACGCATGGAATTCTTCTTGATCCATCCCACGCCTGCGTGTGCCCATTCCGGTGCCTCGGCTGAGCGACTGCAATCGCTTGAACCAACCACGGTTCAACGTTCCCAATGCCGGTGCGACGTAGCAGCTTCGGATCGCATTTAGTTTGACGTGACAAACCTGCAAACCAAGCGTTGAAGTCGACGACACTCGTGCCGGGCCGATTTCATATCGTCCGCGACTAGGAAAGTTCACCTGCCAAGCCCCGGTTCTTGATTGGCTCCCGTCAACGCGATCAATGGACATCAAAATTCCATCATCACTTAGCCAGCTTTCGGTATCCGAAATTTGTTTCCAAAGCCGAATCGCCAATTGCTTTAGCTGTTGACCAAAAGCTTCTCGCTCTACCGCCAGCGAAGAACGAACTCGCTCGGCAATCGTCGTCTTCTTGCCCAGCGCATCCGATGAACTGTCGCGAACGATATGGTCCGAGACCAACACATTCCATGCAGTTACTTCAGTTGAATCATTGTGCACCGTCCAAGTCATCTTCACCGAATCGCCCGCGTGCAATCGTTGCGGGATTGCTCGGGTCGCCCGCAGTTTTCGCATTAACTTATTGCAGACTCGCCACTGCAAAATCAAAGGGGCGTACAAAAGCCCGGCCATCAACACCAGCAGATTGACGTTTCGAAGAATCGAGGCAATCGTGATGAATGCCAGAAAAACCAGATAAACCCAACCTTCAACCGTCAGCCGGGTCTCTGCGTTGTCACGACGTTTCCAGATCGATCTCATCAGGTTGGACTCGCCAAGAAAAAAGTAACTCATTAAGCGGGAGATGGAACGCTTTCCGTCAACGCGCGTATGATGGCCTCGACATCCTCACGATGGCCTCCCGCCGCAACCGATTGCAGCGAAACACGGTGGCTAAGCACCGGCACCGCTAAGTCTCTTACGTCATCAGGAATGACAAACTGACGACCATCAAGAAACGCTAACGCTTGCGCAGCGCGATACCACGCCAATGCGCCGCGCGTGCTAACTCCAACCGCTAGGTCCGTACAATCGCGTGTGGCGTGAACAATCTGTAGAAGATACTGACTGATCGATGCGTCAACGGTTACCTCTCGAACCGCCCGCTGAATCTGCTGCACGTGCTGCGCGTCGAAGATCGGCTGAAGACGATCAACCGGCTGGCCGTGGCGGTGGCTGGCTAGAATTTCCGACTCGAATTCCCGGTCGGGATAACCCATCGCGATCCGCAGCAAAAACCGATCGAGCTGACTTTCCGGCAACGCGTAAGTGCCTTCCGATTCAAACGGATTCTGTGTCGCGATCACCATAAAGGGCTTTGGCAACTGATAAGTCGCGCCGTCGATGCTTACTTGGGAATCGCTCATCGCCTCCAGCAACGCGCTTTGTGTCCGTGAGGGAGCTCGATTGATTTCGTCCGCCAACACAAAGTTGCTGAAAATCGGACCGCGATTGAAAACGAATTCTGACTTCTGCGTGTTGAACACCGATCCGCCCAACACGTCACTCGGCAGGAGATCGGGCGTGAATTGAATCCGGCAAAAATCTACATCTAGGCTGCGAGCAATTGCTTTGCCCATCAGCGTTTTGCCCACCCCCGGCACGTCTTCCAGCAACACGTGTTCGCCCGAGTACAACGCAACAAGACATAGCCGGGCGACGTCCCCTTTGCCTAACACAACGCCCGACACTTGGTTAAGCAATTGCTTCGCTTCCGAATGCAATTGCTCGATCTGTTCGTGCGAAAGTTGTGATTGGTCGTTCAGACTTGCAATCTTGTTATTCAATGCCACTTTCCAACAGGCTGCTAATGGATCGTCATCTCATTGTACCATCGAACCGACGCTTGTCACATCAAGCGTTCTTGTTAGTGGCAGCAACGAATTATGGCTTGGAGGAATTCCTGCCCGGCGGATCAAATAGATTTCGAATCTTGTCGTAGATCCAGAATTGGAGAAATATCATAAAGAACGGCAAGATAAACTGAGTCGCTTGAAAAGCACGATTGTCAGTTCCGGACAGGGCTCCCGCAAAGGCTGCGCGGATCAACAGAATATTACAAACCAACAAGAAGATCAGAATCAATCCCGTCTTGGCGGCATACCAGCATCCTGATGGCGTCCGTTTTCGCTTCACTGTTTCGCCAATCTTTCGTTCAACAAAACAAGACGGCTAGTTTACGGCCAAGGGCTGACTTCGATCCGTTCATTCGACGGGCTACTTTTTGCTGGCCTTCTTTTTCTTGCCTTTGCTCTTGGTTGCCTTTTTGCGTTTGGCTTTCTGCTTCTTTAACAAAGCGTTCGCCTTGTCCTTCTCCATTTTCTTCTTCGCCTTCGCCTCCGCTTCTGGACTAGCGTAAGCAATCCCTCGCGGCCGCGGCGCACAAACCGCGATCAATCCAAGCACAACCAGCGCGGCGACCAGTGCGTAGGCGGCTTTGTATTGGCCTTGAACGAAGGCGAGAGTCAGCAAAATTTCCACGTGACAATTTCCGGGAGAAAAATTGATCTTTTGGTCAGCACTAAATTATACGTTCGGGCGGAACGAAATGACTACCAGCCGAGCACTAACAACAAGAAATAAATGGACCGTTTTGTTTTCGGAAATCTAAGCCGTTCACTTCAAGCCGGATCTGAGCATGTCAGCCAGTTCGCTGGCTGAATCGTCCAACGGAACCGACGCTTGGCTGCCATCGGCAAGCCATTTCACCTGCACCTGATTCGATTCGAATTCGTCAGTTCCAGCGATAATCACCGCCCGGAAACCACGACGGTCCGCGTATTTGAATTGCTGGTTTAGCTTTTTTGCGTCGGGGAAGACTTCAACTCGTAGCCCGGCCGCTCGCAGTGAACGGGCGATCGAGATGTACCGATTCAGATGCTCGGAATCAAATTGGACCACCATCACGTCGGCTGGCGTTTTTGTGGTTGGAATCATTTCCAGCGTCTCCATGGCGGCGAGCAGTCGATCAAGCCCCAGCGATGCACCGATGCCGGGCAGCAACTGCTTCGTGTAAAGCTGAGCCAAGTTGTCGTACCGACCACCCGAGCACACGCTGCCAATCGACGGCAAGTCATCAAGAAACGTCTCGTAAATCGTTCCCGTGTAATAGTCGAGCCCCCGCGCGATCGAGACGTCGATCTGCAAGTTGCGATTCTCGATCCCGGCAACATCTGCGGCAGCCGACACGTCACACAGTTGCTGCAAGCCTTCTTCTGCCAGCTCGCTTCCTGAACACAACGGGCCCAGTTTCGATAAAACGGAGTCACGATCACCATTGATTTCCGCAAGTTGCAAAATTTGATCGATCTGATCCGTCGAAGCGCCCGTCACGTTACTCATTTCAGCGTGTACTTTTTCACGTCCGATCTTTGGCAGTTTATCGAGTGCCCGAAGCACCGACACGCTGTGCTCAGCCAAGCCAGATTTTTCCAGCAAGCCATTTAGCACTTTACGGTTGTTGATCCGAATAGAAAAATTATCGAAACCAATCGCTCGCATCAAATCGAAGATCACCATCCCCGTTTCAATGTCGCTGGCGATCGAAGTCGTGCCGATGGTGTCAAAATCGCACTGAGCAAACTCGCGATATCGCCCAGCTTGCGGACGCTCGCCTCGCCAAACCGTCGCGATGTGATAACGCTTGAACGGCATCCCTAACTCGCTGGCATGTTGCGCCACAAATCGAGCTAGGGGAATGGTCAGGTCAAAACGCATCCCAACGTCTCGGCCGCCATTGTCTTCGAAACGGTACATCTGCCGGTCCGTTTCCTCACTCCCTTTGCCGCACAGAATATCCGCGTGCTCGAGCGTCGGAGTATCGATCGGAGCGAATCCATAGGAACGATAAACGTTCCGCGCCGTTTCCATTAGTTGCTCGCGCGGGATCATGGCAGCGGGCAGGAAGTCACGAAAGCCACTTAGGGTACGCGGTTTAATCAGAGATTGAGACATACAGGTTTGTTTTGAGGCCGGATGCGATCAAGCATCGCTCAATTGAGAATGGGAAGACTCGGACGGGGCGAACGAAAGGTTTCTGGCGTCGAAAATCGGGCGTTGGTGTACTCGGCGATCTGCTCGGGCGTTTCAAAATACTTGTCGTAAGTGTAGCCGTCATCATATTCGCAGTTGTCGGTTGTGTAGTCTCGACAGATTTGCGGACGTGTTTCATAAATTCCGCAACGATGATCATCCTGCAGGTGGCGACAAACGGTGTGCACAAGCAAGTACCAAGTTTCATCTTCAATAAAGACCGTTGCCTGTTCGTGAAGCAGGTACCATCGGATATATTCGAGGTCCGCGAAGTTATCGGGTGTGCTGATTGGTAACGCAAAGTAACGACAGCACTTGGCGGTACAGTGTTCGCACAGATTTCCGCCTTCGGGAAGGTCTTCACGTTTGAGTTGAATTTTTCGTGGTTGGTTCATCAGCAGCGGTCAGTGATCAGGTTGGAGTCAACGGTTTCGGGCGACTATTTTTGGCTCGATCCCCAGTCTAACACAGCCCCCCGATTCATTACATCGTACAATTTCGCGAATCAATCTCGATTCACAACACTGACCCTAACACCAACGCCACAATCCACGGATCCGTTCACTTGATTCCTTACCTCCTGCCATGCCTGTACCTGCTCGCTCCGCTGGTGGCGTGCGCGATGGCGATCCATTGGTTCGAGCGAATCATTCAGCACCGGCTGTCGACTCGATTCGGCTGGAACAGTGTGCTGTGGACCGGGTGGCTGGGAACACCCATTCATGAATCAAGCCACCTGCTGATGTGTCCGGTCTTTCGGCATCGAGTCGACGAGGTTGCGTTCTTCGAGCCCGACAGAAAGTCTGGGCGTCTAGGGTACGTCAGACATTCCTTCCATCAAGGCAACTGGTTCGAGGAAATGGGAAACCTATTCATTGGCGTGGCACCACTGTTGGGCGGTTCACTGGTTTTGCTGACGCTGCTGTTTGTCTTCTATCCCGATGCCGCAAACGCGGCATGGACGGCGACATCGCTTTCGGAAACCTCCGCCGGGCTTCACGGCGATACCCCAGTAGCAACCACGAATGACTTCGCTTCATCTGCCGGTGGCATTTGGGAACAGCTGTGGCTGCGAACCAAGGCAATGGTTAGTCAACTGCTGTCGCTGGCCGATTGGGGTGGAGCTCGTTGGTGGATTTTCCTTTATCTGGTGCTGTGTGTTGGTAGCCACATGGCCCCCAGCAAAAGCGATTACCAAGGCTCACTCAAAGGTGCGTTGATTTCGGCGGCGATCTTCGCAGGCCTGATCGCACTTCTTGCATTTTTACAAATTGATGCAAAATTGTTTTCTGACACAGTGCTCGCTGTGGGCGCTCCATTGATCAGCATTCTTGCGCTGGCAGTGGTGCTCTGCGGGATCTCGACGTTATTGGTTGTTGTGCTCACCAGCCTGATTCCAACAAAAAGCTGACCGTTCGCGTCTCGCAACAATAGCGTCGTCAACCGTCGCAATCGGAAAAGCTTCTCTGGCCGGTACGTTTCTTAAGTTGCAACTGGCCGATGAACTCAAATCGTCGAACCCAGGCCAAACCGAGGCTCCGCAAAACCAGTTGCAATAAAAAACGACACAACCGTTATAACATGCGGCCACGTTTGATGTACTTCTAGGGTTCGGTTTTAACGGCTTCGACGGGTTGCTCGGATCATCACCAAAGTGCGACGTCATTGCCTGCATCTGCACTGCCAGCGTCTTGAGGCCGATACATTTACCGTGAGGAGTGTCGACGGATCAAAGCTCGCCAGAGCGATCACACTCGCGGTCGGAGACTGCCAACTCGGAAATCAGATTCAATCATTGAGAACCTGCTATATGGCAAATAAAACGATTCGCGTGGTGACCCGCGGCGCTGACGGAACGATGCGGACCAAAGACTTTGAAAACTTTGATTCGATCTCAGAACTACACGATCAAGTTGGAATCGACGACTGCAGCACCGACCTGTCGCTACGAGGATTACCAATCTTCAAAGGCTTGGTTGGCCCGATGACCGAAAGTAAAACGGTTGTTCGATACGAATCACCCGACGTGTTCGAAGCACTTACCAAGGAATGGAGCAAGCAAAAAGTTCGTAGACGCCGTCGCCGTAAAGCAACCGAAGCCGAAGTTACCGAACAGGAAACCGCTCGCTCGGTTCCAGCACCGAACTTCTCGACTGGCGTGAACATTCCAACGCCCGGGACACCGTCGACTCTTTGAAATCAAACCAATCATTTTCAATGCTATTCCTAGTCGGATCTGCCTTCGCGAAGAGCAGATGTAACCCGGCTCGTCCGCCGACCGGACGTTAAACATTTGGTTCATCCGCAATCGGTTTTGCCGTTTGCGGAACAACCTAAAAGCCGCACGAGTTTGCGATCTCACCATCGCTGATTCCGTGCGGTTTTTTTGTGCCGTTTGCAAAATCCGGCCGGACAAAACCGTGTCAAAACGTACCGGTTTTTTCTGTTGTGATTCTTGTGAACCATTTTAATTTGGCTTTCGTATTACCGTCGGCAAGGATGCAACAAGCAACTCATTTTCGGATAGGTCTCGCCGATCGTTGTGATCGGAAGACAGTTCGGTATCTCCATGGGTTGTGCGGATCGCGCGGGCGAAAACCGTTTTGGTTTTTTTGACTGCGGTAAAAACGTGATCTATTTTTTACCGGTCTGATTGTAAAAAATTCGCGAGGCGATTCGTCACGCGGTCACAGACTGGTTCCTGATCTGACTGGATCCCTCTGCACCGCCTCGCTCCAAACTTTTGTGGCTGTGCTGCCGGGGATTTGGTCCTCCCTATAGGATGGCAGCTTTATGGAAATGCAAACACGGATGAGCCGACCCCACTCTCCCAGTTCTTGCCGCAAGACACCTCGATGCGTGCTGACTCGCTGGCTTACGATCCTGTTGATCTCGGTCGCAACGACCTTGCTCGGCACGATGTCCACCTCAAACGCCGTGGCTCAAGCCACTTCAGCCAACGATGTGGATGACGCCGCTGGAGCGATCATTCAAGACGGCTTGGCACTTGAAAAAGAACGCCGCTGGGGCGATGCACTCAATCTTTACCAAAAGGGATTGCGTGAACACCCGACAAGCTCACAACTCAAGCAACGCCGCGCCATCGCTCGAATCCACTTCGATTTGGATCGCCGCTATTCCGACACCAGCTTTATCCGAACCATCGAGGAAGCTGACGGCAACACCGCACTCAACGTCTATGCCGAAGTACTGCTGAAAGTTCAGTCGTACTATGTTGACGAGCCCGATTGGGCGGAACTGGCAAGCTACGGCCTGACGTCTGTCGAGGTCGGCATGATGGCCCCTGAGTTTCGCAAAGTGAATCTTCCCGGCGTCACGACCGAGCAAGTTCGAGACGCGATCCTGAAAGTCCGGAAGCAACTGGAATCAATGACCGTTGACAGTCGGCATGATGCGTACCTAGTCGCCGCGACAACGGCTCAGTCGTTGAAGCAATCGCTTGGACTCAGCTCGCAAGGAACCGTGTATGAATTTGTCTGCGGAGCCATTTCGGCACTCGATCCATATTCTGCATTCATGTCCAGCAACCAGTACAGCGAAACCATGTCGCAGATCGAAGGCAACTTCGTGGGACTGGGAGTCGAACTTCGAACTCACGCAGATCACCTTGAAATCGTATCCGTTATTCCAAACGGTTCAGCCAGTGTCGGCGGCATCGTTGCTGGTGACAGGATCACTTCCGTCGATCGTCAATCGGTCGCGGAAATCGGTAGCGAACGAGCGGCCGATTTGATGCGAGGGGTCGAGGGATCATTCGTGCAATTGGTCGTCGATCGCAATCAAGCAACACAGATCGTAACGCTAGAACGACGTCGTGTCGAAATCCCTAGCGTGGATCAAGTGAGCATCGTCGATGCGAACTCGGGCGTCGGGTACATTCGCCTGACCAATTTCCAGAAGACGACAGCCCGCGATTTTGACGCTGCAATGTGGAAGTTGCATCGGCAGGGGATGCGTTCATTGATTGTTGATGTGCGAGGCAACCCGGGCGGCTTGCTGTCGGCGTCAGTGGAAGTGGCCGATCGATTCGTGGGCAATGGCGTGATCGTTTCGACGAAGGGCCGAAACCCAATGGAAGATTACATCCATCGAGCCAACGTTTCGAGCACTTGGCGAGTTCCGCTTGTTGTGCTGGTCGATGAGAATTCAGCGAGTGCCAGTGAGATCTTTGCCGCCGCGATTCGCGACCATCACCGGGGCACCATCGTCGGCCAACGTAGCTACGGCAAAGGAAGCGTGCAGGGAATCTTCCCGCTGAACGTTTCTGGCGGCGGCGTTCGTCTAACCACCGCTCGTTTCTATTCGCCCACCGGCAAAGCGATCAGCGAAGTTGGAGTCAACGCCGATGTGTTGATTCATCAAACTGCTCGCGCGGGCACCGACAGTGGCGATCTGAATAGCGACGATGTCGGCAAGCGAGTCGGTATCAAGACGGCTCGAATGGCGGCTGAAAAACGAGCCGCCCAGCAGCGTCAAACCGCCGCGTCGCCCCCACGTCCTGCGTTCGAACGAGCTGCAATCGCGGGTCGTTAATCACACGACGGAAAAACGACGATTTACTCGAAGCCGGCCTCGTGCCGGCTTTTTTTTGTGGTCTTGATTGAATTGGATCAAAAGTCATGCGGCTAACAACCAATTCAGTGCCTCGAGAAAAACCGCCCGCGTTAATCGGAAGACAAATCAGGCAGGAAATCGAAGCGTTAATCTCAGATTCGCCACCACTCCTAGCGAGGCTAATATTCTTTGACGAGCGAGTTTGAAGAGCCGCCTAAAAGTGCCGCTTAAACTACCGAACGTACGAATTATCCATGCTGTACTATCCATAGGCGGTCAACAAACGCGTTTTGCCAGCCCCACCATCTGAACTGCACCCTATACTTCCCGAGCGAACTCTCGCAAAAAAACTCCCACCAATCCCGCCGCTATACATTCAGACCGTCCAACGGTTGTTGACATGCATCCACGAAAACCATCCCGAAGTCTTTGGAATGACGATCACGGAACCGTGATTTCGGCGGAGTTGGTTTCCGTAGCAACGATTGCCTTCATCGGTTTGATCGTTGCCCTCAGTGCCATGCGTGACGCCGCCATTAGCGAACTTTCGGATGTCGTCGGCTCGGTTCAAGATTTCAATCAAAGCTACTCCGTCAATGCAGCCACTGGGCCATCGGGATCGACGTACGGCAGTCAGTTTATCGACGCAACCGACCCCGGTGACGAACCCGGGGACCTTCTGGGTGCTATCCAAAACGGCATCGTCTTCTCTGCGCCGCAGGACGAGTCCGAATCAACCGCGACACCTCCTGCTTCGCAACGTTTCGAAGCTGAGGGCAGTGAAGTGACACCGACCGCCGGCGGTGGCTATGCGGATGGCTGGATCGTTTGGAGCAACGGACAAATCTTCGTCAACGTCGATCTGATCGAAGACGGAATCTACGAGTTCTCATCTAGGTTGTGGGGAAGTCGCGGCGGCCCGGATCTTCCGAACGCGGCACTGCTTGTGAATGGGGCGGCGATTGACGACTTTGATATCGCCCCAACCAGTCATGCGGATGCTCAGGTTTACTCCGTCCAAACTAACTTACCCGCGGGCACGCATCAATTTGGCGTCGCGTTCACCAACGATTTCTATCAGCCGCCGATCGATCGCAATTTGTTTGTCGATTGGCTGCAGATTTTTGGACCAAATTAGCTCCCAAGTCAGCTGTTTCCGCAGCTTAGGATTAAGGCAGTTCGATGCCGGCGAGCAGGAACTCAACCTCGCGATCATGGGATCGCTTTTCGTCAAGATTTTGGATTCGTCGCCTCAACTTCAATTGACATACAGCCTGACGGTCGACAATCTTGACGGAAACGCTAACATCTGAGCCAAAGGCCAGAATGATCTCAACGCTATCGAAACGCCATGGACGAGTTCGCATCGTTTAACGCTCAACTAAACCGCCCAATTGATGCAAAAAACGTTGAATTCCAACGAATGGGGCGGCTGAAACACATTATCAACGCGGCTCAGCTGACTCCCGAGTTGCTGCAAACGCTGTGTCGCACGGCCGACTCAATCCGGCGATTAGCCAAAACCCGCCGCGGCAACGAGGCCCTAAAAAGTTTGCTGGCGGACAAACGAGCGATGCTGTATTTCACTCAGCCGTCGACTCGAACCTTCCTGTCCTTCATGGCCGCCTGCCAGATTTTGGGGCTGACTTGCAATGAGGTCCGCGACCCGAAGACCTCGTCCGAAGTCAAACGCGAATCCCGAACTGATTCGATTCGGATGTTCAGCAGCTACTTCGACATCATCATCATGCGATCGCAAATCAAGGACTTCGCCGAATGCTGCGCCTATTTAATGAACCGGTTGGAAGAGCAAGAAAAGCGATCGGTGCCCGTGATCAATGCCGGATCAGGCAGCGACGAACATCCAACTCAGGCGTTGCTGGATTACTACACGATCGACCGGAGCTTTGATTTCGACGAGCACTCTCATAGCGTCGAATCGCGACTGCCGGCCCTGAGGGCGACGTATCCGGATCTTGTTCCTGGAGTCGAGCATAAAACTTACGCGTTCTGCGGAGACATTGGCCGAGGGCGAACCGTTCGCTCCTTGGCACGCGTGCTTGCTCAATTTCCCGGCGTCAGTTTGTTTTTCGTGTCGGCCGATCACCCAGATCTGATGCTGGATGATCAGTTGCGGCAGAAGCTAAAACGAGCCGGGGCCAATGTCCAAGAGTTTCACTCGCTGGAAGCCGATGTTAACGGGCGACCGCTGATCGAACAAATCGATTGTCTGTACATGACTCGGATCCAACGTGAACATAATTCTGAATCCACCGAAGAGGAACTGAAACAACTGGACCTGTCCCCTTTTAGGTTGACGCTAGACCGAGTCCACCGGATGAAAGAATACGCACCGATTCTGCATCCCTTCCCACGAGACAGCGTGATCGATGAAATCCCCATCGAGGTCGACAATGACCCTCGGGCGATGTACTTCCGGCAGGCTCGCAACGGGATGTGGATTCGTGCAGCACTGCTGGTCCATTTGTTTGATGCGGCCGATCGCCTGCACGAGGCAGACTCGGCGGCCCGATAAGTCTCAGCCCGCGATCCCCGGGAGGGTAAGGCTGGGATGGTGAAATATTCGTAAGCTGGGGGGATTTTGGGCGAATTGGTATTTGAGAACTGTTACGCCCCAGCGTATTCGTTGAGTGTCTAATCACAACACACGAAGGAGCGTAACAGTGAACCCATCATCTACGATT
>CALFUT010000023.1 GCA_937929805.1 uncultured Pirellulaceae bacterium
AGTTCGGATTGCAGGCTGAAATTCGCCTGCATGAAGCCGGAATCGCTAGTAATCGTAGGTCAGCATACTACGGTGAATGTGTTCCTGAGCCTTGTACACACCGCCCGTCAAGCCACGAAAGTTGGGGGGGCCCGAAGTCGCGATGTCAACCGCTTGCGGAGACTAGTGCCGAAGGTCAACTCGATGATTGGGACTAAGTCGTAACAAGGTAGCCGTAGGGGAACCTGCGGCTGGATCACCTCCTTTCTAAGGATAATTTAGAAACCTCATTTCGGTGACGAAATGAGACTAGTCACTAACAGCGGATTTATTCGTTGGACTAGATATCCGTGGGCATGATCTTATGTGATTGAGTTTGAACTCAACGACGAAAGTCGATGAGCATCGCTCAATCTAGGAGAGGTATCTCCATTTGTATAGCATAACCCGCTATTGGTTCGAGCCAGATCCGATAGCGGGTTTTTGCATGCGCTGAGGTCGAGGCCGCTTCGCGACCAGTTTTCAGTTTTCAGTTTTCAGTTTTCAGTTTTCAGTTTTCAGTTTTCAGTTTTCAGTTTTCAGTTTTCAGTTTTCAGTTTTCAGGGTTCAGGGTTCAGGGTTCAGGGTTCAGGGTTCAGGGTTCAGGGTTCAGGGTTCGCAAAAGTCAGGACTCGGTACAAAACGCGTTTACATACTGGAAACGAAACAAGATTGACCGACAATCGGTCGAACGCACAGACCTTCTCTGGATTTTTCAATGCGACTCTTTCAATTTGCAACGCTGGAAGTAATTCATCCACTACGAGAATGATCCGAAAATCGAAGAGCTTTACGATTTAGAATCCGAACCGTTTGAGCAAATCAACTTAGCAGGCGACCCAAACCACGCTGAAACCTTGAAACAATTTCGGCGGCAAACCGAAAGAAAGTATGAGTCGATTCTAGCCAAGAACGAAAGATTCATACAAATAGAAATCGCGAAAACGCCAACCCCGCAAACCGCCCATCCTGATACATAGTTGCTTTCATTACGAAACATTATTATTACTTGTGATCCAAGCAGTTGTCTTGCAGGTATGAACGGATACACTTACGCCCTACAGGGAAAAATGCACGAAACAAATCCAAGCGTTGTTTCGTGCCCGCTGCATCGTCTTCGTGACGTTGAGGGAACAACATTCACTTGGTCGTTCCCTGCGGACCTTCTTAATTGGCAACTATTGAATCAAACCGGCGATTGGATCCCTCCGTCGAGAAACTACTCGACCGAGAGTTGTTAATTTCGAGCCGCGAGTTTGCCAGCGAGCAACGTTTGGCCAGCTGGTTCCACTTGCTCACAACGCTTTTCGTGATTGCTGGCTCCATGTCGGTAGCAGCGATGGCGGATCCAATCTGGATTCGTTCACTTGCGAGTTTGCTGTCTGGCCTCGTGATTGTTCGGCTGTTCATCATCTATCACGACTATCAGCATGGAGCCATTTTTAAAGGCTCATGGCTGGGCGGATTCATCTTGTCTGCCTATGGATTTTTGATGCTGACGCCCCCAACGGTTTGGAAGCGATCGCACGACCATCACCACCACAACAATTCGAAACTTTTTGGGGGCAGCATTGGTTCGTTTCCAATCATGACGACCGAAAGGTACCTATCCGCAACATCAAACGAGCAGCTGGAATACCGAGTCGCCCGCAGCCCGTTTGTCATCCTGTTCGGCTATCTAACCGTTTTTCTGTTCGGAATGTGCTTGCAGCCATTCCTAGTTGACCGCAAACGGCATTGGGATGCACCCGTTTCAATCTCAATTCACTTTGGCTTGCTTGTGGCTTGCATCTGGTTTTTTGGCTGGCTCACCGCGTTCTTCGTATTGGTAATGCCCGCACTGATCGCGACCATGACCGGCGCCTACCTGTTCTATGCCCAACACAATTTCCCTTCGGCCAAGATCCGGTCGCGTGAGCGGTGGACCTATACCGGAGCGGCCTTGCAGTCATCCAGCTTTTTGAAAATGAGCCCAATCATGAATTGGCTTACTGGAAACATCGGCTACCACCACGTCCACCATTTGAACTCGAAAATTCCGTTTTACCGCCTGCCGGAAGCGATGGCCGCTCTCCCTCTTTTGCAAACGCCCAACACAACCACGCTTCACGTGTTTGACATTATTCGCTGCTTACGACTGAAGCTTTGGGACGCGAAGCGGGACCGGTTTATCACATTCGCCGAAGCGGTAACACAGCCACGAAGCGTTAGCAAGTGAATTGCCGCTAAAGAATGGTTGGACAGCGCCAGTTTTTCAATTTCACCGTTGCTTTCCCGGCGGCGTGTCGTCGGGAGGGCCCCGAGCCGTGCCCAGCAATAAGCTCAACCATCGAAGCGGGGTGAGCGGAACCTTCCCTCCCAAACATCGGTTTCGCTCAGCAAATGCGGCGGTGTCCAAAGAGTATCCCAACTCGATTTGGCAAAATTTGAGTTTTCGCAGACTCCGCAGACTCGAAATTTATTCGGAATCGAATACAAAACAAACTCACTTGCTTGCATGGTGTTATGATTTCTCACAGTTGCGATCATCGATCACGCAATCGAATATCCGCCGGGCCGTGAATATCGTTTTCCCGAACATGGGCGCGTGTAAAATGCCGAATCGGCGAATTTATCCAATACTTGTTTCGACGTTAATTTCATTTCTCGGCTGCGCTGAAAAAAAACGGAAAAGCTCATGCCACAGACACGTTCATACGCCATTCGTTTGAAACCGGGCGACGACTTAAAGAAATCGATCCAGAGCTTCGTCGACGCCAACCAGATCGAAGCGGGTTGGATCGCTTCCTGTGCCGGTTCGCTCACGGACTATCACATCCGATTCGCCAACCTACCAAAAGGCAGTCGAGCCTCCGGTCATTTTGAAATCATCAACCTCTCAGGCACACTTTCCACCGATGGAAGTCATCTGCATATTTCGGTCAGCGATGGCATGGGGCGCATGCTCGGTGGTCATTTACTGGACGAGTGCATCGTGTACACCACAGCAGAGATCGTGATCCAATCAGCCACGAATCTTCGCTTCATCCGAGAAAACGATGGCAGCACAAAGTGGAAAGAACTTCGGGTCGAAGAGAAATAATCCGGAACGAAATCGAGATCACTTTTCTGGCCCGTACACAGAAATGTAGAGCACACCCACGATCACAAAGCCTGTGCCGACCGCTTGGGCGACCGTGAATGACTCGCCTAGGAAAATGACAGCTAGGATGATGGTCGAAATTGGACCGATGCCGCCAATGATCGAAGCGTTGGAAGCGCCGATCCGCCGGATTCCCTCGGAGATCAAAAACGAGGGAACGACGGTTGCGAAAACAGCCATCGCGGCCCCGTATGAGTAGACTTGCCACGGAAGTCGAACCAATTCGATCAATGGTTGAGTCACTGCATGGTGAGCCACGATGCAGACGGTCGAAACCATCATCGCGCAAGACGTAAATACCCACACGCCCAGCTTTGGAATCAACTGCCCGCTGCCTACGACGTAGATTGCGTAGCATAGCGCAGACAGAAAAATCAACCCTGCTCCAAGCCACTGATTCGCCATCGCCCGGTTTTCGACCCCGAAACCAACCGCGATCAAAATCCCTCCGTAGCAGAAGGCAATCGCAACTACCTGATGAATACGAATGGGTTGTTTCAAGAAAACAGCGCCGATCAGCAGCACCAGCGTCGGAAACGAATACAAGATCACTCGTTCCAATCCGGCGGAAATGTAGCTGAGCCCAACGAAGTCAAAGTAGCTGGCTAGGTAGTACCCAACAAATCCAAGTACCGACAATGAAATCAAGTTTGATCGGATTCCCAACGGCTGACTCGCAGTGGCTTTGGCCCACATCAAAATCACCACGTAAAATGGGAATGCGAATACAAGACGCAACAGCAATAGCGCGACCGGGTCAACTCCGTACCGCATGGCCAGCTTGACCATGATTGCTTTGGTCGAAAACAGCACCGCGCCCGCAACCAGAATTACTGCAGCCCAGTAGTCGGGAGATTGCTTTGAGTAAGCCGCTGCGTTGTCGACGTTCAGGTAGCTGGAGTTGGACATTCGGTGACTTCGTTGAGAAGAATTGAGCACTGTCCCAACTTTGAAAACATCGGGGACGATCTGGTGGACAAAGAGCAGCCCAACAGGTTCACTCGTTCAGTCTCACGTGAGACCTTAAGCTAAAACGGCACCGTCTACGGCGATCTACATCGTCGGCGCTTCCAAGATTCTGACGATCAAAGCGTCGGCTTGCTGGTGGTCCAGCGTGAAGGATTCGTTTTCTGAAACGATGAAACTCCAACCCAAGCCGCCGTCGGAACGCTCGCCAACAGTGATGACCCGCCCCGGTTCGACGGATCCGGCTGGCACCACTTCACCGACTTGCACCACTTCAACCCGAAAACCTTTCCTCAATTGACTGGCCATCACTTCACTGCCAACGGTCAATCGTTCCGGATCAGGAGGAATCACCGTTCCGTGCGGATCGGTCTCCGGATGCCCAAGTTGATCGTCTAGGTAATCAACCGTCGCCACATCGCTGATATGCTCGAGCACGTGAGCTTTTTCGTGAACGTCTTTGGCGGGCGTTCCCGTTTTCTCTAGGTATGCCTCCCAAAGCCGGTGAGCCCGCACAAGTCGTTTCGCTTGGAACCGCCCATCGTCCGTGAGGCTGACCATTTCTCCGTCGATATCCAGCAGGTCTTGCCGAGCAAGCATGGAAATCGCCTGCCGAATACGAGGGTTCGGATCATTCACGTTCTTCAAGACACTCGAAATCGCGACGGACTTTCCCTTGCTTCGCAAAATTGCTCCCAAGACATCCTCCATCACTTCTTGGGGAACCGTATTTCGTTGTCGAATAAAATCGGCCAGCAATCCGTACTTGGGTGCGACGACCATCGACCCAAGGAACATCGCGGTCATGACGACTACGATCGAGGGACCAGCCGAGGCGCCAACAAAAGTGGCAGTCCAGAAACCGCCCCAAAAACCAAGCACGCCAATCACCGCCGCCCAGAGGATCATCCGATCCAGACGATCATTCCACAGATAGGCGGTCGCGGCCGGAGTAATCATCAACGCGACAACAAGAATGACGCCGACGATCTGCACACCACTCACCACCACCAACGAAGCACAGGCCGTCAGCAAATACTCAACAGCCAATACCGGAATCCCGATCGACGCGGCCATGATCGGATCAAATGTCGTCAGCTGTAGCGGTCGGTAGAACAGAATCACCACGCTCAACACGAACGACGTCACGATCGCCAGTAACCACAGATCGGTCTTGGTGACACTGACAATGCTTCCAACGATGTAATGATAGATATCGATATCGATCATTTGCCCGAAGTACTTCAGCGAGACCACAAACGCACCGGCCGCAAAGATCCCCGTGTACATGATCCCAATCGCCGTATCCTGTTTGACACGTGAAAATCGAGTCACAAATCCAACCATTGCCACCGTGGCCACGCCTGCGATGAACGCACCCAGCAACATTGCCGGCAACTGGGCCGCGCTGCCAAGAAGTGATTTGGTGATCAGATACCCTGCGATCACTCCAGCCAGCATCGAGTGCGCGATCGCATCCGCCAAGAACGACATTCCGCGCAGCACGATAAAGCAACCGATCACGCTGCAAACGATCGACACCAGTGTGCCGACCATCAGCGGACGGATCAGGTAACCATGCTCAAGTTGAATTTGTTCCAAAAGTTCGATCAACGTATCATTTTCAAGTTAGGATCTGCGGATCAATAAGTTACTTGATGGAGATGCTCTATCGCTTGTACTCCCGAATGATTTAGCTCCGAAGCCTGCGTTTTATTGTTGGGCAAATCCTTACGACTTTGTGTCGGCCAAGTCGGCAAAGACTTTTAGGTTCCCTTCGTACACATCGCACAGTAGTTTTGGGTCGAGGACTCGTTCAGGTGGGCCGTACGCGAACAATCGCTGCTTAAGCAATAACAGACGATCGAAATACTCGGCCGCCGTCGCCAGATCATGATGGACAACAACCACCGTTTTGCCTTGATCACGAGTCTCCGTAAGCACATTTAGAATCGCTCGTTCGGTCGCCGCATCGACACCCGCGAACGGTTCGTCTAACAAAAGCACCTCAGCATCTTGTGCTAAGGCTCGTGCCATAAAGACGCGTTGCTGTTGGCCGCCAGAAAGCTGACCGATCTGCCGCTTCGCGAAATCGCTCATTCGCACTTTTTCAAGTGCCTCGTCGGCCATTTGATAGTCTTTCCGGCGTAGGTTTTGCCACCAACGACGTTTGCTGTATCGTCCCATCGCAGCAACTTCACGAACCGTAATCGGATAATCCCAATCGACCGATCCTCGTTGCGGAACATATGCAATTCTCCCCGCAGTGTTAATATCTTTCTCGCCAAACAGCTGAACGGTCCCATGATCGGGTTTTACGAACCCCAAAATTGATTTGATAAACGTGGACTTGCCGGAACCATTCGGCCCAATGACTCCCACCAGTTGGCCGGGTTCGATGTCCACCGAAATATCCAACAGGGCAGGGACGGGACCATAGCTGACGGTCAGATGCCTGACGCTGATCGCACTTGAGTTATCTGAATCGCTCGTTTTGATCATTCGTGACCGCCTTCATGTTCGTGCGGTGCTTCTTCGACATAAAACGAAACCGATCCGCTAATCGATCCCAAATCAGCGGTATCCGTGATCGTTGACTCGTGAATCTGGGCGTTGTCACGAAACACGCGTATCCGCATCGCGGCTAGGCCACTAACGTTCTGGGCAGGGTACGCAGTCACATTGAAGTCATTGTTGAGGACTTCGACATCTCGAATGTCTTCGATGCGAACAACTTGCTCTGTGGGCACCTCGCCTTCACTACGATAGATCTCTTTACCTCGAAAACGTACTGACAGCGCGGGCTCTTCGAACAAGTCGTCTGGAACGCAGTCGAAGGATCGATCGATCTCAATGGAGTATTTCCCTGCAGAATACGTCGGTTGCCACGTGACCGCATCGGCGCGAACGCGATCAGCGAACTGAGTGTAGACGAACGTGCCGTACAACAAACAAAACGTGATCAATAAGGAAAGAAGAATTCGCATGGCTTTTTCTGAGAACGTGGCTATCAAGACCACATTCTACTTCAGATGCTTGACGATCGTCAGGACGTTCTCTCGCATCATCCCGATATACGTGTCACCCGCCGTTCCAGCTCCACCCATTGCGTCCGAGTACAGCGAACCACCGATGGTGATGCCGGCGTCGCGAGCAATTCCTTCCAACAGCTCTGTATTGATGGTCGTTTCCACAAAGATACTTTTCACGCCCAACTCCTGAATCTGTTTGATCACCGCTTGACGATCTTCCAGAGAAACATCAGTCAGTTCGCCCGTTGTCCAACCCACCGGCGTCACTGCTTTAAAACCGTAGGTACGGCAGAAGTAACCAAACGCGTCGTGATGAGTTACCAAAATACGCCGGTTTTGCGGAATTGCGTTTACCTGCCGTTCAATCCATCGGCCTAGGCCACGCAGTTGCAGCAAGTACAAATTCGCACGAGCCGCGTATTCTTCTGCGTTGTCCGGATCAACTTTGGTCACCGCGTCTCGGATGTTCTTTACGTAAACTGCCGCGTTGTTGTGATCAAACCATGCATGAGGATCCTTGACGGTTTCAGGTTGCCCGGACTCGTTTTCCTCCTCGAACGTCAATGCCTTCACGCCGTTGACAGAAGTAACAACCGGCTTGTTGGCTGACGTGGCCAAACCTTGCATCCACTCGTTCCCTTCCAGATGCCAGCCGTTTTCCAGACACAGGTCCGCCTTGCTAACGGCTACCAGATCATCGTTTCCTATTTCGTACGTATGAGGGTCTTCGCCGGGAGCTAACACGCAGACAACTTCCCAACGATCGCCGACGACCTGCCGAGCGAAATCAGCAATCTGAGTTGTTGAGCAAACAACCGAGAACTTGGGCGGCGAACCGAGGCTCTCGTCTTCAACAGCGATCGCGCTATCTGGACGCCACGCGACCGAAACAACCGCGGCCGCGAAGACAATCGCAACGAACTTCGTAAAACTTCTGAAGTGGATCATGTGAATTTCTTGACGGATGTTGAACCGCCTTCGTAAGTCGGATTGATACTTGAACTGAGGAGGAGCAGCAAGCGAGGGACCGGTTCACGCCACGCGGTGACGCAGATCTCCACAGGGTAGCAGCTTTGAAAGCACGCCAGTGCTTTCAAAATTAGCGAAGGCAACCGATTGGGGTGCAAAATTGCCTTTCACGAGATTATGCACATTGCGTCGAACGCGTTGAACCGGGCATTTAGGGCCTCGCGTCGAAAGCTTTCGGAATTGAGTCGCGATCAGCCGGGCATCGCACAGCTTGCAGCAGCATACCAGATTGCCCGTTAAACGCGTTCGTTTAGGAAAACTTTGCGGCCTAACGAACTGGCGTGGGAAATGACTGATTTCCCGACAAAGCGCCAGCACCAAGAAATGATTGGCGGCATTGATTTGAGGGACCGATAAGAAGATAGGTCAATTTATCGGAAGATTTGGGCTGCGCGCCGATCGACGTGCGAAATTCCAGCCCCGTGCTTATCAGGATCGAAGACATGATCAAACGACGGACATTTCTAGGCTCTGTCACTACGCTATTTGCAGCGGGTACATCGCAGGCCCGCGCTGCGGCGTTATCCAAGGGGTCTTTTGTGACGCTGGGACTCGATCGATTGGATTGGGATTGCCGCGTCATCGAGACCGTATCCCATCGCTCGGATCGCCGAAAGCCGGTTGTCACCGGAATCGACATTGATGCTGCGGGCAAGTTGATGGCGGTCGTTGGCGACGATCATTTCGTTGGGATTTACAACTTTCGGGACGAGGAATTTTCTGAACATCTTGACCGCCATACGGATTGGGTTCGTACCGCTCGCTTTAGCAACCAAGGAAACTTACTTGCGACAGCCGGAAATGACCGCCAGTTGCTAATTTGGGAAGTCAGCGATCTGAAAGCGCCGGTTTTGACAAAGCGCAACTCGGAAGCGATCATCAAAGTCGCTTTTTCGCCGGATGATTCAAAAATCGCAACGGTCGGATTTGAGCCATGGTTACGCATCTTTGACACCACTGACGGCAGCAAAATTCAAAAGCTTCGTTGTGCTTGCCCCGACAACCATGCGATCGCCTTCAGCAAAGACGGAGAACTGATCGCGGCTGCTGGTCGATGTGGACGTGTCCGAGTTTGGAACGCGACAACGGGTCAGCAAACAGCTCAATACAAGGCACACCGCAAACGCGTTCGATCCTTAGAGTTCACGACCAACAATCTGCTGGTTAGTGGCGGCGACGATCAAATTGTGACCATTGCCGATCCGAACAACACAAACGCGATGCGTCAGCTTCCTCGGCTGTCGTCGAAGTTGTATTCGCTTCAACTGTTAAACCAAGGCATGATCGCGACGGGCGGCAGCAACAACCGCATTCAGATTTCACGCCTTTCTGACGGAAGCGCGGTGGGATCACTGGCGGGCCATACGGGCACCGTTTCATGTCTTGCCCTTACGGGCGACCAGCTTGTTTCGGGTAGTTACGACACGCAAGTTCGGGTCTGGAGCCCAGGACTGGAAGTCAGCGCTCCGCAACAAATCATCGATCGCCACACTCAATTGGATCAAGGCTGGACGAACAAACGTTAATCGCAGCCTGCCAACTTCTTTGACAACTGAATGCCGTTCAGGCGTTCGCGACCGCAATTCACTCGAAAACTTTCCCGCATATTGACACGGAGGTCAGTGCCATGGGTCTTCTTCAGAACCTTACCAACCGCGTATTCGGCACCCAAACAAGTTCAACCGGCAATCAAAAAAACGCTTTCCTTCGCAAGTGCTATTTTGAGGTTATGGAACAGAGACGCGTGTTGTCGGCCGATCCGGTCGTCGCGGGTGTGACTTACCTTGAAGGTGATGAAGGCGGCGACACCCTTCCGGACCATTTTGAGGTCACGTTCGAAGGCGGCTCTGATACGACTGAACTGTCTCAGTTTGTGATTAGCGGCGACCAAGATCTATCCGGCACATTGTCAGACGGAGACATGTTCTTCGACGCGGACGGAAACACACCGGGAACGGCCGAGTTTCATGGATTTGAGTTCGATGCTGCCAACAGCTCTGGCGTCAATGCTTCCGACATTGTCTCAGCCACGGTTTCCGCCGACGGCCTTTCACTAACCGTCGATGTTAACAACTTTGAAGCCGGCGACGTGCTGGCGTTCACGATCGATGTCGATGAAGTCGAAGGGCGTCGCAATGACCGGATCGCTTCCGGTGTTGAGTTTGAAAGCAGCCTCTTCACGGCGACTTTCGACGATGCTCATTTCACGTTTGCAGGACTGGATGTTGAAGCGCAAACGACGTTGATCGACGGCTTTGTCCAAGATCAAACAGAAGGCTTGTTCTTCGATGAATACGATGACTTGCTGACCGAAGGCGAAAACATTTCTGGCGGCCTCTTGGACCTGACTCGCGATAACGAACTGGGCCTAGAAGACCGTACTGCCGGTGCGATCGATGCTTACGAATTGGTGCCGCGACCGATCGAGATTTCCGGAACGGTCTTCCATGACGAGAACCTTGACTGGGTTCAAGGCAGCGACGAGGACGGAATCGCCGATGTCGAGATTCGTTTGCAAAAGCTCGACGAAACCACCGGTCAGTACGAAGACGTGGCTCAAACGACCACTGACGCCAACGGCGACTACTCTTTCGGGCAAAACCTTGGATTGACTCCGGGGGAATATCAGATCATCGAAGTGCAACCGGCGGGCTTTCTGGATGTTGGTGCTTCGGTGGGGACGGTCGAGGACACCGAATCGGGCAACAAGCTGGATGATGCCGCGGGCAACGAAAACATTCTGACCGGAATCAGCATTCCGTTGGGTGGGACAGCAGCCACCGACTACGACTTCAAAGAAATTCGTCCAGCATCGATCGAGGGAAATGTCTGGCACGACGAAGATGATGACGGCGTTTTTGATCCCGACGAACAGGGCATCGCCAACGTCTTGATTCAAGTCACTCGAGTCGGCGCTAAGGATGGCGTGACGATGGATCCGTTTGCCGACACGACTCCGATCTTCGTCCGAACGGACGCCAGCGGTCATTACAGCGTGGATGCATTGCCACCCGGCATCTACGAAGTGGTCGAAATTAATAACGACCCAGAAGGCGGAAATCCGCTTGGCGAGTTCGTTGATGGAAAGGATTCAACCGGCAACGTTCAGGGAGAAACTCGCGGTGTCCGCGAAAACGATGCGTTTCGGCAGATCGAGTTGTGTGCCGATGACCACGGTGTGGAGTACAACTTTGGCGAACTGAAGCCTGCCTCCATTAGCGGCTATGTCAGTGTCCAGTCACCTGACGGTGGAAAACTAGACCCCACTGATCCCAACTTCGATCCGATCGCCGGCGTCACGTTACAGTTGCTGGACGCCGATGGCAATCTGCTCCAAACTACGACAACCGACGAAAACGGTCTGTACAGCTTTGATGGCCTAGCCCCGGGCAACTATTCGGTGGTGCAGGTGCAACCGGACGGTTTCATTGATTCCGGCGAAGTCGTGGGCACTGTTGACGGCCAAACCAATGGTTTGGTTCTGACGAACGATCGAATCAGCAATATCGAATTGGGCTCCGGGGATGAAGGAATTCGCTACGACTTCTGCGAGCACCGACCTGCTTCGATCTCGGGCAACGTTTCCGCCGACGCCGACGGCGACAAGAGCACATTCGACGCTGACGCCGGCGACCAGAACCTTGAGGGAGTTGAGCTGATTCTATTTGATGAATTCGGCACTGAGTTGGCTCGAACCCTAACAGACGCCAACGGAAATTACTCGTTCGACAATCTTGCCCCCGGCACCTACAGCGTCCAGCAGATTCAACCGGACGATTATCTCGACGGCGGCCAGTCGGCAGGCACGATCAACGGTCAAACGGTCGGCAACTCAAGCCAGAACCGACTTTCCAACATCACGCTCTCGTCAGGCGACAGCGCGGTCAACTACGATTTCTGCGAACACATTCCTGCGTCAGTTCACGGCACCGTCTACCACGACTTCAACAACAATGGAGTACAAGACGACGGGGAAGAAGGAATCGAAGGGGTTCTTATTCAGCTTTTTGATAAAGACGGCACGCTTGTTAATGAAATGCGAACCGACGCAAGCGGTGATTACTGGTTCACCGACCTCGTTGCCGGTGCGTACGAGATTAGAGAAACTCAACCAACCGCGTTCTTGGATGGTCAAGACTCATTGGGAACCGTCGATGGGTTGAGTCGCGGCGAACATGACGAAAACGATTCATTCTGTGTCGATCTGATTGGTGGCGACACGGGTGTCAACTACGACTTTGGCGAGCTCATTCCGGCGGAAATTCATGGCCGCGTGTTCTTTGACGGACCTGCGTTTGAAACCGAAGACGGTACACTCCCCGAAAATTTCCGCGATCAGCGAGACGCAATCTTCACCGCGGGTGTCGACACGCCATTGGAAGGAGTTGAGCTGCAGCTCTTCTTCTTTGTTGATAACGCGACCGGAGAAATCGCACCGCGCGCCGTGACGCTCGCCGATGTTGACGCCAGCTTCTATCAAGATCTTGGCACGACTGACCCGAACGCTCTGATCACGACGCGGACGGACTCCGAAGGTAATTATTGGTTCCAAGGACTGCAACCAGGCAACTACATTGTTTTGGAAACGCAGCCCGAGGGTTTCGAGGATTCGACAGATGTGGTTGGATCGACCACCGGTCAGGTGTTTGACCCAGCCACCACAGCCCCTCCTTCGTTTTTGCTGAACACTTTCACCACGACGCAGCTCAGCGACGCCGTCGTCAACATTCGTGTGAACTCTGGCGGAAACTCGGTTGCCAACAACTTCAGTGAGGTCCTCGTTCAGACACTGCCACCGGATCCATCGAATCCTCAGTTGCCAGTCGACAGCCGGCCAACACCAACCGGTAACCCGCTGACGCCTCGACCGGGCATCACGTCCTACCCCGGTCTTTTTGGATCTCAGCCGAGCGCGTTTACTCAGTTCGTCGGGACGTCCCGAGGCGCTTCGTTCCAAACGCAGGCGACTCCGACCGATCCTTTCTCTTGGCACTTGAGTGTCGTCAATGGCGGCTTGCCTCGAGCAGTCGGAGCAGGCAACGCGGCGGGCAGCGAGTCGATCTTCCAACAGGCTGGATACATCAACTCCAACGATTGGAATCGCTTTGACATGACGGCTGGCACATGGACGTTCACGGAAACTCGTGACTTCGATGGTACGATCTCAAAAACGGCTGGGGCTGTGCAATTCGGCATGATCGGCGGCACTCCATTGGCGGGTGACTTCGACGGTGATGGAGAAGATGAATTGGCTGTCTTCATGGACGGCTATTGGATGATCGACATCAACAGCAATGGAAAATGGGACGAAACGGACCTGCTGGCCAAACTTGGGGACAGCGAAGATCGCCCCGTCGTTGGTGATTGGGATGGTGACGGGAAAGATGACATCGGGATCTACGGACCGATGTGGGAACGAGACCCCGAAGCGATCGACAATGAGCCTGGTCTGCCCAACCCAGACAATGACCCGTTCACCAAGCCGAAGAACGTTCCGCCTGTCGCTCACGACGCAACCAATGGTGCTCGCATCATGAAGCTGACCAGCCACGGTCAGCAACGTGCCGACGTCGTCGATCATGTGTTCGGCGTCGACGATGGAGAGAAAATACCGGTTACCGGTGATTGGAATGGAAACGGAATTCGATCGATCGGTACGTTCGAGGATGGCGTGTGGCGGATGGATGTCAATGGCGACGGCGAGTTTGACCACCAAGATCGGTCGGCTCGATTTGGCCAAGCTGGAGACATTCCGCTGGTGGGTGACTTCAATGGTGACGGTGTCGAACAGATTGCTGTCTATCGTGGTGGAACGTGGTTCATCGATGACAACGGCAACCGTGAACTGGACGCAACCGACAAGACGTTCCAAATGGGCGGGGCAGGGGACAAACCTGTCGTGGGCGACTGGGACGGCGATGGAATCGATGAGCCCGGATTGTACTCGGACGGACAGTCGGCGACTGGCCAAGTCTTTTAGGGCAGACAGTGTTTGAACCCAGCACTTCTTTCAGCTATTTTGAGAGAAGTGTTTTTTTATGCACTTTCCCAGCTCAAGCGATTCCATTCAAATTGTCTCGAATAATCCGCATGCGTTAGAAAACACTCGCTGCAAATGACGAACCTTTTCTGACGGCCCACAACAACTTCATGACACTGAACAGGACCTTGTTCACCAACGAATGACAAACAGGAGAGCCACGTGAGCTCCAAAGCTCATAGAGAAACAGTTCACTATGCAAAGTGGATCACTTTCACCGTTATTGGTTGTATCGCCGCTGTAGTCGTCGCGACGATCTTCGCGATTCTAGAAGGTGGTTTCGCCCAGGCTAATGCCTTGACGTACGGCCCGATTATTACGTTGGTGATTGCAGTCGCGGTGCCACTACTCTTTCCGGTGAAAGCAATTTCATTTGATCGACACGGGCTCTACGTTGGCTCAAATGGTAAGCAGATTCCCTGGCAGCACGTCGATGACGTGTTTATGGCAGACGTGACCACGAAACTTGGATGGCTCAGTCGATCTGGAGCTAAAGCCCCAGCGATTTGCATCGCTCTTTCTCCCGACTCCGAACATCGTAGGGCAAATTCTTCCGGCCAAGCATCGTTAGAATACGACTACCATTATTTTTGCACCTTGTTGGAAAAAGATGGCCCTAGAGTCTGCCAAGACATCGTTAGGGCGATGAGAGATTAGACCTAACAATCGAAGGACCGGGGGATCCGTCCGCGGCAGATTGGTGGCTTTTGGATATCTTTGTGTCTTGCGATTGTTCGAAGATAGGCGGCTTCGTTTCGCGTTTCTTGTGTGGCAATGGCTAATCAGCGATCGAGGTGACGCTCTCGATTGTCCGCGACAAATTCATCCGCCAATCCACGGACTCGAAATGACGGACCCAATCGCCCGCCGGCTCGCTTTCCACCTTCGAGACGTTGAGCAGGGTAGTTCCCTTTGTCCACATTTCAGGTTGAAATAGAGGGACTCGTTCGCATCATGCTCAAACTTTCGACGTGTCACAATGAAACTACTTGCTTTCGCTGCCAGCAGCAGCAAAACTTCGATCAATAAACAACTGGCAACCTACGCGACCAGCCTACTCGACGGCGCAGCAGTGGAAGTCCTTGACCTGAACGACTACGAATTGCCTTTGTTCAGTGTCGATAAAGAAGCGGAACTGGGTTCGCCCGAACTGGCGGCCAAGTTCTTCAAAAAAATTGGCGACTGCGACGCGATGATTATCTCCTTCGCCGAGCACAACGGATCGTACACAGCAGCTTGGAAAAATTTATTTGATTGGTGTTCACGCATTGATCAAAAACTCTACCAAAACAAACCGATGGTTATGCTGGCAACTTCGCCGGGTGGTCGCGGGGCGCAAACGGTGCTCGGCACCGCAGTTGCCAGCGCACCGCATTTCGCTGGCGATTTGAAAGCCAGCCTGTCAATTCCAAGCTTCCAAGAAAATTTCGACGTTGAGTCTGGCACGATGACCAACACGGAACTGCTCGATCAACTGAAAGAGGCGGTTGAGACTTTACGAAGCTAAACAACGACCAACTCGCCACGCTCTCTCCAAAATCGGCCCACATGAAGACCTCCACCCTCGCATTAGCAACTTTTGTATTCCTCTTGTCGCATCTCGGTTCAACAACTTGTCACGAAAGCACCCACGCCGCCGAACTGGATGTCTGGATCGGAACCGGCAATTCAAAAAGCGAACCGGCTGGGATTTATCATCTAACATTGAATGACCAGACCGGTCAGTTATCGTCTGCTCAAATGATGGTTGAGCGAACTGGCGCTGGTTTCCTCTCAATGCATCCAACGTTGGATGTTTTGTATACCACTGGCGAGAGCCTTGCGGCGTGGCGAATCGTTCGGAATCAGGGCGACGTTCGGCTTGAACTGATCAACGAACAACCGACACAATCTGGCAAAGCCGCTCATGTATCGGTTGATCAAACGGGACGAGTCCTGATGAGTGCCCAGTATGGCAGCGGAACCGTATGCTCGTTTCCGTTGAATTCCGACGGCTCGATCGGTGAAATCGCTTCGAAAATAGAACACAACGAACCATCCAATGTCATTGCCAGCAGGCAGGATGCATGCCACCCGCATTGGATCGGCACTTCACCTGACAACCGTTTCGTGTTCGTGCCGGATTTGGGGGCCGACAAAATCTTTGTTTATGCATTGGACACGGCGACGGGAAAATTAACGCGGCACGGTGCTGCAACCACGCCACCGGGTGGAGGTGCGAGGCATTTCAAGTTTCACCCAACCCTATCGGTCGGGTACGTCGTGAACGAATTGACAATGTCACTATCGACGATGAGTTTCGACGCGGATCAGGGAACGTTGAAACTGAAACAGACCGTCCCGACTCTCAGCGAGGAACAAATTTCCGCCGAACTGTTCAACAGTGGATCGGAAGTCCGAGTCCATCCTTCGGGAAACTTTGTGTACTCTGGCAATCGGGGCCATGACTCGATCTCCGCGTTCTCTGTCAATCAAACGACTGGAGAACTGACGCTGACCCAGCAGGAACCCATCCGTGGCTGCTGGCCAAGGAACTTCAATTTGGCTCCCTCTGGAAAATGGCTGCTTGCTGCGGGAGCCGAATCGAACACGCTGGCCGTGTTCAAAATTGATCAAGGAACAGGAAAGCTTCAATACGCAAGGGCGATCGCGTCGGTGCCGGCTCCGATCTGTGTTCTGGTCGAGCCCAAGCGATAAAGCAGCTGGCCGAGAGTCTGCGTTACGCGGCTTGTCGCAACCAAAGATCAAACAAACTTGGTCGAATACATTTCTCAACTCGGGCAATAACGGTCTCAGCCGGTCGAACAATTCATTGGCAGACCGTAGGATATAGTGGCAGGCTCAACTGCCGATCGTCTCCCTTCGAATCCCCTGTTTAATCGTTGCCCGCTCGTGTTTGGCAAACTCGTTTTAATTTTCGTTCTGGTTCCGTTGGCGGACTTACTGCTACTGATGATGCTGTCCAGCTACACCGGCTGGCAGTTTTCAGTCGCACTGGTCATCCTGTCAGGGATCCTTGGCGCATACTTGGCTCGTTGGCAATCAACGATGGTGAGGAATGAAATCGAAGCGAAGATGCGTCAGAATCAGATGTCGGCGGGCTTGCTGACTGATGGCGCCATGATCTTTTTCGCGGCCGGCCTGCTACTGACGCCGGGCTTTATCACCGATGCCGTTGGACTAAGTCTGCTAATTCCCGCCTGTCGACGTTGGTACAAGCAACGGTTTTCGGGATGGGTCAAGAAAAACGTCAAGGTTCAAACGTTTGGCTTTGGCCAAGTGTTTGGCCCCGCCGGTCAAACGCCTCACCATGACCCGAACGTGGTTGACGGAGAAGTCGTTGATCGAAGCAATCCCGACGCGAATGAGGAGGCGCCGCGTGCCGACGGCAATCACCTACTTTAGACGTTATCGAATGCAAATCGATCTGCTGGAAGGGTTGTGCAAACCGCCTTCCCCCGACGGGTATACCTTTCTACCGTGGGACGACAAATTGGTCGCCGCGCACGCCGAGTCTAAATTCAGAAGCTTTCGCAATGAGCTGGACGCAAACGTCTTTCGGTGCCTAGGAAACTCCGATGGCTGCTATCGACTGATGAAAGAGATCAGCAGCCGCGACACCTTTGTCCCCGAAGCCACATGGCTAGCGCGGTTTCAACATCCTCGGACAGGCCGAGTCGAAAACTGTGGGACCATTCAAGGGCTTCGAAGTAAGCCAGACGTGGCATCGATTCAAAATGTGGGCGTCGTCTCCAGCCATCGTGGCAATCAGGTCGGTGCCGGCATCATGCTGAGGTCGCTGCGCGGCTTTCACCGTGTCGGCGTCCGGTTCGTGACGCTAGAGGTGACGGTCCACAACTCGAAAGCGATTCGCTTCTACCAGCGGCTGGGATTTCGTGTGCTCAAGACCGTCTACAAATCAGCCGAAGTTCTGTACGCGTAAACGATTTACCCCACCGGAAGATCAACGGCTCAGATTCTTGGCCCGGCGTCGATGATTTTCTCGCCGGCGATCGAGGCAAACTGTTCGAAATTTTCGCGGAACTTGCTGGCGAGTGATTTTGCCATTCTTTGAAATGCTTGGCCGTCTTCCCAAGTCGCCCACGGCTGCATGAGTCGCCCCGGCACACCGTTGCAGGCTTTAGGGACGCTCAATCCGAAATTCAAATCGGTTGTGTAGTCTGCCAACAACAGGCTACCACCATGAATCGCATCAATGATCGACCGCGTGTATTCAAGCTTAATTCGATTCCCAACACCAAACGCTCCGCCGGTCCAACCGGTATTCACCAACCAAGCCGACGAACCGTGCCGCCGCATTTGTTCGGCAAGCAATTCCGCGTACTTGACTGGATGCCAAACCAAAAACGCGGCTCCAAAGCAGGCGGAGAAAGTCGCTTCGGGTTCGGTCACGCCCATTTCAGTTCCGGCAACCTTGGCCGTATAGCCGCTGATAAAGTGGTACATCGCCTGCTCGGCCGTTAGCTTGCTGACCGGAGGCAACACACCGAACGCGTCACACGTTAAAAAAATGATGTTCCTCGGGTGATCGGTTCGGCAGGGGATCCGAGCGTTGTTGATGAACTCAATCGGATAAGCACACCGAGTGTTTTGCGTGATTGAAGTGTCCTCGAATTGAATCTCGCAAGTCTGAGGATCCTGCACCGTGTTCTCAAGCACGGCCCCAAACTTGATCGCGTTGAAAATCTGAGGCTCTTTTTCCTCGGACAAATTGATCACCTTGGCGTAGCAACCGCCTTCGATGTTGAACACGCCTTCGTCGTCCCAACAATGCTCGTCGTCTCCAATCAGCGCACGATCTTCATCAGCCGAAAGCGTGGTCTTACCTGTCCCGGAAAGACCAAAGAACAAAGTCACATCGTGCCGCTGCCCTTCGTTGCAGGAACAGTGCATCGACAGCACATTCTGCTTGGGCATCAGATAGTTCATGATCGTGAACACACCCTTTTTCATTTCCCCCGCGTACTCGGTCCCGAGAATGACCATCTCGCCGCGTTCAAAACTGAGGGCCACGCAGGTTTCGGAATCGACGCCGTCGATACTCTGGTCGGCAACCTGCTGGCCCGCGTTATAGATGACGTAGTCCGGCTCGCCAAAATTGGCCAGCTCCTCAGGAGTCGGCCGAATGAGCATGTTATGCATAAAGAGTGCGTGATACGCACGCGAGCAAACGATGCGAATCTTCAGCCGAGTTTCAGGAGACCAACCGGCGAAGGCATCAAGCACGTAAAAGTGATCAGACGAATCCAAAAAGTCAGTCGCCTGCCGCCGCACAGCGTCAAATGAAGCGGCTGACATTGGCCGATTGACGTCTCCCCACCATATATCTTTTTTGCTCTGCTCCTCTTCAACAATGCGTTTGTCGTTCGGGCTGCGGCCAGTTTTTTTTCCCGACAACGCCGCCAGACCGCCTCGATCAGTGATCGCTCCCCCGTCGTACAGCATCGCTTCCTCATAAAGCTTCGCCACCGCTGAGTTGCGCAAAGTGTCTGCGGAAAATTTCCCAGTAGCGATCGCTTCACATCGAGAACTCATTAAAGGCCTTCCTACAAGCTATTTCTACCAATTCGCGGAGGTCGTATTCTGGCATCTTCAACCGTACCGCGCAAGGGCCACAACAAATCGGGTACAATTGGGCCCAACATCTTACGCGACAACATTTTTTGCTTGGTTACTTATGTCAATTTACTGCAGCCGCTGCGGCACGGGACAACGACCGAACGCCGACCAATGCCACGAATGTGGCGCGACGATCGTACGCCCGATGGAAGAAAAGAGGGACACCGCACGAAATCACCCCAGTCACCGGATCAAGAATATTGCGATGGCGGCCGCCTGCGGACTGTATTTGGTTTATCCTTCGTTTAGCGTGTTCGAACTGATTCCCGACGCAATTCCGATCGTCGGCAGCTTGGATGAGGCCACCGCCACCGCCGGATTGCTGTACGCGCTGAGCAATCTCGGTTGGATTCCGTGGAAGCGAACCGAGTGAGCCGAGAAATCACAGCCCGAATGCTGCCCTGATTGGCTCAGCAAACTTTTGCGATGAACGATTAAGAAACCGTTGACGCCATGGAGAGCGCGTGAGCGCCTTCCGATGGTTTGGTCGCAAACATGGCTGGTTGGATGCCGGTTGCCGCGGAATAACCGGTGGCAATGGCAGTCATGATGCTGTCCAGTTGGGCAGTTTTTACCAAGCTAACCGTACAGCCGCCGAATCCACCTCCAGTCATACGCGAACCGAGCACGCCCTCGGTCTTCTTGGCCAAGTCAACCAACAAATCCAATTCCTTGCAGCTGACTTCAAAGTCCTTGCTGAGCGACTCGTGGCTTTCGTACATCAACTGACCAAGTCGCTCCCACTGACCAGACTTCATCGCCTGTGCCGCAGAAACCGTCCGAGCAATTTCGGTGATGACGTGATGGCCGCGGCGAAAGACCAACTCATCCATGTCGTCCTTCCGTCCCATCAGGTCTTCCAATGTTACGTCGCGCAAGGAGCCCGTTTCCAACGCCGCAGCAGCGTCTTCGCATTGCTTGCGACGCAACGCGTACTCGCCGTCGGCCAACGAGTGCTTAACACCGCTGTTGGTGATTAGAACCGAAATATCTTCGTTGATGAATGGAACTTGTTCGAATGTTTGAGAGCGACAATCCAGCAATAGAACATGATTCTGTTTGCACAACACGCTACTGAACTGATCCATAATGCCGCATGGCACACCCGCGAATTCATGTTCGGCTTGCTGGCTAAGCAACGCTTTTTCGACTGGGTCCATGGTGGTTCCCGTTACCGCTTCCAATAACGTCGCTGTGGCAACCTCTAACGCGGCACTACTTGAGAGACCGCCGCCGGTTGGCACATTCGAATTGACGACGGCATTCATGCCGGGAACATCGAGCCCGTTAGCGGCACTAATGGCGATGACACCACGAACATAGTTAGTCCAATGCATCGCTTCCGGGCGAGAATCTGCGTCGATCGGGATTGCGGCTGCGTCTTCAAGATTGACTGAGTACAGATTCGCGGCAGCGCCGTCAAACGGACCGCCTGCGATGACGACATAGCGATCGATCGCCATGGGCATCACGAACCCGTCGTTGTAGTCAATATGCTCGCCGATCAAATTGACTCGGCCGGGAGCTGCAACCAGCCAAATCGGATCGACACCAAAACGATCTCGAAATGCATTTACCGTTGCGGAAACAAGATCTTGAAAATCACTCATCGCACGATACTCAAAAAAAATGTGAACGGAATTCAGTTGAACTGAAGCTATCCGCCGAGCATAAAATTGGCCGCATGCCAGCCCTTGCGCCAATCAGTATATTCAATGCCGGCAGTAAGGTCACGTGAGCCAGATTATCCACCTTTAGCAACTGAATCAAAAGACTAACCGAGACATCCAAACAGGCCGGTGTGACATTATTACTTTCAAAATCGGAATCATTACTCGGTAGCGACGTCGCTGAATTTAGGTGATAATCTGTTTATGTGGCCATCTCCTGACGAAATAAAACCGCTTCTCAACCAAGCAAAGGGAGGCGATGAATCTGCGGTCAATGCGTTGATGGATCAGCATCGGAATTCGTTGCGGCAACTGATTCGAATGCGGCTTGATCAGAAAATCCAACGCCGAGTCGACGTCAGTGATGTCGTGCAAGATGTATTGGTGGAAGCGAATCGCCGACTGCAGCGATATCTGAACGAGCCGATTATGCCGTTTCATTTGTGGCTTCGTCAGATCGCCAAAGACCGTATTATTGATGCTCACCGTCGACATCGGGTCTCGGCGAAGCGTTCGGTTGATCGCGAACAGCAACTTGCTCCTCCTCGGGGCTACGACCAATCGTCAGTTCATCTGGCTTCTCTGCTGGGCGATAACCAGTTGACCCCTGCCGCGGCGGCTGTTCAACAGGAATTGGCTCAGCGAGTCGAAGAAGCAATCGCACAGCTTGAGGAACGTGACTGCGAAATTATTGTGATGAGACACTACGAACACTTATCCAATCAAGAGATTGGTGAAGTTTTGAATCTATCCGAGCCAGCCGCCAGCATGCGTTACCTTAGAGCGATTCGGCGTCTGAAGAAACTGATGACCGAGCAAATGCCTGATGACTCAATCGCCGATTGAGGATCTTTCTTGAATCCGGTCGCGAATTGCGTTGCGATCGCAACATTGTTTTGATGACTAAACTCAATACAAATTCGACCGAAGAAGCCGACGAACAGGAACTGGCGAATATCGTTTCGCGGCTGGCTGATCGAATGCAGAGCGGCGAACGGCTTGACCTAGAAGAGGAATGTCGCCGTCATCCTGAGTTTGCAGACGACTTGCGAGACCTTTGGGGGATGCTGTTCGTTACTCACGCGGCCGGTCAAGAGACTGGATCGATTGCTAACCGTGCCAGCGGGCTAGTTGAACCGCCGATTCTGAAATTACCCTTCCAACTGGGTGATTATTTGCTTCAGACAGAAATTGGTCGTGGCGGCATGGGCGTGGTGTATCACGCGATTCGCGGCAGTGATGGAAAGGCTGTTGCGATTAAAATGTTGCTGAAAGGTGACTATGCGACCTCGGCGGACCAGAAAAGGTTCCTCTCCGAAGCCCAAGCGGCTGCTCGGCTGGATCATCCTCATATTATTCCGATTTATGATATCGGAGAACACGAAGGCCGCTCGTTCTTCTGCATGAAGTTGATTGAGGGGCAGCCACTTTCTTCTCGCCTAGCGAACGGCCCGATGCCAGCTCGGCGAACAGCCCACATCATGGCCCAGATTAGTGACGCGATCCACTACGCGCACGAAAACGGGGTTCTACACCGGGATCTGAAACCTTCAAACGTGATGTTGGACGATGAAGGAGTCGCATATATCGCGGATTTTGGGCTCGCCAAGCAGTTCCATGACCGGAGCAGCTTGACGCGGTCCGGAGCCATTCTGGGCACGCCTTCTTATATGGCACCTGAGCAGGCGGCGGGCAACCGAGGCGAAGTTTCAATGGCAAGCGACGTCTATAGCTTGGGTGCGGTTTTGTACCACATGCAGACCGGCCGGCCTCCATTTTTGGGAGCATCGCCCGTGGACACCGTCCTGATGGTGCTTGAACAGAACGTGGTTTCACCTCGAGCATTAAACCAGCGAGCCAACCGTGATCTGGAAATGATCGCGATGCGTTGTTTGCAAAAGCCTCCCGATCTGCGTTATCAGTCGGCCGATAAACTAGCCGCCGACTTTAAAAAGTTCTTGAATAACGACCCGATTTCGGCGGCGGACGGACGTTTTGGCCAATTGGTCGGGAACGTATTTCGGGAAACTCATCACGCGGAAGTTCTCGAAAACTGGGGTCTGCTATGGATCTGGCACAGCTTGATCTTACTTATTGTTAGCGTCGGAACGAACTTACTGTTCTGGTGTGGAAATCGGAATCGCCTGCATTACTGGTTAATGTGGACCATCGGAATGGGCGCTTGGGCGGTGGTATTCTGGATTATTCGTAGACGAATGGGACCAGTATTATTCGTCGAGCGACAGATTGCCCACGTGTGGGCAGCGGCGATGTGCTGTGTGGTTGCACTTTATCCGCTCGAAAGCGTGCTGCACCTAGAAGTACTCTCGCTTGCTCCGCTGTTAGCCGTGATTGCGGGCATGGTGTTCCTGATCAAAGCCGGGATTCTGTCGGGCACGTTCTACATCCAAGCGGTCGTCATGTTCGTGACCTCAATCGTTATGGCTTTGTCACCAGATTATGCATTGATCTGGTTCGGCGTTGCGTCGGGAGCATGTTTCTTCTTCGCCGGATTGAAGTACTACCGTAAACGGCTGAAGCAACCTTGATTTCAGCCGGGCCAAGTTGACGCTGGTTTTGGAATTGGCGGAACTAGACTGATAGCCCGTCGAACACAGAATCGGTAACACCCGTTTAACCGCTTGAATCCGTTGCCTATTCGCAACATCTAGCGCCGACTGTGCATCGATTGCAACACGCGCTGTCGTGAATTTACATCGATTCTGCGCCGTCTGCTTGTTCAGGAAAGGAAATACAAATTTCCTTGTCCTAATTGTTTGACTCTTCGCTTAAATGACATAGTTTTCCTTCAGACGAAGGAGGGCACTGGAAACAATGCACTCTGGCTGTTCGAGTCACGCGAAATTTCGTTTGGCTCTCTTACCTGCTACTTCTTGAAAAAGAAGTCCTTTCATTTTCGGGACAGCCAGCTGCAGCAGGACAGGCACTCATCTGCCTGGTTGGCCGAGCCCATTTTTAAGAGCCAACCGGCTCATGCCCGCAAGGGTAAACGTCCTATCCGTCGGAGGAAAGACAATATGAAGAAGTTTATGTCACAAGTTCAGCGTTTCATGGAATCAGAAGATGGCCCAACAGCGGTTGAGTACGCAGTAATGCTTGCTCTGATCATCGTTGTTTGCCTAGTTGCCATCGGTAGCTTGGGTACAACTGTCAACAGCGCGTTTGACAACATCAACGACAAGTTGCAGAACGGTAACGCTGGTAACATCACAACAACTGGCTAGTCCAGTCGGTGAAACGAACTGCCGCACGCAATTTTTTGTAAGCGGCTGATAATACAATGCCTCTGGTCGCAATTCGCGGTCAGAGGCTTGTTTTCGATAGCGAGTGCTATTTATACAGACAAAGAAAAATGTTTTTTAAGCGTCCTGCAGCAGACCAAATCATCCAACCACGCTGCCCTTGCCGCAAGCAACAAAGTTGAAGCCAATGTCAGACTACTCCCATTTTTTCATACATTTCGATCAGGCTTTTGAGCTAATCTGCGTATTTTTTACCGTTGTTGGCGTATTCGCGAGCTATCTTTTCACGGCCAGAATTTGATATCGGCATCAAAGCTAATTCCTTTTTTGGCACGAACGTGTTGGTACGTGCTGCACGCTCCCCACCAAACAAAAATTGTACACAGAGAAAATCACGATGAGCGACATCCTTCAAACCGCTAATGATCACTGGGTCTTTTGGGCCGTCAGCATTTTTGCCATTGTCGCGGCTTACATTGACGGCAAAGAACTTCGAGTACCAAACAAACTTACTTTTCCAATGATCATCGCTGGCTGGATTTACAGCACGATCGCTTACGGCGTTCAGGGAGACGGTTGGTATTACGGTTTGATGTGGAGCCTTGCCGGAACTGCAGTCGGTGTTCTGACTTTGCTGCCGGCCTACTCAATTGGTGGGATGGGCGCAGGTGATGTCAAAATGATGGCAGCGATCGGAGCTTGGGTTCACTGCAGCATTACATGGAACGCTTTCATGGTGTCCGCGATCGTGGGAGCCATCCTTGCGATCGCAATGGTCATCTGGTCCGGCGATGTTCGCAAGCACATCGATCAGTTTTTCTACATTGCGACCGAAATCTTCATGATTCGTGATCCAGAAAAACTTTCAGAAATCGCTGCCGAGCGTAAGCCTCGCATGAAACTTTTGCCTTATGGAATTCCTCTGGCAATTGGAACAGTGGGTTACTTCGCTTGGACCGGTTTGTTGATCTGATCCACCTAACAGGAATAACTTGCCGGCCGCGATGACTTCGGGTTATACGGTTGGCAACACTCGATGAAGGCTTGATCAACATTGTCAAGCTTCGCAGTTCGAAAGTCGAGTTACAGAAGAGCCGTTGTTTTGCTGTCACTTTTTGCCAGCATTTCAACGCAACCACTTGGGTCTAAGGACGGATCTAATGAAGCCATGAGGGCAAACGAATAGATCAACGTCAAAAGATGTTGGTTCAGAATCAAGATGATGTCGTAAGAGATGACGTCGAAATAGACAAAACTACCGAGGTAATCCGATGAAATCAAAATCGTTTGTCCTAATGACTCTTTCGTTGGGTTTCGGCCTGATCGCCGCTCTTGGAATCACTCAGGTGATGGGCAAAAACAAACAACCCCTTGAGCCGAAGGTCAAAATGGGACAGGTAGTCGTCTCTGTCGACCACCTTGGCCACAAAGCTTTGCTGAACGAGGAAAATGTCCGGGTCGAAAATTGGCCAGAGGACATTATTCCGGAAAACGCCGTCCGGTCGATTGAGGAGATCGAAGACAAGGCCATCATGACCCGCCTAAGCAAAGGTTTGCCAATCCTGAAAACGGACATTGTGCACAAGAACCAAGCCATGGGCATGGACATTCCACCCGGCTTTAAAGTCGTCGCGATCAAGGTTTCGGCGGACGATACAATCGCCGGATTGCTACGTCCGGGCGATCTGGTCGACGTCATCGGTTTGCTGAAAAAGCAGGATGGCAGAAACAGCGAAACGGTATCTAGAACTTTCCTGAAAGGTATTCAAGTCTTTTCAGTCAACTCAAGCATGAAAGCGACAACTTCCGATCGTTCTCAAGGTGGTAGCAAAGGCAATGCTATCGTCGGTGTGCTGGTAAACGAACGACAGTCTGAGGACATTGTTTTTGTCCAGCGAACGGGCTCGCTGAAGCTTGTATTGCGTGGTGACGCTCCTAGCGACGACGAACTTGAGAGCGTCGAAGGTGTATTGTCGCGTGCAATGAATCGCGGCTCAGACGACGAAAAAGTCATGCCAATTAAAAAGAAAAGGAAAGACGATTACGAGAAAATGGTCATCTGGGTTGGTCAGGATTACGAAACCGTGACGTTCGAGCCAGGACGTGTTCCAAAAGCAGCCTTCGCATCGAGTTCACTTCCCGATGGCAGTGGTAGCAGCCAACAACGTAACGGTTCGTCAAACGAGGCAAACTACGGCGACTCGGAGGCTTCAGAGGAGATTACCGACGAGTACGAAGAAGATCAATATCCGGCTCAATAGGTTCGAACTATCTATCCGTGAGGTGAGCTTTGTAGGCTTACTTAGGAAAAAAGGCATGCTATCGATTGTGGCTATCGCCAAGCCACATTGATGCCTTCAGTCAATCAAGGATGATGGACTGCGGTGGGTCGGACAGAGTCCGATCTTTCGTGGTTTCGCCATACGCGAGGATGCACGGATGAAAATGCGACGAACGTTGATTATTGCTTTCTCTATGGCAGTGGCTCTTACCACTGTCCAGCCTCACCTCGCGGTCTCGCAGGAAGGCCAAGGAGGTCGCTTCGTTGTGACCGAATCCGTGGACTCCGTCGAGCTGATCGCCGGCACTAGTCGCCGGCTGAAATTCGAGTACAAAGTCCCAGAATTGATGATCGAGAATCCCGAGGTCATCTCTGCGACTCCCGTCGCACCAAACGAAATCTTGATTTCGGGGCTCAAGCCGGGCGTCTCCACGATCACAGTCAGCGACGCTAACAAAAATCTCCAGACGATTCGAATCCATGTGACGGTGGATACTCGGCAGCTTGAGATGGCTTTCCGGACTCACTTTCCCGATTCTCAGATCAAGGTCCATGCATTGCAGACAGGTGTGTTGCTTGGCGGAAATGTCGCTCGGGCAGACCAGGTCAGCAACATCATGTCGGTCGCCAGAGACTTCTTCCCAACCGGCGTCGTCAATCAGATGCAAGTCAACGGTTCGCAGAATATCGCGATCAAAGTCAAAATTTACGAGATTGCTCGTTCTAAACTTCGTAACGTTGGTGTCGATTGGCAGCTATTTGGCTCCCGTTTCAACATTGTCAGTAGCGTTTCGGATTTGATTACGGGTTTCGCTCAAACCGGTGGTGTCACGATCGATCCCTCGCGTGAAACATTATCAGCGAGTGTCCTTGATGGCAGTGGAGGATTCAACGCTGTCATTGAGTTGCTTGAGCGACGCAACGTGGCCAAGCTGTTGGATGAACCCGTCTTGGTCGCTCAAAACGGCCGACCTGCCGAATTCCTGTCGGGTGGTGAAATCCCAATCGCCGTCGCAAGCGGATTGGGTACAAACTCAATTGAGTTTCGTGCTTTCGGAACCAAGCTCGACATCGTACCGCTTGTCCATGGCCAAGGCTTGATGAGTCTTGAGATTCGTGCAGAAGTTTCCGAAGTCGCTACGGATTTGGCAACTGCCGGCGGGACACCCGGCTTTCGTGTCCGTCGAGTCAACACAGGTGTAAGAATGCGGTCTGGGCACACACTTGCCCTGGCCGGTGACTTCACTGAGCGAACTAGCAGTTCGACTCGCGGAGTACCCAAGCTGATGGATTCACCGCTGTTTGGCCCGCTATTCCGCACTGTATCCAGTGACGAATCGGAAACCGAGCTTGTCTTCCTAATCACACCGCAGTACGTGAGTGACGTGGATGCAGCTTACGCAAGTGGTCCGCTGCCAGGAGCCTCGTCCGATGCCCCGTCAGATCGGGATCTATTCATCAACGGCCACATCGAAGTACCACGTTGCAAGGAAGATTGCCCAACTCCAAACTACTTCGACAATAGCTCACCATCGGCCGGTAGTGGGATCATCGAACACCAACCGATCGGTGTTTCTCAAGGTGTTCCGCAAGTGATGCCTCAGGCAAGCACCAGCCGGTACCACGCTGCACCTCCGGTGGCCGTCAACTCTGGTTTTGACTCTAGCTTCAACTTCCCGGGAGATGGTTCGTCTCGCAGAGCAGGATCTCGAGTCGCGGATGCACAAACAGGAGGAGGATTCCTTTGGCCAACCAACTCTCAAACTCGATAGCCAGAAATGGAATTTCAGCTGACCTTGCTTGACACATTGTCTCGCAAGGCAGGTTGAAGGAGACAAAAGTTACACCACGCTGAAAAAACGACACTGAATAGCCCGAGAAAACATGAGCAGTTCACTACGAATTTCGATCTGCGACCCCAACGAGTCGACAAGGGAAAATCTGAAGAAGTTCCTAATAGGGATGGACAACGTGTTCCTGGAAGCAGACTGCTCCCGGTACGAGTTCTTCTCTGAAATTGTTGCTCAGACGACGCCACACGCTGCCGTAATCGACATCGATGCCGATCAGGAAACCGGCCTTCAGTTGGTGGAAAGCTTGGCGCGTAAATACCCCGACTGCGGAATCATCGTCGTCAGCTCAAGTTCAGACGGCCAGCTAATCCTCAAGGCCATGCGTTCTGGTGCTCGGGAATTTCTCAATTCACCAGTGCAGATTGAGGAACTTGTTGGGGCACTCGACCGAGTCAGCTCGGCTGCCGATGGAGGCTCAAAATCAAAGGCGGGCAACATTATCGCGGTCGCCGGTGCATCAGGAGGCGTTGGCACCACTTCGATCGCAGTAAACACTGCGGTCGCGTTGGCTCAACATCCCGAGTGCAGCGTCGCGTTGGTTGATCTTGACTTAGCGTTGGGCGACGCGGATGTGTTTTTGGATATGATCCCGGACTACACGCTGTTAGACGTCGCCCAAAGTGTTTCTAGGCTGGACCTTGCTCTGCTTCGAAAATCCTTGACGAAACATGACACTGGCGTCTATCTACTTCCTCGCCCGATCCAGATTGAGGAAACAGAATCCATCACCAGCGGAGACTTCAAAAAAGTGCTTTCGCTGATGAAAGCTTCTTTTACCCACGTCGTTCTTGATCTTTCAAAATCATATTCGGAACTTGACTCAACCGCACTCGAGCAAGCCGATCAGATTCTCTTGGTAACTCAGCTTGATCTGCCATGCCTCCGAAACGTCGTTCGTATCCTTACGACGCTCGATCGTTTCGACGACTCGAAACAGAAGCTGAAAATCATCGTCAATCGAGCCGGGTTGGACGGAACTCAAATCAGTTCAACCAAGGCGGAAGAAACGATTGATCGCGAGATTTATGCTCGAATCCCGAACAACTACGTTGTTATTTCAGAGTGCCGAAACAACGGCGTGCCTCTCATCCAGCAGGCCCCAAAAGCAGCAATCACGAGTGCCGTCAACGAATTAGCCGCTCGGTTGATGGGCAGTGCAGGCGAAACTAGCGTTGGAGGCGACGAAGAGGATAGCAAGAGCAAAAAAGGTTGGTTGCCTTTCCTCAAGAAGTAACGCACGCCTTCCTCTTCGAATGCGAAATCGTACAATCGACTGATCCTATGGCACCCTAACCGGTGCCATTTTTTGTTTTCTGCCAAACCGACGACGAAAGCCCCGACCAGCATGAGCGCAGACATTCTCCCTCATGAACATTTCATGAAACGTGCTCTGGATCAGGCGAGGCAGGCTCTAGAACTAGATGAAGTTCCTGTCGGCGCGATCATCGTCAAGGAACAACGAATCATCGCCGCCGCACATAACTTGACGCGGAAACTGTGTGACCCGACGGCTCACGCTGAAATGATTGCCATCACTCAAGCGGCGCAATCCGTCGGCGATTGGCGACTGGAACATTGCACGCTGTACGTAACGCTAGAGCCATGCACAATGTGTGCAGGAGCCGTTATCAACTCGCGGATACCAACTGTCGTCATCGGAACCATGGACCCCAAAGCGGGTGCGGCAGGTTCCGTCTTCCAAGTCTTGGACGAACCCCGGCTCAACCACTGCTGCGAAATGGTCTTCGGAGTCAACCAAAATGAATGCGGTCGAATCCTGACCGATTTTTTTCAGAGCAAACGAATGATGAAGAAAAAGAAGCTCGATTAGCCTTGGATTCAGTCAAGCAAATAGGTCGCAGCATTTTTCGTCAACCTAATATTTACAGTGCGCAATGCGTCGCCAATCCCAGAGTTTTGGTTTGATACGACTCGGGACTGCGACCTCTCAACGTGGACTATCGGGTGTTCAATTCAATCCACTCAGCAGCCGATTCCGCATCTTGATCACCGACGTAACTCTGGCCTTGCTTGACTAAGCGTCGCTCCAACAGACGCGAAAGGTAGTGGCTGGCAATCATCTCGCGTTCGTCCAGCCCCAACTGCTCCAGCACCATCAGCACGATGGGGTTTACGATCGGCTTAACCACGACATCGTCTAACGAAAGCATGTAGCCAAAAGTCACCGACGCTTCAATCCGCTTGGCTGCTTCAAATAAACGCTTGTCTTGGACGTGATACGGATGCCGCTCACAAACAATGATCGCCAGCGAGCCACGCCCAGTTTCGCTGACTCCCTTCACCGCCGTTTCCGCCTCTCCTCGATCGTCAATCAGAGCCGCCAACGAGAGCCGCACCTTGCCCGGCCGACCATCGCGGTGACGGTTCAGACTAATAGCGTGAACAGGTTGGTCGACGATCTCATAGTTGACGTTAGCCGCAGAAAGAAAGTCCTGCAACGCGACGAAGGTGTCAAAAAAATGAGCAACTAACCAGACTTCATCGCAAGTTTCCCGTTGCTTTTCGATGGCTCGCTGCAAACCGGCGAACATTGATTCACGGCTAATTGCAAATGAATCTTCCAATGAGCGAAACCCGGGGCGACGAGTAATCCACTCAATGAATGACATGCTAATGGCTTACAGTAAAGGGAGGCGTCGGGCACACAGATTATCTGCCGACCACCATTACCGCCACAAAGTCGGGGACCCAACGCGAGAATCTTGCAAATACTTGGGCTCGCGAGAATCGTTTGAATGAACGTTGCTTAAAGAGCGTCGATTGGTCGAAACGCGACCGGCATCGACTTGGCCATCTGAAATTTTGGCATGCCGAGCGTACCAGCCCGCTTGGAGATTCGCAGCCGCCATCCGGCCCTCGATGGGGTTCCGCGCTTCCTGTTTTTGCGATTCTGGCCCTGCCGATATATTCGACGCGGGCGAAGCCACTTCTGTCGCGTGACTTGCCAAGGCAACCAAAGATTGATCGCTTGGAGTTTGCTCAATGCTGCCTGACTTCACCCAAGCAATCCAAGCCAATTGCAACTCGGACAGGTCGCGATACCCATAAAATTCCTCGGTCACGTTGTCCCAAGCTCTCACATCGCGACTGCCACGCTGGCGTTCCATCCCAGCTTGCAGGTAATCGAGAAACGTTCTTCTTCCTTTTTGCATAATGATAAATTTGGCAACGCTGTGCCCCTGCGCGTATAACGGTAAAATGTCATGCGGGTATTGAGTCATCGTGAACATCCGGTTGAACGGAATTCCTCGCGATGGACTAGCAGTTAAAAAGTTGATCAGCATCTGATGATTTTTGTTTCGCTCGGACTGATGCTCAACCGTCGTACACGCGCCTTCATCAGCCCAACGAGGTAGCGGCCGACCAAAATGAGTCGCGAAGATCGTGTGCGTGATCTCATGAGGTAGCACGGCATCCAGCAGACGATCTGGAGGACCGGAGATTTTCATCTGCCAACCGATGGGTTTTCCATACGACCGTCCATCGGTCACAAACGCGAAGCTAGTTTCTCCCCCAGCGTGCATTCCCAATTCCACTTGGATCGGGCATCTCTCCGACCACGCATCCAGTTCGTACCCAAGCCATTGAATCGCCAACTCGGACCGATACCGCTCCGCCTCTTGAGCCACTTTCTGTGCCAGTCGAGCATCCGGCGCGTACACATGAAAATTCGTCGATTGCGCCTCGAAACTGCCTCCTGCTGCGTTCGCTACAGGTGCCTGCCAATGCACGATCATGATCAAGCAGAGAAGTCCCGACATCCGTAGCCGGGATGCGTATGAGATGAGAGCGATCACGAGCATTTCCTTCCATGGAAATTGTTTCAGCGGTCACGTTTACGTTGCTTCCATCCTTGGAGGCACTGAGTCCGATCGCGACTGCCGTGGTACGCAAGACGGCTCGATCGGGTTCAGATCCATGAACGAGATTCGTCCGCCTTGCAGTGCCTTGAATCTACCGCAAGCCATTCTGATGCCCTATAGCGATTTACTGGTACTCGAAGGCGGTTCAGAAATCCGCGAAGCTCGATTTTCAGCGGTGGAATCACCTAAAACCGCCCAAAAAACGTGAACTTGGGTTGAGCATTAAGCATCCGGATTTGTATGCTAGGTCGCTCTACAAAGAGGCCATCCGGAGGATAAGCGAATGGCTAGCAGGTTGATTCGAAATCAATTGCCCTTAACCGGGTTGCGGGTTCGACCCCCGTGTCCTCCGCTTTCCTGATGAATTGGCTCGTTTGCTGCCCCCATTCAAACGAGCTCTTTTTGAGCAGCTTGTGATCTGACAGCTTTGCCGTTGGTAAAACTTGAGGCCCGTTCTTTGCGATTCTTCCGATATCTTGCTAACGCGAAAAGCAACATTCTTGGGGAAACGGTGTCCTCCCTTGCCTTCCTGAGGCTTCCTATGGCTTCCCGACTAAAGGGCAAAGATTGACGCTTGCAATGAAATGTCCATGATGGATAAACCCCTGTTTTGCAAGCATTTAACGTAAACAAGTTTCCTTAGAATGGATCCGAGTCTATCCTTCCGATACCCGTCTAAGTCATGAGTTGAATCCAAAGCCCGCCTTGCTCAACTCAAGCCGATTGCATCTCGACTTGCTTCCTTTGATTGGCCGCTAAGCATCAGCCTATTGGCTATCTACCAAAAATGCTTGCGACACGGACCACGGCGTGCGTTTTCACTTCCATCTTCTCAAAACGTAGAGGTCACGATGAACATCACTGGACTATTGGTTGCCCTGTTAATTGGAGCAATTGCCGGATTCCTTGCCGGCCAGATCATGAAAGGAGTCGGTTTTGGCCTTGTTGGAAATATTATCGTCGGCATTGTCGGCGCCTTACTTTTCGGCTTCTTGTTCGGCAACTTCAATCTGTTAAATTCGGGCATTCTGAACGAGATCGCAGGCGGCACCATTGGAGCCGTTATCCTGCTGTTCCTGATCGGATTGCTCAAGAAGGCCGCCTAACCAACCTAGAACTGATCGGATTCAGGACAATCACTTGGCCGATCAGAAACAAAAAAAACGGTTCGGGTAGAGCATGATGCCACAACTTTTGACCTAACGCCCGTTCCGTTGAAGTGCGATAGAGAAGCCGTTGCGATTCTTCTGTCGCACTTCTTTTTTTGTTTCAAGTCGATGCTAAGTCGGCAAGCGCGACCGTAGCTGAATGGAGCCAATTGCTGAGCCGGGAGATCCGCATCCGACCGGTTCGCTTCGATGGCTACGCTTTTTACGTTGCGAGGCTCGGGCAAGTTCTATGTGTGAATCGCTCGACCAGAAACGGCCAGTGCTGCTTCTAGCATGATCTCGGACAGAGTCGGATGAGCGTGACAGCAACGAGCCAGATCTTCGCTAGACGCGCCGAAGTTCATCGCGACGGCGGCTTCAGAAATCAGATCACCCGCACGAGCACCGATCGCGTGAACGCCCAGAATTCGATCCGTCTTGGCGTCCGCAAGAATCTTGATCCGACCATCCGTTTCACCCATCGCTCTGGCTCGCCCACTGGCACCGTAGGGACATACGCCTTTGTTGTAGACAGTGCCCGTTTCCTTCAACTGTTCTTCTGTCTTGCCCACCGAAGCAATTTCCGGGTGCGTGTAAACCACCGCGGGAATCACGTCGTAATTTACGTGGCCATGACCATTGACCAATCGTTCGACGCAGGCGATCCCCTCTTCTGATGCCTTGTGAGCCAACATGGCTCCGCCGATGCAGTCGCCAATCGCGAAGACACCCGCCGCTGACGTTTCAAAGTGCGCGTTGACTTCAATGAAGCCGCGTTTGTCGGTTCGCACTCCGACGTTTTCTAGCCCAAGTCCCTTTGAGTTTGGAACTCGGCCCGCCGAAGCCAGCACCCGATCGCACTCGATCGGCTGTTCGCCTTTGCATTTTACGATGCACTTTCGACCATCACGAGTCGCACTCTCGACCCACATGTTGTTACGGAACTCAATCCCTTGTTTTTCAAAAGTCCGGACAGCCAGTTTACCAATCTCTTGATCCATCCCCGCCAGTGGCCGATCGGTTCCCTCGAGCACAATGACTTTCGAACCAAGACGACTCCAAACAGAACCAAGTTCCAGCCCGATATAGCCGCCGCCTATGACCACCAACGTTTTCGGCACGGCGGGCCACGAAAGGGCAGCGGTACTGTCTCCGATCAGATCGCCGTCCATCTCAATTCCCGGCAGTTGCATCGGCGAGCTACCCGTCGCGAGAATGATATTCGTGGCGGAAACCGTTTCGCCGGAAGACAGCCGGACAACCGTGCTTCCTTCTGCCGATTCAAGTGTTCCTCGTGCGATAAACGTCGTGACCTTGTTTCGCTTAAGCAACATGTTAATGCCGCCGGTAAGCGTGTCGACAATTTTCGCTTTCCGAGCCATCATTTGACCAAGATCGACGGTCAGCTTGGTCGCCGAAATCCCATGTTCAACCATGTGATCCCGAGCCTCAACCAACATGTGGCTTGACTCCAGCAACGCTTTGCTGGGAATACAGCCGACTCGAAGGCAGGTGCCGCCAAACTGAGGATTCTCGTCAACAACAGCGGTTTTCAACCCCAATTGAGCGGCACGAATTGCCGCAACGTAGCCTCCTGGCCCGCCACCAAGAATAAGAAGATCGAATGATTGATTGGCCATGGTGTAATCGGTTTTCAGTGTGGTTTTCGGTTTTCGGTGATAACGACGATTCAATCAAAGTGGCGACGGCAATCCATCGCTCGTGCTTTGTCTCGTTTAAAACTTGGGATTGGCATTTCTTATCAACTTGACGATTGCGAGCCAAAATCAGTTGCCAGTCCCAAAATTATAATTTGACAAAGCACTACACTTCCAAGAACAAGCGGGCGGGTTCTTCGAGCACTTCTTTAATCGTTTTCAAAAATCCAACCGCTTCACGACCGTCCACAATACGATGATCGTAGGTCAGAGCGATGTACATCATCGGGCGGATCACGACTTGGCCGTCCTCGGCAACGGGTCGATCCTGAATCGTATGCAGCCCCAGAATCCCACTCTGTGGTGGATTAACGATCGGAGTTGACAGCAACGATCCATACACGCCGCCGTTACTGATGGTGAACGTTCCACCCCTCAAGTCGTCTGGCTTAATTTTGTTGTCTCTGGCCAACCCGGCAAAGCGGCCAATCGTCCGTTCCACATCGGCAAAGCTTAAACGCTCAACGTTCCTCAACACGGGAACGACCAAGCCCTTACCACCGCCAATCGCGATCCCAATGTCGTGATAGTTTTTCATCACAACGTTTTTCTCTCGAACCTCGGCATTGATCGCTGGGAACCGCTTCAAACCCTCAACCGCGGCCTTGGCGAAAAACGACATGAATCCTAGCTTCACGCCATGTTTATTTTGAAAAGCATCTTTGTATTTCGCACGCAGTTCCTTTACCGGCTGCATGTTGATTTCATTGAAAGTCGTCAACAACGCCGCCGTCTGCTGAGCTTCAACCAAACGAGAAGCGATCGTGCGGCGGATCATGCTCATCGGCTGAACTTTTTCCTCGCGTTCAGGATGTTCAAGACCAGAGGACGCCCAAACCTCGTTCGAAGAATCGCTAGAATGTTTGCTGGCCACCGGCTGAGACTTCGAAGCTTGTGCCGATTGCTCAACGCGAGGCTCCGGGGCTGACGGCGCAGGAACGGCGTCAGGCTTTGGCAAAGTCGAATTCACTGGACCGGGAGCCACAGCTTCGGCATTCGCCTGAGGAGCAAAGGAATCTGAATCCGCATCAAACCCGACCGCTTGAGAGGCCTGCGAGGACGCCGCTGCTCCACCGGGCTGCAAACCGCGAGCTTGAATGTAATTTTGAACGTCTTCTTTTAACAAACGCCCACCCGGTCCAGTTGGCGAAACGACTCCCGCTGAAATTTGATACTCGGCCAGCAACCGCTCGGCCGCCGGCATAACCATTCCCGTCGCAGGCTGACCAGCCGCGTCATTCGAAGCAACTGACCCCGAAGCAGCCGCCGAGACTGACGCCGGCTTGCTGGTCGCACCACCGGCACTCGATTCGGCTGCCGCGGCTACGGGTGCGGCGGCTCCGACCGGCGCAATCACGCAAAGCACGTCGCCAACCTGAGCAAACTCGCCTGCGGGAACGCGAATTTCCTGCAACACGCCGTCTTGGTCAGCCTCCAACGTTTGAGACGCCTTTTCGGATTCGAGCTCCACCAGTTCTTCGTTTCGGCTGACGGTGTCACCTAGCTTTTTAAGCCAGCTTGCAACCTGTACCTCTTGGATAGACTCGCCGAACTCGGGAACCTTCAGTTCAAACATGATTTTCTCAGCTGAGTAAATGTAAAACGATTTTTGACAGGAAACTCAAAAAGCGGCGATTGGCGATTCAATCATCAAAACGCTATGGATCATGATTCGACTTCCGGCACGTTCTGCCTGAGCCAAATCAACTTTTAAGTGACAGGATCGACGCTGTCTCCCGTTGCCGAGGCCAGCAGTTCCGCATGTTCCAGTTTGTGCGAATTCTTGGAACCGGTTGATGGACTCGCCGATTCAGGTCGAGTGATCCCGTTCAATGGCCACCGGTCACCCAAACCAAGCTCGTCCCACTTGATTTTCATGAAGTACCACGCACCCATATTTCGTGGTTCTTCTTGGACCCAAAACACGGGCGTGTTTTCCGGATAAGACTCCAACGCCGCGCGAATTTCATCAATCGGCAAAGGATAAATTTGCTCAACCCGAACGATCGCAAAGTCTTTCCGATCGGTGTCTTGACGATGCTTCATCAAGTCGACACCGATTTTTCCGGTCGTGAGCAAAATCCGTTTTGGCGAGTCGCTACCGGTGACCGTTGTGTCAGGCAACAGACGTCGAAAAGTACCTGACTCAAAATCTGCTAACGGCGACATCACCATCGGCTCACGCAACAGGCTCTTCGGAGTGAAAACGATTAGCGGCTTACGCCATTTGCGTTTGACTTGCCGCCGCAACAAGTGGAAATACTGAGCCGTCGACGTTGGATACGTCACCTGCATATTGTGTTCGGCCGCTGAATTCAAAAAGCGTTCGATACGAGCACTACTATGCTCGGGGCCGGCTCCCTCAAAACCGTGCGGCAACAGCATCGTCAAACCACTCAGACGTCGCCACTTGTCTTCGGCACTACTGATGAACTGATCAACAATCACCTGAGCCGCGTTAAAGAAGTCGCCAAACTGGGCCTCCCAAACGGTCAGGCCCTCCGGCATGTCCAAGCTGTAACCGTAGTCAAAACCAAGAACCCCCGCCTCACTGAGCGGACTGTTGATGATGTCGACCGCCGCCTGACCATCCGCCAAATGTGCGATTGGACACCACGGCTTCCCATTCGATTCGTCCATCACGACCGCATGCCGCTGACTGAACGTTCCTCGCCCGCAATCCTGCCCTGAGAACCGAATCGGATGCCCTTCAAGCGCCAGCGTTCCCAACGCAGCCAGTTCGCCCGTCGCCCAATCGACCGGACGCTCACCTTGAGCAGCATCAACTCGGTTGGCATAAACTCGCTGGAGCTTCCGACTAAGTTTGAAATCGTCCGGCACTTCTGTCGCGCCGCGAATTACTTTTGACAACTGCTCAAGAGGAACCCCCGTATCCACATCGTGGTCAAGGTTTTCAAGCCCGCCCGTGTAGTCGTTCCAGATGCCCGCCAACGTTTGCGTGTCTGCAACAAAGTCTTCTTTCTTCGCGGCGTCGAACTCAAACTGAAGCTTTTCGCCTCGGACAAACGCCAACCGATTGGCTTCTTTCTCAGTAACGCCCCCCATCTTCAACAACCGCTTCATGTAGCTGTCACGGATGGTCGGCAGGCTATCGATCGTTTTGTACATCAACGGCTGAGTAAACCGGGGCTCGTCACTTTCGTTGTGCCCCAACCGGCGATAACAGTACATGTCGATGACCACGTCCCGCTGAAACTCGCGCCGGAACTCCATGGCCAAGTTCACCACCTGAGCAACCGCTTCCGGATCCTCACCATTGACGTGAAAGATTGGAATTTGCAGCATTTTCGCGACGTCGCTGGCATAGGTCGAAGACCGACTGTGCTGCGGGTTGGTCGTAAAACCAATCTGGTTGTTAACAATGACGTGCAGCGTGCCGCCGGTTTTGTAACCATCCAACTGGCTTAGGTTAAGCGTTTCCTGCACCACACCTTCACCCGCGAAAGCTGCGTCGCCGTGGATCAGGACTGCCATAAAGCCGTCATCTTCACCAGATCGATCCTTTTTGGCTCGACAGCGCCCCAAGGCAACAGGGTTCACGAATTCCAAATGGCTGGGGTTAAAGCAAAGCGAGATATGAACCTTCTTGCCTTTACTTGTCACCCAATCGTTGCTGTAGCCCAAATGATAGAGCACGTCACCGGCACCACGATTTTCATCGGGCTTCGGGTCGTTAAAGCCCCAAAAAATGTTCTGTGCCCGCTTACCCATGATGTTGGCCAGCACATTCAGACGTCCACGATGAGCCATCCCAATCACGACATCCTTAACGCCATGGTCGCCCGCTTTCTCTAGGGCTAGGTCCAATAGAGGGATGAGCGTTTCGGCTCCCTCCAACGAGAACGTCTTGGCACCGATAAACTTCTTCCGCATGAACTCTTCGAAGATGACCGCATCAGTCAATCGAGTCAAAATTCGCAGCTGTGTGTTCCGGTGCAGCTTCATGCGATTCATGGATGACTCCATCCGCCGCACCAGCCAATCGCGAACGTGGCGATCGTCAATGTGCATAAACTGCGCACCAATCGACCGGCAGTAAGTTTCTCGCAACAAGTTCAGGATGTCGTTAAGCGAACGAACATTGCGCCCTTCGACCGTCCAAGAGGAAAATTGGCGTTCCAAATCCGTTGGCTTGAGGCCGTAAGACTCGAGGCTGAGTTCTGAATTCTGTTCTCGAGGCCGACCGAGCGGATCGATGCGCGCCTCAAGGTGCCCGCGTACTCGAAAGCCGCGAATCAACTGATCGACTCGATCCTGCAACTGAGCGCCGGCAACATTGTCCTCAGGGCTACTACCAGCCAAACCATTGGCCGCCGCGTGAGTACCATTGCGTGGCAGGTCGGCAAACCCAGCCGAGTTCGAAACACCTGCGTTTTCACCCGAGCCGCGAGACGCAAGGCCAGGCACCGCTGGAACCCGCGTCGCATCAACTGCCGGAACGGTCGGATCGAACGTTTCAAAGAACGTTTGCCACTCCGTTGGCAGAGAAGCTGGATCTTGTTGGAAATCACGGTAGAGACTATCGATGTAGTCCCGACTGAATACGTTCATTTCTATCATTGCCGATCAGCAAGTTCGAAGTCGCGGACTACTTCCTATGAACCCGCGAAATGGCTCCTCGTACTGTATCCAAATGCCCACCACGGGGCTATCGCCATGCAGACAAAAACCCCTAGATTTGCATTATTTTAAGTGGGCAACGAAAACGATTCGATTCCAAAACGAAGCAACGATTCAGAAGATGGATTCGTACATTTCTTGGTTGAAGCCAACCACGATACGATTTTCAACCTTCAAAGTCGGAGCACGGAGATTTCCAGTCGGCCCGAGCACAAGCTTCAACAGCTCCTCCTCTGTCAAATCATTTTTCTTCATTTCAATTTGGACCACCTTTTTTCCTTTGGCGACACTCAGTGAGCAAGCATTTTTCAGCAACCCAATTGCCTCTTCGCGGCCCCATGTTTCTTTCTTCGCATTTGTTTCAGTTTTTGCTTCTAACCCAGCTTTCGCAAGAAACTCTTGCGTTTTAACACAGGTTTTTCAGCCCGGCCGGTGGTAGCTCCAGTCGATTTTTGCCATCAAGATGGTTCCTTAATTTAGGGGATAATGTTGATTTGAGCGTTTTGAACCAAGACACCATTTAGTTGGGCGGCAGAACTCTTTCCGCGACTCACCCCGCCAAAACCGACAGATCATTCACTCCGACGTTGTTCCGACGCTCAATGAGTGCCTAAAATGGTCGGATCGTACTCTTCGTGCGGAGACGAAGCCGGGCAAGCCGTGTTCGCGGCCCTCGGCCCAAGCCGATTCGTTTTACAGGCTGAGCCTCAAACCGTAACGCTACCAGCTTCAAACCACTCATACTAAGATTAAACTTTTTCACCATGAGCTACCATACTCCCAGACGATCTCGCGGCAGTAACTTCAGCGGCCTGAAGCTGCGATTGCTGATCGCCGCCGCCATCGTGTTGTTTTCCATCGTCAGCTATTTCGCCAAAGGACAAACGAATCCGATCACTGGCGAGGTCCAGCGAGTTTCGGAAAACGTGAACGAAGAGATCATGATGGGCATCCAAGCGGCGCCTCAAATGGGACAGCCTTCTCGAGACTTCCAATCGTCCACCGTTGTTCAGAACGTGGGCGCTCGTTTGGTCAACACGCTGGAACAAGTTCTCCGCGCCAAAGGAATTGAAAACCCATACCCGTTCGATTTTCACCTACTGTCTGATCGTAACACGGTTAACGCGTTCGCATTGCCGGGTGGACAAGTCTTTATTACCGAGGCACTCTTTCATCACTTAAAACAGGCAGCCCGGGACGACTACGAAGGCTGCATCGCAGGAGTACTCGGCCACGAAATCGGTCACGTGCTCGAACGCCACGGCTCTCAACGAATGGCCAAAGGTGGTCTGATCCAAGGAATCGTCGGAGCCGCTGGAGTCGCAGGCGGAGGCCACCAGTCGGCCAACATGGCTGCTTACGTGGGTAACATTGTGAACATGAAATACGGTCGAGCCGATGAACTGGAGTCCGATCGCTGGGGAGTCGAACTGATGATGCTGGCCGGCTACAGCCCCGAACACCTGCTGACCGTGATGGATGTTCTGGAGAAAACTTCGGGCGGAGGCGGAGGCCCTGAGTTCATGAGCACTCATCCTCGACCGGCAAATCGCCGTGAATACATTCAATCGATCATTCAAGAAAAGTTCCCCGATGGCCTGCCAGCGGGCCTGCACTAAACATTCGCGATACGATAGCCAATCGAATCACATGGCTATTGGACGAGGAGAAACCTAATTTTCTTGCGGTCAATCTGGTAGTTTAATTTTATGGCGAGTGCTAAACGAAATCCTAATGAGTGAAAAGCAAGCTGAAAACTCGATCGACCGGCTACAAATCGCGAGGGACTGGCTGCCGCGTTACACCGGCATGCCTATCGAGGCCTTCGGTGACTACGTGCTATTGACCAACTTCGACTACTACGTCCGGCAGTTCGCAGATCGGTTCAATTGCGAAATCCACGGCTATGGTAAACCCATGCAAGCCGCTACGAACCAAGACGGTCTGTCAATCGTCAACTTTGGAATTGGGTCAGCCAACGCGGCAACCGTGATGGACTTATTGAGCGCTCGTGATCCCAAAGGGGTGCTGTTCCTTGGCAAATGTGGTGGCTTGAAGAACTCGACCGAAATTGGCAACTTCATCCTGCCAATCGCCGCGATTCGTGGCGAGGGAACGAGTGACGACTACCTACTTCCATCCGTTCCAGCTCTGCCGTCTTTCAAGCTGCATAAGTTTGTTTCCGAAGGCCTAGTCCGGCGAAATTTGGAATACCGAACAGGAGTCATCTACACGACCAACCGGCGGCTCTGGGAACACGACGATGAATTTCGCCGACGGCTGCATGCAATGACTTGCATCGGAATCGACATGGAGACCGCAACTCTTTTCATTGTTGGCCACTACAACCAGATTTCTCGTGGAGCCCTACTGCTGGTTTCGGACGTACCAACGACTCCCGAAGGCGTAAAAACCGAGGCTTCGGATAATGCGGTCACGAAAAACTGGGTCGATTTGCACTTGGAAATTGGGATCGAAGCGATGTCGGACATCGGGGCCGGTGGTGAGCCGATCCGCCATTTCCAATATTAAATCCGTTTTCAAATCTCGCCGCTCGCTTGGTCAAAATTAAAAATCGGGACCGGCATTTCTTATCGACTCGTTTTGGAACGTGCGACCGGAATAGGTTGCCAATCCCGTAACTGTGATTTGGCAGAGCTCTCAGCTCGCACAACTTTCCCCAGAAAACGCCAGCACACCATCCCATTTTTGCTTTGTCCTAGTGAAGACTTCCCGCCACACCAAACCGGGAAAGCCACACAAAGTGGCAAAGCTCGCCACTCTAGGGCAGCGAATTTTTCTTCACAATCGGGCAAAAAAACGGCAATGCTTGCACCAATTCCACTTGACAAGCACTGCAGACCCTTGCCAAGAGCCGTTTTCTAGGGTAATTTCTTGGCTCGCTATCGCGGGTGTCAACCCCCGGTTGACGAACTTTTCCCCACCAAAGATGAAAATCGAAAGTCATTCGATTCATGGAAGCGTTGGAACGCTTCTTAATAAAAATCAAGTCCCACGGAAGGCTTGAAAAAAGGAATTTGCCCACAAAGGGAATCCACTAGTTATGTTAGTACTAAGTCGAAAAACCGGCGAACGGATCTGGATTGGCGACGACATCGCCGTGACCGTTGTTCGCATCACCGGAGGCGGCGTGCGGATTGGGATTGAAGCCCCTTCAGAAATGCCGGTCGTACGCGAAGAGTTGAAGCGAAAGCTCGAACAGCAACTCGAAGAAGAATCGTCCGCGAAACCGACGCTCCCACGTTAGGATTTTAGTGCACGAAACCGGAGAGTTTCGTGTCCAGTCGTTACGGGACTCCCTAAGTTTGTTTCGCGGGCAATCACTTCAAACCGCCGAACATGTTGTCTTTCTCTGCAACATGCGCATCCTTCGTGATCACGATTTTGCCCGATCGCAGGTCAACTCGACGGGAAGGCATCTCCTCCAGTGATCCGTGCTGTGCCACGAATCGCATCAGCGCCTCAAGCTTGACACTTGCTGATGCCTCGCCCGGAACCTCTTTTCCGGGTGCATTCCCCCAAAGGACCTTGGTCCCCCCTTTGTGCTCCGGCCAAAGCTCAAACGGAATCTGACTGGCCGACATTTGGCGACTCGAACGCATCGTCATGACTCGATAGATACCAAGCTGTTTTGCTCTTGAACCAATTTGATTCATGATCGCTGCCGCGTCCACAACTCGAGCATCCTGCCAAACCGTCCAAGGCCGAATCAAATTCAGAGTCTGCGGATTGAACACCGATATTCTTGGAGGCTGCACGTGCTGAACGACCTCGGCCGGCATCACCATCCCGCTGCCATCGACCGGCATCACTTGTGCCGTTTTACTTTGATCCCACCCCGGCACCGTCGACTGATTCAGTTCAACAATACCCACCGGAACTCGATAACGCACATCGATATCCAGACCGTCAGCTGACTTTTTGACTTGGTTCACGTTCGCGACCCAACCAACGGATCGCAACGTTGCGGCAGTACGAGCAACAACATCGGTATCCAAAATGTTTGGAGCTTCCTGTCCAACTGGAACCTCCAGCAGCAATCGCTTGAGATCAATCTGTGCCCATTCTGGAGCCGGCGTGATGCGAACCCGATCTTCGGTCAGTTGATATTGATCTGCCGGAATCAATCGATGCTGGTACCGCTGCCACAGGTTCAAGGCACCCGCGATCGTCAGTCCCGTGACCAGCACAAACAGCGTGCCCGGGTGCAACAAGGTTCCTCGAAAGGAAAAATTGTTAATCAGCCGGTCGAGTAAATCTTCGTTTCGGTTTCGTCTTGCCATCGGCCCCGCTACCCGTTCAGACTCCCGCCCATCACGATCAATCTCCGGGCGCACGAATGTGTTATCGAACGTTTGGCACCTAAAAATCCGCCAAAGACTGAAGGGTCGGCCCAGTCCGAAAGACCGTCACAGGAGGGCCCGCAAAGCGGACGTTCGCGCTATCACTACCAGATCTGAATCGCGTCTTGGAGCTCAATCTCCAATCGTTCGGCCACTTGCTGCCGCACCTTGTCCATCAATTCAAGCACCTGATCACTCGTCGCACCGGGGTTGGCAACGAAAAAGTTAGGGTCGCGATCGGAGACATGAACCGCGCCGACAGACTCGCCACTCAGGCCCGCGTCTGCGATCAACTTACTGGCGGACTCGCCACCGTGATCCTTGAACATGTAGGCCGAATTCTCGTCAGACTCGGGTTGAGCCGCACGGCGCACGATCCACAACTTCTGCATCCGCTTAGTCAACTCATCTGCGGGTTCGGTGTCAAACGTGAACTTACCTTCCAAAATTACCAGTTCCGTCAAACTACTTTGACGATAGGAAAACGACAAAGCATCTGAGTCGCGCGTGGCAATTTGGCCATCCCGGGTAAGCACTTTCGCACTTTGCACCCAGCTTCCAAAATCGACACCATGATGGCCCGTGTTGTTGTGCAACGCTCCTCCGACCGTGCCTGGAATACCAACCAATTGTTCCGGACCTGAAAATCCTTCCCTCGCTGCGGTCGCGATAAAGTGAGACAACTTCGCACCACCGCCGGCGGTCATCGTGTTTCCCTCAACTTTAATCTGGCTAAACTCGGGAGCCGAAAGCAGGATCACGCAACCTTCGACTCCTTCACTGCGAACCAGCAAATTAGAACCGCCTCCCAATAAGCGGACAGGAATCTGATCGTCAGCGCAGCGTTTGACTAAGGCGACCAATTCGTCCGCCGAAGTAGGTTCGGCAAAATACTGTGCCGCTCCACCAAGCTTCAGGCTGGTGTGAGCCGCAAGCGGTTCGTTCTCTCGGACAATATGTTCAAATCCGGAAGTGAGTGACAAGGTAATTTCCTCGCGGCAAGATAATCTGGGGGAACAAACGTTGAATCAGTAAAGTGAATGGTAATAAATTCTGGCGCCGCAGAACAGGATCAGCACTTCCGAATCCACACTCGAATCGAATCACCAAAATCAAACAGACGCATCAGCTCGAACGATAAAACTGGTTCGAAATCAAGTTCTCAACCGCCATCGCGACCAGCAGCATCAACATCAGCAGCGGATATAACTCTTTCCCACGCCGGTTCGTCCCCTGCTGCCGCTGAATTTCTTCTTTTTGCTGCACGATTTCATATCGCTCGGCTCCAAAAACCGTATCCAGCCGGTTGGATTCCAGACGAGTCAAATCCGTCGCTGCCGAATCCAAACTAGTGCTAAACCCACGCAGCACGGGCCCGTCCAGTTGCCCTTTCAATCGATAGTGCCCCGGCATGTCGGTGAACCGATATCGAATCTGCCCGTCGACCGCATGAATCGTAGCGGGAGACTGATCTTCCGCCGGCGTGAACACTCGATACGATTCTGGCCAAGTTCGCAAATCATTTTCAAAACTCGCCAGCTGCCCAACCTGAATGTTCAACGAGTCCGCATCACCCACCACAACATGCTGCGCGATCGCTCGCACCAGTAGCCACGCCGGCAGAGGCTTACCAAGAAAAAGTTCGTTCCAAATCGTTCGATTCTCCGACCATGAGGGTTCAGAGATCGGCGTCGTCATCGTCAAGAATCGACCGGCTCCAATCCGGTGCTCCCAAACGGCCGCTTCCCGGTTTGAGTACCGCAACAAAACGCTGGCGACTGCCGGCGTTTCACGGTCGGCACTTCCCAACTGCCCAGCATCAAGAGGTTCCGAACCCCAATGTCGCCGAACAGGAAACCGGCTCCACGGAATCCCCGCATCGATCTGTCGGAACGAGCGAAAGAGCGGATGCGCTAAATCGTTTTCGCTTGGGCTGAGGAACGCATCCTCCGCGCTTCGCCAGATTCGAGTCAACGAGAATCCCATCGCTCGATTGGCTAAGTCATTTTGAAAAGTGGAATGAGCCTCAGGGCCGCTGGCACAGTTGTGACCAAGAAACATCACGACGCCTCCCCCCGCCTTCGCGTACTCGGTCAACCGTTCCCAAGTCGCATCGGTCAGCGGCGGCGGGTCAAGTAGAAAGATCGCCGCGTAACTGCCGTCCGATTCATTCCCCCGAGCTTCAAACTGTTGGAAATCGATCTCTTCACAATCGTATCGTGCCGTCCCAAGTTCAACCAATCGTGTTGGAGCAATCGTACTGATCAGATTGGTCGAACTGACTCCTTGCGGAGACACCACCAAGGCTTTCCATTGTCGGCTGACCTGAAACGAAAAATGCCGGACATCGTCCAACGACAACGAATCTGAACCGACAATCTCCACCTGCCCGTGATAAGTCCCCGGCTGCAGCTGCTGCTGGAATCGGAACTCTACCCGAGCGACTCCGTTTTCGCGAACGTCGACGGTCGACTGCTGCTGCCAGAAGTCGTCCGAATAGACCGCTCGCCCATCCCGGATGACCGGACGCGAAAAATCGGGCTGCTCGATCGCGAAGCTGACCGTTCGTTGAGCCGCGGCTCCCTGTCTTTGAAGCTCCGTTGAAACCACCAAGCCGCCGGATTCGGTAATCTCGACCGCCGAAAGCTCAACCGGTGCGAGGGAGAAGTTCTCGACATCGGCGCTGCCCACATCCACCACGATCACATTGCCGGCTGAAAGACGATTCAACCGCCGCTGCAAAGTCCCGGACGCCTTGCCTTGCCAACTGGCGGCTGTCAGATCGGTCAGTAGATAAATCTCCTTGCGCGTCTGATCGGTTTTCTCTAACAACCGTATGCCGTTGTCCAAGGTTCCCGGAATGCTGGCACTCACATAGCTAATTCCTAGTTTGCCGATTCGCCGGACGGCTGCCGCCGGGTCAACTGAAAAAAAAGGTTCGTCGTTGTCAGTCGCCAACACGCAAACTCGACTGTTGTCGGGGAACTGGTTGACCAACCAAGATGCAATCTCTTGTGCTTTCTGCAAGCGAGTCAAATTGTTTTGGCGATAGCTCATCCGGGGCGAGGTATCGATTAAGACCACTGCCGCGACGGGAGCTTGGACGTCGCCCAAGCCAACCGATTCTTCGCTGCCAAAAAGACTCAACGCCGACCAGCCACCATAACCCAACAAGCCAACCAACACCGCCGCCAACGCCCACGTTAGCGCTCCGTTCGATCGGCGACTGAACAGCGTAGCCAGCAACCAACCGGCAACCAGCAGGCCAATCGCCCCGATTCCTCCTACGGTCAGCCAGTTGCCATAATTTCGCGACGCCACCGCCGGCCCCGCTAACGCTAATGCCCCCAAAGCAATCATCAGACAACGCAGTAACAGCAACATCAAATGCCGAAGGCGCATTCGTGAACGCGTCGAATGCTGCCGCTCTTGCAAAAAACGAAGCGTCGGTAGATCGACTCGTTTGGGTTTGGGCTGCATCAGAAAATGCAGCACCACTGGCACCATCAATAGCGCTGCGCCCAGCCCAAGGATCATGGGAATCGCCCAAGCCATCAGATGCGCCTCCGGCGTGATTTCGGATTGCGGATTGCGGAGTGCGGAATTTCAACAGGCGCACCCGCGAACTCACAGATTCCGCATTCCGCATTCCGCACTCCCCATTCCATCCTTATCCTCTCGCTCGTCGGCTGAGCAGGTATTCCATCAACGCCTTGTCAAACTGCATGCTGGTATCCAATGCGACGTAGTCAAATCCGCCCGCGTTACTTTGCTTGGAAAGTGAGTCCCGAAACTCCTTGATACGCTCAACGTACGCTGACCGATAACCGTCGGCGTCGACTTTCATCTCTTCATCTGTCTCAGGGTCTCGCATCTCGTACATTCCGTTGAACGGAAAGCTAACCTCGGCTTCATCCAAAACATGGAACAAGATGATATCGTGCCCTCCGTGCCGCAATCGATACAGGGCGTTGAACATTGCTTCTTGGTCGGACAACAAATCCGAAAAGATCATCACGAGACTTCGATTTTTCAGCATTGCCGCGATTTGGCCAACGCTATGAGCAAAATCAGTCGTTCCCGCGGGTTGAATTTTCGAAAGCAGCGACATCACGTTGCCCAACTGCTTTCGATTTGATCGAGCCGGCAGGCTTTCGCGGACTTTATCGTTAAACGTAATCAATCCGACCGGATCTTGCTGCGAGATCATCAGGTATGCCAACGCAGCGGCCAAACACACCGCGTAATCGAACTTGTTTAGCGTCTGCTCGAACGTGTACCCCATCGACTCGCTGAGATCCATCACCAGAAAACCGGTTAAGTTCGTTTCGGATTCATATTTGCGAATGTAATACTTATCGGTTTTCGCGAACACGTTCCAATCGATGTCATTGGGGTCATCGCCGGGCGAGTACTTGCGGTGCTCGCTGAACTCAACGCTAAAGCCATGAAAGGGGCTAGCGTGTAGGCCATGCAGAAAGCCTCGGACGACAAACTGAGCCCTTAGATCAAGCCGCTTGATCTGGTTGATGACTTCGGGCTTGAGATACTTTTCGACGGACATGGACGACTGCGTTTCCGCCAGACTGGTTAAGGCTTACTCTTCTTCAGTGTGACCGAATTTCCGCTCTGGTTGTAGGTCACTTCATCCGCATAGTTTTTGATTAAGACCAACCCTCGCCCAGAATCACACTCGAGGTTTTCATCGTCGGTCGGATCGGGCACCTGCTTCGGATCGAACCCGTCGCCTTGATCGGTGATCGTGGCGAGAAACTCTTGATCATCGACCTTGATCGCAATCTGCACTGACTTGTTCGGGGAACACTGGTTGCCGTGCCGAATGGCATTGACGATCGCCTCTTCCATCGCCATGCGAATTCCAAATACCTCACGCGCCGCCCAGCCGAAATTTTCCAAGGCGTCGACCAGCGGCTCTATCACCTTGGCACAAACATCGGGGTCACTGGGGATTCGGCGTTCGAGCGTCCAGTTTGGTGGCGGTGAAGTCATCGCAAATTCTGGTGGTTCCAGCACGGTGGCAAGTGGGCCAAAAACTACTGCAGCGACTCAATCGCATCGCTCTGTTCTTCTTCAATCTTGAAGACCGAGTCAAGCTTGGTCAGGTTGAAAACGTCACGGACTTCCGGACGTAAATTGCTCAAGCGAAGCTGACCGCCTTGCGAACGAATACGTTTTTCGGCAACCAACAATTTACTGACCGCCGCACTGGAGAAGAAACTTACATTTTCGAAATTGATTACGACACGGTCTTTGTCATCGCCCGAGACCGCATCCATCAGCTCGCCGCCCAATTGCTCGATCCGAGCCGCATCCATCATCCTCTCGTCGACAAACTTAACGACCGCAACATCCTCGACCTTATCCGTTTCAATGCACTCGTACTGATCCATAATTGGCTTCCTGAAAATAACTACCGCTTTGCCCTAAGCATATTCTAACACGAATTGATGGCCAGAGTAGGTCGCAGCTGGTAAGACAATTGTTTTACAGAACGATTTGCACGGTAAACGATTGGAACAATCGATTGTAGAACAATTGTCCCAATTGTTTATCGAGACCGTTCGAGAAGAAAACGATTGGGACAATCGTGCGACATTGAGACGCCTGCATTGCCGCGACAGGCCTGAGGCGCTTGAAACGAGCCAGCGACCGTCTGGTCGTGCAGTGATCACTGAATGCGATGTGCTTACCCAGACGAATTCCGCATGCGAAAGAGCGATGACGACCGGTGGCGGATTTGGCAGCCATTCACCAAGCCCGTTTTAACCGGTACATACCGCTCAACTCATTCCAAAATGTCCCTTGCCTAGAAAATCAATCAAGGCAACGGCGAACTGCCGCAGAACTCGAACCTACCCTCAACTAAGCGACGCAGCTAAGCGACGCAGAAGCGGCGGACCGACTGACTACTGACTCAAGTCGTCCACAAAGAATCTTCCGGCAACTGTATCGCTTGCTTTTGCCCTTGTTCACTGCAACCCAAAGACTGTCAAAGCTTTGTTCTGACAAACCTATGAGATTACGTCCTAACCGTTACTCCTTTGCATTTCTCGCCTTGATCCAGAGCCTGTTGGTACTGCTAGGCGTGGTTTACCTGTTCAACTGGTTTGAGTCCACAGAAATGGAATCAATTCGGTCTAACACGTTAGAAACTACCGAAGCGACTGCCTCCCGAATCGATCGTGTGTTTAAGACGGCGCGAGAAACGAAAGAGCAGACCGGTAAAGATGGTGACGAACGTTGCGTCGAGCGATTCCGAGCAGCCACTGAAGGATTTACGGGAGGGCAAGACACTTGTGTCTTACTCGCCAAGGCTCACAACGGTTCTATCCTAAGCCACCGCAATAAGACCCCCGGCTTCGACACTCTCTCCTTGAGCAGCGTCCCGTTTCAGCCGATCTCGCGAGACGATGCAAACACACTGGTAAACATTTTTTCATCCAATCCGGACCTGAACTCTGTTTCTGGGCGTCTTTTGGTTGACGGTCAACAATGGACCGGGTCCGCACGACGATTGCCTCGCGTCGAGTGCATTTTATTGGTCTTGCGAAACGACTCGGCCAGAATGCATCAACAAGCCGTCGTGTTCAGTCAAAAACGGACCCGAGCATTGCTTTGGGCGCTGGGGTTAAGTTTCCTTGCGATCACGGTCCCGATTGTGGGGTTACACCACAACGTCGATCAAATTCGCGCAACGAATAGTAATTTGGAGCGTCAAGCAACGCACAACGAACGTGAACTGACCCGGACTCGGAACGCCGTTATCTTTGGACTTGCCAAGCTGGCGGAATCGCGAGACAACGACACCGGAGAACACTTGGATCGTATTCGCAAATATGTGGAAATCATCAGCCGTGACTTGGCGAACCACTGCAACGACATCGACGAAGAATTCACACGCAACATTTCTTTGGCTTCATCGCTGCACGATATTGGAAAGGTCGGCATCCCCGATTCGATTTTGCTGAAGCCGGGGCGATTAACTCCTGAAGAACGCAGCATGATGCAAATCCATACGTTGATCGGTGGTGAGTGCCTTGACGCCATCCACGCTCGACTGGGCAACAATCCCTTCATGCACATGGCTCGTCAAATTGCCTACTACCATCACGAGCGATGGGACGGCGAAGGCTACCCTCATCAACTGAAAGAGTACGACATTCCTTTGGTTGCTCGGATTGTGGCCGTTGCAGACGTCTACGACGCGCTGACTAGCAAACGGCCATACAAACGTGCGATGAGCCATCTGGAAAGCCGAGCGATCATTGTTTCGGGTTCAGGAAGTCAATTCGACCCGGAAGTTGTCGCGGCATTCATTCGGCATGAGGATGAATTCGAGGCGATCTCGCGAGGACAACAGTCACTTTCAGATGATCAAGCCAAGAGCGCGTTCGCCAAATTGCACGGCGAGGCACAAGCCGCCAGCGAGAAAGAAGCCCAAACTTCTTAATGATGGTTCTGGGCCTGCAACCCGACCACTCCTGCCATTCAAAAACTGGCGCCTTCGATCAGCACGCCAATCTAGGTTGCATTTGATCCAGTAGCGGATAAAACAAAGTAATTCCTATCGAGCACTTTGTTTCGCGGTTCTGATCATGACTCACTCTCTTTTCTCTCGTCTGCGAATTCTGTGTTCGCTTTCACTAACGACCATATTTTTGGCGACCTATGCTCACGGCGACGACTGGCCTAACTGGCGAGGCCCAAACCACGATGACAAGTCAGTCGAAACCGGCTTGCTAAAAGAGTGGCCCGACGGCGGACCCGAAAAGGTTTGGCACGTGGAAACGGGCGGCTTGGGCTACTCCGGTTTCTCGGTTGTTGGAAATCGCCTGTTCACGATGGGGCAGGAAGACGACACCCAGTTTGCTCTCTGTCTAGATGCCGAATCGGGCGACACCATCTGGAAAGTTACTCTGGGCGATAGCTACGATAACGATTGGGGTGGCGGGCCACGCGGTACGCCAACCATCACAGGAGAAGTCGGGTACTTCCTAACCGCCCAAGGAGATCTGGCTTGCCTGAAGATCGCTGACGGAACACCAGTCTGGGCCGTAAAAATGAGCGACTTTGGAGGCGAGGTTCCCAAGTGGGGATACGCCGAATCACCGTTGGTCGATAACGGCAACGTGATTTGCACACCGGGCGGTTCCGACGGAACGCTGATGGCATTGGATGCCGCATCGGGCGAAAAAATCTGGCAGTCGCAACCGGTCACCAAACCGATGGACAGCGGGGAACCTTCGGCTCCCGCGAAAGCTCACTATTCGTCCGTGTTGCCAATCGGCTGGAATGGTCAGCGGCAATATGTGCAACTGACCGAATTGGCCATCGTCGGGTTCTCCGCAGAGGATGGAAAACTACTTTGGCAATCCGACTGGCCCGGCCGAGTGGCTGTAATACCGAGCCCCATCTTTGATGACGGCCTAGTCTACGTCACCAGCGGATACGGCATCGGTTGCAAGTTGATCCGACTCAATGGAACTTTCGATCCCGCAGTCGAGTGGCGAAACCGAATCATGAAAAACCATCACGGCGGCGTCATTTTGTTGGACGATTTCTATTATGGCCACAGTGACAAAGCCGGGCTGACGTGCCAGAGCCAAGAATCCGGAGAACGGATTTGGAACACGAAGAAAATCAAAAAAGGAGCCATCGCATACGCCGATGACCGTTTTTATTATATCGAAGAGAAAGGTGGTCGCGTGCTATTGATCGCCGCGGACGAGAACAAGACCTCCGTCAAAGGCATGTTCAAACTGGATCCCCAATCCACTCAACGCAAATTGAAGGGTATGATCTGGACTCACCCTGTGATCTCGAATGGCCGGATGTATTTGCGAGACCAAGAGATCATTCACTGTTACAACGTCGCCGAAGAGTAGTTTGGGCAGGAAGCAAAACCGATGTCAACTTTCGTCTTGGTTCTAGGAACTCGTAACGCAAAAAAGCAGCGCGAGTTGGAGATGCTGCTTTCGCCGTATAACATTTTGCTGAAAAGTTTGGCCGATCTTCCCGATTCGATCGAGGTCGAGGAAACTGGCACCACGTTTGAAGAAAATGCGACCCTAAAAGCCGTCCAGCAAGCCAAACACTTGAGCCAATGGGTCTTGGGAGAGGACAGCGGTCTAAGCGTGGAAGCGTTGGGCGGTGCACCTGGTGTTTACTCGGCCCGATTCTCCGGCCCTGATGCCACCGACGAAAAAAACAACGCGTTGCTGCTTGAGAAACTGCAGGACGTGCCGCTAGAAAAACGAACGGCGTGGTACACGTGCCACATGACCTTATCCGATCCGCAAGGCAACGTTCACATCCAATGCGAGCGACGTTGCTACGGAAGGATTTTGCCGCAGCAGCACGGATCGGGCGGCTTTGGGTACGATCCGATGTTTGAAATCCCCGAATATCATCAGACGTTCGGACAACTGGGAGACGCCGTCAAGTCCGTCCTCAGCCACCGTGCCCGAGCCAATCGTGACTTCGTGCCGCAGTTGTTGAGTATCATTTCGACGCTGGGCTGATTAAACATGCGGAACGGCTTTCATTTGACCGCGAAAAAGAACCAGACGAATGAGAACGAGGAAGTTCTGCACGCTCTTCCAAATTCGGGGTTCAAAAATGTGGCGTCGAAGCGACGATAAACCGTGGCTTCGCTACACCAACGCCAAACCGCGACCTAGGCGGCTTAGGTCTCGCAGCCAAGCGTCGACGGCATTGGCAGGACTGACATTCGCGGCAATCTGTTGTTGAAAATCGCCGCAGCGGTGAATGCAAACCCCACACCGTTCGGCCAACTCCTCACCAGAAAGTCCGTCCGAATTTTGAACAAACGAATCGACCGCGTTCGCCATCACCGCATCCATGACCACGCCTTCGGATCGGCTACCCGTCGCGGCCAGAAACCCCTGCCGGTAGAACTCGATTGCCAGATCACCGATCAATGCCAGACGAGCCCGTTTGGTTGCACCGTCTTTTCCAGCGGCGTCAACGAATCCGATCACAGCTTTCGTGAACCCATTCCACTGCGGATCCATCTCGGTCAGATACGAGTACAACTGCTTGCGAAATTCGCACACTTCAGATTCAGACAATTGAACGGCCAGCGTGACACTTCCGTTGGAAGCTGCCGCCAGTTCATCGATTGGCAAATCGGATTCCAAATCGTTCATTCGGTTCAACAAGTTGGCCACTTGCTCATTCGATAATGCTGAAAACCGAACGACTTGGCTTCGGGACACAATCGTCGAAAGTTGACGTTGCTCGCTGGTGCCGATCAACATTAACAGCGAATTTGGTGGGGGCTCCTCTAATGTTTTCAGCAAACAGTTAGCACTTTCTTGATTTAAGAAATCTGCGTCGTCGATGATCGCAATTTTGCGCCCACCCATGAAAGGTTTGAGTCCAATATCGTGGCACAAACCCCTTTGCCGGCGGTGCTCCCGATCACCGATGAAGGTTTCGACCGGAATGAACGCTTTGTCGGCCGGTTTGGAAATCAGAATCAGGTCGGGATGAGTCTTTGCGGACACCTGCTGACACGACGGACAGTTTCCGCACGCCTCCAATTCCTGTGGTGGATTGGCCGAACACAGCAACGCCTGAGCCAACTTAAGCGCGAAGGTATGCTTGCCGACGCCGGCCGGCCCCACGAACAAGTACGTGCTGGCCAATCGGTTGCGCACGATACTGCGACGAAAACGATCAATCGCGTCTTCGTGACCTGTAAGATCATCCCAAGGCATCAAGAATCCTCCTGCCGGTCGTCAATCAACTTCTGGGCGACGGTTTGGATCTCTTGTGCCACGTGATCCGGGTGCTGTGACGCATCGACAACGAAAACCTGATCTGGAAATCGCTTGGCTTCCGTCAAAAATCCGTCACGCACTTTCTGCATGTACTCGGTGCCACGTGACTCCATTCGATCGAGCGACTTGCCAATCCGTTCCATCGCGGTGTCGACGGGCAAATCCAGCACGAAGGTTGCGTCGGGCATCAAGCCATCGGTTGCGATCCGGTTGACCTGCCAAATCGAATCGGAAGACAAGTCCGACGCGTGGCCTTGATAGACGACCGTCGACCAAAGGTATCGATCCAGAACGACGGTCTTTTCTGCCGCCAGAGCCGGCTTGATTATTTCCTCGACCAACTGAGTCCGGGCGGCCGTGAACAGCATCATTTCCGTTCGCATGTGGATCGGCATCGAGTGCTTCGCGAGCAAAATAGCTCGTAAAGCTTCGCCCACTTCTGTACTTCCGGGATCCGCACAGGTTACGACTTCGTGCCCCATCGATTCAAGCCAACCGTTAAACCGGTTCAGCTGGGTCGATTTACCGGCTCCGTCGATCCCTTCGAATACAAAAAACATGCAGTGCGTTTTCCAACTGTGTAATTGACGGCCCCGAGATTGATTTCTCACAGCACCTTACGGCCTCCGACGGCGCGGCGACCGCTGGAACATGACTACCGGCCGTTCGCTGCAACCACCACAAACCTTTATTCGCTTGCGGCCGCCTTCGCTTCAGGAGCCGCGTCCGTTCGCCGGGCGGAAGTAAGCTCCGAACGGTTCAAAGCATTCCCCTCAACCACGTCTGAATGGACCGGATCCGCCTTGGATGAGGCGGGAACAGGGTCTTTTACCTGATTTGAATCCGGTTCACCACCAGTTTCCTGACCATCCGTCTTAGCGCCGGAATCAGCGCCGGAATCTTCTAAATCGCCGTCGTCAGCGACGTCTTCTTCTGACTCGTCAATCGATTCACGCCCGGACCGCTCTTCCTCTAACTCCTCGGTCGTGGGCAAATTATCCGGTTCCCCCTGAGCAGAACGAAAATCGATGAACTCCTGCATGGGGAAATCATCTGGCCACTCACGGTTGGTGATGTCGAGCATATCTTTCAGCTCAATCATTGAATCCGCCAAGTCATCTGCGAAAACACCTTCTCTCAAATCAGGATGCTTTTTGATAACGTCATCCCACTGCTCAAACGCGTCAAGGTATAAAGAAATCGCCCCCGTTCGAGTAATTGATTTCTCGCCGCTCTTGAAGTCGACTCTGAATTCATCATCGTAGATCGATCGGCGACGCATTTGCTCGGCATCGTACAGTGCCTGACGAGCAAGTAGCGTAGGCGTCTCGGATTCGGCCAAAGTTCGAGCTCTCCAGTATCGGTAGTTCACAATCTGCGAGTCCTTCGAGATCGTTTGCATCTGCTTCTTGACTTGATTGATGTCTGACAGCACTCGTTGCGATTCCAGCCGATTTTCTTCACTCGCGGCCGTTGCGACTCGAGAATCCAGATCCTTATCAAGCCCCTCAATTCGCGAGTTCGCCTGACGCGCTAAACGCAGTTCTTCATCACCCCGCTGATCAACCGGCAGCGACAAAGCATATTCTTCCTCCGGCGTCAGATTCGCCAACGTCTTTAGCTCGGCCCGCAAACGGTCTCGTTCCTCGGGGGCCAACTCATCCAACTTCGCTCGCAGTTGTTCCAGCCGGCTTTCGTACTCCGCCATCCCTTCAAGCGTGATCGTCACGCCTAGCGAGTTCGTAATTTTGTCTTGGCCATAGTCCAACCATTCCGCGTGAGCCCGCCGCCAGTTCTCCTGAATGATTTCGTCGGATCGAAATTCTTCCTGCAATGACAGCGACTGATTTCGCAACTGAGCCGGACGCTTCATGAAGAACATGATATCGCTGGTTTGCTGTGTACCGATCGCAGAATCAACCAAGTCGCGAGATTTGTCATACCATTGATAAGCCATCCTCCAGCTGTCTGGCCCGTAGGAGCGCGTGTCATAAGAATCGGGATCGATCATATCTGACATCTGCTCATGAAATTCATCGTCTTCGCGAAACATGCGACGAAAAGATTCTTTCTCGTCAGACTTTCCAAATTTGTTCCCCGTGAAGAATCCCAGATTATCCGACATCCGGTGATCTGTTTTGTTATATGGAATGCCTCGTTTCAGGAAATCCAAACCTTTCTTGACCCAGTGATAGCGATACTCGTAGTCATCGAACTCCATCGAAACGTTGTACGCCAAGTTATGAGCCTGAAACTCCCAGACTTTGATGAAGTTTGGCTGAATCTTGGTCAACGCCTCCAGCGTCGCCGCAAGCTGATCATAGTTCTCGGTTTTCTTGTACTCGATCGCCTGCAGCCACAGCATGTTGACTGCCACGCCCCGCAAACCCAGCGAGGCCAACTTCATTGTTTCACTAGCGGGATCAATTTCGGACAATTGCGATTGAGACAGATTGTATTCGTCACGCAGCTGAGATAGTTTTCCGCCCGAATTGCTATCCTCGATGTTTTCAGCTCGTTGGGCAGGCCGCGAAATCAGCGACATCGGAATCAACAGCGCGACGATCGCCACGAGGTAAATGATTTTTCTGATGAAGGGGCTTAACTGGCTCACTTGGCAATCTCCCGTGTCTTTAGCGCGAAGTAACCCAAAATGGTTAGGCCAACAACAAATGCGGCAGTGATGACCATCGCAACAATCAGTCGCTGAGGATCAATCGAATAACCGTACGTCAAGAAGTCAGAAAAATCCAACTGCGAGAAATCCGGGGCTAAGTAAGTCAGGCCAGCCAAAAGCCAGACCAGCAATTTATCAATCTGCTCCATCGCCGTGGTTAACACGCCAGTCTCAAGGCTAACCTGCATGTTCTGTTGGGTGATCACCCGAACGAACGATTCGATGGGGCCGCCACCATCGGTATCAGGAAGCGTCAGTTCACGCACGAAACCGCTGTAAAAACCAAGAATCGCCATCACCACAATTCCCAACATCGTGACCGGCGTATTTAGGAACGTGCTGAATGCAACTCCCATCGCAATGATGATCATCAACTGGCACCAAATCCCAAGGTAACCCTTGAAAAAGTTTAACCAGTAGAGCGTGTCCCCGGCTCGGAAATAAACGTCCGCCCGAGCGACTCCCAAAAACTGCCCCGGATCGCGACAGGAAAGACTTAGCAACAGGTTCCCGTTCTTGGCGTAGTCATCGAACAGGTCGTATTCTCCCTGCCCGACAATCGAGCCATCGGGTGCCAGCAGTTTACCAACCAGCTTGCGAGGTATCGGCAGCGTCTGAAGCGTGTACTCGTTTGTTTCAAACGTGATCATGTCAGACACAAATCGGTTGTCGACTTCCGGGTTGTCTGGAACACTTTCAAATTCCAACCCTGCCATGACTCGTTTTTCAACGTTAGCCTTGTAGGTCCGGAAAACACTTAGGCTCATGTCTAACGGAATCACCTCAGTGCGTCGAAACAGCGATTCGCGAAGTCCGGAAAAACGAAATAGGCCTCGGGCCAACGAAGATTGAATTCCTGATGATCCGCCATCGATGTAGCCGCGATATCCCCACTCGTTACCAACGTTCGTGCCACGGTCTTTCATGTCACCCGCACGATCACGAAACCGTAGCGAATCGGCGTAGACTGGGACACGAGCTCGAAAGTAGCCAACCGAAGACCCAAGCTGAATCCGCGCATCTTTTCCTTCACCGTCAACGGTTACTGGATGAGTGTGACCTCCGATCGGGTGGCACACGACACGTCGATACTTTACCCGACCGTTTGGCAACTTCTCTGAGTCCACCACGTTCGACGCAACCAACGGAGGCGAATCGGCGTCTCGGATATCCTCGACCAACTCCAAACGATGGCTGTGCCCCGAATCTTGAGTCGTCTGAGCCTCCATGACTGCGTTTTCAGAAACACGACGTCCGCTGAAACGAGACTTCCGACTGCCCTGATCAACCTCGACGAACGAAGACAAAGTTTGCGTATCACCAACCAGTTGATGCTCGTGCGAAAGCCCACGCCACACGAAAAAGAAACTGATCACGGCCATCAACGCAAGCAACGCTGTGCAGACGGCCCCCAACCCCATGATCCGCCCCAGCACAACCTCTGAAGATCGAACTGGCTTGGTGACCACGGTGTAGATTGTTTTATTCTTGATGTCCTCTGGCAAGCTGAATGCGCTGACCAGCATCCCCATTAGCAGGACCAGCATCTGCGTGCCCCACATCACGAAGTTCACGTAGATTCGGTCGGGATGCTCGCTGGACGAATTCAAAAACCAGCCACCAAACAGTAACATCGCCGCAAAAATCGCGAACGTCACCAGCAAAACACGTCGCCGCAGTGCTTCTTTTGCGGTCAGTCGGGCAATCGCCACTAGCCGTCGAAGCGACATACCCAAAAAATCAGGAATCGCATCGCCAATCACTTGGGCGACTACGTAAAATGCTTCGAAAGGACCGTGGCGAAAGACAGCAACCACGTAGCCTACGAAAAGGCCGAGCAGAATCGCGGCGACAAGGATCGCTAAAAACAGTAGCGACCCCGGGCCAATCCATTGGAAAAAGTCGGGAAATCTTTCGACGACCATTAGACGAAGTTTTCAGTGTTCAGTGTGAAGTTTTCAGTGTGAAGCTTTTCAGCGCGGAGCGATAGCCAACCGGCCAAGGTCGCTAGTTTGACTCGACGCCCGAGGAACGATGTCCCGGACGAGCCTGACTCTCGCGGACGATATCGAGGAACAACTCCTCCAGCGTGGTCCGAGGATTTTCGACCGACAGCACCTCGCCACCGTGCTTGGCGATAACCGCTCGAATCTCCTCGGCGGCGGACTCGGGTAGGTTCTTCGCACGGATTTGCGTTTCGTCACTCACCTGCAGCAAACTGTCGACCCGGCCCAGTTCTTTCAAGTCACCTTGGTAAAGGACCGCGATTCGGTCACACACGTCCTGCACGTCGGCCAACAGGTGACTACACATGATGATCGTTTTACCTTGGTCCCGAAGCTTCAGGATCATGTCCTTCATCTCGCGTGTTCCCAGTGGATCCAAACCAGACGTCGGTTCGTCCAACAGGATCAATTCAGGATCGTTGATCAAAGCCTGAGCCAGACCAATTCTGCGAGTCATCCCTTTGGAGTACTCCTTCAGTTGACGCCGCTTGGCCCAAGTCAGCCCCACTTGTTCGATCAGCGATTCCACTCGCTCCTTGCGAACAGCGGCCGGCATATCGAACAAACGCCCGTAGAAGTCCAGCGTCTCTTCGGCAGTAAGGAATTTGTACAGATACGATTCCTCGGGCAAGTAACCAATACGCTCGTTCTTGGTCACCTCCGTCGCGTTTTTGCCAAACACGAGCGCTCGTCCGCTGGTTGGGAACAGCAGCCCCAGTAGCAACTTGATCGTCGTCGACTTGCCCGAACCGTTGGGGCCCAGCAGCCCAAAAATCTCGCCCTTACGAACTTCCAGATCCAACGCGTTCAAAGCGCGGACTTTCTGACGTCCCCAGAAGTCACGATAAATTTTGGTCAGGTTTTGTGTCTCGACCACCACATTGGGGTCGTAGTCGGGGTTGGTTTGCTCAAGCCGAGTGACTTGTTCGGACTTGGGGCTGTCTTCCACGGCTGAGGAAGCGGATGAATTTTCGGTGCTCATCAATGAGTTCTCGAAGAATGGTGGGTCGTGCAGCAGGATTAGAAAGCACAACAAAAAACCGATTTTCAGCTACAACGGCAAATGATGCGGTCGTCCGAGACCACAACAAGGCGATATCCTCAAATTTTGCTACGCAGTTTTGGCCCCGCAGGTTCGACGGAGCCCTTTATCTTACTGAACATGATAGATATCGGTAAATTACGGTTCAACCAGCCTCCCACCGAATTGAAGCCATGACGACGCCCAGCCAGCCAACGCCCGATCGCGACCTGTCCAAAATTCTCGACAAGCTGTACGGTCGAATCAACTATGAGCGGCAGGTCCGAGTTTCGCCGGCAGGCTTCCGGCTGGACAAAATGCGTGAACTGCTTGACCGTTTGGGCAATCCCCAATCCGCGTGGCCTGCCATTCATGTCGCCGGCACCAAGGGCAAAGGATCAGTCACCACGATGGTCGGCAGCATTCTGACTACTTCCGGATTTCGAACCGGAGTCTACACATCCCCTCATCTTGAAAAAATCAATCAGCGGATGGCGGTCGATGGCCAAGTGATCTCGGACACTCAACTACTGTCCGTCTTGGCAGAAATGGGGCCGGCGATCGAGGCAATGGATCTGGAAGCAGCCCGAAAGAACGGCAATGAATTGACCTTTTTTGAAATCACTACCGCAGCCGCAATGCTCTTCTTCGCTCAGCAATCGGTGGATTATGCGGTACTCGAAGTCGGGCTCGGTGGACGGCTAGATTCGACCAACGTCTGCGAACCCGCCGTTTGCGTGATTACCAACATCAGCCTTGATCACACACGACAACTTGGCAACACGATCGGCAAAATCGCGAGAGAAAAAGCCGGGATCATCAAACCCGAAGTGCCTGTCATCAGCGGAGCCATTCAACCCGACGCGGCGGCGGCGATTGCGGAAGTCGCAGCAGAGAACTCGGCACATCTCGATCAACTGAACACAGATTTTTCCATCGAGCCACCTGCCGGACCGGTTGCCTCTGCAAAGAAAATGGCATCCACATCATTTGCTGTGATTGGCAAAGCCGGGACGCAATCATTGGATGTCAAAGGAATCAAGCTAAGCCTGCCGGGCTCTCATCAACGAACAAACGCAGCACTCGCCGTTGCTGCCGTCAGCTTGCTGGATGATCCCAAGAATCAGATCAGTCCAGATTCGATTCGTAAAGGACTGGCAGAGGCAACATTAGCGGGACGAGCTGAAATCGTATCGACTTCGCCACTGGTGATTCTGGATATCGCACACAACCCCGCGTCAGCCACCGCATTGGCCGAAACGCTAACGACCGAGATGCCGTCATGGCAAACTGCTGGCCGGCGCACAATCGTCTTTGCAACAACCCGGGATAAGGACGCCGCCACGATGCTAGTTGCTCTCGCAGACTGTTGCGATCGAATCGTGCTGACACAGTACCAAAGCAATCCACGGAGCTTCAAACTAGATGAACTAATCGAGACAACCCGGTCATCCGAGTTATCAAGTGTATTTTCTAAAATCGAGGTCGACAATTTCCCAAATCCAAAAACGGCCCTTCAATCCGTTCTGGCCAACGCGACCGCCAACGACGCGATCTGCATCACGGGCTCGGCTTTTCTAGTCTCCGAACTTCGCCCCAGCTTCCGCGATTGATACCGAAATCGTCGTGATTTTTGCGATTTGCGAGGCCACCAGCCCAAGTAGCCTGATTCTGTCAGTTGATTCGTAATCTTTTTTGCGTTATTCTCTCCCCTCCCGAAAAGAACGCCGATAATGCCAATTTGGCAATTCATTTGAGTATAAGAATCGACAGGAACGAACCGAATGCGTAACGAACGCCACCGCGAGCTTGCACGCCGCAGAACTCGTAAGAAAAAAATGGAGCTGATTAAAAAGCGAGCCGCCAAGGCATCAGCTTCCGAGAAACAAGTATTGGCCGACAAGATTCGCCGCATGACTCCTGGAGCCGAAGAGTTGATCAAGTCACTTGGTCTTTCCAAGTAGGCGATCGCAGCGTACCAACATTAAGCCAACGGGTTTTTCCGTTGGCTTTTTTTGTCGGCCGATTTACACCTGAACGAAATTGGAACGATTAAGAATGAGCGTCCCATCTTTTGAAGGCTTTAGCGCGGACACGATTTCGTTTTTGAACCGTCTGAAAAAGAATAATAATCGCGACTGGTTCAACGCCCATAAGGATCAGTACGAGCAATTTGTCCGCGAGCCCGGACTGGCGTTGATCCGCGACATGGAGAAACCGCTTAAGAAAGTATCTCCGTTCTTCACGGCGGTCGCGAAAAAATCGGGCGGATCGATGATGCGAATCTATCGGGACGTCCGATTTTCAAAGAATAAGCTGCCGTACAAAACGAACCTCGGCATTCATTTCCGACACGAAGCCGGCAAAGACGTTCACGCGCCCGGGTTCTATTTCCACGTCCATCCTGACGAGATCTTTTTTGGAGCCGGCATCTGGCGTCCTGAGACCGATCGCCTCAACGATATCCGAACCGTCATCGATGATGATTCAGCTCGCTGGAAACGCATCGTCAACAAGAAATCGTTTCGCGAATCGTTCGAGCGAATTGGCGATAGCCTGAAGCGTCCACCGCGTGGTTTTGATGCCAATCACGCTTTGATCGAAGACTTGAAACGGAAAGATCACCTGTGCCGAAACTTTTTGACCGAAAAAGAGATCATGGACCGCAAATTGATTGATCGACTTACTGGCCACATGAAGTCAGCGATGCCCTTCGTTCGCTTTCTATGTGACGCTTTGCATTTACCCAGCTGAGCCGAACCCATCCACCAAATCTTCGCCGCTGCACACTTAAAACTGAACCGTGCACACCAAACACTGAAAACTAAAACACGGCAACTCAAGCATCTCTATCCCGAAGGGATAACAGCTTGCAGCCGGTGGTCGAGCGCAGCGAACACCACCGGAAAGCAGCGAATACCACCGGGAAGCTGCAAACAAGATTCGCATCCCGAAGGGATGACAGAAAAACTCAACGCTGGCATCCTTTCAGGATGCGTCTCAATGATTTGCACACCGGTGATGGCGATTCGCTTATCACCGGCTACAAACTCAAATCCCTTCGGGATAACTCACGATTCATAGACCGCCAAGACCAAATCTTCGCCGCTCATTATTGCGCACTGCACACTAAAAACTGAAAACTGCACACTGAAAACTGCAGACTGAACACTGAACACTAAAAAGAAAAAACTCAATGCCACCAGCCAAGCACATGCCAAGCTTCAAAGAAGGCCGTTAACAAAACGGTAACGAAGATCAAGCCCAACATGATCCAACGAGGCCAGTGGGCCATTTCCTTATCGGTGACGACCGGCCGCACACCAACCAACCAAAACACGATCGCTCCCGCCAACACGATCGCCACCATGTTAGTTAGGAACAATAACGTCGATCCGGCTGCCAAGGCGATGTCTCCAATCGCCAACGCTAATCCGGAAGTCGCCAAGGGGGGCACCAACGCCGCCGCAATCGCAACGCCGGGAATCGCCGACATCAAATTCGGTCGCCCCAATGCGTAGGCCGCCGCGATCCCGCTGACCAATGCGACCATCAGGTCAACAAACCCCGGCATGTTACGACTGGCCATCTCTTTGGTCGCCCCGGCATCTGCTACAAATAGGAACGCCACCAATCCAGTAATCAGGCCGATAAAGAACGCCGTCGCGAAACCCATCGATACCGTTTTCACCGAAGATCGAATCAACTTCTGATTCTCCTGAGCCAACCCCAATCCGATCGCAATGATGGGCGTCATTAACGGTGCCACAAGCATCGCTCCGATCACCACCGGCACGGAATCGTCAATCAACCCTAACGCAGCGATCAAGGTCGACAAACAGATCATCGCAATAAAATCAAAATTCCATTGCGAGCTGACCTGAACGTTTTCGAATAGCTTGATCCGTTGCTCGCGACTAAGCTGAGGCACATAACGCTGCACCACATTCTGAAGCTTACCAACGATTTGGTTCGTCAGCGGAATAGCCACTCGAACCGCCGCGATCGCCGGCGCGTCACCTTCCTTCATGCCAGGCACCGCGTTCATGACTCGATTAATTTCACGCCGTTGCCTCGACCCAAACAAGATCAAGTCGTACTCTTCCGCCCGCAAACGCTGAACCCCATCGACGACACTGGCCGAGAGTACCGTTTTCTGTTTGACATCTTTCGCACTCCTGCCAAGCTCGGCCTGCACAATCCGATCAAGCTTTCGATCTCCGACCTCGGTCGCCCACTGATCCAACGCGGGCTCGAACAGCATCGCGGTCAGTGTCCCGCCGGTTGCATCCGCCAACCGCCAACCGGTTAGCAAAGCAGCTCGGTCATCTTGATCGTTCGTCACGACGGTCAAGATCCGGAGACTTTCACTTTCTCGCACCCGATCATCGTGCAAGAACATCGTCTTACATGGTGCGAGTCGATAAAGTTTGTCGTGCCAATCAGACGAGTCCCCTTCATGGCTAGAGTCAATCGATTTAGGGACGATCAGCAGATCGATCCTCATGGAGGCAATCGCCTCTGCCAGTGCCGTCACCGTTTCCGCCGCCTCAAAACGACGCACTCGCAACTGAGTGAACCGCGAGGAAGACGGACCTTCTTCGTTTGGTACGGATCCTGCACGAGCTTTGGATTCCTCGGCCGAATCGTCTTTCGGCTTCGGCTTGACGGCAACCAGTTTCAACGCGTCCAACTGTCCGGCAATCGCAACTTCAATCGAACCGTCTGGCCGTCCAAGATCAAGCTCCGTCCATTTTGCGGGCCCTTTGGAGCGTTTGATGATGATCGCTTCGATACTGGTCGCCTGAGCGATCGCGAACTGAGCCGCCCATGGCAGCACCTGCGAAACTTGCTTTTCGATGTTGAATACGACCGCAACACTCATGGCGATCCTCCCTCGATCAAGTTCCGGAACTGGGCCTCAGTTAGAACCGGCACACCAAGTGATTCAGCTTTCGCCAGCTTGCTTCCTGCCTTCTCTCCCGCTACCAAGTAATCTGTTTTAGCAGAAACGCTCGAACCTGCCTTACCGCCGTGCTGCTTGATCAGGCCCTTGATTTCATCGCGAGTGTACTCGACTAACTTCCCAGTCACGACCAAAGTTTTTCCCTCCAGCAAAGTGCTAACCTTTGCCGCAGCTGCCTGATCGACATCCATTTTGAGCCCAGACATGATCAAATCGTCAACGATATGGGCTCCCAAATCGGAACTTAGAAACTCGTGCACACTCGCCGCAATCACATCACCCACTTCGTCTGTCTGGGCCAGCGTTTCCAAACTAGCGGCTCGCAAGGCATCCATCGTGACGAACCGTTCGGCCAACACGCGTGCGACGGTGATGCCAACATGCCGAATCGATAATGCGTTAAGCAACCGAGCCAAACCGCGCGATTTACTGTGTTCGATGGCAACCAGCAGCTTTTCGCTCGATTTCTTCCCCATCCGTTCCAGTTGCGAGACTTTTTCGAACGTCAGGCGATAGAGGTCCCCGTAAGTCGTAATCATGCGGCTGGAGACTAATTGATCGACCAATTTGTCTCCCAAGCCTTCGATGTCCATCGCATCGCGACTTGCAAAGTAGCGCACGCGTTCTTTTAGCTGAGCCGGACATTCAAAATTCGGGCAGCGGATGTAAACACCGCCTTCGTCCTTGACCAATGCTGTTTCGCATTCAGGGCAGTGCGTGGGAAACCCGTACGGCGGTGTTTTGGATTCGCCACGAAGATGTTTTTCGACGCGAACAATGTGAGGAATGATCTTGCCCGCCTTCTCGACCACGACCGTGTCGCCAACTCGGATGTCCTTGCGCTCAATTTCCTCGGCGTTGTGCAAACTGGCCCGAGAAACCGTCGTTCCTGCAAGCTCAACCGGTTCTAAGTTCGCGACCGGCGTGATGGCTCCCGTCTTACCGATCTGCACCGTGATCGAGTTCAACCGGGTGACGGCTTCGTATTTCTCCCATTTATAGGCGATCACCCAGCGAGGGCTCTTCGATCGGGCGCCTAATTCTTCGCGATGATCGAATCGATTCAGTTTGACGACTAAACCGTCTACCTCAAAATCAAGCTCGTGCAGTGTCTCCACGACGGATTCACAATGAGCCGCAGCAGCTCTGATCCCAGCGAATTTTTCGACTCTTGGAGTGGCCGGCAAACCATAGCTGCCGATCTCTGCGAGAAATTCCATGTGGTCGCTGCTTTTCAAGCCCTCGCAAAGGCCCGTCCCATGGCAGAACATTCGCAAATTTCGTGACGCACAGACCTTTGGATCAAGAAGCCGAATGGCTCCCGCCGCGACATTGCGAGTGTTTTTGTACTCGGCCTCACCAGCCGCAACTTGACGCTCGTTGAGTCGAACCAGTTCGTCGTTGGTCATGTACACTTCACCTCGAACCTCCAGCAGTGGAGGAGGCGAATCCGAATTCAAACGCAGGGGCACTTCCGTAATGGTGCGAACATTGTGGGTGATGTCGTCGCCCACCTTTCCGTTGCCTCGGGTGAGCGCCCGTTTTAAAATCCCTTGTTCGTAAATCAACGTCGCCGCAACGCCGTCGATTTTCAGCTCGACCACCCACTCAATCGGCTCATCAATATCTTCCTCGATTTTCGTGCCGAAGCTGATCAACTCCTCAATCGAAAACGCATTGTCGATCGAAAGCATCGGTACCGAGTGCTCAAAATTCTCCAAATGCGATACCGGCTGGTCGCCGATTCGCTGGGTCGGGCTGTCAGGCGTGATCAGCTGCGGATTGGCGGATTCCAATTCCTTTAACCGATTCATCAACCGGTCGTATTCACGGTCCGTGATCTCGGGATTTGCTTCGACGTAATATTTATAGTCGTGGTGGCGAAGCTGCTGCCGAAGCTGTTCGATTTCGGACGCACTCATACGGACAATTGGTTGGTTTGAATCCGGGAATTTAGGCAGAAGGCAAGTTTAAACCTACCGCCAAGGATACTGAAACTTTGCGGAATTGCCTCGTTCATCGGTGGGCTTAATTCTTCCACTTGCCTTAGTCGCATGAAAGCGTACAACACGAACCCGTTTGTCGCCATTGGAGCAACGCAGCTTTTCAACCCGACCTCTAAACCGACACTGAACAGCCCACGTGATATATCAACGTTTGCAGCCTCCACGCCAATTTACTGGGCCAACTGGGCTTGGTCCATTCGCTCGTCGTATTCCGTGAGTAGTCCTACCAACCAATTCTTCATTTTAACATCCGAAATCCGAGACTGAATTCGCTGGAGCACTGCCAGCAGCTCTGACGCCTGCGCACGTTGATCACTCTCCAAGTGACGATCGACGACCGCCAACGCAATTAGAAAAACGTCCTTGCGAGCGTTAGGAAACCGTTCCAATCGGTCGTAAAAAAGGGGCACATCTCGAGCGGCCGTCTCACTCATTCCATCCAACCGGCTGAGCAAAGTGTTCAGCCCGAGGTCACCAAAAATGACCTGCTCCCTGAGAGACCAGTTCATTTTTTCCAAATCCATTGCACCTTCACTCAGCATTCGATTCGTCAAATCTCGTCTCAACGCAACCACTTCATCAAACTGGTGCGTGTCGACGATTTTTTGCAACAAATTGGCAACGACAATGGTCTCGGTTTCCCCTTGACTGACTCCATCGACATGGACATTGTACACGTCGATTAATGCCCCCAGTTCGTCCCGCGTAGGCGTGAACATCAAATCCATTGCATGGGCGGCAAATACGGCAAGATGAGCCTTTGCAGAAACTGCAACCGATGGATGTTGAAGCAAATTTGTTGACGCAATAATCAGCTGATCTCTCACACCCGGCATTCGCATATCATGCTGGATGTTGATCGCGTCGAGTTGACTGACCGACTCAAGTTGCATGGCCGACAATCTCTCTTGCTGCTCCGCTGTCAAATCATTCTGGCGCAACCGATCGCAGATTTGCTGACACTTCCTGATATTGCTGACGGCTTCAATTGGGTCGACAGCAGAAACCTCCTGCATTAAGGTCGTAAATCGGCGAAACAGCGAGTCCACGTCTGCCGTCGCCATAAACTGCTGAAATCTTAACGATTTAGAATCTTGAGCCGCTGCAACCCTATTTTTTTCTGATTGGCGAACTTGCGGCGTCGCGTTCAAAGGAACCGGCTGCCAGTCCGAAGCTAGTTCAGGCTCGGGAGCATTCTCCACCGGCCTTGGCACGTAAACGAACGCGGGTGCTTCAGAGTCACGCCGCTTATTTTCTGCCACTTTATCCTTGGCCATCGTCAGAGAATAATACAACCCGTATAACAACAAACCGGCCAGGAAAACACCGCGATAGAACCAGAGAAAAGATAAGCACATGCCAACAACCTCAGATAGCTCCAAACCTTGAGGTCTGGACCTGTCTGGAACGTCTGACTTAGGTTTTCCAACCACGATAGAAACTCCTGAATTCAAGCGAATGGTGGTTTGTATTATACCTCACCATCATGCTGCCACTCAAGATTTCGCAGCTTGATTATAAGTCGCAACGCCACTCAATGACCGCAGGACAAACGAGCCATTCGGCGTACACAAAGCGTCAATTACCGACGTTTACTCTGATGTTTCCAAGTCGCCAGCCAACGACTGACCAAACTGCCGCCAACTGCCACGGTGGTCGCCACGGCCGCAATCTTCCCCCAGCTTGGTCGAACCACCAAAACTACCGCCATCAAAAACACTGCAATCAGTGCGAATCGTGGAAAAACGTCTCGCCACTGAACCAGTTTTGGCCAAGCGAGCCATGTGACCATCAGTAGAGAACCAGCCCGTAGCGCAGCGGAAGCAAACACGGTGCTGGATGAACCACGAAGACACAACACAGCACCAAGCACGAACAGCACTAACCCAATGCCTCCGCAGAAATGCCGCTGGAGCGTGTTGCTGCGTGAATTTGACAATCCGATCGACCTCACAAAAAAAGCGTCCTTGCCGCAAGCTTAGCAGCTGCGACAGGACGCCATCATATCAAAGATGTCGAGGCATCTTAGATGCTAATTATTGATCAATCCAACTTGATCTTCTTCCAATTCCTCTTGGATCAAAATCCGAGGCGTCACCATCATCATCAAGTTCGATGTTTCTTGACCGATACCGACGTTCTTGAATAAGCGATTGATGTACGGAATACTGCTGAGGAATGGCACTCCCTGCTCATTTCTCGATTCGCTCAAACGCTTGATCCCACCCATCAGCACGGTGCCCCCATCGGGCACGCTGACGACGGTATTGACCGACGTGAATGCCACAACGGGTTGTTGAACCGTGACGCCAGAAGTCTCTGTTACCAGCTCATCGTCATCGTCGTCGGCACCCGAGCCTCCGTCTACCAAATCCAGCAAATCATCCAAAACGGAATCGGTTGATCGCTCGGTGCTGGTCGAACCGTCGAAAGTAAACGTTTGCACGTCAGTGATCTCACTGAAGAACGGTGAAAGGTTCAAGCGGACAAAACGTCGGTCTTCAGAAACGGTCGCTTGCACGCTGAGGTTGGTTCCGTCCGGAATCAAAGTGATGATTGGCTGCTGTCCAACAGCGAAGTCACCGACGACCGGCACCACGCCTGTGACAAACGGTTGTTGTTGACCATCACTGATACTGGCACTTTGCCCATTGAACATCGTCACGGTCGGAGCCTGCATCACGTTCGAACGTGAACTACCCTGAGCTGCCTCCAACAAAAAGAACACTTCGATATCTGACAGAATGGCGAATCCGAAATTAGCCGCCGTTGCTCCACCGGCACCACCAAAAGCCGCAGCTGCCGTCCCGATCGTATTCTGAGTGAACGAAACGTTCTGGCCAAACGGGTTGTTAGGGTTGCCAGTCGGGAAAGCATTTCCGATGACCGCACTGTCGCTCACGCTGTCCACAGTACTGATCCCCGCAGCAGCGTTGTCATTCAAATTGAAGTCGAAGTCGACACCGATTTGCTCGAAGAAGTCGTCCTGCAGAATCATGAATCGGACTTCGATCACGATCTGCACGTCATTCAGTTCACGCAATTTCTTCAACAGGTCTTGAATCTCGTCCTGAATCTCCTGTGTCTGCGTCACAATCAGGCTCAAGTTAGAAACGAATGGTTGAATCGTTCCCAAACCAGACCCAGTATCCAGCCATGACTCGTTCTGAATCGTGTTCTGAATCAGTTCAATCAAGGGTTCGAAATCACCCTCGGTGATACCACCAAGCTGGCGGCCTCCAAGGGTTGACATCACCGGGTTCCCAGTTTGAGGGCCACCGCCGCCACCGAAACTGAGACCACCCAGCCCGTTGCCACCGCCCAACTGCTGCCCCATCACGGGGTTTCCTTGCTGAGCCATATTGAACGAGCCGCCAAACTGGTTGCCACCGTTCGGCTGCATGAAGTTCATGTGAAATGGACTTGTTGGAGCCGACTGAGGAACGATCAAGTCACCGATGTAGTAGACCTTTGACACTAAGTTCGATTGCTGAGCGCCTTGACTGGTGACTTTGATGACTTCGTTTTCGACAACGTACACGAGGCCAGCCGAATTCAAAATCACCTCCAAAGCACTTTGCAGGCTAATTGGAGAAATGATCGGCACATCAATCTGAGCATCTTTCTCGATGCCCTCGGCTCGCAAGGCCAAGTCGTCAAAGACAATGTTGATCCCAGTTTGCACTGACAATTGCTCAACCGCTTCGTTCAGCGTGCCTCGATACTCGCCCTGAACCTTTTCATTGCGAAGCTTGTTCCAGATTAAACGCTCAGCGTCCGAGCTATAGTTTCGTTGGTTGGCTTTCGCGATACGACTGCGTGACTTCTCGCTGAAATCATCGGGATCACCAAAGGTGTACGGATTGTCATAGTCCCCCTGAGTCGAGCTTTCTTCGATCGACTCGAAAATGTTGTAATTCCCGTTTTCCTTGGCATCACGGATCTTTGCCATTCGTTCTGCTCGAATGCGATTGGTCGCCTTCTCTTTCAGAACAGTGGCAATTTCACTGCCGGGATCGAGATCGACAGCCTGACGCACGACAACCATTGCTTCGGCGAAGCGTTCTTGCCGCATCAGTGTGTTGTACTCTTCCACCAATTGCTGCATCTGCTTTTCAGTCTCGACGCGGTTGGCAGCTTTATCTTCCACGCGTTTCAGATTGGTCGCGTTTCTCTCGCGGTTTTCGATCTCGGGAAGATTGTTCTCGATGTACTCCTGCATTTCACCGATGTTGCGATCAATAGAAACCAACAGCGGCCGTTGCGAGTCGCGATCAAGGTTCGATTGAGCAATACGGTTTCTCAATGTGGTCATGATTTCCAATGCCTCACGAGGATTCTCCTCCAAGGCACGCTCGGCAGCCTCACGCTGCTTGAAAACCTCTGACTGCAAACGTCGATAATCCTTCTGACGCTGCATGCGAACTTCTTCTAGTTCGAGTGTTTCTTGTTTCGGGTTAAGCGATCTGGCGGTTGTGCTAACATCCAACCGAGTCAATTGTTCCTGAATGGCTTGGCGAGTGGTTGCATCTAACTGGTCTTCGAACTGCCAAGCAGATTCAAAGTACTCTTTCGCCTTCGCCTTGTCGGATCGATTGAGAGCATTCATTCCCGACTTGAACAGTTCCAAACCGCGGCTTGGAATCGGAGCAAATTCCTTAACAGGTTCGATTGCTGACGCAGGAGTCACAGCCGGATCAAAACCCGACACTTGCGTGTTGAAAGTCTTGTCATTATCAGGATCATACATGGCCTGAACGACTGGCGAGTCATCTGCATCGCTGGCCGAAGCCAAAGCGAAATTGGAATCCGACAAATTGTCTGTCACGTGGTCTGCAAGTTTCGTCTCGACCCCGGTTCGATTCAAAGCATTACGAACCTGCAGTTCTAGCTGCCAAGGTCGCACTTCATCGGCGGCAAATTCTGTTTCGGGAACTCCCAGAGTCTTGGCTTTCTCAATCAGCGTGCTTGCTTCGTACCAATCTTCTTTCGAGATCGCCAATTGAGCCATCGAGATCAGCTTCATGGCTTCTGCTTTGTTGGCCGACGATTTTTCAGCAGCAACCTGGTCACCGACTTGGGAACTGGCAAAGCGCGACTTTGCAGTCGCCATCAGTTTCTCGACCCGATCTGGGGTACTGGGCAACGCGTCGTGGTCGACAGGGAACGACTTTGCTTGGTTGATCAGTAAAGTCGCGTTCTCAAAATCGTTGTAGTGAACCAAGGCCTCTGCCTGAGACAACAAGAAGACGGCCGCCGCCTCGTTGTAGGCCGGGTCTTGCAAACTGGCCATGGCGGTCAGTTCGTTTTGCCGATCAATCATTGCCTGAACGAATTCTGGCGAATCACCAACCTGTGCAAAATCGATCGCTCGATTCGATACCGATTCCAACATCAACTGCGTGGTAACCGTATCTCCATGCGCAAGGGCCTGACGAGCTTGAAGAAACGTTTGCAGGACGGATTGGATTTCCGCTTCGGAAAGCTCCTGCGAAGTGGTTGCTTGGCTCGACGCTTGATCCGCCGGATCGACTGGCGCTGAATCTGACAATGCGGCATTAACTGGCGGCGCTACTCCGTCACGCTGCATCCAGAAGGAAAGTTCCTGCTGAGCCTGTGTGGGCGTGTAGGCTAAGTCACCCGCTGCCGGATCGGCCTGAGCCGTCGCGATCAGCTGCGCGGCCAGTTCGTAATTCCGAACGCCCATGGCTGCGCGAGCATCGTTGAGCAATGCTTTGGCATCGGTCGACACCGACGGCGCCTGATACGTCTGTTGGACAACCGTAGAGTCTGAATCACCAGACTGACCATTGATCTCTGCAGCGGGAACAATAATCTGTCCCGTCGCGTAGGCACCAGCAGCCAGCAACATCGCCAAGGCGACAGTCGCGGGGAAACAGAAATTGCCGTGAATTCGGTCGGAGGCTAACACGCAACTCTCCTTGTTTTGCATCGCTCAAGAATATTTTTTTATGATCTTTTAACTGTCTCGGCAAAATCACATTTGCGTCACAGCCAGCCTGACTAAATTCCATTTCAGTCAGAAACACGCAAAATCGCGTGCCAATTAGTCCTCGCCCTGCTCAAACGGAGTGGAGGGAGCCCAATTGCTGTGGCGTAATTACGTGGATTGCCAAGCAACGTCAACGGCAGTTGTCTGAAAAGACTAGATTGATCACACGGGGTGATAGCAGTTTTCCCAACACCCACAGAGATCAATGTGCTAGGCTGCCCCGTGAATTCCGCCAAGCAACATTTCACTTTCGCTGCTATTTTCAAACGCCAAAAACCATCCCGACATGACTGAACCAAGCCAATCTGAATCAAACCCGCTGGAAATCTCAGAAACCGCGGCAGCGCCAGAAGAGAAACCTGAGCCCACCATTCACCTGGATCAGTTTTTGAAGACTTGCGGCGTCGCGACGGGGGGACAAGCCAAACGGATGATCCAAGGGGGCGAAATCCTAGTCAACGGAGAAGTCGAAACGCGCCGGCGAAAGCAGTTGCGAGTCGGAGATGAAGTCGATTGGGACGGAATCGTTTACGTCGTTGCCATGGCTACCGACGAATCAGAGGAAGATGAAAACGCAGACCCAACTTAATCGGCCCGTTGAAAGCCGCAACGATTTTCAATCGCCAAAGCTCTCTTCTCCCTATGCTCTCTACCAAATTTGTATCCGGCTCTCAGGAGAGCGATATAACTGATCTCCTTCTGTCACATCGAACGCTTCGTAAAACGCCTCGATGTTCGTGACTGGTCCATTGGCTCGGTAACGCGATGGAGAATGCGGATCGGTCAGCAAACGCTTGACCATTTCAGCGTCTCGGTACTTGCGTTGCCAGACACGACTCCAGCCGACAAAAAACAGCTGCTCGGGAGTCCAGCCGGCCACGTTCTCTGGTGGCTTATCCTGCTGCGAATACTGAAACGCCTTGAACGCGATCGAAAGCCCTGACAGATCCGCAATGTTCTCGCCCAGCGTCAGCTCACCATTGACTGGTTTGCCGGGCAACGGTTCGAATTCGGCGAACTGATCAACCAGTTTTGAAGTCAGTTCGCTAAATGCCGTCCGATCATCGTCAGTCCACCAATTGTTCAAGTTCCCGTCGCCGTCGTACTTGCTTCCTTGATCGTCAAACGCGTGGCTGATTTCGTGACCAATCACCGCTCCAATCCCGCCGTAGTTCAATGCATCAGAAGCTTCCAAATCGAAGAACGGTGACTGAAGGATGGCTGCCGGAAACACAATCTCATTTTTCGACGGGTTGTAATAAGCGTTGACGGTCTGCGGAGTCATCCCCCATTCCTCACGATCGATTGGCTGCCCCAACCGACTGACATTGCGCAGGTGCTCAACGCGGTTGGAGCGCAACACATTCCCAACTAAGTCACTCTTCTTTACTTCCAGTGACGAATAGTCTCGCCATTTGTTTGTGTAGCCAATCTTGGTACCGATTTTCTTTAACTTCTGACGAGCGCGTCTCTTGGTATCATCCGTCATCCAAGTTAGGTCATCCACACTCTCATCGAAAGCTCGCAGCAAGTTCTCGACAAGCGTATCCATTTCCTGTTTTGCCTTCTGAGTGAAGTACTTGTCAACGTACAACTTGCCCACCGCATCCCCCAACGCACCAAAACCACGCGATCCCGCGATCGTGTTGACGGCCCGTTTCCAACGCGGTTTCTGCTCGGGCACGCCCGCCAGTTCCTGTTGGTAAAACTTGAAGTTGGCTTCCACGAATGGGATCGACAAATACGCAGCGAATTCATCAACGATGCGGAACGTCAGATAGTCCTGCCAAGTCGCGACCGGCACCGATTCCATCATCGGAGCCAATTCCTCAAAGAAGCTGGGCGTCCCTACCACCAACTCGCTGGGCGGATCGATCAGATTGGATTGCAGCACGGCGGACCAATCGACACCGGGCGTCTTGGCTGACCACTCATCCAGCGAAAATTTGTTGTACCGCAATTCCGCTTGACGTAATTTAACGCGATCCCAACTAGCCTTGGCCAACTGAGTTTCCAACTGCAACACTCTGGCCGCAGCGGCCTCCGGATCGGCGTGCTTGATCAACTGAAACAACGTTGACGCGAACTCTAAGAATGCCGCCCTTGCCTCAACAGACGAAGGCTCGTCGTTCAGGTAATAGTCACGATCTGGAAGTGTCAAACCACTTTGGATCACGTGACAGATGTAGGTGTTCGAATCTTTTGCGTCTTGGCTGACATAGACTCCGACGGGAGAATCGATGTTGTAAGAACTGAGATAGCCAAAGAACTTCCAGATGTCCGCAGGAGTCTTTAGTTTTTGAACTTCCTCCAACATTGGCTCGATTGGCGTCGAGCCCAGCGACTCGATTGTTTCGCTATCCATAAAACTACGGTAAAAGTCACCGACCTTTTGTTTGAGCGAGCCAGCCGGATGCTCTTCCGCAGCAGTTTCTTCGATTAGTTTCCGAATTCGCTTCTGAGACAAATCTGCTAGTTTCCCAAACGTCCCGTAATTCGATTTGTCCGCCGGAATCTCAGCCGTTTTCAACCACGTTCCGTTGACGTGCTCGAACAGATCATCCTGAACTCGCACCGAGCGATCGAAATCAGCTGCGTCTAAGGGCGACTTGGCCGCATCCTGCCCAACGGCGTTCAGCCCAGTGAAAAGCGACAAAATCAACAGAGCAACAAAACGAAAACCCATGCGAAATAACATCTTCACTCCATTAAAAAATGCGACTCGACCATCGATGGCCCAGAACCTTCACCACCACTCGCAAAAAAAATCGCCTGCGGAATCACCAAGGATCGCTGGTAGATAATCCTTGGCTTAAGCGCTCGGATCTGCAACCACCGTTTGGTGGCGCTCGGCCAAACGGTCGCCACTGAATTGACTAGCCAGCAACATTGGAACCGTCGCACCAACTAAACCGTTCAGTTAGCGGGAGCAGACAATTCCAACCCAATGTCGGCGGCCGAATCGTCACTCGTTTCTTCGTCGAAGACAAGCACCGAGTGCTGCGTGGCACTATCGCCAGACAACCCACCCACTGCCGTCTCAGCGACTGCAAGCGGTGTTGCAATGGCCGGCTGAGGTTCGGCAGGACGCTGTGGCTGAACTGCCAGTTGCGGTTCGGGCGACAGCGGAATGGACGAAGCAACTTGAGGCTGATCCACGATCGCCGAAGATTCAACCAGCGAGGCTGGCTGCACCTGAGAATCCAAACGGATCTCGCTAGGTGGGTTCGCAACGCCCGTCGCTTGAGCTGGCGGAACCAAAGTCCCCGTGACAACTTTCGGAACAGCACGCCCCTGACCCGCGCGGTTTTGACCGTAGACGTACGGTTGCTGCGTGAGCGTGGCTGACGGAATCGGGATCAGACGAGTCGAGCGTTGGCCGGTTCGAGTGTTGTACACCGTGACTCGCCGATATCGCTGCTGCGTCTGCTGAGCGGCAGTCGGGGCCTTGGGAGCCACAGGAGTTTGGGCGACCACCGACGCACCGGACTGCGGTCCCTCAATCGCCGGTGTTTTCGCCTGTTTCACTGAAGTTTCCGCCGCGGCCTTCCTAGCAATATCCTGCGGATTCGCAGTCGGTTGCGAGGCTGCTCCATTGCCCTGCACAGGAACCAAGGCGAACCGACCAGGTGCCACTTGCACGCGTCGATAGTAAGTCGCCTGCTGCGGCTGGACGATCTGCCGCTGAGGGGCGTACTGTTGGCCGTTGTACGCAGGTCGGTAACTGGGCACGGCAGGTGCACGAGGGGCAGCAAACCGTCGAAACAGCTGGGCCTCCGAACAGTCGACCAAAAACATGACAGCGCCCAACAGAGCGAAAGGCAAACACTTAAACATTCCAAAACACTCCGGCGGGTATAGCTTGTGCGATGACGGTGGCAAGAAAGCGAAAAATCATCACTTTCAAGCATAAATTGTCGCACACGAGATCGTGTTTTGGAAGTCTCTGAATCGGAACTTATCACAAAGAGCCGGCTGAAAAAACAGCCCAGAACACCAAAACAGGTCCAGCGTATCAGGACCAGCCCCCGTTCTATCCGCCTTCGATCTGTTAAGGGCGTACTTGATCCAATAATTGCTCGAACATCCCCGAGTCAATCTTCAGCCGGCCAGCTAGAATCCGTAACACATCCGCTTCACTGGCGGACAGCTCGCCATCGGCCAAAGCCACTTCTAGCAGCGTCGCCATCGTCGTTTTTGGTTCGAACTCCAAAACTTTGAACTGCTCTTCGTGAAACGTTTTGTCCGTTTCCGCCCGTTCAATCATCGCGCCGAGCGAAGCCTTCCCGACCCCGACTTCTCGAGCCAAGCGATTCAAAACCGCTGCCTGAGCTTCGTTCGCGTCACCATCAATTCCCGCCACGCAACACGCAGCGCGAAGAATGTCTAGTCGCTGGATGGGCAACATTTCGTCGCTCATGAAATACCCCTTTTACGAATACGGCTGATGTGAATCGTGACGCGAATGGCTTTCATATTACCAGAGCCAATTCGCATCCGATTATCGTATCGAATTCGGAGGATGATTCGAAGTGCCCGCGGCTCGCACAACACGATCGCCCCGGGAGTAATCTTGTCTGACGCAGCATTTTGGCGAGGCGGCGGCAACTGGGTCAGCAGACAGAGACCGGAAGGTTTTACGAACCCGTCCTCAACGAATCAAGCGATTTCTGAACTTGCTAAATTTACGCCAAGGCTATCTCCCGTTGCCAAAAACCCAATGTGCATTGAAGCCTTAACGCAGAACGATGCTGGCGGACGCAAGATTGACAGAAAAACCTTTTGTTGTATTATAAATCAACATCAAAACGGAGCCGCGATGGCACACTACGAGATCATTTGGGATGAAGAGCCGGGCGGCAATGTGGAACACATCGCCGAACACGATTTGACGCCGGCGGATGTTGAAGAAGCGATATTCAATTCGGTGGATCACGACACTAGTCGATCTTCAGGCTTGCCAATCGTTTTCGGATTCACGCCTAACGGTCGATATATCTTGGTTGTGTATGAGAAGATCAGTGACGTGATGGTGCATCCAATAACCGCGTACGAAGTGGAGGAGTAGCAATGGCTAAAGGACGAGGACAACGCATTTACCGAAAGACGACGGGCGAAGAACGGGCAAGGCACGCCAAGGTCCGGGAGCAGATCGCGGACGAACTGCCGGATATCCGGCGGCGGGCAAAAGAGCGGCTGGCGTTGCTAAAAAAAGAGGGAACGCCTCTTCGTCAAGTTTTGGCAGCGCTTCGCGCCGAGCGTGAACGTCAAGGATTGAGCTTGGCGGACATTAACGAACGATCTGGTATCGACCGAGCTGCATTGTCGCGACTGGAAAACAACGAGGATGCTAATCCAACACTGACGACACTCGAACGGTATGCCGAAGCAGTAGGACGCCAGATGGTGGTGCTGTTGTCAGAGCCAACCACATGACAAAACTGGTTTAAGCCAACACTTAGCGCCAACAATCAATAACCACCGGCAGAGCCGGTGGTATGAGGAAGGCCCCTAAAAGGGGCCGTGGTGTGTAGGTTAGTTTTAGTCTAGATCGAATAGCCCGCGTTCTTGATCTGTAGTAGCCACTACTTGATCTGACAGACACATCCTAAATCACGCGTCGGCGTGTACGAGTTGGTCAAGCATTTTTTGCTTGGCCAATTGCTTTGAATCGTTGAAGGTCTGCATTGGAGTTTTTCCGTAACAGTAACGAC
>CALFUT010000024.1 GCA_937929805.1 uncultured Pirellulaceae bacterium
GTTTCCATTCAAGTTCCTTGGCCGAGCCAAAGTTGATCAAGTAGCCAACCTTCTTGTTGCTGATTCTCAGGTAGTTGAACAGCTGAGCTTCATGTTCAGAGGCAATCGCTTTAACGGCTTTGAGTTCAACCACGATTTCGTCGTAGGCAAGTAGGTCGGGACGGTAAACGGTCGTCAGTTGGTGCTCTTTGTAACTCACGCTGAGTTCAGCTTTGCTAATAAACGGAGTTTTCCGAAGACCAAGTTCAATCTCAAGGCTCTGCTGATAGATTTCTTCCGCCATGCCGTAGCCGAGCACGTTGTAAACCTCGAACGCCGCACCCATTAGGTTGTAACCTTCTTGCTTTAACATGCTTGGCCTCGATTCGCGTTGGCAATGTGAATTGGTTTGAGCCGAAATTTTACAACAAAGAACACTAATTTTCTCTAATCGGCACTAATTTCAGAGGAGATTATTAGTGAAGATTAGAGGCGATTAGTGTTCTGTGTTTCCTTGCGGAATGATTCATTTCCGTTTGGCATTGTTGTGACTCGAGGCACTACGTGGCCCAGCAAAAGTCGGGAAGCAGTCGGTCGCGTGAACCTCACTTCGCTGGTATTGTCTGCCATGCTAAACTGTGGTTTGACAATGATCTGCTGGAATAATTATGACTCAAGACACCCCAACCAAAACAAAACTTGCTGCCGCTGGGCTCGCCGCCGATCCGCGAATCGCCGAAGCCAAACGCTTGATCCAAGAAGCGATTGCCGAACACTCAGCGGATCTTGCCGCAGTCGCCGAACCTGTGCCGGCATTAGTTGCCGATTACCAAGCGATGTTTGACGAGTACAGCAAACTGCGTGGCGGGAAGGTTTACTTTCCGTACCTTGGAAGTGGTATTGGTAACGGACCGTTCGTGGAACTGGCCGACGGCAGCGTGAAGCTGGACCTGATCAGCGGGATTGGGGTCCATGGTTACGGGCACAGTCACCCAAAACTGATTGACGCCGGCATTGATGCGGCTCTTTGCGACACCGTGATGCAGGGAAACTTGCAAGCCAATCCCTCGATCGTAGACACCAGCCGATTGCTGGTTGACTTGGCCAAGGAGAGTGGATCAGGAATCAATCACTGCTTCCTGACCACCAGTGGCGCGATGGCCAATGAAAACGCTCTTAAGTTGGCGTTTCAAAGAAACTCGCCCGCCAATCGAATCGTTGCGTTCACTCATTGCTTCGCCGGTCGCACGCTCGCGTTGGCTCAGGTGACCGACAAAGCTGCTTATCGCCAAGGTTTGCCGGACACGATTGCCGTCGATTACATCCCGTTCTTCGACGAATCGGCACCGGAACGCAGCACCGAGATTGCAGTCAACCATTTCAAGTACTACCTGAACCGACACCCGGGGAAGTACGCGGCGATCTGGCTTGAGTTGATCCAAGGAGAAGGTGGCTACTATCCGGGCCAGACCGAGTTCTTCCGTCAGTTGATGACGGCAGCGCGGGAGCATGGCGTTGCGGTGATCGCGGACGAGGTTCAGACCTTTGGAAGGACCTCGCGCCCATACGCGTTCCAGCATTTTGGCGTGGATGACTTGGTCGACATTGTCACCGTAGGCAAAATTACTCAGGTTTGTGCGACGTTATTCACCGACCAATACGCTCCGCAGCCGGGGCTGATCAGCCAAACGTTTACCGGTAGCAACATGACAATTTTGGCCGCCAACGCAATTCTTCAGGGATTGGTTGACGCTGGAAACTTTGGCGATGACGGAAAGAACATGGCGTTTCATCGCCACTTCGCCACGAAATTGACGGAGCTTTCCAATAAGCACCCCGGCAGCATTTCAGGACCGTTCGGGATCGGAGGCATGATTGCTTTCACCGCATTTGACGGATCTTCGAAGCGAACCAACGAACTGATCGATCGCTTGTACGCTGCGGGTTTGATGTCGTTCATGGCGGGCGGAAGTCCGTCGCGGATCCGATTTTTGTTGCCGCTGGGTTGCATTGAAATGCAGCACATCGACACCGCGGCCGAGATCATTGATCGGGTCGTTGGCGAAATGGCTGCGGAACAATGAGCCAGGGCGATGTGAAGGAGAACGTTGATTGTCGCGATCGTTTTGACGACCTTTTTCCGTTGCCCCTTCGCGCGTTCGAGGAACTGTTTGTTCAGGACGACAACGGGCCGCTCTACCCTGCCGTGTTCTCCATGCGGTTTTACTTTGAGCGTAAAATCGATGCCGATTTAGCCGCGACGGCGCTGAACGATGTGATGAACCGGCAACCGATGCTGAATGTTCGGTTGAGTCGTAAAGATGACGGGCGTTTGGAATGGGTTCCTGCTGGTGATGACGACGCTGGGGGGCGAATCTTTTCGAATGAGCCATTTGATCGCTTGCGGTCGATCGATCTACAGAACGAGCCACCTGTTCGGCTGCATATGAACCACCACCCGGTTGCTGCCAACAATGACGAAACAGAAATCACTTTTCAGTTTCACCATGCGATCGTAGATGGGGTTGGGGCGTTTGCGGTGATCAACGATTGGATGAGAGCCTACGATCGGCTGAGTTCAAGCACAGAGTCAACTTCACCAAAAACCAAGCGACTTAAGCAGCCCAAGTTCGATATGCTGCGGAATCGATGTCGATCAGGATTGACTCGAAGCGAGTGGTTCCGTCTGGCTCGCTGGTACTGGCTTAGCCTGATCGGATTCTGGAACTTCTTTTTCAACACGCCGATTCCACTGGTGCCGAAGTCTCAAATTGGCTCGATGTCAGCCGGAACTTCATCCGTAGACCAACCTGTTCCCATCATTTCGGCAACCATCGATCAAGACGCAACCGAGTCGCTCAAAGCGAGAGCGGCCGAACTTGAGGTGACGACGAACGATTTGATGGCGGTGGAGTTGCTTGCCACGGTCAAACAATGGCAAACGGATCAGCAGTTGTCATCCGACGGCAGCCACATTCGAATTTCGATCCCAATTAATGAGCGTGGCATGCGACACCGCAAGATGCCGGCGTGCAACCACTGCACCATGATCAGTCTCGATCGCCGGCCTGATCAGATTCCGATTGATCCGCGTGGCGATTCGTTTCGGAAATTGGTTCAAATCGTTCATCACGAGATTGATACGGTCCGTGAATGGCGGCTAAGCCTTACCTTTTGGAGCTCTCTTTCTTTGTTCCGCCGGCTTGGTGGACTGAAGAAATGGTTTGCGACGGAAGAGATTCGATCGACTTGCGTGCTGACGAATCTTGGACAGCTTGGGCAGCGATTGCGACTTCCAACCAACCAGCAAGGCGAAGTTTTGGTTGCCGGAAATCGTTTGACTCAAGTCGAAGTGGCCGCTCCGATTCGCTACGGAACGGCTGCTGCATTCGCGGTGTACGTTTACCGCCGCCAGTTGACCATCACGATGAACTACGACCGGACGTCGCTGTCACGTGGCCAAGCAGAAAGTTTGTTGCAGCAGTTCACCGACCGACTTGGGGACGCGTAGGTTTATACAGGATGAACATGATCGACCGGATATTCTCAGCGCGGCTCATCCTGTCGATCCTGTAATCCAGTCAAACAAACCGCATCGCCGATCCGTCAACGCCCGACACGCCCGCCAAGCCAGTATTCCTCCGAGGCTGAGTTAGGGGGCGTAGAGTTTCCCAACCACTGACCGGTAGGTTTTATCTTGCATACCGTCCGCCAGCGCAGGCAGAACTCGATGTTAGACGGGATGAACATGATCGACCGGATATTCAGCGCGGCTCATCCTGTCGATCCTGTAATCCAGTCCGAAACCCCACAAAGATCCGCGTTTGTGCCGCTGTTTGCTCGCGTCGATTGGCTCAATCGTCCGTTGATTCTTGGCCATCCTCTTCTGAATCATTTGCTTCCGCTTCGGCCGCCTTCTGCATTGGGTTTTTCTCTTTTGCTTTTTTGAAGATCTTGAATCGTGATTTCTCAATCTTTGGTGGGAACACGTTATTAGAAAGGTCGGCGTCCGCAGTCTCTCGATTGGAATCGACCGAAACCGATTTAATTACCTTTTCCGTGATCCATAACTTGGTCACTTTCTGATTGTTGTGCCGCCAGATTTCTGCGGGGATTTCAACTTGCTGGGTCGAGTCGTCCTCGTAAACAATATCGAGCAAGATCGGCATCACCAGTCCACCCACGTTTTGGAAATCGAGCAGGTAGAAATGATGCTGATCCTTGAGCATCGCCTGTTCTTCGTCGGAGAGATCTTCCAAAAGCTTTTTGTACGCTTTTCGGTCTTCGGCAGTGACCGCCAATTCGTCATACGAGTTGTAAAAATCTTTCAACGACTCGACTCGGTCGATCAAACGGTCGAGCGACTTATTTCGACGCGAGGTGATCGATTTTGGTGCATCGTCACGTTCACGTTTCTGAATCGCTTTCTCAATATCCGGATCTGCAGTGTCAACGTTCAAGTGCCGCACGTTGGTGATCGCGATATCGGTGTGATCGGTCGAATAAAACCAGCCTCGCCAGAACCAATCGAGGTCGATGCCGGAAGCGTCCTCTAACGAACGAAAGAAGTCGGCTGGCTGAGGAGTCTTGAATTTCCAGCGATTCGAGTACTGTTTGAATGCAAAATCAAATTGCTCGCGGCCCATGATGGTTTCGCGAAGGATGTTCAAGGCAACTGCCGGTTTGTGATAGGCGTTTGCACCGAACTTCAAAATCGATTCGCTGTTGGTCATGATCGGCACTTGCAGCGGGCTGTTCATGTAGCTAACGATGTCGGTCTGATTCCAGCGTGAAGGGTAATCGGCTTCCCATTCCTGCTCGGCCAAGTACTGCATGAACGAGTTGAGCCCCTCGTCCATCCACGTCCACTGTCGCTCGTCGCTATTGATGATCATCGGGAACCAGTTGTGGCCGACTTCGTGGATGATCACAGAGATCAGGGCATATTTGGTTCGCTTCGTGTATGTGCCGTCCGATTCCGGGCGAGGACCATTGAAACAGATCATCGGATATTCCATGCCATAGACCGGACCGTTGACCGAAATGGCGACCGGGTAGGGATAGTCGAACGTGAATCGCGAATAGACGTCCAGCGTGTGAGCGACCGCTCGCGTGCTGTATTGGCTCCATAGTGGCTCGGCTTCGTTCGGGTAGTAAGACATCGCCATCACGGTGCGGTCGCCGATCTTTTGAGCCATCGCGTCCCAGATAAACTTTCGAGACGATGCAAACGCGAAGTCGCGGACTTGGTTGGCCTTGAAGATCCAAGTTTTGGTTTCCCCGGAGTCAGGCGACTCGTTTTTCTCATTCGATTGGGAAGTCGAGTCATCCGTTTCCCCGTTTGACTCTGTCGTTTCTTCGTCCGCTTTTTCATCCGAGTCAGTTGAGGATTTACTCTCGTTGGCTTTCGCTTCGTCGGGCGTGATGATGAACACCGGATCCGACGCGTCGGCGGCATCCTCAAGCCGTTTCAGCATCGTTTCGGACAAGACCTCGTCGGGGTTTAGCAGCTCGCCTGTCGCTGCGACCACATGTTTGCCGGGCATGGTGATTCGAACCAAGTAGTTGCCGAACTCCAACGCGAATTCACCTCGACCCAGAAACTGTTTGTTCTGCCAGCCCACCGCGTCAGAATATTTGCATAGACGTGGGAACCACTGAGCGATTTCGTAGATGCGGTCGTCGCTGTCGGGGAAACTCTCGAAGCCCGTTCGGCCCCAGATTTGTTTTGAGTCATTGATCTGGTAGTTCCAGTCGATGGTGAATTGAAACGTATCACCATGAGAAAGCGGTTGGGGCAAGTCGATCCGCAGCATCGTTTTGACAACTGTGTGCTTGAGTGGCTTTTCTCCGTCGGTCGTTACACAGCGAGTGATTTTGTAACTGCCGTCGAAGGTTTCTCGGACAAGCGTAGACCTAAAGTAATCGAACTCGATCTTCTCTAGTTTTTCTGTCGACCGAATCAAATGAGCGTCACTTTGCGGCGCGCGGATGTTCTGATCCAGTTGCAGCCACAGATAAGTCAGCGTGTCAGGGCTGTTGTTGCGGTAAGCAATCCGCTCGCTGCCGAAAAGCTTTTGCGTGTCGTCGTCGATGCGAACATCGATATCGTAGTCGACCTGTTGTTGCCAATACTTATTGCCGGGTGCTCCTGACGCGGTCCGGTATTCGTTTGGCGTCGGCAGAAGCTCGTCCAGCTGGCGAAACTTATCTTCTTGCTGGTATTTGTGGTTGGTTTGTGCGACAGCGAATGTAGAGCATAGCAAGATGAAGCAAAACGCAAGTGCTAGACTGACAACGCTGCCGCTCCACTCCGTCGCCAACGCTCGGCACGATGTTGGCCGGAACGGCGACGTGTGAGTCGATGTTGTTCGGAACGGCGACGTGTGGGGCGATGATGTTTGCGACGGCGACTTCCGGGAGGGGGAGGCTCCGTCCGACCCGCATATCATGGAGGGGGAGGCTCCGCCCGACCCACGCCGATGGTTTCGCATGCCGCTACGCAAGGCTTGCACGGAGCCGCGCTCGCCCGACGAAGATTCGAAGTCCGTCGATGCTTCAACTGCGATGTCACTTGTAAGATCGACGAATTGGCGCTGCCCTGTTTGGCCGCGATGCAAAGAAGTTGAATGGAACATTTTGATAGCCGACGGTGAATTCGACACCGGCCGTGAATCTGTAAGAGGTCGAAAACCAAGAATCGGGACAGCGTTTGTCTGAGCCGTAAACCATAGTTTAGCACTCGCCAAGACAAAATGACCGATTTGAGTCAAGGAAACTCAAGTGCGAAACTCACGTGTTTTCATGCCCCAACATCAGACCAGTCGGTAAGTTTTCGTTTCGCGAGTGCCTCGTTCGGCTTCTTGCCACCAACCTACAGAAGCCAAAACGAGCTATTGGTTCGCGTTTTCCGCGTCAACTTCGTCACTTTCAGCCCCAGAATCGGTCATGTTGCTGTAATCGGGCTGAGGACGCAGATGAGAATAATCGGGGCAACCGCCGAAGCACGCGAGGCTGAGTATTAATGCTAACGAGCAGAAGAAGTTGGTCAGCAAGGTTCGATTTTGGCTCATGGTTCAGGCGTGAGTTGAAACAGTAAGTGACTGTCCTAGAGAATCGGGTCGGACTGAAACAAGGTTAGAAACTAGGAATCGTCTGACGGTCCGCTCGATTTCCAAGATTCTTCATGATTTCAATTTCGACGGTCCCGTCGATGAAACGCGTCGAGCCATCAGCAAAAGAGAAGTTCACTCCGTTTCCCGCATGCCAGCTGGCGAAACCGAAGGCCATTTGTTTGAACAAATCCCTACGATCATTGTCGCTGAGAGTGCCAAGACGCTGGTCGCTGTACCGATGGTACAGGTTCAGCGGAATTGCGGATGAACCTAGGAACTCTGAAAACTCTTCATTGAAATCAATCTGAAAAGAACCGATGTACCAGTGATCAATGTCGCGAGTTGTTCCGTTGAACTCTGACGTGTCAAAAATGGTCTCGCCTACGAGCAATGTGTTTGAGCTTCCATCTAGGCAATCATTGAAGCCGACAATTGTTTTCAGCTGATTGCTGCCAAAGTAGTCGGCCTTCTGATTTGGGATGAGCATTCCATTACGCGACTTAAGGACGTCAGTGCGTTCCGATGGCGTATCCACATACAGATCATTCTGATCTTCCGAAGTCCCAGTGCAAACGCCGATATAACTACTGGGGACTCGGTCTGGAAGTAACGGGTTGCCAAACGCGCTGTGACTATCAATGTGTTGAGGAACTGGGTCACTTGCGCATCGAAACAGTGGAATGAACTGCGCTAGTGCGTCCCTGTTAAAGCCGCTGGTCCAGTTGCTGGCGTTGCCGGACCCGTTGGGTTCGGTTGAGCTGTCGGTCAGGTCGAGATTTTCGGCAATCGCAGTTTGCTCAATCTGGCTCATGATGAACGCCGACCATCCCGCTCCCTGCCCCGTCACGCAGCCTTCAGGAAAGCGTTGCTTGGCTGATTCAAAGTTGTGACACGCGAGTGCCAGTTGCCGCAAGTTGTTGGTGCAGACACTGCGTCTTGCTGCTTCACGAACTTGCTGGACCGCAGGCAGAAGCATGCCAATAAGGATCCCGATGATCGCGATTACGACCAGAAGCTCAACCAGCGTAAACCCGCGTCGAAAGCGTTTAGAATTGGCGGGCAATTCGTAGCTAGAAGTGGCCGCGATCGATTTTGAACCGAACGATGGAAATAGCGTGACTGACATGACGAATCCCTCGGGAAGTGGAAGAGTCGAAACCGGGCGCTAGAAACACGACAGCAGGCCCACGTCAGATTCGTTATTGTACCGCTCGCGGCAGTGGATAGCAAAGAAAAAACGGCCGTCTAAATCGATGGCCGGGCGACAAAAGTCAATGTTTGCTTGGGTGTGAAGTAGCTAATGGTGTAACCGACGTCGATTGTCGGAGTGTAAATCCGGCCAGCAACGGACTCAAATAAGCGTGAACGGCGGCGTGTCATCGGGAGGGCCGCGGCTCCGTCCGAGCCATACGGAGCAACAAGCTCAGCCATTCAAAGGGGGGCGGGCGGAGCCTTCCCCTCCCAAGCATTGGTTTTGTTTCATCAATGTTATTCGGTGGCGTATCATCGGGAGGGCCGAGGCTCCGTCCGAGCCATGCGGAGCAGAAAGCTCAGCCATTCAAAAGGGGGCGGACGGAGCCTTCCCCTCCCAAGCATTGGTTTCATTTGGCGACGGTGGCACTCTTCCTGTAACTACTTTTGGGCCGTGTCTTGGTCCCCACCGCATTCGTTCGGCATTCGAAGCAACGCCCAAAACCCCCCAAGTGACCTGAGCCTTCGGGTACGCCATTTCACAAATTCTTGAAAAATTGAAGATTGGTTGAGTTCGGTTCGCCGTGAGGTTAAAAGTTGCCCAAAATGCAAAACAAGAGCATTGGGGAAATTGGCGGCGCCTTGATTCGGCGATACGGGTCAGCCCACTCGTGCGGCCGAGACTTCGAACAATGAATATGAAGAAACGTTTGCTTGTGTTTGCTGGTAAAACTGAGCTTGATTCGTTAGAATAATCGCCAGAGATAGTGGACGGGATTCCAACAAAACGCTGGAAACTCTCCCGTTTCGAACTTGTCCTGCTTTAATCTCAATTCATCTGAGGGCTTGCCATGACGTTCATTTCTGTACCGGTTCGAAGAATCAACGAACCACACTCGTCCGCGAAGCGTCGCGGTTTCACTTTGGTCGAATTGTTGGTCGTGATCGCGATCATCGGAATTTTGATCGGGATGTTGTTGCCCGCCGTCCAACAAGTCCGCGAAGCGGCCCGGCGAATTAGTTGTGCGAATAACCTGAAGCAGCTCGGCTTGGCGTGCCACAACTACGAGAGTGCGAACGGTGAGTTTCCGCCGGGACTTAATATACCGATCGACCCAGATGACGGGCTCTTTCCAAACACGCCGATCGCAGATCATGTGGGTGGACCACCGAAGGCTGAACAATACGGTTCGTGGTACGTTTGGATACTTCCCTACATCGAGCAGGGTGCGATCGCTGACGTTTACGACCCTACTATAAAGGGCGAACAAGGAACAAATTCGGGCGATTTGACTCGTCCCGCTGCCCAAGTTGTTGAAGGGTTTATTTGTCCGTCTGATCACGTTCCCGAGAAACACATTGTTTTCAATAACCGCTTTTTTGCGATTAACAGCTACTTAGCTTCAGCGGGAATTAAAGTTTGGTACACACCGGATTTCCAAGGCCCTGAAGACGAAGAGTTTTTTAACGGAATGTTTTTCTATAACAGCCGTACATCCTTTGAATCAATGTTCGATGGCTCCTCTAACACAATTGCACTTGGCGAGCGTTTTTCGAAAGACGACGAGTGGGAAGGTTTCACTAGTTTTCGTGGATGGGCGTGGTCCGGGTTCTCGTCGGTCCGTGACTATTTAGGAGGAACAGCCCATCCGCTGAATCACCAACTTGCGTTGGGGACTGGCCCAAATCCTAATAATGATGAGAAAGCAGAAAAGTTTAACTCTTTCAGCAGCGGTCATAGCGGCGGGGCAAATTTCGCATTTGGTGATGGATCCGTTAGATTCCTGACTCTTGAGGGAACGTCTGATCTGGAAATGCTTCAAAATTTAGCTGTCGTCGACGATGGAAACGTGATCGATTTGCAATAGTTGTGGTAATGCGCCTGAGCTGGCTGCACCATTTGTTTGCGTTGTGAGGCTGAATTTAACATGTCGCCCAAAGCCGTGCGCTATATTTATGGGAATCTGAACCTTGAGTGATCGATTTGTTCTATCGTCCAGATGCGACCAACGGGTGGCTTTTGCTCTGCTCGCTTTGGTCTTTTGCGTTTCGTCTGCGGGCTGCGGACCTAGGCCACCTGAAGTCGTATCTGTGATGGGGGTTGTAACGTTGGAGGGCAAGCCCCTTCGTCACGCGAGTGTACGTTTCATTCCGTTGACCAAGGGTTTGGATGGAAACTATGTCGCAAAGGGCTTAACGGACGACGAAGGCCGATACACGCTGACGACGGCAGGGAAGGGAGACAACGGTTCGGGTGCATGTGCTTGCGAATGCAAAGTGCTTGTTAAAGAAGGCCCGCTGCCTGATGAGCTAGTGGAGCTAGGTCAGAGGGGCTTCAGGCAGATCGCTGCTTACCGAAAAAGTTTGGGAAATCGTCCGATACCGCGGCGATACAGTACGATCGGCAAAACACCCCTGACGCTGACAGTGACACCTGATCAGACGGACTACCCTTTGGAACTCTCAAGGTAACTTATGTGACTGGGTCCCACATCCGATGGTCGAAGGATCTGTTTGCATGGTTTGAGCATTTGCCCTAGCTCACTTTGCCCTTTGGTGCCCAAGATTTACCTAAACAGAGTTGGTGCCCCGTGCACTTTGGTTTCGTAGTGACACCACTAAATTGTTGATAACGGCGGCACCATTTACGTTGTGGCTATTCTCTCGCGCAAACTTTTCGCTCGTCTTCTTTACGAAACCCGTTCCGTTTACGAGAATTAGGGTGAGTTGGACGGCACGGCGCGAGAAGCAATCGCGGCGAATTAGCGTTGTCGATGACATTCAAGTGCGCAAATCCGGACCTTGGTCTGACGGATTAACCGAACGAATGGTCGTGCATTTTTTGTCGGCTTGGTTTTGAGATCTGGTCGCGTTAAGAATCGGTTGGCCGCGACAAGCTTGAATCAATCCTCAATGTTGGGGGCAGATGACCTTCGGCCTTGCTGATTCCGCGTGGCCGACGAACCTGAATTCAAAACTTGGTTGTTTGGCATAGGTTGTTTAACAAAAAAAGCAGTTGATCCAAGCTGCTCTAAAATTATCACTTCGAGGCGAAATTTTTATGTCGGATGTTGCAAAGCTTTCAGGGAAGTCGATTGACGAAGCCAACGAGCCTTACCTGAAACAAACAACGGACTTGGACCCGGCCGAGACTCAGGAGTGGCTGGACTCGCTGGAATATGTGATCGGTAGCAAAGGGCCCGATCGAGCGAAATTCTTGCTGTCGATGCTCGAAGCACGGGCTCGGTTGGAAGGAGTCGATCTGCCCAGCAAGTCGAACACTCCGTACATCAACACCATTCCGAAATCGCAACAGCCGGCTTACCCGGGCGACCGAGAAATCGAGCGTCGCATCAAAAGCATCGTCCGTTGGAACGCGATGGCGATGGTGGTCAAAGCGAACCGAATGCCGGGCGCCGTCGGAGGACACATTTCGACCTTCGCTTCATCCGCCACACTGTACGAAGTTGCCTACAACCATGTGTTCCGTGGTCGCGGCGAGAGCGGTTACGATGGCGACCAGATTTACTTCCAGGGCCACGCCTCGCCAGGGATGTACAGTCGAGCCTTCTTGGAAGGTCGTTTGGGGGAGCAGAATCTTTTGAACTTCCGTCGTGAACTTCAAGACGTTCAAGGTTTGTCCTCGTACCCGCATCCGTGGTTGATGCCTTCCTTCTGGGAATACCCGACCGTTTCGATGGGGCTTGGGCCGATCATGGCGATCTATCAGGCTCGGTTTAATGAATACCTGAACGATCGTGGCATCAAGGACACCACCAATCAACGAGTTTGGGCATACCTTGGCGACGGCGAATGTGACGAGCCAGAAACGCTCGGTGCGATCACGCTGGCGGGCCGCGAGAACTTGGACAATCTTAAGTTTGTGATCAACTGCAACCTGCAACGTCTGGATGGACCGGTTCGAGGTAACGGCAAGATCATTCAAGAATTGGAAGCGTTGTTCCGCGGGGCCGGTTGGAACGTGATCAAAGTCGTCTGGGGCGATGACTGGGATCCGCTGCTTGAGGAGGACGAGCTTGGTCTGCTGGTCAAGCGAATGGGCGAAGTCGTCGACGGTCAGTATCAGAAATACGTCGGCATGCCCGGAAATTACGCTCGCGAGCACTTCTTTGGGAAGTATCCGGAGTTGCTGGAGTTGGTCAAAAACTACAGCGACGAAAAACTCGAGCGGATGCGACGCGGCGGCCATGATCCGGAAAAAGTCTGGGCGGCGTACAAAGCAGCGATGGACCACAAGGGTCAGCCGACGGTGATCCTTGCAAAAACAGTGAAGGGGTACGGTTTGGGTGAAGCGGGTGAGGGCAAGATGATTGCCCACAACCAAAAGAAGATGAACGAGCAGGCGTTGCTTGAGTTCCGCTCGCGGTTTGGGATTCCCGTTTCGGACGAAGACGTGAATAACGTGCCGTTCTATCTGCCGGCTGAGAACAGCAAAGAGATGCAATACGTCAAAGAGCGTCGTGCCGCGTTGGGTGGCCCGGTACCTTCGCGTCCGGTCGAGCATCCTCGTAACGAGACGCCGCGTTTTGAGGACTACTCGAAACGGGTTCTGCGAGACTGTGGCAAGGAGATTTCAACCACGCAAGGCGTCGTTCGATTATTGTCCGCGTTGTGCCGAGACAAAAAGATTGGCAAGAACATTGTCCCAATCGTGCCGGATGAGTCTCGGACTTTCGGTATGGAAGGCATGTTCACTGAGGTCGGCATTTACGCTCACGCGGGCCAACTGTATGAACCGGTCGATAGTGATCAGACTTCGTACTACAAAGAATCTCAGGATGGGCAGTTGCTGGAAGAAGGTATCTCGGAAGCCGGTTCGATGTCGTCGTTCAACGCGGCAGGCACCGCGTATAGTGCTCACGGCGTGAACATGATTCCGTTCTTTATCTACTATTCGATGTTTGGTTTCCAACGCATCGGTGACTTGATCTGGGCGGCGGCGGACATGCGAGCCAAAGGATTCTTGCTTGGCGGAACGGCCGGACGGACGTCGCTTAATGGTGAAGGCCTCCAGCATCAAGACGGTCATAGCTTGCTCAACGCGATCGCGTTCCCAACGGTTCGTGCATACGATCCGGCTTTCCATTTTGAAACGGCTGTGATTATTTTCGATGGCCTGAAACGACTGTACGAAGACGGCGAAACGGCTATTTACTACCTGATGGTTGGCAATGATGCTTACACGATGCCCGACATGCCGGAAGGCTGTGAAGAAGGCATCGTCAAAGGAATGTACAAGTTCCGTAGCGTCAGTGGCAGCAGTGACCACGTTCAGTTGTTCGGCAGTGGAGCGATCATGCAAAGCGTATTGGAAGCTCAACAGATTTTGGCAGACGACTACGGGATTGGAAGTGACTTGTGGAGCGTTACCAGTTACTCGCAATTGGCCCGCGAGGCGGAAGAGTGTGCTCGCTGGAACATGCTTCACCCAACCGAGAAACCACGCGTTAGCTACTTTGAGGAACAGCTGGCAGGATCGAAGGGTCCGGTGATTGCATCCAGCGATTACGTTCGTGCTCTGACTGAACAGGTCGCCAAGTTCTGCCCGAACGGCATGATGGCTCTCGGAACAGACGGCATGGGTCGCAGCGAAACGCGTGAAGCGTTGCGTCGTCACTTCGAGGTCGATGCTCAGTTTGTGGTGATCGCGACACTGTATCAGCTTCACAAGGATGGAAAGTTAGAAGCGTCCGTCGTCGAGAAAGCCATCAAAGATTTGGGTGTTGACCCCGAAAAGATTGATCCTTTGTACGCGTAGTGGCGGGCTGGTTAGTCGGGAACTTGATGAGCTCAAACCGACCGGGTGGCTAACCAGTGCCAAACTATAAATTGTTCTTTGAACTATAAATTGTTGTTTGTTAACTGCACTCCCAACGAAATTGGTCATTGGTAATTTGACATTAGTCATTTGTCATCGCTTGTTGCTGCATCCCGAAAGCCGCACGCCAACCACTGAAAACTGTACCCTGAAAACTGAAAACTAAAACAATATGGCTGTTGAAATTAAAATCCCTTCGCTGGGCGAGGGTGTCGAATCTGGTGATGTGCTGGAAGTATTGGTTGCCGAAGGTGACGCAATCGAGAAAGGTCAATCGATCCTTGAACTGGAAACGGACAAGGCGACAGTGATGGTTCCGGCCCCGGAAGGCGGCGTCGTGAAGAGCATTAGCTGTGGCGAGGGTGATTCCGTTTCCGTGGGGCAAGCCGTGATGACCGTCGAGGCGTTCGACTCAAGCGAGCCAGCAGCGGCCGCATCTGAATCGGCTCCCGCAGCGGCTGCACCGGAGCCAGCACCCGCTCAACCCGCACCAGCTCCAGCGGCTCCGCCCGAGCCACCAGCTCCTGCTCCAGCTCCTGTTGCAGCTGCACCGGCTCAAGCGCCTGCTCCGGCTCCAACGCCAGCTCCTGCAGCTCCAACACCGCCTTCTTCCCCGGCGGCAGCTTCCAGTGGCGATGTGGCGGCCGGGCCAGCCATTCGTCGGTTTGCTCGTGAAGTCGGCGTCGACCTGTCGACGGTTCAGGGAACAGGCGAAAACGGACGAATTGTGCGTGAAGACGTGCTGAAGGTGGTGCGCGAAGGGGCAGGAAGTCGATCGTCAGCAGCCGCTGGTGCTGCAGGTGCGGTGGCTCCGGCTGCCGGCGGCGAGTCTGACGGCTACGGTCCTGTTCACATTGAAAAGATGCCCAAGATCCGGCAGACCATTGCAAAGAAGATGCACGAATCTTGGACGACATGTCCTCGCGTGACCAACTTCGATGACGCGGACGTGACACAGCTCGAACAGATCCGTCAGAGCAGCAAAGCTGACTATGCGGCAGAAGGCGTCAAGCTGACAACGATGCCGTTCTTGATCAAATCCGTCGCGATGGCGCTGAAGGCTCATCCGACGATTAACGCATCGATCGATTTAGATGCGGGTCAGATCATCTACAAGGACTACGTGAACATCGGGATCGCCATCGATACCGAGCGTGGCCTAGTGGTGCCGAACCTTCGCAACGCTGACAAGATGGGCATTCCAGATATTGCTCGTGCGTTGGGTGACATGGCGTCGGGCGTTCGCGATGGCAACTTTGCCGTGGATGATCTGCGAGGCGGTACGTTCACGATCAGTAATTTGGGAGCCATTGGCGGAACCTTTTCGACACCTATTATCAACACGCCGGAAACCGCAATCTTGCTGGTTGGACGGTCTCGAAAGATGCCGGTCGTCGTCGAAAACGACGAGGTGGCCGTTCGCTTGATGATGCCATTGAGCCTTTCCTACGATCATCGCTTGATCGATGGAGGAGCAGCCGCTCGATTCCTGAACGAGGTCATCGGCTACTTGGAAGCACCTAGCCGACTGTTGCTGGCGATCTGAATAGCCAGTGAAGTTATCGCCACTTTGGTAAGAAATGGACTGGTCCTCAATCGAGGTCCGGTCCGTTTTGTTTTTTCGCCCGAATATTTTCCCCAAGACGTAGGCCGTAACACGCAAACACCTGTTCTTCGGGAACTACGGTCTCTATTCAGAGGTAGCTTTGAATCACAGACTGTTTTCAAGCATTTTGAGTTTGCACAGTTACGGCAGCGTTTGGCAGTGTTTTCGAGACCTTGTTACTGGCCTACGAAATATCCGGGTTAGAATCACATCGGAGTTTGAATCTAACATTTCCCCGGTGTGCTGCTCCAGCTTTACCGCCGCCACTCGACGCCGAAGGTGAATCCAGCCGCAATGAAGCTGTCTTCAAAGATCCCTTGGCGTCCCGTATCGAAAACGGTGCCCAAATCAAAGGCTCGCGGTAAGATCAGGTAGATGTTGTCTTCGTTAAACACGTCGAATCCGTTGAAGTTCGGATTGGCTTCGTTTTGAGTGATGTTTGCTCTGGCTACATTTTGCCATAAGTAGTTCAGGTTGGAACCGGCTCGAAGTGTGATGTCGCGTGTGACATTGTAGGAGATGGCGAACTCAAGATCGATGCTCGGTACGAATGAATCGTTTGTAAAGAACTCGTCTGTTTCCTCCACCAAAGGGCGAAGACTGCCAACAGCGATACCACCAGCAGTCCGATCGGCCACAATGAAGTTTTCGACGTTAAGCCGCTGGCGATTGTGACTGACTGCCAACGCTCCATCGGTGGCGAATGTGAATCGTCCTCTTCGGCGAATGTGGCGACCACCAATCTGAAATCCAATCGCACTGTTGTTCACAATTTGATTCAGCCGACTCTCGACGTCTGGATCCTCGGCCGGAGGCTCAATCATATTGTTACCATTCAGGTCAGCAGGAATAATGTCGTCAACGAACCGATCCTGACTATTGTCAATGATTTGAGTGTAGCGACCGCCCAAATACGGCTCAAACACGTCACCGTTCCTTAAAACTTGGCGGAAGACCCGATTCAACTCACCAACACGATAGGTGGTGTCCAACTGGTGGAAATCGTTTCCAAAGTTGTTGATGTCGTCGATTATGCCGTCAGACAGAGCGCCGTCGCCGTCGTCATCGGCGCCGAAGCCGTCTCCGGAGTCGTCCACTCCTGTGAGCACTAGGTCGGCGGAGCGATTTCTGAATCGGGTCGTCCCTGCGACGTCAAGGAATGAAGCTTCAAAGCCACGATTGTCCTTGCCCATCCAGCCAAATTGGTAACGCTCGCCCCAACTCCACTGGTTTCCACTTGGGGATACGTTGCTGAGATCACCTTCAGCAATTAGAGGGCCCGTGGTAGTAAAGACAATGTCGCCATCATCGTCGACGATCGTGGCGCCGCCGTCGGGAAGATCTGTGATTGGCAGGCCGGTGGCGTCTCTCCCGCCGAATGACAGGCTGAACAGAACCTTATCGGCCGAGAAGAAGAACCCGGTGTTGGGCTCCTTTTGCTTGTCGTTGGTAAACTCAAACGGGGCAAATGCCTGTGCGTCGTAGTTGAATACGCCGGGGGTCGCCAGCAGGCCGGTTTCACCCGGTGCCTCGATCGCTCGATGGTCGAACGTGGCGGTAGGGACGTTGAGGTCCGATTGTTGAGCATCAGCAATGCCCGCAAATCCACCAGATGCGAAAATCGCAAACAAGGAACCGATTGTCAGAGTTTTTTTCAGAGCCATCGCTGTAATTCCTGCTTTGTGCAGAGCTGATCCCGCCGGAGGTCCGTGGGTATTTCATTCCCTATCTCTATCGGATGGAGGTTTGTGCGGGTTGAGCAGGAATGCGGGATTTTGCCGAACATATCGGTTTTTCTCAATTTTTGGGCCCCAAAGTGCCCGAAAACGCATGAAAATTAGGGCCCACGCCTCATCAGGCCAATCTTCGAGCTCAACCTGACGCTCGAGGACTTCGCAATTGAGAACGCCGCCTGCGGTGCCGATCGACAGCGTCAACCATCTTTCCGAGTGTTCTTGCCCCGCAGCGACTGCCACCTTACCGCCACCCCTGTCTGAGATTTGACCCTGTCCCTACCATGCCAGTCCAATTGAACAGTAACTTAAGTCCTCAGATTCGAAGCCTGTCCGCCCGTGGAAAACGACAAACCAAAATTCATCTACGTCATCTGCCAACATGGAGCCGAAAAAACGCTCCGTGAGGAAGTGCTGGCGAACCATGCTGGCTTGAAGCTGGCGTTTTCCCGACCGGGTTTCGTGACATTCAAGGCGGAAGAGGCATCGCTGGGAGACAACTTTGCTCTCAAGTCCACACTGGCTCGCACGTGGGGCTGGTCACTGGGAAAAGCGATAGGCGATTCCGCGGACGCGCTGGCAAAGCAGATCGTGGAATCGTCTCGGTTCTCGACCAGCGTCCATGTTCACGTTTGGGAAAGAGATCCTACGCTTCCCGGTAAGAACGGGTTCGAGCCCGGTGTTTCGCCGCTGGCGACGGAGGTCGCTCGGATGCTGGCCGAAGCCAACGAACACCTTGCTGGTTCCTCCACGAAACAGTTCAACCGTGTTGCCGGTGTGGATGATTGCATTTTTGATGTGGTGATGGTCGAGCCCAACGAGTGGTGGTACGGCTACCATATCGCTAGTCACGCTGCCGGTCGTTGGCCCGGTGGCGTGCCCATCATCGACACAAAAGTCGAAACATTCAGCCGAGCTTATTTCAAGCTAAAAGAAGCCTTGCTGTGGTCGGGCATCACGATCCAATCCGGCGATGTGTGTGCCGAAATCGGCAGCGCCCCCGGCGGAGCTTGCCAGTTGTTGCTTGAGATGGGCGCGACGGTGATTGGAATTGATCCTGCCGAGATGGAAGACGAAATTCTCAAGCACGAGCAGTTTACGCATGTTCGCAAACGGTCAAGCGAAGTCCGGAAAAAGGATTTCTCGCAGGTGAAGTGGTTGGTCAGCGACATGAGCGTCACGCCGACCTACACGCTAGACGCAATCGAAGAAATTGTCAGTCACGATCGAGTCTCAGTCACGGGCGTGATCATGACGATGAAGCTGACCGATTGGAAACTGGTCAGTGAGGTTCCTGCCCTGATGAAGCGTGCTCGCGATTTAGGATTCAAATTCGTAAGATCGCGTCAACTTGCCTTCAATCGACGCGAATTCTGCATGGTGGCCGTGAGAGATCGATTTGCCTTGCGGAAATCGAAGCGAGTCAAAAAAGTGGCACCAAGACCAAAGAAAAAGTCGAAGGTCGAAGACAAACCCAGAGAGAGTGAATAAGTAGGCGTCATACTCCGTGTGATGCTCCCTGCTTGGACATCACACGGAACGGAGTGTGATGAGTACTTTTATCAATCGATGACAAACGTTTCCGGCTCGCTGATTAGCTCCGGCGCTTCTTCGTCAACTTCACCCAAACCGGTGACAAACTGAAGGTCGTTCATCGTTCGCTCGGTTTCCATCATGCTGTCGGCGACCGCATCAATCTGCCCGCTGATGTATTCTGGGTCTTGTCGATTGACGGTTAGTTCGGCCAATGACTTGATCTTATTTTCCACCCGTTCGAGCTCCAGCGATACGAATTCGTAGTTGCTGTGAGCCCGTTGGTAGTTGTTCAAACGCTCTTGCAGCGTGGCTCTGTTGTCGGTCAACGCGCGACGCATCTTGGCAGAATGAGCCGATTGGTCGTCCGCCCCTAGATCATCCAACTTTTGACTGATCCGTTTCAGATCACTCTCGATCTTCTTTTCAGAAACGGTATCGAAAAACTGTTCCAACGCATGTTGAGAGTACAGCAACCGCAAGTAGACCCAAAGTAAGCGGTCGAGACCTTTAGACTGCATGCTGTCCAGATCAAGCGCCGCGTCAAGACTGTTGGGCGTTTGCAAATCGTTGGCGATTGCTCCCAGACGCAAGCAGCGTTTTTTTAACGAGCGATATTTGTCATACAGGTGATCGGGAAGCCCTCGCCGAATCTTTTCCAGAATCTTCTGATTGTCCTGTGAGCTGCGTTGACGGTTCACTTTTGCCGCCTGAGCGTCCACGTATTTTTGAAACTTGGGATGAGTTCCCAACAGACCCAAGTACCCGATCTCGACTGCCAACACCGTCGGCAGGATGACTTGAGCCAATTCCGGGTTTCCTGTGGCGGCCGCAATCGTCGCAGCTCCGCAACCTCCTGCAAACAGCAGCAGATTCCACTGGTTTAAGAACGCTTTTTTCAGGTAGGAAAACAAGGGGGCAGTTTACAGTCGACAGATTACAGTTTGGGAGTACGGATTTTGGATTTCAGGAAACCAGCCGGGCGAATTCAAGTCGATGATTCAGTTTCGAAATATGAAGCACGATCCCGAAATCTGAAACCTGTCATCTAAACTCTCATCCCACGCCCGCCTGCTTCAATGCTTCCTCGGCGGCGATCAGGTCGCGTAAATAGTATACCGTATCTTGAAATTTTTGCTCCCGCTGCATCTCGGCCGCAGGCCGATTTGGCGGTTCGACCTGTACCTCTCGCGCGATTGTGCCGGGACTGCTGGAGAGCACGTGAACTCGATCGCCCAAATAGACGGCCTCTTCGATGGAGTGCGTCACAAAAAAGACGGTTGCTTGGACTTGCTTCCACAGCCCAACCAGCAAATCTTGCATGTTCAACCGAGTCTGAGGATCCAAGGCACCGAACGGTTCGTCCATCAGAATCACGCGTGGGCGAAGAATCAAACTGCGAGCGATCGCGACTCGCTGTCGCATTCCGCCCGAAAGTTCATGCGGATACTTGTGCTGATCCGCCGCCACGTCCAAACCGACCTGCTCAATCCAATGTCGGCCCTGTTCTTCACGCAGTTTTCGCGGGACGCCGTGGCATTCCAGCCCAAAGGTAATGTTGTCCAACACCGTGCGATGATCGAAGCTGGTGTACTCCTGAAACACCATGCCTCGATCGGCACCGGGGCCCATGACCTCTTTGCCCAAGACTTTGACCGAACCCTCAGTCGCCGGATGCTGCGGTTCCAAGCCAGCGATCAATTTCAGAATGGTGCTTTTGCCGCATCCGCTGGGGCCAAGGATCCCGATGAACTCGCCTTGGTCGGGCTTGTTCTGTACAACGAAACTGACATCTTTGATCGCGGTAAACGCGTTTGGTTGCCCGGCGTTGTAGGTCTTGGTGACTCGGTCGAATTGAACGACGGGTATCGGTCCGATGGCTGACTCGGACGTATTGACTTTGCTATTTCCGGGCGACGAATCATCACGATGGATAACGGTGCCGACGCCGATGTCTTCCGTGGCCGTGACCGGAGCCTGTAGGTTCGAATCGGCCGACGCAGGTTTGCCCGAGGCCGAAGTCTGATCACTTGGCTGAGTTTCATTCGATTCCGTCATGGACGCCACTCCTGCGGTCCGTCGCCACGTTGAGGAGGTCTAATTTCTGACGATTCTCCGGAACGGTCTTGGACACTGCCAGCCGGCAATAGCTGATCAAACGGAGGCTTTGGTTTAATGAACGCAGATTTTAAATCACCCCAGCCGCTTGAAGCCATCCGCACGATTTGCAGCAACCAGCCGTTGCCTCCGTATTTGTGCGGGAACAAACCGCGCTGAGCAAGAAATAACAAGCGGTCGATCGCGAATGCGACCAAGGGAATGATTAAGATGATCAAGAAGATGTGAGCCCTCAGTTCCACCGAGTTTCGTTTTTGGGAAACTCCGATCAAGTAACCGATGCCGCCCGCTTCGTCCGCCGACTTGATCGTTTCGGCCAGCATGATGTATCCGAATGCCAGCCCAAACAACAATCTGAGCGAATCCAAAATGGATGGCATCGCCAACGGAACCATCACTTTGGTAATCAATTGCCATCGATTGGAGCCGAGCGTGTACGCGGTATCCAGATAGTCTTGGCTGATTCGTTCCAGCGAGGTTGCGACATCCGCAATGATGAACGCGACGCACGTCAGGAAAATGAACAGCACTTTCTGAGTCTCGCCAATCCCGAACAGGAAAAGCGTCAGCGGAATCAATGCCGCCAGTGGAACGTTGCGGCCAAACAGAATCAGAGGGGTCAAAAAAGCTCGCACCGGCGGGAAGCAACCCGCGAGAACCCCTAGCGGAACGCCCACTAGTGTCGCCAGCAAAAACCCGCCCGTGACCCGCTTGAGCGTAACGAAAATGTTGCGTGTCAAAGCACGCTCGAACCAGAGCGATTGAAAAGATTCTTGGGCTTCGGTCGGACTAGGCAAGGCAAATGGACTGACGATACGTTCTTCCGGAGTCTCGCCGGCGGTAACAAACCACCACAAGCCGAAGACGACCACAATACAAGCGATTCCCAACAACACCGACGTGATGGTGCCGACTTGTCCGCGAATGGGAAACCACCGTCGCCCCCGCGTTGACGTCGCATCAATTGTTTTGTTTTCAGTCATGCTTAAACAAATCGGCGGTTCAAAAAAAGGTGGCTACGAATCGCAACGCAGGTCCAAGGACATGCCCGTTTGACAAAAACGAAGGACCAGCACCTAAGTCTAAAGAATGGCCCGAACGTGGGGCAATAGCCCTGACCAACATCCGGAACGATTGTTCCGACTCATCTCAAAGCCAGAACTTCAAAGCATGATCCACACTTGTACCGCGGGCGACGCATCAACGGGAAACACTTGCTTCGTAGGCGTCGTACAGCTTCATCAATGCCTCGCGAACATTGCCGTGACAAGATCGGAAAGCTTCCTCAACTGCCGCGTGATCAATCGGTTGGCGCGCTTCCGTCATTAAGCTGACTATTCTAGCGAAGACCAAAATGTCGGAACTGGCACGAAAAAGAACAGGACACGCGTTGCCAAGCATTCGCAGGCGTCGCGAAACGCGATGAGTGGTGAGCAACATCGGGACGCGCTGGCGTTTGGCCGAATGAATCATCGCCGCTTGTTGCAGCAAGGTCAGTCGCTCGATCCCGTCAATCACCAGAATATTTTTTGTCGAACGAGTGTCAACGGTTTCACTCCGACCTGCTGGAAAAATTGTCTCTCCAACCGAGATGTCAATTGACTGAAGGCGCAGTAAACGAGGCAGCCACAACCAACGGGAGCTTGATCGGAGCGGCTTTTTTGCTCGGATAGTGACTAAAGTCGCCGAATCAAAGTCATGACGTGGATCTTCCATCGCGCGTTTTGCGATTCCCAGCGATAGCGTCGTCTTGCCGCAACCGTGAGCCCCAACGATCTGGCCAACGTAGCCATTGGCTCGCCACACATCTATCAGGGAATCCAGCCTAGCCAGATCTGTTGCCTCATCTTCATGAGTAAAAAGGTACGGTATTTCGCCCGGGCGAATGTGATGGGCGGAAAACGGATTGTCGACTACGGTTTGAAATTCGCTTGAAACAACCACGGCTCAAGTCCGGTGATTGATCGACTGACAAATATCAAACTTTGAATCGAATTCCTCGTTGAAATCAAACACGCCATTGAAGTGGCTTTTTCGATCCTTTTCGGATTTTTTCATCAACCCGATATCAATCATGTTGAACACGATATCACCGAAGCAATCCGTTTTGTCGACACCCCAACTGGTGAGCACGACCTTGGCCATGTAGCCAAACTGATTCAGTGCATACTGTCGAATCGCTTCACACAGTTGTTGGCCGGTCAGGTGTCTCTCACGTCGCGATTGATGTAGCGACGAATCAAAATCAAGTTCTTCGTCGGGGATGATCTCTGGCTCCACGTCGGCCTCGTGCGGATCGCCCCCAAGCTCAAAAAGATCAGAGGCATAGGCCATGGCTTCCCGAACGAAGTGATAGGCTTCGGCTGGGTAGCGAGGGTCTTGCTTGACCAATTGATAGATCGTGAATGAATCGTCTGTCATCGACATAAGCGGATACCGATTCTGCAGTTGTTTGGTGTGGTTGGCCGTTAAATCTGAGGGGAATCCGATATCCGGATCCGTCTGTATTGGCTGAGCCAAAGGCGGCAGTGGCCGCGGTCCTATTTTATCGGAGTGTTTCGGAAAGCCAATTATTGTTTTTTCTGAAACCAGAGAAAACTAGGCCGCGTCATCCAGCGGTTAGGTGTCTTCTTTCTTTGGACCCCGTTTTCTGCGTCGATTTCGATTTCGGCTTCTCTTGTTGCGGCTTGTTGGTTTTTTTTCTTTATCAAAGGCGACGCTTTCGGTCGTGCTCTCGTCCTGATCGGTCTTTCGCTTTTCGGCTTGGTCAGTCTTGGCGACGACTGCCTCGGTTTTTCTAGGTTTTCGATTTCTGCTGCGCTTTTTGGACCCACCTTCAGAGTGTGCTTCCGAATCTCCGCTGCTCCGGTCAGGTCGCGAGCGGCTTTTTGATTTTGATTCGTTTGCTGACGCCGACTCCGCCGGTCGCTGGTGTCCTTTTAGCACGGAGATCACTTCGCTGGCATCGATCACGATCCGGCGCCGGTCTTCCGTCTCCACCAACAGCTGTTCGGCCAAAATCTGCTGATTAAGCACCTTCATTGTTCCGTCGCGCGTCAAAACCCGGGCGCCAACCTTCGGCAGTTGCTTCTGAGTTTCAACGTAGTTGTCGTATTCGTACCGTAGGCAACATTTCAAGCGACCACAACGGCCAGAAATTTTTGTCGGATCAAGCGTCGCTTTTTGTAGCTTGGCCATCTTCATGGAAACCGGTGGCATCGCACTCAAATGAGTGTTGCAGCAGACTGGTTTTCCGCAGTCCCCATAATCGGCCAGTAGCTTCGCTTCATCTCGCACACCGATCTGACGCATTTCGACCCGAGTACCAAAATCTTTGGCAAGAAGCTTCACCAGTTCACGGAAGTCAACTCGTTCTTCGGAAATGTAGTAGACAATTGTTCGCTCGCCGCCAAACAGCTGTTCGACCTCGATCAGTTTCATGTCCAAGCTCAACGCATCGATGTGCCGCTGGCACGCGTCCAACTTTTTCGTGCGTGCCGAATCGATCCGGTCGATGCCCTGAATATCATCATCCGAGACCGATCGCACGATCGACCCGGCAGCGGGTTTGTCCAAATGAGACAACGCGTCGTCGGTCGCTTCGCACAGCACCTGACCGATTTCCAAACCTCGATCTGAGCGAACGACGACTTCCATCGAACGCCGGAAACTGGCGTCTTGCCGCGCGGTCATCACGCCCAGCGTACGCATGGTTCCGTATCGAACGATGTACTTTGGCAAAGGATTGTTCCGCCAGTTGAGGCCAGATGAGGCAGTTAACTTGAGTGGGTTGCTCGTGTAAGTGGGCTATTCGGGGAGCCAGAGTTTAGACGGCTCGGCCGCCGCCGCTGGTTCGGCCGCCGGAGCTCCCATCGCCGCCAACGCAGGGTCCATTCCTTGACCTCGACCACGCATAATCTGTTCTTCGTCGATCAAGCCATAGCGGTGCAGCAGCTGAGCCAAACCGGCTTCGACGCCCGGCTCTTGAAAATGACTGGTGCGCAACGTGTGCAGCAGGCTTGGCAGTTTTTCCGTTAGGCCTCGCTCGAGTCGCATTTCAAATTCCTGCAACAGGAACTGCCCGATGGGCTTGCCTTCTTTTCGAGCCTCGTCACGCGCCTCTTCCAAGCATGCAAGGGCTTGGTCGTTGTCGTGTGTCGCTTCCGCCTTCATCGACAGCATCAGGTCGCGAGGCATCAAATCAAACCCATCCCGCGAGAGCATCGCATCGACCGTTCGCAACAGCTCGCTGGGCATTTGAAGCACCATCGAATTTCGATGCACTTCGAATAGATCCTCGTTGGAGAGTTCTTCCAAATCTAAAAACTGCATCAGGAACGGCGGAAGTTCCGTCAGGCTGTCGACCGTGGCCGGATCAATCGGACCCGGCAGCTCAACGCCCAGTTCCTTAACGAAATTGTCGTACGCTTCTTTGCCGCCTTTGCGATCGACCAAAATCGAACGTAGCTGAATGAGCAAACCTTGCACTCCGGCTCGATACTCGTCCAGTTGAGCCGCTTCACTGATCGTCTTGCCGCCCAAATAACTAAACGGCAGCTGTTTGTACTGATCCAGCATGGCTGGAAAATGTTGCTCCATCAACGAGTCAAACGTGGCCCGGTCAGTGCCTTGAGGCAGATGCCAGTCGACGCGAAAGACCCGATCAATAACCGAAACATGTCCAAGCTCGGTTTCTTGGGGGTCGCTCGGCAACAGATCGCCCAGCATTTCTTGCAGCTTTGTCATCGATTCGCTTTTGCAGTGGTCGTCGCTGACAATCAGTTCAAGGCGTGCTTCGCGGTCGGTTTGTTTACCGTACAGTTTGATTTCCGACAGCACGTTGGGCACGTTGTCGATCGTCAAATCTTCGGGCGTTCGGATCGATTCCTTATTCAGCAAAGCATACGACTGTTTCGGGGCGGGGCCTTCGTTAAACGGATCCTGCTGATCGGCAGGTAGCGAGACCAGATGCCCGTCCGAGGTTGCCAGTTCCGTCACTTTTGGTAGGTCGGACAACTGGAAGCTCATTCGCAGAACTCGTTGCTCCGGCACGGCTGGTTCCGTTGTGATCGCCTGAGCCACCATTTCGGCCTCGATCGCTTCCCATGGCGTGCAGCTTGGCAATTGTGCAAGGCGACGAAATCTTTCGGACAAAACGTCGCTCATTCCAAGATAGCCAGACACGATCGCGATCGCTTCTACCACGATGTGCTCATCCGGGAAGTTCGCATCAATCTTGTTGAGGAACTTCAACGCTTTGCGGTACTGCCCACGAGCCAACGCTCGACCCACGTTGACGTACTTCTTGTGCCACTCAACGTCCTCCGCCGGTGGTTGAGCAATATTGAACGATCGCTTCAAGACGGTTGGCAATCCCTTAAAGCCATACGTCTCATAAATCATGCGCTGAAGCTCTTCGTCTTGTCCGTCTTTAAGGTCAGACGCAAATTGAAGATGAGCTCGCCCCGCAATCAATTGGCCGCTGTTCAGCAAGCCAATTCCGACCGACCGAAATGCATTGGCCAACGAGATCGGTAGCTCGTTGCCCGTGATCGCATCCATCGTGTCCTGAAGTTTTGCGATGGCCGCGTCGGTGTCGCCTTCGGCAAGTGCAATCAATGCAGATTGCTGCATCCCGGTAATGTGAGCAGGGTGATTGCTGAGCAACGTCTGATTGGATTCCTTTGCTTTCTCAAGCTCGCCATGCGAGATCAGCACGTGCGTCTGAATCGTCAGCAGGCACTCGCGAGGCCCAACTTTTTCGATCGTTCGTTCAAGATGCTCCAACGCTGCGATCGACTGGCCGGCTCTTTCTTTCGAAAGAACGGCATTCAGGTCGCTGACCAAATCTTTTCCGCAGCAGAATTTGATTTTCTTGCCGGATTGGCAGGGGCACTGCTGATAGCTGTCGATTTCCATATACTTCTAATGCCTTGGCCGACTGTGAATGTCAAAATGATGGAGTTCAAAACCAGACAGAGTGCGGAGCCAACGACCCGCCCAGTCAGGCGATCTGTTGTCTTCAACGCAATTGTCTCACCAAGGTGGACACGCGATCGACAAAATAAATGAACGATGGTTAATAAACGGAAACGCCTACTTAACTCATAATTTACGGCAATCGAAACACGGATGGTAGCCCCAAGCCCCGATCCAGCCATCAACCCGGTAAAGTCTCGGTTTTAGCATCGTGACGCGAAAACCAACCAGCCAACCAATGCACAACTCGGAACAAAATCAGACTTTCGGTCACTCGGAAAGGCAGGAGCACCCGCCGTGGGATTTTGAGCATTTGCCAAACGTCGGATTGACGCTGACACTAACCGCCCAGCACACCCCCGATCGAGTCGCCGTCGCTGCCCCAAAGTCCGGCCAACCCGCGCGGTGCTCAGAAGATCGACCGCTTGAGTACGATCGAATCACGTTTGGGCAACTGGACGCCGCCAGCAATCAAGTCGCTCTTGGTGTGCAAAAGATGGGAGTCACCCCCGGCACACGTTTGGCGTTGATGGTTCCGCCCGGGATCGAGTTCGTCAAAATGGTGTTCGGACTTTTTAAGGCGGGCGTCACCGTGATCCTGATCGACCCCGGCATGGGGCGAAAGAATATGATCGGCTGCTTGGCCGAAGCAAAACCCGATGGCATTGTCGGAATCAAACGAGCCCATTTGGCTCGCTGGTTGTTCCGACGCAGGTTCCCCAAGTGCAAACAGAACGTGGTCGTTGGGCGTTGGCCCGGTTGCGTGTCCAGCCGTTCGTTTGATCGGCTTGATTCGGCCCAATTCCAGCCCGCCAAAAACGCGACGCAGGAAGACGAAGCCGCGATCATCTTCACCACCGGCAGCACCGGTCCGCCCAAAGGAGTGCTCTACCGGCATCGCAACTTTATCCAGCAAGCGGCTCAGATCCGGGACTATTTTCAAATCCAACCGGGTTCGACCGACGTCTCCGGCTTCCCTCTATTCGCGCTGTTTAATACCGCGATGGGGACGACCACCGTTTTTCCTCAAATGGATGCGACTCGCCCGGCCGACGTCTACCCGCCCAACATCATCGACGCCGTGAACCAGTTCGACGCCGATCAGTCATTCGGCTCGCCCGCTCTATGGAACACCGTTTCGACGTGGTGCGAATCCAATCAGGTAAAACTGCCCGGCATCAAACGAATTCTGTCCGCCGGCGCCCCAGTTCCCCCCGACGTGCTACAGCGAGTTCGTTCGATCATCGCGGATGACGGCGACGCGTTCACTCCGTACGGAGCCACCGAAGCGCTGCCTGTCGCCTGCAATTCCGCCTCCGTGGTTCTCAACGAGACCGCCGAAAAGACTCGCACCGGTTTCGGCACGTGCGTCGGACATAAGTTCGAAAGAATCGACTGGCGAGTCATTGAGATTTCGGACGAACCGTTGGCACAAGTTTCGCAAACGAAAGAAGTTCCTGCCGGAACCATTGGAGAACTAATGGTTCGAGGCCCCGCAGTCACCGATCGCTACGTGACGCGTACTTCCGCCAACGCGGACCACAAAGTCACCGACGGCGACACATTCTGGCATCGCATGGGCGACCTTGGCTACTTGGACGATCAGAATCGATTTTGGTTTTGCGGTCGTAAAAATCACCGGATCACAACCGCGAACGGCCCGATGTACACGATTCCTTGCGAAGGAATTATCAACTCGCACCCAAAAGTCTATCGCAGTGCGCTGGTCGGAGTTACTCCGGGCAACGGAGTTGAAGCAAACGAAGACGGTTCAAACCAAATCGTTGCAGCGGCACGTAAGCTGAAATCGCCCGTGATGGTGATCGAGCCCTATCGCAAGGATTGGCCGGAAACGGAAGCTGCTCGCGAGCAATTCCTATCGGAGCTTCAACAATTAGCGTTGGCTCATGAGGCAACTCAACCGATCGCGCAGTTTTTGTTTCGGCAATCGCTCCCCGTCGACATCCGCCATAACTCGAAGATCTTCCGGGAACAGCTTGGCCCTTGGGCTGAAAAGCAATTACCGTAGACACTGGTTCAGGTTTTTCAGTATGTCCGATATAGAAACAAGACGCGAAGCCCCCAAGTTTGGCTTGGTTTTTATGTTCTGTCTGACAGGCTACTTCGCAATCTATTTTGCTGCGAGTCAAGCGTTTGGCTTATCAAACTACTGGATCGTTATCGGATTCTTGATGGCATCCATTCGGTTGCCGCTGATCTTCTTGGCTGGCTGGACTAAGTTGTCGATTCCCTTGCTGGTGATTTTTTTCCTCATTCCGATTGGTGCACTTTGGCAGAATGTCGATGCAGGGCGATCAAGCTTTATATCGTTTGCCTCACCGGCGCAATGGCTGACCATTGGCACGTTCTACTTTCTTGGTCCGTCGCTGGTGCTATATGCCGACATGCGAGGGCGGTACACGGATATGTACCAACAACTTTTACGATTGATCGTTGACGCCGTATTGATGACGCTATGGGTCGCCGTGACTGTTTCGCACTTTTTAAGGTAGGCGATCTTTCGGAGAATTTCGCGGCCTGATACCGGCTCAGGGGTAGTAGTCGCGGAGAGGCTGTGATTTTTCTAGCCGTTTTGGCGCTAGCCACGGACGAACCACCATTGTCCGGGGCTAGCGCCCAAACGGCTGGTATTGTTGGACCATGCTTCCATAAAATCATCGCCTCTCCGCGACTGTTCGACAAAGCGAGCAGAATTCCCCGAAGAACCACTTTTCTTTTTCCAAAACCAGTCACGGAGGTTGTCGGATCGTTCAGCGCGAGAGAGTTCGCTCGCCCGAGGCCAACTACGCTTCGACTTTTGGCTTGTTGATTTTGAGTGCCAATTCGGTCAACTGCTCTTCGTCCACAACGTTGGGCGCTTCGGTCATTAAGTCGGATGCCTTCTGAGTCTTCGGGAATGCGATGCAATCACGAATGTTCTCTAGGCCGCAGAAAATCATCACGACGCGGTCAATGCCCAACGCGATGCCGCCGTGCGGTGGAGCACCGTATTGCAACGCATCCAGCAAGAATCCAAATCGGTCTTTCGCCATTTCCTCGTCCATGCCCAGTAATCCAAACACTTGCTGCTGGATTTCACTGTCGTGGATTCGAATCGTTCCACCGCCCGCTTCGTAGCCGTTGATGACTAGGTCGTACGCTTTGGCTCGAGACTTAGATGGATCGGTTTTCAGCAGCTCCAAATCTTGGTCTCGCGGAGCAGTAAACGGATGGTGCATCGCGACCCAACGATCGGCCTCTGCGTCGTGCTCGAACATCGGGAATTCGGTCACCCAGGAAAAATGCATCTGATCAGGGTCGTAAAGCTTTAGCTCGACACCCATTCGCTTCCGCAACGCGTACAGCGCTTTGCAGCTGACTTCAAACGTGTCGGCGATGAACATCAGCAAGTCACCCGGCTTCGCCTCCATTCGTTCCTTGATTCCGTCCAAAATCTCTGGCTCGAAATTCTTGGCGATGGGCGAAAACAATGTTCCGTCCTCTTCGACGCGGAACCAAGCCAAACCTTTGGCCCCAAAGTCTTCTTGCACCATCGCGGTCAGTTCATCAATGCCTTTACGCGAAAACAGCGGCGCGGCTCCGGTCGCATTGATGCCACGAACGAAGTTCCCCGCGTCGGCGACTCCTCGGAAGACCCGGAATTCGGTCTTGGCGGCCAAATCGGTGCAGTCAACGATCTCCATGCCGAAGCGAAGATCGGGCGCGTCGTGTCCGAACCGAGTCATCGCTTCGTCGTAGGTCATGCGAGGCAATGGAAGCTGGATGTCCTGTCCTAGGATCTCCTTGGAAAGCTTCTGCATCAAGCCATCGATCAAGCCCATCACATCGTCGGCGTCGACAAACGACATTTCCATATCCAGCTGAGTGAACTCAGGTTGCCGATCGGCTCGCAAGTCTTCGTCACGAAAACAGCGAGCCACTTGCACGTAACGATCGTAGCCAGCGATCATCATGATCTGCTTGTACAGCTGCGGCGACTGTGGCAACGCGTAGAATTCGCCTTTGAAAACGCGGCTAGGGACAAGATAGTCACGAGCACCTTCGGGCGTGCTGCGGCCGAGGATGGGCGTCTCTACGTCGATGAAGTTGTGTTCCTCGGCATAGTCACGCATCAATTTGATGATGCGGCTGCGAGTCTGAAGCGTTTGCAGCATGTCCCCGCGACGAAGATCAAGGTAGCGATGCTTCAGTCGCAAGTCTTCGTTGGGCATGTCCCGTTGGTTCGGGAAAAACGGCGGAGTCTTACACGCGTTCAGAATCTTTAGCTCGGTGGCGATTAGCTCAATCTGCCCGGTTGAAAGTTTTGGGTTTTCTTGGCCGACTGGACGTTGCGAGACAGTGCCGGTTACTTGAATGACGAATTCACGTTTCACTTCAGGAGCGACACCCAGAACCTGTTCGTTGGATTGCGGATTCACCACGCACTGGGTGACTCCAAACCGATCGCGCACGTCGATGAATGTCACACCGCCTTGGTCACGGATCTTGTCGACCCATCCCGAGATGGTGACCGTTTTTTCAAGTGAGTCCGTTGTCAGTTCGCCGCAAGTATGGGTGCGTAGCACAGCAATATTTCCGAGATTGTAGATGAAATTGGAGCGACGATTATCGCAACAATCCGCATTTTCAGCCAGTAGCCAACTGGTACGCGAGGCGAGAAGTTTTGAGGCAACCGATTGAGCCTGCAATCCTACGCAGAAGCGACCAGCTGCTCTGCGATCTGCTCCGGTTCGAACTCGGTCGGCAGATCAATCATGCGGCATTCACTTAAACCACGAAACCAAGTTTCCTGATGGCGAGCGAAACGCCGAGTCCGCACGCGAACCTTTTCGATGGTTTCGTCCATGCTCAGACGCCCCGCCAGATGATCGATCGCCTCGCGGTACCCGACCGCCTGAGACGCCGTGTGGCCAAGTGCTTCGTGCTTCTCTAGCAGTTGGCGAACTTCGTCCAGCAGACCGGCATCGAACATGGACGTGACGCGATTTTCGATTCGCTCGTGTAGAATCGGTCGAGCATGCCGAAGCGTAAACACTCGGCATTCGTCGGCTTCGCGGCCCTCGGAAAACTGCATCTGCCAGTGGCTGATCGGCTTGCCGGTCGTTTTGAACACCTCCAACGCTCGAATGATTCGGCGGTGATCATTCGGGTGCAAGTTCGCCGCAGATACCGGATCGATCATCTCAAGCCGTTGGTGCAAAAACTGACCACCCATCTCCTCTAGCTCTTGCTCGATCTCCTTGCGAAAGTCCCAGTCCGCCGGGGGGCCCTCAAACATGCCTCGCAACAGTGCCTTCAGATAAAGCGCCGTCCCACCCACGAAAATGACTTGTTTACCTGAGTCAAAAATTCGCTGAACGTGCTGCATCGCGTGATCGCGATATTGCGAAACGCTAAAAGCTTCGGTCGGGTCGACGATGTCCAGCATGTGATGCGGCACTTGCTGCTGATCGGTGACCGAGGGCTTGGCGGTGCCAATGTCCATGCCGCGATAGATCGCCATCGAGTCTAGCGAGATGATCTCGGCGTTCAGTAATTGAGCCATTTTCAGGCTGACTCGAGTTTTTCCGCTGGCTGTCGCACCGGTCAAGAACCAGCATTGGGCGGCCAGATCGCAGAGTTCAGAATTGGTCACATCGATTCCGAAAATGGAAGACCGGGAAATTAAATCAGAACAGGATGAGGTATAGCGTGCTCGATAAACCCCAAACCAAAAGGCTATTCCAAAGCGTTTCAATTAGCCGCGAGACGATTTTCGTCTTGAGGAACGCGAACGCTTTTTGGATTTCAATCTTGAGACGGCAACGTAGTACTTAGGGTGTAACAAGTTGGACATCATCAAACGAGATGACCCACAGCACTGGCAACGGTAAGGGCCGATAACGATCGCCAATCCAAATGTCATCCCGATGACATAGCTGTACCACAATCGCCGATAGAACGACAGGTAGTGGCCCTCGTACCGGTTGCAATTGAAGCAGTGCAAGCCAAGCCGCTTACGTGCTGATTTGCCGCTGGAAGAACGCGTGCCGACACTCGCGTCTTCGTCCTCAAAATCACCTTCGAAATCATCGGCGTCCCATTCTTCATCAGTCGCCAATTGAGCGACCGCAGTCGAATCAGATCCAGACGTGGCTTCGGCAGCAACTTGCTCAGTCCGTAACTCAGCCGCACCTTGTTTGTTCAGCCGGACTCGCCGAAGTCGTTCCTTCTCTGTGGCTCGATGAAGTGCTTCGGTCTCGCGCTTTGCCTTTTCTCGCTCCTGTTCGCGAGTCTGGGCCGCTTCCAATGCCTCGGCCTCTGCAAGTTCACGCGCGACCTCTTCCTGCATCAACCGCAGCTGTTCGGCTTTGAGCCTTGCGGCTTCAAGTTTAGCCTTTGCGTTGTTCGATGTTTCGCTCATTTACAAGATGCCGGAAAAGAGATTCAGCCAAAGTTCGGTCGTTGGCTCAACAGAGAGGATCGCAGGCGTTGATCCGAGGTGGCGTCAGGTTCTTAATAATGCCTTAGGAATCTGCCCCTGCTTACTTCGATCGTAGTCGATGGCGACCTTAGGATCAATTCATGCCATCCCCGAAAATAACGCTGAGTTCAAGATTGTGCACAACATGATCGCCAAGTCGGTGCATCGCGAGCCCACGTAATCCCGCCGCGTGAAATCGTCAAAGATTTCTGGGCCCACCATGCCTCAATTCTTTCCCTGTTGTTCCAATCGAAAATACCGCCAACAGAACACCCATTGTCGCCAGATTCCCGTTGGATGTTCGCGGCAAGAGTTCGGTTATACGCCAAGCATTGGTCACTGGCACCAAGGTCGTTCCAGCGAATCGAACGAGTTGGCGGGATGCTGTAAGGTCAGATGCTGGGATGGAATCAGAGACCGATTTGTTTGCTGCTCGTGGACAGATTGGTGGCGCATGGTCTTGGTGGTTGAGAACTGCTCGCGAGCCACACTTGACCACTGAATCGGTCTACTCGAGGATTCAGAATTGGCTTCGCAAGCTCAACGGTCCAAACAAAAGCCGGGAATGCCTCAGGCGAGATGCTCGCCTCGAAAAAATCGAGCCGCCCGGAAAGCACTCGCTTTCAGCGCATCTGTTCGGTCATCTCCAGCGTCAAACGCGAACGCACTGCCCTCTGCGACATGAAACCCCCATCAGAGGAGCCGTGTTCGACGCAATTTGAGTCCGTGATTGTTGAGTTTCCGGCGAAAAAAACTATACTTTGGGACGGCAACCGCTTTATCAGTAGACGCCAATCGGCCGCACAACCGATTCCATGTCTGATGCCGAATTCGGCCAAAAAAACCGCACGGAACTTTTCGTCACTCAAGAAATTTTATATGAACGCCTACGAAGACTACCTGAAAGAAATCGAAGAACGAAAAAAAGAAGGGCTCAACCCAAAGCCGATCGACGGGGCTGAGTTGCTGGGCGTGCTCGTTGAGCAAATCAAGGACGCGGATCACCGTCACCGCGAGGACTCGTTAAAGTTCTTCATCTACAACGTCTTGCCGGGAACTACCAGTGCGGCCGCTGGGAAAGCTAAGTTCTTAAAAGAAATCATTTTGGGCGAGTCGCAGGTTCCGGAGATTACGCCGGAGTTTGCCTTTGAGCAACTTTCTCACATGAAAGGCGGACCGTCGATCGACGTGCTGCTAGATTTGGCGCTCGGTGACGACGCGGCCATCGCCAAGGAAGCGGCCGAGACATTGAAGACGCAGGTCTTCCTTTACGAGGCCGATATGGGGCGGCTTGAGACAGCGTTTAAAGGTGGCAGCGCGATTGCGAAAGATGTTCTTGAGAGTTACGCAAAAGCCGAATTTTTCACCAAGCTTCCCGAAGTGCCAGAAGAGATCAAAGTGGTCACTTACGTGGCAGGCGTTGGCGATATCTCCACCGACTTGTTGTCACCCGGCAGTGAAGCTCATTCGCGATCCGATCGTGAACTTCATGGTAAATGCCTAATCGACGAAAAGGCTCAGCGCGAGCTTGTGGCACTCAAAGAACAACATCCGGACAAACGGGTCATGATGCTTGCTGAAAAAGGCACCATGGGCGTCGGATCTTCTCGCATGTCGGGCGTCAACAACGTGGCACTCTGGATCGGCAAGCAAGCCAGCCCCTACGTGCCCTTTATCAATATCGCTCCGGTGCTTGCGGGTACGAATGGGATCTCTCCGATTTTCCTGACCACGGTAGATGTTACCGGTGGTATTGGAATCGACCTGAAAAACTGGGTCAAGAAAACAGACGGCGACGGAAATGTGGTCACCGATGAAGACGGCGAACCTGTCTTGGAACAGGTTTATTCGGTGGATACGGGCACGGTCCTGACGATCAACACCAAGAAGAAAAAGCTGTACAACGGCGACAAGGAACTGATCGATATTTCGAAGGCGATGACGCCTCAAAAGATGGAGTTCATGAGAGCCGGTGGGTCTTATGCGATTGTCTTCGGAAAGAAGCTACAGACATTCGCGGCCAAGACTTTGGGAATCGAAGTTCCTCCTGTGTTTGCTCCTTCGAAAGAGATCTCGCATGAAGGCCAAGGTCTGACCGCGGTCGAAAAGATCTTCAATAAGAACGCCGTTGGCACGACGCCGGGCAAAGTGTTGCACGCTGGTTCGGACGTTCGCGTGGAAGTGAATATCGTTGGCTCGCAAGACACGACCGGCCTGATGACGTCGCAGGAATTGGAGATGATGGCCGCTACCGTTATCTCGCCGATCGTTGATGGTGCTTACCAATCCGGGTGTCACACCGCTTCGGTTTGGGACAAGAAATCGCAGGAGAACATCCCGCGACTGATGAAGTTCATGAACGACTTCGGCTTGATCACCGCTCGGGATCCCAAAGGCGTCTATCCTCCTTTGACCGACGTGATTCACAAAATGCTCAACGATCTGACGGTCGATGACTGGGCAATCATTGTCGGCGGTGACTCGCACACGCGCATGTCCAAGGGCGTCGCGTTCGGAGCGGATTCGGGAACCGTTGCGTTGGCTTTGGCGACGGGCGAGGCTTCGATGCCGATCCCCGAGTCCGTCAAAGTGACGTTCAAGGGTGAAATGCTTGATCACATGGATTTCCGTGACGTCGTGCATGCCACTCAAGCTCAGATGTTGGACAAGTTTGGAGGCGACAACGTTTTTCAAGGCCGAATCATCGAGGTCCATATTGGAACGTTGCCGTCTGATCAGGCATTTACTTTCACCGACTGGACAGCTGAGATGAAAGCCAAGGCGTCGATCTGCATCTCGCAGGACGATACATTGATCGAGTCACTGGAAATTGCCAAAGGCCGAATCCAGGTCATGATCGATAAGGGTATGGACAACAAGATCAAGGTCCTGCAAGGTCTGGTCGACATCGCGAATCGGCGGATCGAAGAAATTCGCAGCGGCAAGAAGCCGGCGCTCAAGCCGGACGACAACGCGAAGTACTACGCCGAGTTCGAAGTTGACTTGAACATCATTGATGAACCGATGATCGCTGACCCAGACGTTCACAACGAGGACGTTTCGAAGCGATACACCCACGATACGATTCGGGAGCTTTCTTACTACGAAGGTAAGAAGAAGATTGACCTTGGCTTTGTCGGGTCGTGCATGGTGCACAAAGGAGACATGAAGATTCTTGCCAAGATGCTTCGCAACTTGGAAGACCAGCAGGGAACGGTCAAGTTCAACGCGCCACTGGTAGTCGCGGCTCCAACCTACAACATCATTGAAGAGCTTAAGCAAGAAGGTGATTGGGAGATTCTTCAGAAGTATTCTGGTTTCGAGTTCAACGACTTGCTGCCAAAAGCACAGGCTCGCACTGAATACGAAAACATGATGTACCTCGAACGGCCCGGCTGCAATCTTTGCATGGGCAACCAAGAGAAAGCCGCTAAAGGCGATACCGTCTTGGCAACGTCGACGCGTTTGTTCAAAGGACGTGTTGTGGCAGACTCGGACCGCAAGAAAGGCGAGTCGTTATTGGCTTCGACGCCGGTCGTGGTTTTGGCCGCGATCCTTGGCCGGACACCAACGATCGAGGAATACAAGGACGCCGTCCTTGGCATCGAGCTGACCAAATTCGCCCCGCCTGTCAAAGAGATGAGCACCGTCGGGCCAACGGACTTGGTTAACTTTTAGTCGTTTGGGGTGTCGTCGAAGTGAAACGCCAACTGGCCAGTCGGGAGGGGAAGGCTCCGTCCGCCCCACTTCGATGGTTGAGCTTTTTTCTGGGTACGGCTCGGACGGAGCCTCGACCCTCCCGGAGATGCACGTTTCTGGGTACGGCTCGGTCGGCGTCTCGGTTTAAGGTTGCCGCGTCCGTCAGTCGCAAGAAAACAAAGTGCAGGGGGGAATGCTCCGTCCGCCCCACTTCGATGGTTGAGCTTTTTTCTGGGTACGGCTCGGACGGAGCCTCGACCCTCCCGGACATACACGTTGCTCCGCAGGGTCGGTCTGCACCTCGGTTTAAGGTTACCGCGTCGTTAGTCGCAAGAAAGCAAAGTGGAGGGAGGGGAAGGCTCCGTCCGTCCCACTTCGTTGGCTGAGCTTTTTTCTGGGTACGGCTCGGACGGAGCCTCGACCCTCCCGGAGATGCACGTTACCCCGCACGGCTCGGTCGGCGCCTCGATTTAAGGTTGCCGCGTCCGTCAGTCGCAAGAAAATAAAGTGCAGGGAGTGGAAGGCTCCGTCCGCCCCACTTCGATGGCTGAGCTTTTTTCTGGGCACGGCTCGGACGGAGCCTCGGCCCTCCCGGAGATGCACGTTGCTCCGCACGGCTCGGACGGAGCCTCGACCCTCCCGGACATGCACGTTTCTGGGAACGGCTCGGGCGGAGCCTCGGCCCTCCCGACAACGCCTCACCTTAGATACTCTGGTCGATCTTCGTTGTTCGCTAAAACAATATCGTTTCTCGAATGCTAAGCCGTTGACTTTGGGATGAAATCCTCGGCGTTTGCGACGGACTGCGCAAAGTGAGCCAGCAGGCTGGCCGCGTTGTCGATGTCCTTTAGCGAGATCGTTTCCACCGCGCTGTGCATGTAGCGGTTCGGGATCGCCAAAATTCCTGTCGCCACGCCACCGCGAGTGATCTGCAACGCGTTCGAGTCGTTCGGTGCGGCACGACCGAGCGCGTTGAATTGGACGGGTAGGTCGTTTTCACCCGCGAGCGACTTTAGACGACTGGCGACTTCCGGGTTGATGTTTGGGCCGCGAACAATCACTGGGCCGCCGCCCAGATCAATTTCTCCCTGCTGCCGCTTGTCGATGGTTGGGCAGTCGGTTGCATGAGTCACATCGACAGCGATTCCGATGTGGGGATCCACGGTGTATGCCGCGGTTCTTGCGCCACGCAATCCAATTTCTTCCTGCACCGTGCTGACCGCGTAGAAGCCCACGTTCGAATTCAATTGAGTGGCTCGTCGTAGTGCCTCGACAACGACCCAGACACCGGTTCGGTTGTCCATCGCTGGCGAGGTTGCCAAGCCGTTCCTCAACTCTTTCATGCCCAGCGGGAAGGTAACGCTGTCTCCAATCTCAACCAACGATTCGGCGTCTTCCTTCGATTCCGCGCCGATGTCGATCCAGAGGTCCTTAAGCTTGACGACCTTCTTTCGCTCGCTTTCGTCCAGCAGATGAATGGCTTTGCGAGCGATGACTCCATCGACCGGACCATTGGCGGTCCAGACGACCATGCGTTGACCAATCAGTTGCTGTGGATCCCACCCACCAACGGTTTGCGTATACAGAAAACCAGATTCGTCGATGTGAGAAACCAGCAGGCCGATTTGGTCGCAATGGCCGGCCAGCATGATCCGGACATCGGCGTCAGGGTTCTTGCAGAGAATTACGTTCCCATGCAGATCCGTCGTGATTGAGTCCGTAAAATCGGCGGCATAGGCGCGGACCACGTCCTGAACTTTTTGTTCGTACCCAGAGACGCCGGGCGTTGCCAGTAGCGTTTCAAAAAACGTTCGTGCGGAAGACTCCATCGATAATCCTGTCGTTTGGGTACTGGTAAAACAATCTGGTTTCAAAAACCGGCCAAGTGTGTGACGGTCTAAGCCGCTTGTGGAATCGTTGCAGGTTTCGTTGACTTCAAAAAATCCAACGCTCGCTGAAAGGGTTTGTCTTGATAATTGTTCGGGTCGATGGGTGCAAGAGAAGGAGCTTTGCCCGATGAGTCATCCGGGCTTTCGATTGATTCGTTTGGAGGGACTTGCTGGACATCGGAATCAACGTTCACCGAGTCCGTTTTTCGATTCTCGTCGGTTTTGTTTGCCGACTTCAGGAGTACGTCCGGAAACTTCATGCCGCCCGTGAGCACCCGCAGTTCGTATTCACTGCGGTAATACTCGTTTCGCTGTGCCTCGAGCTCTGAAAGTTCCACTTCGTAACCAGCATCGGGCTGAACACCCCACTCGGTTGCGCCGTCTTCTTTCGCAAAATCTCGATCGATATTTTTTCCGCTCGGCCGCCAATAGCTGGATGTTGTCAGCTTGAGCGCGCTTTCGCCTCGCTCGATCGGCAGCACGTCCTGAACGGTCCCTTTGCCCCACGTTTGCTCGCCAATCAAGGTCGCTCGGCCGTGATCCTGCAGGCATCCCGCCATGATTTCACTGGCGCTTGCCGAGTATCGATCGATCAACACGACGATTGGGATACGCGTGCTGAGGATTGGTGCCGTCTGGGAGGAGTAAGTTCTTTGCGTGATTTCGCGCTGCCGTGTTCGAATGCTAACGATGTCCAATTCGCTGGGCAGCAACATGTCGCAAAGCTCAATGGCACAATCAAGAAGGCCACCTGAGTTGCCCCGAAGATCAATGATCAGGCTTTCGATGTTGCCCTCAAGTTGCTCCAACGTGGATCGAAATTCTTTCGTGGTTTCTTTTCCGAACGACACGATTCGCACGTAGCCGATCTTTGGTTCGTTTTCGACAGCGAATTTCCACTCGCCAGTGGCAAGCCAACGATCGCCTCGGACGCTTGGCACGTCGATCACTTCGCGTACCATTTCAAAGTTCATCGATTCGCCGTTTCGCGAAACGGTCAGCTTCACCGGCTCGCCGACGTCACCTTTCATTCGCTTGATCGCATCGTCAGGCTTTTCCTCACCTAGGCTAGTGCCGTCGATTGCTGTGATAATGTCACCGGGTTCGAGCCCGGCTAGATCGGCCGGAGATCCGGGGAACGCGGCACGAACAAATAGCTTTGCGGGCGATTCGTCACGCCCCACAAATACTCCGATGCCGCCAAATTGCTGGTCGATGCTGGTTTGGAAGTTGTCTAGATCGTCGTCGTGCAAATACCGTGAGTGCCGATCCAGTTTCGAAACCAGCCCATCCATCGCCGCATCAAACAAGTCGTCGGGCGACCTTGACTGCAACGCTCGATCTTCGACCACGCTCAGTGCCTCAGCAAAAATATTGGCATAGCGGTTGCGGGCTGCGACAGAATAGCAGGCGACCGACAGGACCGCGGCGATGACGATGATAAGCAGATTTCTTAGCGGCATCCGCCGTGGTTCCCATCAAAAAGAGAAATCAAGTTGCAAGTTACAAGAGAATTGAGTCCCGCTCTCTTCCCCGTCGTCCGCCCCGCGCAAGCCAAAATTGAGTCGACAATCGTTTGCGCAGGTTGTTAACCAGAGGTTCGAGTGCCGCGGCAAGTGAGTTTACTCTATTCGGGGCTTCGTCTCAAAAGGGCTGGCGTCGCCAAAATGGCATTTTGACAATTCGTCGACGGTTTCAGACACCCCGAAATTCCTTTCGCAGCCTTGATCGAGCGAGGCCGAGATGAGGTCGGCAGTTTAAGAGCCAGAAGCCGCATCGGCGTTCATCCGATGTTGTGAATGGGCGGCTTGTTTATCATGCGATGCAACGTGATGGCGGTTGATCGAAACTTCAATGGCGTATTTCAGGTCATTTGGTTGGAAAGGTTTGGAGACAATTTCATGAATGCCTCGTCTTGAAGCGGCCTCCACGTCTTGCGTGCGCGGAAAGTTCAGCAGCAATGTCGTGGGCTTGCGCGTCAATATCGAATCTAGCCAGTCGATGCGACTGTGGAGTTCGGCCGTGAATGAATTCGCGTCGATGCAGATGGCTGAAACATGGTTGGCCGTGTCCGTGTCAAAGGTCGCTCGCTCGATCCAGCAAGATTTCCATCCATGCGGTTCCAAGGTATCGCGAAGGTACTCAAACTGATTTTGGTCGGCCGCGCTAATCGCGATCAGGGTGTCGGTGATTGGTTCGTTGGCGTTGATCGCATTGGCCAACGTGTCATCGGAGTCCGTCGCGGTACCCGGTTGATGCCAAATGGTGATCCCCGCGTCTAAGAGATTTTTTGAGAACTGATCGAATCGTCCTGACCACTGGTGCCAATAGATTCTTCGAACACCGGGCCACGGGACATCGGATCTCATGCCGCCTTCGCACCAACTTCCCAGCAGCGCTACGATGGGAGTCGTCGGATGAGTCGCTTGGAGCTTCTCTACCGTTTCAGCAGGGATTTGATCGGGCCGAGCTTGAGCCAAGACAATTAGATCAAAATTCTGATCGGAGATGGATTCTAGCCGAGCCACTTGCATCAACGTGACGGGCGTCGGGAAGCTGGCCAAGATCGCTCGAAACTCATCGTGCCAGTAATCACCACTAATCAGAACTCGTGTCTCGTTCATAGCGCGCTCCGTGCCTATGCAAAATTTCTGTTTGGAAATCAGATTTTTTAGCGACGGCATGGAACCGAATCGGTGTGGTGCAAACTCAAATCGAGATCAAAGCGAACATCCAGTTGCATTCAGAGTTTGCCAATTCAGTCATGCTAAGCCGCTAGGACATATTATGATCGAATTCCGCAATTGATTTCCATGCCGATTCTGGACTTTCTGCTTCTCGGAGCGCTGTCAGAAAGTCGTCTTGTTGGATTAGGCGGCTGAGACGGGCCAAAAGTCGCAGGTGCATTGCTTCGCTCATTGACCCAATCAGGAAAAATATATCGGTTAACGCACCGCGTGGACCGCCGAACGGAATTCCCGCATAAGTAATGCCCAACGCCAGAAATGGCTCGCCCATAATGCTCGGAATCGGTCGGCGAGGGTGCAGCAGTGCCACTCCGTTGTCCAACGCGGTGGGGTGCAACGCTTCACGGCTGCGCAACGCATCGGCCATCTTTTCAGCCTCCCATAGTCGACCGGTCATCGCCGTTTGCTGACAGATCTTGTCGATCACCGACCGTTTGGTCTTGGCCATGAACGGCACAAAAATGCAGTCGGGTTTGAGCAAATCAGAAATTTCGAATGGCTCGGGTGTTTCTTTTTTATCTTGAAGATCAAGCACTCGATCTACTTCGTCCAGTTCTCGTTCGCCCGAAGCTCCAATTTTTTCTTCAAACCACTGATGAATTTCTGCGCGAGAAAACCGCCACTCACCACCGATACGGCGGCCCGGCAGACGGCCTCGATCAGTCATCCGTCGCACCTGATCCGGCTGTAAATGTAGGAATTGGGCGAGCGACAATAAATCAAAATCTTCTTCAGGCATTCGACCGGCAACCAATAGGAAAACGCAAACTCGAAATCGATCAACCTCAGTTTCAAAATGTTGATAGCGTATCTTTGCATGTAGATCGGATCGTCGCTAGGGATTCGTCTTGACCAAGATTCGCGTTTGGCCAGAATCATCCTCGTTCGACAGGAAGTCGGATGCGATTAAAAATGAACGTGTTGGCGATCGCCGGGCAAGGAGGCCTTGTGGATACCCCGCTACTTTCGTCCAGTCATGGAATTCGACTGGCCGAGTTACTAAATAATGCGACCTTTATTGGGGTCGATGATGTGGTCGCAGCTTCATGCTGTGGTCATTGGACCGATTGTCAGCCAGACGATCTGTATGTCGCCATTGTCGGACCTGAATGCGATGGCCATGATTTTGCTCACGAGGCAATCCAACGTGGTGCCAGAGCGATCGTGACTGAGCGTTTGCTGGCCGTTGATTTCCCTCAGGTCATTGTGCCCGACACGCGGTTGGCTTACGGAAGCATCTGCCATGCGTTGGGCGGACAGCCTTGCGACCACCTGGTCACGATTGGCGTTTCGGGAACCGACGGCAAAACCGTGACGGCTCATTTGATCCGTTGCATTTTGACGGAAGCCGGAAAACAAACTGGGCTGACGTCTTCGATCGAAGTCAATCTTGGAGCCAAGCGGCAGGCAGTGCCGTCGTCCGACTTCAATGCTCCAACGCTGGCCAACCAGTTGGCTCAAATGGCGATCAACGGATGCTCGCATGCCGTCGTGGAAGTCCCCAGTGAATCATTGGCTCAACATAGCATCGCCGGCGTCAACTTTGACGTGAGTGTGCTGACCAACATTCGTCGAGAAGGTGTCGGGGATACGGGCTCTTTTCGAAACTATCGCCGCGCTAACCTGCGTATGCTCGATAGCCTCAAGCCGAGCGGTTTAGCGATATTAAACTCGGACGATCCGGTGACCAACAGTTGCTTGGACAACATCGAAGTGCCTTTTCTGACGACTGCGATCAAACAGGAAGCCGAAATCTCCGCGAAGCTACTTGAACGGGCACGATCGGAGCAAACGTTTCTGCTAATTGCAGGCAACGAGTCAGTCCCGGTCAGGACTTCGATTATCGGTGATCAGCACATTCGCAATTGCTTGGCGGCAGCAGCAACGGGACTCTCGCTGGGGATTGATTTGACCACCATTGCTGCCGGATTGGAAAAAGCCGGCCAGCTTCCAGGGCGACTGGAACGGGTTGAATGCGGTCAACCGTTTAGCGTTTGGGTTGATGCTGCCAGAACCGTGGGGCAGATCTCCAACGCATTGCGAACCGTTCGCCAAGTGACCTCTGGGCAAGTCTGGTGCATTTGTACGATTGACGACAATCAAACGCCCGAGCTTCGGCGACGACTGGGAGAAGTGATCGATCGTGCGGCTGATCAATCTGTGATTACTCGTGCGACGGTCGATTCGATGGTGGATTACGAACCCGTTCATCAGGTCTTGGATGGGTTTCGCAATCCGGGCGATGCGGAGTTAATCCCAGATCGCTTCAAGTCCATTGAATGGGTCCTGTCGAACGCAAAAACAGGGGACTCGGTATTGGTGACCGGTTGCGGAGAGCGACCGTTTGCAATTCTGGGCGATGAAAACTGGACCGTTACCGACCGCGATGTCTGTCAAGCGTGGCTGTACGACCACGCCAGTTTGAAACCGGGCGATTTGATGGACGAGGCATCAAACAAGTCAGACATTTATCGAATGGATGACTATCGCTAAGCGATTGTTAGCATTGTTTGTAGGTTTGAGCTTTTTGCACCACCAACTCCTGCTTGGTTAGTCGTTTGCCAAAATGCAAACCAAAGTACGATTTTGGCGTTGGCTGTTAAAAAGTCTGGCGTCGGTCTAGCAACCAAAAACCAAGGCAAACTTTATCGGCATATGCTTTCGATTTTCGATGCTCATGGAAATGACAGATTACCAACAGCGTATGCTCGAATTGTTTAACAACGATCCAGAAACGGGCGGCGTTTCGCCTAGCTAAACACGGTCGCCCGCGGCTTTTCGTTAAACGATTATCTAAAACAAGAACAGCGGGGCGAAAGCTAGATCGGCAAAGGGTGCCACTTTGCGATTTTTCCTTGGGCGAAGCAGCAGCTTTCGAACGTGTGGCTGAGTTGCCGGGGCTGTTTCGACGAGAACGTGGAAAGTCTCAAACTAGAGTTTGCTAGCGTCATAGAGTTTGGCTAATGAACTGTGGTTGCCGCGTTCCAAGGAAGTCTCTATACGTCTAGCTATAACAAGCCATTCAAGCTTGGTCGTGTGTGTCGGATTCGCGGGACTTCGACACAACCCTCCCTCCTGGGGGTAGAGCATACTACGTTTGCTGATTTTTGGTTTCTGGGTCAACCGAATCAGCGATAGCTCACGGCTGAGCTTCTGCTGTGCGTCGGGACGGGCAACTGTCCCGGCGCCAGTGACACACACCGGACGCTACATCATTGTGGCGTTCGGTTTTTTTGTGCGCTTGGTTGTCGCGATTCTGTATCGATCCCGGATACACATGCTTCAAACGGACAGCGTTAGTTTCTCGATATCCCCGTTGTTGTTCATTGCAGTGTGTCGTCGGGAGGGCGAGGCTCCGTCCGAGCGGCGCGGAGCAAAAAAGCTCAACCATCCACATGGGGCGGACGGAGCCTTCCCGTCCCAACATCGGTTTCATTCATCGAAAGTGGCGCTGTCCAACTAATTGCTTGCCGCGCGGTCTTGGTCGTCCGAGTCAGGTTCAGGAATCACAGATCGATCGGGTTTGGAGGCCTTTGTTTCTGTCCCCGGTACCAGCATTGGGCCAGTTGAGTTTTCGTCCATGATGCGTTTGAGTTCCACAGAATCCACCGATTCCACTTCGATCAAGCGGTCCGTTAACGCAACCAGAGCCGGCTTGCGCTCTTGCAGCATCTTCCGGACGGCTTCCAGTGCATCGTCGATGATGCGAGAAACTTCGGCGTCGATCTCGTGTGCCGTTTTTTCGCTGTACTGTCGTGCTCCCAGCGAGCCGCCTGAGCCAGACAGAAACGCACTGCTGCGGTCCTCGCGAAAATTGATTCGGCCAAGGCTGCTCATGCCGTACTGCATGACCATTGCCCGAGCGATATCGGTGGCTCGTTCTAGGTCGTTGCTGGCTCCCGTGGAAATATCTTCGTAGATCAACTCCTCAGCCAACGTTCCCGCCAGCAGGATCTTCAACTGACTCTCCAATTCGCCTTGCGTCATCAGGTAACGATCGTCGGTCGGACGCTGCATCGTGTACCCGAGCGCTGCAAGGCCTCGTGGAATGATTGAAACTTTGTGGACGGGATCCGTGTTCGGCAGACTATACGCAACCAGCGCGTGGCCGGCTTCGTGGTAAGCAACTCGATGCTTTTCGTCCTCGTTCATGACGCGTTGTTTTTTCTCAAGCCCGGCGGTCACTCGTTCGACGCCTTCGTTGAAGTTTTCCATCACGACGGTTGACTGGCCTCCGCGAGCCGCCAGCAGAGCCGCTTCGTTGACTAGGTTCGCCAATTCTGCTCCGCCAAATCCGGGACTGATTGAAGCGACGTGCTTCAAGTCAACGTTCGGGTCCAGTTTTACGTTTTTCACGTGGACTTTCAGAATGTCCTCGCGTCCTTTGACATCGGGGCGGTCGACCAGCACGTGGCGATCGAATCGGCCGGGACGCATTAGAGCTTGGTCGAGCGTTTCTGGGCGGTTGGTCGCTGCCATCACGATCACGCCACTGTTGGAGCTGAAGCCATCCATTTCCACAAGCAACGCGTTGAGCGTTTGTTCTCGTTCGTCATGACCGCCGACCGCGTTGCCGCCACGTGTTTTGCCCAACGCATCAAGTTCATCGATGAAGATAATGCACGGAGCTTTGGCTTCGGCGACTTGGAACATGTCTCGCACACGAGCCGCTCCGACGCCGACAAACATTTCGACAAAGTCACTTCCTGATAGGCTGAAAAAGGGAACGCCTGCTTCTCCGGCAATCGCTTTCGCCAACAACGTCTTTCCTGTTCCGGGCGGTCCAACCAGCAGGACTCCACGAGGAATTCGGCCTCCAAGCTTTTGGTATTTTTCCGGATGCTGCAGGAAGTCAACGACTTCCTTGACTTCCTCGACCGCTTCTTCGATGCCAGCGACATCATCAAAACTGATTCCCAGATCCTCTTCGGCATGCAGTTTTCCTCGGCTTCTACCGAACTGCATCGGGCCACCGGAACCGCTTAGCTTTCGCATCATGTAGATGAACAGGCCAAAAATCAGCGCCGAAAATAGAAGCGGCATGGCGTATTTTTCAAGCGTCGTCGGGCCTGGCTGGAATTCCCAGCTAATGTTGCTTTTGGTCAGCTGTTCCTGAAGGCTGGTGTTGATTGGGTCGCTGTTCGGTTTCTTGACGACAAACTGAACCGATTTTGTCGTCTCAGATCCGCTGGAGGAACCAAGTTCTCGAACCATGATTCTCCCGGTGATCGTACGGTCGGCGACTTTTACGTCGGTAGGCCGGCTGTACTCGACCGATTTACCGTCTGGTTTGCGCGACGGCACGATTAGGCTGCCGGCGAATTCGTCATCGATGATTAGTTTGCCTCGATCTGTATCCGAAAATCGAGTTGCCTCAAGCAAACTTTGGAACTCAGGAAACGTCAGCGTTCTCGATGGCTGATTCAGCAGCAGCAGACCGACAATGCCCAGCGAGGAAGCGATGATGACCGCGAACCAGACGGCGGAGCCACCTTTATTGTCAGCATTGCGTTTTTGTTGTTCGTCCATTGTCGAATCCTCGTTCTTTATACGGAAAGCTGCGTTAGCGAGTTTCTGGGCCGGTCTGACTCCTCACCGAAACGATCAGACCGATTTCTGGCAAACGCCGGTTACTTTGACAAAAGCCACGCAGCGACGTTGAGCAAATGCAACTTCGTTGACAGGCGGTTCGCCAAAGGGGCCATTGTATGCGGCTCCAAAGAGTACGCATGTCGTGCGCCAAAAGGGCATAACCTCACACAATTTGCCCGAATTGAGCTCTCGCGAGAGAATTGCCACGCTTCAATCACACCGATTTGGCCAAGATCAGAATCGTACCCGGCAATAACCGCCGATTCCAGTGTGCGCCGCGGTTCACCTTGCTCTAAAAACCGGCGATTTCTACAATCTGCACTCGTAATACGTGCTACGCTCGAAACATTCGGCCTATCAGCGACGGTCTTGCGTGGCTTCCGTTGAGCCCACGCGGCCGTTGCGTTTGCGGCGAGGGTCGTCGCCGAATCCGAATCCCCTGTTGCATTTTGGCAACATTCGAAAGCGGATCTCCGCCGAGCAACCTTTCGTCGCCCTAGTTGTGGTTGGGATCGATCGCGAACCGCTTTGAACGCAGCACGTTAAAATTCACTTTGAACGGACCGTATGACCCGCCCAAAAAACATTGCCATCCTAGGATCGACCGGCAGTATCGGCTGCAGCGCGCTTGATGTGGTACGCGCGGTGGAGGGCTTGAATGTGGTCGGGCTCTCGGGGCATTCGCAAATCGATTTGCTGGCGGCTCAGGCCGATGAGTTCAAACCAGATTGGGTGGTTGGCACCGATCCAAATAAGGCAGGCACGTTCCCGGATTGCTCACAAAAGAGTTGGGACTTTCATGCGGGTGACGAATCGCTGGGCAAGTTGGCCTCCGGCAGCGACATCGACATCGTGCTGGCGGCGATCGTTGGCATCGCAGGTTTGCCGTCGGCTTGGTCGGCCATCGATGCGGGCAAGACCCTTGCGTTGGCTAACAAAGAAACGATGGTCGTGGCCGGTCAGCAATTGGCTCGCCGCGCGACAGAAACGGGTGCTCAGATTCTGCCGGTCGATAGCGAACACAGCGCGATCTTTCAGGCGATGCAGGCCGGCAATGCCAACGAAGTAAGTCGTATCATCCTGACAGCCAGCGGCGGGCCGTTTCGAGACTTCACGACCGAGCAGATGAAAACGGTCACCGTGGAACAGGCGCTCGATCATCCGACGTGGAACATGGGGAAGAAGAACTCGATTGATTCGGCCACCATGATGAATAAGGCCTTGGAGATCATCGAGGCGCGTTGGCTGTTCGACATTCCGGCGTCGAAAATTGAGGTCGTGGTTCATCCGCAATCGATCATTCACTCGATCGTGGAATTCACCGACGGGTCATCGATCGCTCAGTTGAGCCCTCCCGACATGAAGCTGCCCATCCAATATGCTTTCACTTGGCCGCAGCGGGTTCCGGGGCCGTCGCCCAAGCTAGACTTGACTTCGGCGGTCACGATGGAGTTGTTGCCGCCCGATTTCGAACGGTTCCCAGCTTTAGAACTGGGATTTGAGGTGGCTCGATTTGGCGGAACGGCGGGTGCCGTGATGAACGCGGCCAACGAGTCTGCCGTAGAAGCTTTTTTGAACAATGAGATTTCTTTCGACGACATCGCGACGGCATGTCGCCAGATCGTCGAACAACATAATTTTGATCCCAACCCGACGCTGGACGATTTGTTCGCCGCCGACGCTTGGGCTCGTCAGGAGATGTCGCGGTGGATGTTTGCGTGATCGAAAACGGACTCAATTTGGCTCATGGTTTGATGCTGGCCAACATGCTGAGTTTTTGGCTGGATCCGAGTAACTTGTTCGCGATTTTCAAGGTCGTGCTGGGGCTGGGTGCCGTTATCTTTGTGCACGAGCTGGGACACTTTCTGCTGGCCAAGGCTTGCGGAGTCAAGTGCGATAAGTTCTACGTTGGCTTTGATGCGTTCGATATCAAGATCGGCGACCGAGTCATCATTCCGCGCCGGCTGGTTCACTGGACATGGGGCGAAACCGAGTACGGGATCGGCATCCTGCCATTTGGCGGATACGTGAAGATGCTGGGGCAGGACGACAACCCCGGGAATCTTGAGGAGGAAGTTCGCAAGTCGATGAAGGATGGCGAGGCATCGGTGTCGTCTGCGTTGACGCCCGAAGGTTTGGTCGATCGCACCAAGATCGATCCTCGCAGCTATTTGGCCAAATCCGTACCTCAAAGGATGGCAATCATCTCGGCGGGAGTCATTTTCAACCTGATCTTCGCCGTTCTATTCGCCGCGATTGCGTTTCGCTCTGGCGTTGATTTTCCTCCGCCCAAAGTTGGTAACGTGATTGGCGGTGGACCGGCATGGGAACAGAACCTTGCTGGCGCGACGTTCGAAAAAGTCGGTGACAAAGACGTGAGCGGCTACTTTTCGTATACCGATCTGGCTCAAGAAATTGGCCTGCATGGTGGCGAGAAACCGATCGCCATTCAAGTTCGTCGTCCGGGTGCTTCCGAATCAACCAAGCTTGAGGTGACCCCCAAAGCAGGTTTCATGCGCCAGGCCAAAGATATCGCCCTGCTGGGATTTACATCGCGGCTTCAGCCCGTGATTGGCGAGACGGGGCCGGGCAAAAACACGCCGGCCGGCAATGCGAAGCCAGAAATAAAGGCGGGGGATCGCATTGTTGAAATCGATGGCCAAAAAATCGAAACCGATCTGGACGTGTTTCGTGTTTTGGCGACCAATGCGGATCGTGAAGTCGAATTCGTCCTAGAACGATCTGCCGAAGGATCGGATTCAGACGATGATTCATCGGGCGAGCAAATCACGACCAAGGTTGCTCCTAACCCAATGCGTGTTTTTGGCTTCACGATTGAGTGGCTGTCAATTTCGAATATTCAAAAGGGGTCTCCGGCTGAGGCCGCGGGGCTGCAAGTTGGCGACGAAATCGTTTCGATTGACGGAGAACCTCGAGGTGATCTGCTGACGCTTGAAGAGCGGATGATTCGCATCGCGCGTGAGGGTGGAAAATCTGAGTTGGAGGTCAATCGCGATGGTGAAACGCTGACGATTTCTGTTTCTCCGACCCTGCCCAGCGTGTTGGCTCGAGTTGGCCCGAACACTGCGTTGGCTATCAACGCTTTGGGTGTCGCGATTCCTCAATCATTAAAAGTTGAAACGGTGGATGCGGAATCGGATGCCGGAAAAGCGGGTTTGGTGGTCGGCGATGAACTCGTTTCGGCAGAATACCTATTGAATGAGCAGCAAGTGAACGACGAGCGATATAAGTTTCTTGCTCGTGATCCGTTTGTCAACTTTGTGGATGACGACACCAGTTGGGGCGAGGTGAATCAGCTGTACCAAAGCTTGACGCCGGGTTCAAAACTGAAACTGGAAGTTCGACGTGGATCGGAGCGAATGCCGATCACGATCGCCACTTCGGCTTCGCCCGATTACTTCCGGCACGTTCGAGGAATCCCGCTGAAGGAACTTAGTGAACACTACGAATCGGAATCGTGGAGCGATGCGTTCTATTACGGTTCGAAACAGGTTTGGCGAGACGGAACGCGCGTGCTGAAAACGTTCGGGAAATTGATTAGCGGAAAAATCTCACCGAAAAACTTGGGAGGTCCGGGCACGATCGCTGTCGTGGCGACGTCGGAGGCGTCTGAAGGCACCTCTCGTTTGTTGCTGTTCTTGACTTTCCTAAGTGCGAACCTCGCGGTCGTGAACTTCCTGCCAATTCCGGTGCTGGATGGTGGCCACATGCTGTTTCTGGCGTACGAGGGAATCTTCCGACGGCCAGTCAACGAAAAAACTCAAGCTTTGCTGACCTACGTCGGTCTGGCGATGATTCTGACGTTGATGATTTTCGTCGTTTGCCTCGACGCCACGCGTATCTACGGTTTGTTCTAAACATTTCGCTTAGCTAAACGATTCCGTCGATACAGGGGCTTCGCAGCCCACGCTCGTTTGGCTCATTTTCATCGGCGCGAAATTCGTTATCATCTGGGGAAACGATGTACTCAAATTTGAGTCAGATTTATCCCCGGAAAAGATGCGATGAGCGAATCAAAAGTAAGCGGCAAAGTTCACCTTGTTGAAGAAACCAAGACCTACGGCCAAAAAGGCTTCCAAAAGCGGTTGGTCGTGTTGGAACAGCAAGATGGTCGATTTAGCAACTTCATTCCCCTTGAGTTCACTCGGGATGCCTGTTCGATCGCCGACGACATGAACGTGGGTGACGAAGTCGAAGTCAGCTACAAATTGTCGGGCCGTAAATGGCAGCGTGACCCTCAGAGCGAAGTGAAGTACTTTCTGTCTGCCGAAGCGATCAGCTTCAAAGTCCTTTCGGGCGGTGGTAACGACGGCATGGATCAGTCGGTGCCTGAAAACGCGAACGACGCCTTCGCCGACGCTTCTTACGACGAGAACGACATTCCGTTTTAAGAACAGTGTTCAGAACGCAGAGCTCAGTGTTCAGTTCCCATAGGCAACACGCTAGGATCGCCGGCCGGTCTGTCTTCAGGTGAGCCTAGAAATGCAGCTTTGAGTGCCGAGTGCTGAACGATCAGCAGCGGCGGTACGCAAACACCGAACACCGAATCCGCAACCCTATTCCGAATTCCCACTTCCGCACTCCGCATTCGAAAACATGCCTTCACCTCAGATTAAACGTGCCCTGATCAGCGTCAGCGATAAAACAGGCGTCGCCGACTTTGCGAAAGCTCTTGCTGCAAAGGGCGTCGAAATTTACAGCACCGGTGGGACTCGCCGGCATCTTGAGGAAGCCGGTCTGCAGGTAATTGATGTCGCCGACTACACCGGGTTTCCCGAGATGATGGACGGTCGAGTCAAAACGTTGCATCCAAAGATTTTTGCGGGGATTCTCTGTCGGCACGATCTCGATTCAGACCTCAAATCGCTGGCCGACCACGACATCAAGACTTTTGAACTGGTCGTGGTGAATTTGTATCCGTTCGCTGAGACAATCGCGAAACCGGGGATTCAAGAATCTGAAGCGATCGAGCAAATTGATATTGGCGGTCCGAGCCTCGTTCGAGCCGCAGCGAAGAACAACGCGTTTACCTCGATCGTTTCCAGTCCCGACCAATACGCTCAGGTTCAGTCCGAGATCGAGGCCAACGGTTGCACCAGCGAGCAAACGCGAAAACAGTTGATGGCCGCCGCTTTTGCTCACACGGCCGAATACGACGCGACGATTTCTGGCTATTTCCAGTCGCAATCAGCCGCAGAGGCTGGCACCGAATTCCCTTCGTCGATCAATCTTCGCCTGCAGAAGAAATGTGGCCTGCGTTATGGTGAAAACAGTCACCAAGCGGCCGCACTTTATCGATTGCCGAACTGTGATCAAGCCAATTTAATTGACGCGAAGCAGCTGAACGGCAAAGAGCTTTCGTACAACAATCTGTTGGATTTAGACAGTGCTCTGTCGATCGTGCGAGGCCAGTCGTCGCCGGCGTGCAGTGTCATCAAACACAACAATCCGTGCGGGGCGGCGGCGGCTGAAGTTCTGGTCGACGCCGTGCGAAAAGGTTTCGCGGGTGATCCCATCAGTGCGTTTGGCAGCGTGGTGGGACTCAATCGCGAGGTCGATCAAGAAACCGCTCAGTTCTTGGCTGACGGCGACTTTTTCGTCGAAGCCATCGTGGCTCCTCAATTCAGCGAGTCGGCAATCGAGATTTTGAAGACGCAGCCTAAATGGAAAAAAAACGTCCGCTTGCTTCAGGTTGGACCACTGGGCGATGCGAAGGCTCGTCATGAGTATCGGTTCCTGGTTGGAGGTATGTTGGCACAACAGGCCGACTGCTTACCGGACGATCCTTCCAGCTGGACGATTCCTACGAAAGCTCAACCGGACGAGGCCTTGATGGAGGAATTGAAATTCGGCTGGTCCATGATCCGATTCGTAAAGTCGAACGCAATCAGTTTGTCGAAAGATCGATCTTTGGTTGGGGTCGGGGCAGGGCAGATGAGCCGCGTGGACTCAGTAAAGATTTCAATTCGAAAAGCCGGTGAACGATCCCAAGGCTCGGTGTTGTCGTCGGACGCGTTCTTCCCGTTCGCTGATTCTATCCCGTTGGCTGCCGAAGCTGGCGTTGCCGCTATCATCCAACCCGGGGGAAGTGTGCGAGATCAGGAAGTGATTGACGCCTGCGACGAGCATGGGATCCCAATGGTGTTTGCCGGCAATCGCCATTTCCGGCACTAACTCAACGGACAGCGATACCTTATGCTGAATGAAACCGATACTCGGGAGGGTAAGGCTCCGTCCGCACCCGCATTTAACGCTCCGTCCGTACCCGGATTTAACGCTCCGTCCGCACCCGGATTTAGCGCTCTGTCTTCCCCGCCTTCGATAGTTGAGAGTGTTGCTCCGCACGGCTCGGACGGAGCCTCGCCCTCCCGTTTGTGCACGCCGCATTTGTGCACGCCGCATTTTTGCACGCCGCATTTTTGCACGCTGCATTTTTGCACGCTGCATTTGTGCACGCCGCATAAAAGTATCGGCAAAATTGAAGAGATGACGCTGGCCGACCAAATTTAGACATCACATGGCGTTTGATAGCTCCTATAACGCCTTGCTGATGCTCGCCCAATTTTTGACACTTCCAAAACCAGAAAGGCTACCGCACGATGAAACGAAGCGTTGCCGTTCTTGGACACACTCCTCAATTCGTACGTTGGTCGATCGACCATGCATGCGACATTCGGGCGGGCGATGACACCACGTCGCCCGATTCGACGTTTCGACAGCTGCGAGGTGTTCGCGAGTTCTCATTGGGCGAGGCCGAAAACCGGGTCGTCGATAGTGTCTGCATTCACCGGTCGGCTTCCTCCGATCACCCTGATTTAGCAATGGGATTTACTGAATCCGAAGTGCTGGCCGTGTTCGGGGGACGTGACGCAATCGAGAGCTGTTGCGGCGGCTGCAAAGCCAACACAAACTCGCTTGATTCTGATGACCCGCTGTGGGCAGGCTGCTACGGCTGGCTGACCGCCGACGGCAGTTCACTGGCTTCATTGTCGGGGGGCGAAGAGTTATCGGATGGGCAAGCGACAAACGAATCGGACGACGGGCTTGCCTCCCCCACCGAAGACATGCTCGTCAAAGAAATCGGGTTTGCGATCCAGATGCTCAACCTTGGGTCTCTGATCGAAACAAATTTTGCCAAAACCGATCCGGCATGGTTTAGCTTTTGGCAGAAGCCGACCCTGACCGTTCCTCAATTGCTGCTACTTGAAAAAGTTTTCAGCACGGCCCTGAGGCGGCATGAAAGCTCGGGCGACCCAGATTTTGTCGACGACTTGCTGCGGTTCATCGACGCGCTGACCTTGTGCCATCGGCATAGCTTAAAGTTGAACGTGGAACTCGTGCCGCGAGGCTACTCAGATGGAGTCACTTGGACAACGTTTGCTCGTTGCCCGCGTTGCCACCATGGGGTTTCGTCGCCGGAAGAAACGTGGCAGGTTTGTCCCGCGTGCGAACACGAATCGCCGCCATCAGGTGAACGTAAATCAAAGGTGCTAGGCTTGAGGCCGTACGTTAATTTAGAACGCGTGCTGGGCGAAGCTCGCACAGTTTCGCTGTTAAAACGGTACGAGCAAACGAAAGTCTGAAACTGAGTCGCGTTAACTCAGTTTAACTCAGCGGCCGTAGAAGCCTCGGACGGAAGAAACCGTTTCGAAGCCTTCGTTGTTCGCTTCTAGAGTCGCAAGCTGGGCATCGATCCATGCTGCGAATGCGTCGAGCGTCGCGAATTCCGCTTCTGGAAGCGAGCAATTTTCCTTGCCTACCTCTAAGCCTTCGGCGTCCCCGTTTGTCTCAGGACTGAGTGCCGGGTTGTCGGGAACCGATTCAAATTCGGGTGGATTCGTTGGAAACATGGCTGCATCTCCGTTTTTTAACTTCCAAACCATCGTTTGCTCGGGTCGAGCAATGTCAGGGTTGGAATGTGCAATCAATCTGAACTGCAAATCGGATGCCGAACTTGGCGGAATGTTCGCCCGTATTCCGCCAATTCAAGGATTTTTCGTCTTTTTCGCTTCTCCAGCCTTGAGAATCTCTAATTCGTCACGTTTTCGCGTTTGCGAAAATGCACCAGAACCGCATCGTATTGACCCCAAATGTGGGGCAAATTGCAACATGCTAACCGGTGCCAAATTTCACGATCGGTCGCGAAAAACGTGGTTCGGCTGCCAACTTGCAAGAACAAGCGACATCAGACGTTGTATCGGCATTTGACAGAAATAAACCTCAGACATTTCCGGTGCCTCCGCAAAGGGGCGTTGAATCATTAGGCTCGCGCGTTTGCATGCGACATGCTGACACCTATTGACGCCTTTTGAGCCCGATTTCTTACCGCTTAAACGGAGCAAGGTAGAGCGAAGGTAGTCGGGCTTTTGTGAGCCAGTCAACCGCGTCTTGACACCCCAATCCGTAAGGGTAGTCTAATCGGTCTGATTGATGAATTTTATCGTGGAGTTGTCAGCGACCGACTGATTCGAGTCGACGATTCCGTGTGATGTTCTGGTCACAACCGACGATTCGATGTCGCGTGCCCATCCTCAAATTCCCCTTGGAGAAGTTCATGAGAAAGCTTATCGCGTTTTTTGTTGTTGCTATGGTTGCGGTTACTGCCAACCAAGCATTCGCCCAGTGTGCAACATGCGCTGCCAGTGCACCTACTTTTTCACAGCCAGTCACAATGGCAGCACCTCAGGTTTACAGCGCCCCGGTTGAGTCATACCCAGCGCCGGTCGCGTACGAATCGGCACCGATCGCCTACGAATCAGCCCCAGTTGCCTATGAGTCAGCACCGGTTGAGTACGCTTCACCAGCTCCAATGGAGTACGGCACTCCTGTCGTTTCTTCTGGCTGCAGCGGTTGCTGTGGCGGCTGTGGAACAGTTAGCGGAACTGTTGGCGGCACCGTCAGTGGCGAGATGACTCCTTACAGCACTCAGGGGCTTCCTGCCGGTGCGGTTGTTATCTCGGATGTTGTTTCTGGAGAAGGTTCATCTGAAGAAGTTGCATCGGACAGCGCCGTTGAAGGCACTGTTGTTGAGTCGACTTCTGTGATGGGTTCGACTGAAGCTGTCGAGCCACCCGCTCCGGAAGAAGATGAAGAAGTTGAGCAGCTGCCTACAGAAGCTTCGGAAGCCAAAAGCGCTGAAGGCTCAGCCGCCAAGGAAGCTGTTGGGGACGGTACTTAATCCAACCCAAAGATTGTTATAATCTCATGGCCGCCCACTGTTTGAGTGGGCGGTTTTTTCGTGCGCGTCGCAAACACACGGGAACGAAAAGCTATTTTTTCGACCAGTCGCGACGTTGGCGCGAGCTAGGGATATCCATTTTCTCACGGTATTTGGTGACCGTCCGGCGAGCCACGTTGAAACCGAGCGTTTTCAAGCGACGCATGATTTCGACATCGCTGTATGGTTTCCCTTTGTCTTCGCTGTCGATCAATTTTTGCAGCTCGATACGAATCTTGTTCCACGCGACGTCTTCGCCATCTTCGGTCGTGGTGCCTCCAACGAAGAACATCCGTAAAGGAAGGATGCCTCGATGGGTTTCCATCCATTTGTCACCCACCGCCCGACTGACCGTTGTCACATGAACGCCGATCTTCTCTGCGATCTGCTCCATTTTTAGTGGTTTGATGAATTCTGGGCCCCGGTCAAAAAACTCTTTTTGATGCTCGACAATCGCCTGCGCCGTTCGGGTCAGCGTGCTGCGACGCTGCTCAATTGACTCGATCAGCCATTCCGCGGCCATTAGCTTTCGTTTGATGTACTCTTTTTCTTCGGCTGACGCTTCGGGCGAGGAAAGTCGTTGTCTGTGGTAATTGCTGATGTGTAAGGTGCGTGCAGGCCCTTCTTCCATTTTCACGACGTAGTTGCCGTCGTCGTCGGTTTCCAACCACATGTCGGGTGTCACAGTCGGAATGTGCTCGTCCACGAATTCGCTGGCGGGCCTTGGGTCAAGGTGCCGCAGTTGTTCCCACGCCTCGTTAATTTCATCGACGGTCAATCCGGTAGCCTTCTGAATCTGCGGGATTCGATTGTCTCGAAGGTCTTCCAGATGGTTCATGATCAAAGTGCGAACATTCGCCAAGTGCGGAATGTCGGGCGTCAATTGAAGTAACAAGCACTCCCGAAGATCACGGGCTCCGATGCCGACGGGCTCCAACGACTGTTGAATATGAGCCAAAGCTTCTTCGGCCAGTTCCAAGTCGTCTTCGGTTGAATCGGGCGGCAACAAATCTGGCAACGCCACTTTGAGGTAGCCGCCGTCCTTCGCGGAAAGTACCGAAACCAATCGCTCGCACATCTTTAGCAGTTCAGGCTGCAAGTCCATCTCATGCAACTGGTCTAGCAGATGATCTTGGAGGGTCGTGCCTCGGTCAACAATATTGGCGATCAAATCGTGTTGCCGATCGCCGCTTTCCTGAATCCGGTTTGAGGAAGGTCGAGTACTTCCGTCAAAGTGGTCCGGGATGTCGTTGGCTAGAGTCAGAAGTCGCTCGAAATCGTCCGCGTTATGACGTCCGTCCTCGTCGATCACCAACTCTTTCTGCTCGATCTCGCGTTCTTTGGAACCATCGTTCTCTTTGTCACGCCGCGAGTTCGCATCTTCCTCGCCCTCGGCGAAGGCGTCGTCTTGATCGTTTTGCTCGAGTGTTGGGTTCTCGACCAGTTCCTGCTCTATCCGTTCCTCCAGCGCAGCCTGAGCCATTTGCAAGATCTCCATGGACTGGATCATGCGTGGCGCCAGCGCTTGAGTTTGCTTTTGCTGGAGACTTTGACCGAAGGAAATTTTCATGGTGGTGGGGTGGTACAAGAATTGCTGAGAACCATAGTGTACCCCATAATTAGCCGCCTGATCAGCTAGAATCGACTAGATTCTAAGAGGCCAGCCGCTAAGCACTCGCGAAACAATCACCTGCCGACTTGTTTGACAATTGAGCGCGGGAATAACGGGGTTTCGCGTGCTCAAGTCCGCCATTTATGTCTTGGCGAGTGCTACATTGGCCGCCGATCCTCGATCGCGTCGGCCAGTATTTCTTTGTTGGTGTACTCTAAAATACTACCAGTCGTGATTCCACGTGCGAGTTTAGTAATCCGCACATCGTAATCAGCCAGTAGATTCGAAATATGCAGCGCGGTCCCATCACCCTCTACGGTGGGGTTGGTCGCCATCACGATTTCGGAAAAACTGCCCGTTGCCACACGCCCCACCAAATGATCAATCGTCAATTGGTCTGGGCCGATGTTTTCGAGCGGGGCGATCCGGCCGAGCAACACATGGTAGAGGCCGCGATAGGTACCGGCTTGTTCCAACGCCATCAGATCGCGCGGCTGCTGAACGATGCAAATGGTGGTCTGATCACGAGCCGGATCGCGACAAATATTGCACATCTCGCTTTCGGCAAGATTGAAACAGATATCGCAGTAGCGAACATTCTCTCGCACGTTTCGGATCGAATCCGCCAACGCGAAGGCTTCCGAGTCGGGCACCCGCAACAGGTGGTAGGCCAATCGCTCGGCCGACTTGCGTCCAATCCCCGGCAGCCGCGAAAGCTGCTCGATCATCGTGACGACGGATTCGGAAAGTTCAGACATGGTGGGAGGTGAAAGTTAACAGCTGACAGGGTAAGGTTTTTGGGGGAGGTTTTCGGTTTTCGGTGTGAGGTGCTCAATAATATCTATGCTCTGAAAACTGAAAACTGAAAACTTTCCCCTTTTAATCCCCACCGCCGCCCATGAACTGCTTCATCATGTCGCCGATGTCGCCCGGGATGGGGAAATCGCCCGCAACGCCCTGCATCATTTCTGCTTTCATTTCCGCCGACTTGGTCAGTGCGTCGTTGATCGCGGCGGGAAGAAGATCTTTTACCATCTCCATGTCTGCCTTCTCGGTCAGAACGGAATCGAACTCGACGCCAAGCACTTGACCGTGCCCGCTGGCGTGGACGGTAACCATGCCACCACCCGCAGTCCCAGAGACGCGTTCCGCCTTCAGTTTCTCGGTGACCTCTTGCATTTTGGGCCCAATATTCTGAGCCTCCTTCATCAGAGCCGCGATATTGCCGAGCCCACCCAATCCTTTAAACATTTCGTTATCCTCGTTGATGTTTGCCGTGCGTTGTTCTTCTCAATCCGGCGCCGTTGTTTTATGTTTAGCACTCGCCAAGAAGTAAATGACGGATTTGAGCACCGGAACCCCATGGGTTTCACCGTCTAAACGTCGTACAAATTCGCAAGTTATTGTTTCGCGAGTGCTTGGCACTCAACCAAACGTTTTACCCGCATTCACGGCCGTTCACAATGTCGCTAGTTACGATCGAAAATGTCTCGATCGGGTTCCGAGGCCCGCTTTTACTCGACTCCGTCAACTGTCAGATCGAACCCGGCCAGCGAATCGGTCTGCTGGGGCGCAACGGGGTCGGTAAAACGACGCTGATGAAAATGTTGATCGGCGTGCAATCCCCTGACGCGGGCGAGATCAAGGTTTCGCCCGGGACCAATATCCAAATTTTGTCTCAGGACGTTCCGCACGATCTTGAGTCGGATGTCATGTCCGTGGTGATGTCCGGCTTGCCTGAAGAGGTCGATGGGATCGAGCAAGAATGGTGGGAGCGGCAGAACGCGGCGGAGCAGATCTTGTCTCGGATGCAGCTTGATGGTGAGGCTCGGTTCGAGAAAATGTCGTCGGGAATGAAACGTCGAGTCCTTCTGGCCAAAGCGTTGGCGTCCAAGCCCGATCTGCTGCTGCTGGACGAACCCACCAACCACTTGGACATTGAAGCGATCGACTGGCTGGAGCAATTTTTACTCAAGTCGCGTACTTCTTTGTTGTTCGTGACGCACGACCGAATGTTCTTACAGAAGTTGGCCAATCGAATTCTTGAGATCGACCGTGGGCGAATCTTTGATTGGTCCTGCGATTATCAAACCTTCCTAAAAAGAAAAGAACAGGCGCTTGCGTCCGAAGAGAAACAAAACGCCCTTTTCGATAAACGTTTGGCCGAAGAAGAAGTTTGGATCCGCAAGGGCATCAAGGCCCGACGGACACGCAATGAAGGCCGCGTCCGAGCGTTGAAAAAAATGCGGGATGAGTACAGCGACCGGCGTAAGCAGATGGGCACTTCGCGGCTGCAGATCCAAGAGGCTCAAAAGAGCGGCAACTTGGTGATTCGCCTTGAGGACGCGGCGTTCGAGTACCCCGACCACAAAATCTTTGATGACTTTTCGCTGACGATCATGCGTGGCGACAAGGTCGGCATCATCGGTCGCAACGGAGCCGGGAAATCGACATTGCTCAAAGTCTTGCTGGGGAAGTTGGAGCCGACATCCGGGAACGTGAAACGCGGTACGAATTTGGACATCGCGTATTTTGACCAGCTGCGTGATCAACTGGACGAAAACGAAACGGTTCAAGAGGCAGTGGGCGAAGGTAGTGACTCGATCCTGATCAATGGCACCAAGAAGCACGTGTTGGGCTATCTGCAGGATTTCTTGTTCGCTCCCGATAGAGCACGCACGCAAATCAAGTTCCTTTCCGGCGGCGAGCGCAACCGTATCTTGTTGGCGAAACTATTTGCCAAGCCTACCAATTTGATCGTACTCGACGAACCAACCAACGATTTGGACGCCGAAACGTTGGAGTTGTTAGAAGAGAAATTGATCGAGTTTGGCGGCACGGTTCTATTGGTCAGTCACGATCGAGCCTTTCTGAACAACGTGGTGACCGGCACGGTGGTGTTTGAGGAGGATGGACTGCACGAGTACGTCGGCGGCTTCGACGATTGGCAGCGGCAGAAAGCGACGAAGTTGGCCGCGAGCGAAACGGTTGAGAAGAAGTCGAAGAAGAAACCCGAGTCGAAAAACGGCACCTCGGCAACCGGTCGGAAATTGAAGTACAAAGAGAAGCAGGAACTGGAGAAGTTGCCCGGAAAGATTGAATCGCTTGAGGGCGAGATCGCCGAGTTCCACGAAACGATGGCTCAGCCTGATTTCTACCAACAGTCGGGCGAAGCGATCGCGTCGGCTCAGGCGAAAGTGAACGAGCTGCAATCCAATCTCGATCAGATGTACGCCCGTTGGGAAGAGTTAGAATCACTCGCCGGGTAGGAACGCAATCGACAGCGGTACGGAGCGGATAGAAGAACCAAGCTTTGTCCCAAAACCGTAGCCGGACTCGCCAGAGTTCGGTGGATTTCCCGAAGTCTGGCGACTCCGGCTACACAAATGTTCCCGAAACTTGACTTTTGGGACAAAGCCTAGTTTTGACAGGAGGTACATGATCAACAGGATCTTGGCGCTCATCCTGTCGATTATGTTCATCCTGTCAAAAAAGACGTGCGGCGGCCGCGATCAGAAGAAAACGAAAACCAACTACGTCACTTCGTCATCCACCTTCGTCGGTTCCCCCGGGCGGCTGAAGACGAATCGGATGAACTTGCCCGACAGTTCCGGCAGTTGATTGCGTAGGGCATACAGCACCCCGCCGACGACAAGTAAGAACACGATGAACCAGAACATGGAACCAAACAGAAAATTGATCCAGCTGATCAGAATGGTGACCACCTGAATCGCCGCCGCGACCAGCAATAAGTTGACCTTCTGTTCTACGGAAAGCAATCGGCTTTCGACCGGATCGTACTGTGAGTCGCTCATAAACTGCCTCTTAACAACGCATTGTTTCGGTATTCGTTGATGACGTCCATCATCGTTCGCATCGACTGAAATCGATCACTGGGATTACGAGCCATCGCCTTCAGGCAAATCCGCTCAAGTTCCTGCGGGATAAATCGGTGTGGAGCCGCCTCGCTAGGTTTTATCGGCTCTTTGGATGTAATATTCGCGAAAGTTTCCCGAATATTGGCTCCACGAAAGGGTTCCCGCTGGGCCATCATTTCGTACATCACGACCCCCAGACTGTAAACATCCGTCCGTTCGTCCACCATCCGGCGGCCATCGACCTGTTCGGGCGACATGTATAACGGTGTTCCAGTCCGTTCCTCAGGCGTGTCATCGCCCACTTCGTTAGGCATGCCCCAGACCTTCGCACTGCCCCAATCGATCAACGTGACCTCGCCAAATCGGCCAACGATAATGTTCTCAGGCTTGACGTCTCGATGGATCACGCCCGAAGCATGAGCGTACGCCAGCGCGTCGCCAACCTGAGTCAAAATGCTCAACAATCGATTCAAGTCAAACTCTTTTTCGGCGGTCGGTTCACGTTTGGCCAGCGAGACGATGATGTCGAACAGCGTGTGCCCCAGAATCCGCTTCATCGAAAAGTACCAGTGCCCTTTGTCGTCTTGGCCAAGCTCGTACATTGGCACGGTTGCCGGATGAGAAAGTTGGGCGGTAATTTTTGCCTCGCGGATTAGGCGACGCAATTCCACTCGGTCTTCATGAAACTCCGGACGAAGCATTTTTAGTACCACCTGCCGGCCAAGGTTCGTGTCCTTGCACGTGAACAGCTGGCCCTTTCCACCAGCCTTAAGCGGCGTGATGCGCGTGTATTTTTGAAACGAGTTGCTGATCGTTTCCGGTAGTTGCCCCTCGACATCGGCCACAAACACCATCGGAATTCGGTCGCTCATTGGCCTAATCCTTCAGCTCTGGAAATTCGGATCGAGGCTTGCTGCTAAGGTTGGAAAACAGCTTGTCTAGCCGTCGCCAGCGATTCCAGTCAGAACGAAGCAGGCGGGTTTCAGCCGCCAATCGCCCCTCGCGAATCCAGAGTAACATGATGTCGTATCTAACGGGGCCGAACTCTCGGTCTGATCCGATGTTAACAATCCATTGGTCATGCGGCGCCGGTTGTTCCCAGGACGTTTCAGGAAGCCAGTTCGGCACGATCGTGCTGATGATTGGCGGCCGAGTCGGTCGGATCAACGTTGTGGGCGGCTTGAGCTCATCGGGGCGAGGCTGTTTTCGATTTTCAATCCATGAAATGAATGACTTAATGTCGACGTCGCCGCGGTAGCCCTTTTCCACCAGTGTTTGGAAATCGTGAAATGCAGTATCAAACTCGTCCAATTGGGCACATGCCATCGCCCGAGCCAGAACGGCTTGGGTTTTTTGCTGAGGATGTTCGTTCAATAGATCGATGACGGCACTGAAATCGGTGGCTGCCGGTGCGAGGCGCCCGGTCGCTTGAAACAAACGGCCACGAGCAAAAACGATTTGCGCAAGGTCCTGAGGCTTCGGGAACCGGTGCATGGCCTTGGTTAGGCAGATCAGGCCATCTTGGTGTTGGTTATTGGTTGCAAGGGCCTTCGCCATTCCTGTCCACGCTGCAATCGAAAGAGGATTCGCTCCAAGAACTTTCCCAAAATCTTCGATCGCCTGATTAGGGAGTCCCATCCGCATCGCCAACTGAGCCCGCCGTTGCAGCACGCTGACTTGATTCTGATCCAGTTCCAACGACCGAGTCAAATCCCGCATGGCTCCATCCAAGCGATCGTTGGCCTCGAACACAATCGCTCGGTCTAGGTACAAGGACGGGTCAGTCGAATCATTGGCGATTGCGTAATTCAGTGCGTCGATTTGTTCGGTCGTTTTACCTTCTTGGTTGGCAATTTGAGCCGCCAGCGCGTGATACCGTGCGCGGGAAGGGGATAACGCGATCGCCTGCTCGATATCCGACCGAGCCGTTTCAACGCTGCCCTGCTCAAGCAACGCTTTGGCACGACCGAAAAAGGCCGCGTGGCTATCGGGAGCCAGTGCAATCGCTTTTGAGAAGTCCTCGAAGGAAGCTTTGAATTTTCCCTCTCGACAAAGCGCTTGCCCACGAGCGATCCGTGCCGCGATGTCTTTTTTGTTTAACTTTAAGGCGGCCGAGTAGTCCTTGATCGCGTCTTCATATTGGGAAAGAAACTGATGGGCTTGCCCCCGTCGTCGAAATAGCTCCGGCTCCTCGCGCCCGCGTTGGTGTCGCCGGGTGTAAAACCCGATCGCCTTATCTGCAACCGATTTCCCCAGTTGCCGGTAATGGCTGGCGGCGGAGGGTCGAATCTCGATCGCGTTTTGAAGGTCTTCGATCGCGCCGCCTAGATCCTCTGTGCGTGAAGACGCGGCAGCACGCCAGATCAGTGTCCCCGCGTGATCCGGACGCAGTTCCAGCGATGCCGAGAAATCTTTGGCAGCGTCTTCAAACTCATTCAGTTCGTACCACTCGATTCCTCGGCGGTAAAGGTAATCTGCTTTGTCGGTGTCGTTCTTTGCGTAGTCAATGCTGCGACTGTACTCCTCGGCGGCTCGACCAAAGTCTCCCATCTGCCGAAACACGGTGGCAAGCAACGCGTAAACTTCGGCCGCTTGGTTGTTGATTGCTTTGGCTCGGTCGCAGCTGGTCATCGCCTCATCCAACTGGCCAGATGCGGCTGCGACTTGGCCTCTCATCAGCCAAGCGCTGAAATCTAAGTCATCGATTTCTAATGCGCGATCCACGTCATCCATTGCCAGATCGTGGTGCCCGCGTCGTTTTTCGACCTCCGCCCGCAGAACCAACGCGGTGACGCTGTCCGAGTGATGTTGGAGGTATTCAGAGAAGTCATCGACGGCCAGCGAATCGTTACGCATCGCGTAGGCGCATTTGCCCCGAAGTAACCAAGCCGTATCAAACTGCGGGTTCTTTGCAAGGAGCTTGGTTAGGATCTCAGCTGCCGAGATCGGATCATCCAGCTCGTATTGAAGCGCAGCCACACTCAGCAGCAAGTCGGGATCGCCGTTGGCCAGCTTTTGCAGTCGAGCAACACAGTCTGCGATATCATTAACGCGATGCTGACGAAAATAAACTCGCGCCAGCACCGACAGCGCGATGCGTTGGCACTCGTTGTCCCCCTGGAGAGCAAGATGACACAATTGATGGAGTGATTCATCCGACATCTTCAACGCTGATTGGTCCGACTCATCAGAAAGTTTCGCCAACGCGGCAGAGGCCCACGGATGTTCGGGGTTGAGCTTCAGCGCCTGCTGGAAGTCGCGTACCGCTTTGGACGGGTTATCAAGGCGATAAAACATCCAGCCTCGATCAAACAAAAGTTTGGCGGTCGAATTCCCGTGAGAAACCTGTTCGCGAAAATACTCGATCGCAACCTTCGCGTAGGACTTCATCAATTCCTGAAACTCTTCGCGGCGCTCATCAGACCGAACCGACGCCTGATGCAGATCTTCAAATGCTAGGCGCCATTGGTTTTGTTCGCCCCTTGCGGCGGCTCGCCATGACCAAGTCTGTGAAATATTAGGATTCAACTTGATCGATCTGGTGCATTCGCTGACCGCTTTTTCAAGCTCCATCTTCTGTAGGAAAATGTAGCCTCGCAGACCATGGCACTCTGCCTGCTGTTGGTCTGAAGTTCCCTTGATCAATTCGGTCAGGATGGCCAGTGCCTGTTCAAACTTCTGGGCTTCCGTCAGTTCGTACGCTTCGCGATATCGAGACAGAAACAGCTGCCTCGCATCGGATCCGGGTGTTGTTCGCCCATCCGTCTTGAACCGATTGCCGTTTGACTTTCGGCCCGGCGCAGGCAAATTCTTCAGCTTCAAATCAAGCGACTTGACGGCGGAAGGAATTCGAACCTTCCGTGGTGCATGGCGTGAGTAGTTCGGGACGACCCGGATTTCATCTGACGAGTCACTGTTCGGTCCATTTGTCTTGCTCCGCTTTGCGACTGGTTCCGTGGTTTGCGCAGGAGCGGTTTCGGCAAGCGTTGGAATCGACTTGCCACAGATCGCGCAGAGTTCCTGATTCGGTTGAATCGGTGCTTTGCATGTGGGACACGTTTGATTCACGGACGACCTGTACTGAAAAATTCGTAAATGTCTGCCTCGTCGGTAGTTGCAGTAACGACATTATCGCGCTCAAACGATTGAACGTCAACGTTTTGATCGATTCATACCACCCGAAGAAGCAATCCCGGCAATTTTGGTAGTGGAAAAGATCGCTGGGTTGCCGATAATGATTGTATGTATTGTATCTACCGAAAAATGTTCGCGTGCCTAATTGTTGGTCTGTTGGCGTTTGGGCTAACTGCACAGGGTGATGCCCAAGTTCGTCGCCCATTCGACGCGGAAAGTTACTTCAAATCGCTAGATAGAAATGGCGATCGGAGACTGGAAGAGAGTGAGCTGAACGCGCGGGCGGTTGCCTACCTTAAGAAAATCGGCGTTGAAACAGACAACGATCGGATCTCATTGCGTTCGATCGAGAAACGGATCGAAAGAAACCAACAATCGGTAAATGAAAAAGCTGCCCAGAACGCCGGTCAAGAACTCAAAGTGCCGGGCTTTGGCGTTCCGGCCCAAGAGTATTCGGTGAGTCCTTTTGGTAGCGGCGCGGAGGGGGGGCAGAATGATGATTTTTCTGAGTCAACCATCGATCAAGTTGAACAAGTGCTGCGAAGGTACGACCGGAACGACGACAACTTCATCGACATGAGAGAACGAAAGGATGCTCGTTGGGGGCGGCCTGACCCGAGCGAAAGTGACTTGAACAAAGACGGAGTGCTCACGCGCTATGAACTAAAATTGCGGTACCATGTGCGTGAACAAGAACAGGCAAGGCAACGAGTTAGTTCGCGTTCTGACCGAAGCAGCTCGCGTTCGGACCGAAGTAGCAGCGATGCCGAGCGAAATTCGAGTAGTCGTTCGCGAACCAGCGCCCGAACCGCCTCGACTTCCTCGTCTACTCGGACGACAACAGCCACCACGTCCAAGCGTCAATCGGAAGCTTACGAAAAGTATGCGAAAAGCCTGATCAAACGTTACGACAAAGATCGTGACAATCGACTTAATGAAGTCGAATGGAAAGCTGTTCGGCGTCCACCCTCGAATGCGGATAAGAATCGGGACGGGTACGTCACGGAAAGTGAGTATGCTGACGCTCTTAAAGCGGCTGCCGATAAACGGTCGGGATCCACTTCTTCTAGCAAAGCCTCACCCAGCAAATCTTTGGCCAACGTACGAACGTCGCCGGGAAGCCGAGCACAGCCCGCCAATTCGACCAAATCCAGTAGCAAGTCGAGTGGCAAAAGCGGGGCAGGGGATTTGTCCAAGCTTGATAAAGATTCGGACAATCAGGTGCAGATGCACGAGTTCGCGTCTGAATGGGATGACGTGAAACTGAAAGAGTTTTACGCCATCGATAAAAACCGCGACGGTGTTATCACCCCAGCCGAATGGAAAGCTAAATAACTTGGGCCGGGGATCGCTTTCTGCCGTTTGAGCGTGATGGTGCTTCTCTCTAACGCTATCGCACGGTTGAGCCAAAAAGTGTCGACAGCTAGACTCGGACAGTTGCGTCCGCGCGTGGAAGTCTTGTTCCACATGGAAGTCTAGACTTTGTCCCAAAACCGTAGCCGGACTCGCCAGAGTTCGGTCGATTTTTCCAAGTCTGGCGACTCCGGCTACACAAATGTTCCCGAAACTTGACTTTCGGGACAAAGCCTAGTTCCTTTTTTTGGTAGCTTTTGTTGAATAGTCTGGGCAATAAACCGACGACGCTGATCGAGCGAATCAAAGATTTCGGCGTTTTCTTCAGGCGATCCGAGCAGAATTTGCTGGCCATGTTTTTGTTGGTCTCTTTGATCGGCATTGCCGTGTGGAGTTGGCGGTATTCAACCCGAGTCCAGCAAATCATTGATATCGATCGGCGTTCGTCTCAAACGGCCGTGTTTCAAATCGATCTCAACAGTGCAAACTGGGTGGAGATCAGTACGCTGCCGGGAATCGGCCATCAACTGGCCCACGACATTGTCGCCGATCGTGAAAGGTCGGGTCCGTTTCCCAACAACGAAGCCATTCAACGGGTCCCGGGAATTGGGCCGCGTACTTACGGTCGCATTGCCCCCTTTTTGACCCTGATTTCATCCGATTCTTCGTCCATAGCGGCAACGCCAGCGACTGCCAGCAAACGTTTGGCAAACGCCGCGAACTAGACGGGCAACTGGCGAAGCCGAAACCGGCGGATTAGCCCTACCCTTCGTTCTGCGTTCTGGTCGGTCTCTGTTTCGCGCGTGCGAAGGCAGGTGACAGAATGAACACCAAGCGTAGGCCGAGGAAATCTGTTGCGATTTCAATAACCCGAACGGAAGATTTAGACTTGCTTTCTGGCTACGGCTCGCTTTTTCTGTTTAGGGTGTCAGGGTTGGTCGAGTGCGTTAGAATGTTGGGTTGTCCTGAGCGGCGAATGAAATTCGTCTACGTGCCAGCACGACGCTCCGGAAATCGCACGCCATGTTGTTTTATTCTGCCATTCGGTTGTTATGTTCAAGCTGTCTTCCAAATTTCAGCCTGCGGGCGATCAGCCTCAAGCAATTGACTCGTTGGTCAAGAACATCAAGGAAGGGAAAAAGTTTCAAGCGTTGATGGGTGTGACCGGATCGGGAAAAACATTCACGATGGCGAACGTGATCCAGCAGGTCGAAAAACCGACCTTGGTGATTTCTCATAACAAAACACTTGCGGCTCAGTTGTACTCTGAATTTAAAGAGTTTTTCCCGCACAACGCCGTCCACTACTTTGTCAGCTACTACGACTACTACCAACCGGAAGCCTACATTCCGCAGCGTGATATCTACATCGAAAAGGATGCCTCGATCAATGAAGATATCGATCGGCTGAGGCTTGCGACCACCAGTTCGTTGGTTAGTCGAAAAGACGTGATCATTATCGCCAGTGTTTCCAGTATTTACGGTCTGGGCTCACCCGAAGACTACAAGACCATGATGGTCGCGTTGAAGGTTGGCGAAACCATCGACCGTGACAAGATGCTGGGTAAGTTTATCGATATCCAATACCAGCGTAACGATATCGCGTTCGAACGGTCCAAGTTTCGGGTGCGTGGTGACTCGGTGGAAATCTGGCCAGCGTATGAAGAGTTCGCTTATCGAATCGAATTCTGGGGCGATGAAATTGAACAAATTTCGATCATCAAACCCTTGACTGGCGAAGTGATTTCCCCGCAAGATCAAATCTACATTTATCCGGCAAAGCACTTCGTTACGTCGGAAGAACGGATCTCCAACGCAGTCGGCAAAATTAAGGAAGAGCTGAAGGAACAGCTGGCCATGTTTCAAGAGCAGGGCAAACTGCTCGAGGCGCAGCGTTTAAACGCTCGCACTCGTTTCGACATCGAGATGCTTCAGAATGTCGGACACTGCCCTGGGATCGAAAACTACAGCCGTCATTTGGCCGGTCGAGAGGAAGGTGAAACACCCGAGACGTTGTACAACTTCTTTCCGGACGATTTTTTGCTGGTGATCGACGAATCGCACGTAACAATTTCTCAGATCGGAGCAATGTACGCCGGCGATCGAAGCAGGAAAGAGACGCTTGTCTCTCACGGTTTCCGCCTGCCAAGCGCGATGGACAATCGCCCGATGAAATTCGAAGAATGGGAAAACCGCATCAACCAAGTGGTCTACGTTTCGGCAACGCCAAGCGACTACGAACTTGAACATACCGAAGGTGAAGTGGTCGAGCAGATCATTCGTCCGACGGGCTTGCTGGACCCCGTTGTAGAGGTGGTCCCAGCCGCCGGACAGGTCGCTCACTTGCTGGCTCAAGCCAAAGAACGTGTCGACGCGGGCGATCGAGTTCTTGTCACCGCGTTGACAAAACGCTTGGCTGAGGATCTCGCCGCGTTCTTTTGTGAAAATGGTCTGTCAACCAAGTGGTTGCACAGCGAACTGGATGCCTTTGAACGGGTTGAACTGCTACGTGATTTGCGTCTGGGCCGGTTTAATGTGCTCGTTGGAGTCAACCTGCTGCGTGAAGGTTTGGATTTGCCCGAGGTCTCGTTGGTTGGGATTTTGGACGCGGACAAGCAAGGGTTTCTGCGAAGTGAAACTTCGTTGGTTCAAACCATCGGTCGAGCCGCCAGAAACGAGAATGCAAAAGTGATTCTGTACGGCGACAAAGTGACTGAGGCAATGAAGAACGCAATTCAAGAAACTGCCCGAAGGCGAACATTGCAGGAGGCCTACAACCGCGAGCATGGCATTGTGCCAAAAACGGTTTACAAGGCCGTTTCAGAAGGTATCGGAGCGGATCTGAAAACACGGCGTGATGCGACCGATGCGGCGACATCGTCTGATGACACGGTGTACATTACCGAGGAATACATTGCCGAACTTGAGAAGGAAATGCTGGCCGCTGCTGAGGAATTGGACTTCGAGCGAGCCGGAACACTTCGCGACCGAATCAGCCAGTTGAAGGATTCGATCGGTAAACCGTTGTCGTCCGTCGAGACTGAGCGTAGCGGTAGTAAGAAAGGTCGCAAAACCAAACGCCGGCGTCGCGGTGGCTCTAAGGTTCCTCGACCAAGGAAGCAAACCTAATGTGCGTTTGGCTTTGTTACGTTTGCTTGGCTAAGTTTACGACAACCGCTCAGGCAAAGTGGTTTCATTGAGCGTGATTTGAAGCGGAGCTGCCACGGGGGCGGGCTTCTTATTAAAGTTTAGATCAGGCCGTTTGGGTATTTTCGCATAGAACGAATCAAACTCTTCCGCCGTCATTGGAGCACTGGACAGGTAGCCTTGGTACTCGTCGCAAGCAAGCAGCTTTAAAAAGTCCAGTTGCTCCGGCGTCTCAACTCCCTCGGCCAGAACCTGTAAACCGATCGCTTTCCCCAGCGCCACGATGCTTGCGGCGATTAGTCCATCATCGGAGTCGGGGATGTCCTTAATAAAAGCGCGATCAATCTTCAGGCGGTCCAGAGGAAACTGACGAAGATAGGCCAGCGAAGAGTAACCTGTTCCAAAGTCATCGATGCTGATCGTCGCACCCAGCTTTTTAATTTGCGTTAGCTTTTCCATGGCCAGAGAGACATCTTCAATCAGCAGGCTTTCGGTGATCTCAAAATCTAGGCTGCTTGCGTTGACGTTGAACTCGGTCAATGCGTGTTCGATCACTGAGCTGAATTCCCGATCAAGAAACTGAATTGGGCTGACATTGATCGATAGCTTGATGTCAATTTCACGCTCTTGCCAATGCCGCATTTGCCGACAAGACTCACGGATCACCCATTGTCCCACGTCGATGATCTCGCGACTCTTTTCGAGCAATGGAATGAATCGAGCCGGAGAAATGACTTCGCCTTGATGTCGCCATCTCAACAGTGCTTCGGCCCCAAAAATCTCTCCTGTCGCAATGGAAACTTGGGGTTGATACGTTAGAAAGAACTCCCCTCTGGCGAGTGCAAGTGAGAGTTTTTCTTGGGTAGAGCGATACTCAACCAGATCGTCCGTCATTCGAGGCGTGTACAGCGCGCATCCAAGCCTGTTCTCCTTCGCTTGAAACATCGCCGTGTCGGCGAAGGCGAGGAGATCCGTTGCGTCTTGAGAATCATCGGGACATAACGCCACGCCAATGCTTGACTCAAGTGGAAAGTCGCATTGCTCAAACACGTATCGTTCTCCAAGCCAATCACAGGCCGCGAGTCCCATATTTTTTGCCGTGTCTTTGCCACCAACGTTTGGAATGATGACGCAAAACTCATCGCCTCCTAGTCGTGAAACAATTGCCGGCGGAGGGAATTTTGCTTTGAGCCGGTTCGAAATTTCAATGAGGGCTTTGTCCCCGATCGGATGTCCAAGCGTGTCGTTAACCTCTTTGAACCCATCCATATCAATAACGAACAATGCCATTTGCTGGCCCGTGGACAACGCATTGGCAGTCGCTATTTCAAGTTCGGTTTGAAATTGAAATCGATTAAACAAACCAGTCAGTGAATCAGTCGTAGCAAGTCCGTGAAGGTAACGGCCTTTCTTTTCAAGCTTTTGACTAATCTGCTTCAAGATAAGTGTTCGTTCCTTGTAGAACGCTTCTCCTTGCTGGCAGCAAAAGAACAGGCAAACCGCCGTGCCACACGTGGAAATAAGCTCACTGCTTTTGTCTACCCAGACGTTTGAGATTCCGTAGACCGTGCAGAAAAAAAGCGAGTGCGCGAGGATGTTGATCATGCACCAGAAGAAGGCCGCGCGAACTCCCAATAATTGCGATGCAATCAATATGGAGGCCGGATAGTAAAACATCGTTGGGTGAAGGGTCGTGTCGCTGATCGCAACTAAGAAGATCCCGACTCCTGAAGCCGCCAAACTCGAGTGCATGATGAATGCGTAGGATCTTTCACTTGCGTTGTTCTTCAATGAGACCAAAGCGGCCATCAAAATCACTTCAAAACAGGAAACGAAGGATGTCCACGGAAAACCTTGGGCCAGCAGGAAAACGGCGAAAAACAGCCAAGTTCCCAACTGGACATAGATCAATCGCCAGACTCGTTGCTCGCGCAGACTTTTATCCTGCCTCCGCTCAAGGAGACGATCGTTCTTGATCTGTTGGGGGGTAAACTTGGGCGTCACGGAACTTCAGGAAGTGGGTGAGGCGGGGAATGCGTACCTCTGGCAAGTGTCAGCGGTGCGGAGAAGGATAGGTTTATGTACCGAGCTGCAAAGCATAAAACCACTTGATTGCGCATTTCCGCCTCTAAATGTGGCATTGTCTTCGCAGGGCGTGACATTCTGTCACATCTGCCGGTCTGGATGACATTGCAACCCGCGCAATCCGCAGAATCACCACGAAGTAATTTTTGCCGTGTGTTTGCCGCGCGACCACAGAAAGGAATCTATCGCGGTTTCCGTGAGCGCGATTGAGCGCGACGCAGGGCCGTGGAAGCTGGGAATTTTAAACCGCGTGAGCCGCGATCAATTTGTTAGCAGCGGCAGGATCTTTTTTGCATTCAAGAAGAGCCGAAAGAATCAGCGGCGCGACGATGGTAGCGTCTGATTCGATGACAAACATTGGCGTTGTTTCTGTCAACTTGTCCCACGTGATTTTCTCGTTCGGTGTCGCTCCTGAATACGAGCCATACGAGGTCGTTGAATCAGAAATCTGACAAAAGTAGGCCCACGGTTTTGCTTCCTGTTGCAAGTCGTATTTGATCGAGGGCACAACGCAGATTGGGAAATCGCCCGCGATCCCGCCACCAATTTGGAAGAAGCCAATCCCTGCTCCCTGAGATAGCTCGGTGTACCGGTCGTACAAATCTGCCATGTACTCGATGCCGGATTTGACAATCGACGCTGAAAAGTCTCCGTGCTTCACATGAGACGCAAAAATGTTCCCAAACGTCGAATCTTCATAGCCGGGAACGACCATTGGCAGATCGGCTTCAGCAGCCGCAACAAGCCATGAATCATCCACGTTGCCCTTGTGGGATTCGGCAGGAATCGTTTTCACTAGCTCATAGAAGAACTCGTGCCAGAATCTCCGGTTCCCGATTTTGGTCGCGTTCTCCCACATGGGAACGATATATTCTTCCACCGCGCGGAACGCTTCGTCTTCCGGAATGCTGGTGTCAGTAACGCGCCGCATTCGATCATTCAAAATTTTCGTGTCGTCTGATTTTCTCAGGTAGCGATAATCGGGAAAATCCTGATAGCTATCGTTGGCGACTAGCCGGAACAATGATTCTTCTAGATTCGCACCGGTTGATGAGATCCCGTGTATGAGCCCTTCGCGAATTGCGGGAGCCAACGTGATGCCCAACTGGGCAGACGACATCGCTCCCGCCAGCGTCCAGAACATTTTTCCACCGGCTTGCAGATGATTCCAATAAGCGATTAAGGCATCGCGTGTGACTCGTGCATTGAAGTTCTTGTAGTTTCCAAGAACGAATTCAAGGATCGGCATTGACGACATGATTTTGCACTCTAGGTGAAGTGAGATCCCGCGATTGACAACGGCGGCGTTCACTGACAGGTTTCAGTTTTTAAAACGGCACAACGGAACTTGGAAGAAGCGGCAATTGGTTGTCTCGACGCCACTGGACCAGCTGTTCCAGCATCGCATCCGCAACCTCCGGGTGTTCGGCCACCAAGTTCTTACTTTCCTTCAGTTCGGTTGCAAATGGTAGGGTTCAACGTTGCCGTTCTTCAGAAACGGAATCAGTGTCCAATCGCCCTTACGGATGACGCTCTCGGCGAACCACGGATCGACTACCGGCCAACAAATCAATTGTCCGAGGCGAGCGAAAATCACGCCCCAAGTTTACACTTCCGCGATCGTTTGGGGACCATGCTATGCATGACCTGAAACACATGCCATCGAAACCATCAATGGCGTCCGTTTGCTTTGAATCGCGAGTTTTTTTTCACCCACCCGATCTATTTTCTATTTCTTCTGCCCACAGAAACATGCCATCAATGCCGGCAAGAAAAGCAAATCACCCACCAACGCTGCGAACATCATTCCAGAGAGCAAAATGCCGAATCGCACCGTTGGCAAAAATCCGCAGAACGCGTAGAGGACGATGCTCGCCCCAAGAATCATGCTGGTTTGCAACATGGCTTTGCCACAGTAACGCATTCTCTGCTCAATCGGGCCATTCCAAAGCAGGAAATGCAGCGTGTCATCCACCGCGATCCCCAACGCGACGCTGGCTGTCATCAGCGACGCCACATCAAGCGATTTTGACAGAAACCCTGCCATGCCCAGCACGATCACCGCCGGGAACAAGTTGGGCAGCAGAGCAATGAACGCCATGCGAGTATTTCGAAGCACCAGCAGCACGACGATGGTAATCGCCAAGAACGCAACGGCATAGGTCATCAGCAGTTCACGAAAGAACTGACGATCAACATGATCGAACAGCACGAACTCTCCGGTTGTTGACACCGACAACTCCTCACCCGGAAAAACTAGCCGCCCATCGCGAACAAAGAACTCACTGGCAAGTGACTCGATTTCATCACTGACCGCACGAACGTCCAGCGAACCGGACAGTCCGTAGCGGCATGAGACACGCCAAGTCTCTTCACTTTTCTCAACATTCGAGCAAAACAAACCAGCATCGAACATCTCTTGCTTAAGAATCCCCACGCGATTGTTTTCGGCAGCTTTCTGTAGTGGTGTCGGCTTGCGTTTAAACTTCGGCGCGAAGGTGGCCGCAGAGAGACACGATTCAATATCCGTTTGCTTGATGATTTGGCCACACAGCGCCGAAAGCCCCTGAACTTTCAGCCGATTGTTTTGTCGATCTGGGTCCGTGAAATGCAGCAACAGTTCGATCGACCCAAGCGGACCCAAGTGCTTTTCCACCTGGCTCGCGTCGCTGAGCACTTCATGGCCGTCGGGGAAGAAATTTTGTAGGTGGCTGCCCGTTTTGACTTGAGGAACTCCCAGCGTGCATACGAGTAAAGCCAACACACCACTGACGACGATCGGCCAACGAAAGTTGTCGGTCAACGCAGCCAGCCGACTCCATCCATCGAGATGCTCGCCCTCAAGTTGCCCTCCGATGTCAACCGCTTCCTCGGGGCTTGGCTTGACGGCCAACTGCTTCAAAGCGTACTCGATCGACGTCAGAAATGGCGGAAAGAACAACAGCATGAACCCGGTTGCCGCAGCAATCGACAACGCGCCAAACTGGCCGAACTGTCGCACGGGTTGGCTGGAACTGAGCAGAAGCGAAAGCAAACCAATCCCGGTCGTGACACTACAACACAAGATCGGCCAAGTGGCATCGCGTCGAGCCTGCCTTGCGATGTCGCGGCAAATCTTGCGGCGTGCTTCGCGGTTTACTTTCAAATTGCAGGTTTCAACCGTCAACAGCGACTCGGTCGCCTTTCGGTAGTAGCTTAAAAAGTGCAACGACGCTGACACCGACAGCAACATCGTGAGTGTCGGCAAGGGCCAGATGATCGCGTTCATGTCTACATCCGCCAGATGGATGATATTGAAGGCGAAGCACCCGCAATAAGTCCCCAATGCGTTTATAAAAAACGCCAGCCAGAAATTGCGAACGAACCACAGCGTCAGCAGGAATGCGAGCAACATGATTTGCGGAACCATCCGGAAGGGCGACTCAAGCCCGGCGCGGTCCAGCGAATAAAGATTATGTCCCAGCCCCGCAAACGCGGCCGTCTGCGGATCAACCCCGGAGTTTTTCAGAATATCGTTCAGACGCTGAACGACTTCCCCCCGGTTGTTGCGAGCTGATGGCGAAAGATAAAACCCAACCCCGGTGCCTTCGCCCGCGGGCGCAAGAAAGACGTTTCGTAGTCGCTTCAAAGCCTCTGGCTCGCTCAACTTCGCCCGATCCTGCAACTGTCGAAACAGTCGCTGTCCACTGAAGACACGCTCGGCCAGACCGCCCAACCGGGATTCAATTTTTCGAGTCACTTCATCGACACGGTCGTCATCCAGATTGCATCTGGGCCAAGTGACAACCACCAACTCGTTCGTCCCGAACCTCTTTCGGTAATCAACAAACTGTGTGTAGGCCGCGGATTTTTGGTCGCCCCACTCGGTGATCTCGTTGCGAAATCGCTCGGGTGGCAACGTTGATACGTACGCCACCAGCGGAAACGTTAACGCAAAAACGGCCAGCAGGATTCGTTCGACCACACCATCAACTCGACTTCTTGAAGACGAGCAAGCCGTACTGAATCGTTCCCGCTTTAACCAGTTCTGTGCTTTGAGAAAGCATCGCCCGCATCTCAGAAAGGCTCAGCCCAAGCGAAGGCAACGCTCCAAGAGCTTTCCCCATGCCAGCCATCACCAGTTTTCGCTTCATGTCCGTCGCTAGTTCCAGCAGCGCGTCTGAATGATCTTCATTCGTAACCATTTGAAAGCCCGCCTGTTCGAACAAAGCCCGGTAACCTTCAATCGTCAGAGCTTTCGCAACGCATGTCCATGGCGCGGCTTTTTCGGCAAAGTCATCGGGCAAGTCGCCGTTGAGGACCATGTCCGTCATCCCAAACACGCCGCCGGGCTTGAGGACTCGGTAGAATTCGGCCGCCGCTTGAGCTTGATCGGCGAACGTACTAACCGCGCACTCGCAGGTCACACCATCGAACGTGCTATCGGGTTGAGGCAGACCGTCAGCCGAACCCTGCACAAACTTCAGCTCGCCCGGCACAACAGAATTGCTTTTTGTCGGCACGCCACCCAACTGAGTCAGTCCCTCATCTGCGTCGCAGCATGGCTCACCCGGACCACAGCAAGGCTTGGGCGCATCTTCGGCGAGACCTGCGGCGGCAGCTTGAGCCTTTTGCACGTTGATCTCGCTGAAATCGAGCCCCGTCGCGTTAAGTTCGAATATGTTGGCCATTATTCGGCTGGTGGTTCCAACGCCGCACGCGACATCCAGCACATTTTCACCGGCACTGAGCTGTAAACCACCAACAAGCCGTCTGGACAAGGCTTCGCCACCCGGATGAAAGCTGCCGCCCATCAGTTCTTGGACGATGTCTTGTTCGTAGAAGTTAGCACAGCACATGGCAGCATCCGTGCCACAGTTGCCAGTTTGATTGGTCGCTGGTTCGGAACGGTTGTCTCTCATGAGAGTGGGCCAATCAATATTTTTTGGCAGAGGCTGGATGGAAAATACGTGAGAGCAAAAGCAATTGAAGCATGTGATTAGCTTCCGCGCGCCGGGCGATTAACAACACGCAGATTTCATTTCGCTTTCCGTGTTACAGGTTGCCCGTCGGACGGTTAATCGCGTTGTACTCGCAAAAGGAAACCGGCGTACCATCTGCGGAAATGATATGAACGCAACATTTGTCAATCCGATCCTGATCATAGGAATAAGCATCCATGAACGGCTTAATCCCGATCGCAAACATGCCGTTCCAGTTTTGCGGGTCATGGCTCGCCGGAGCTTCTTCAGGAAGCTGTTCGATCAAGTCTAGCAACGCATCAAGCGCGGCATCGTCCAGCCCCTTCAGCGCGTCGCTTGCTACGACTTTGCCCATCAAGTCGGCAAATGTGCCGGCACTGTCGAACGTATCAGAGACCGCCGCGATCATCTGCTGATTGGCCGGCTTGGCCCATTCCTGATAGCGAGGAAGGTATCGCGAAATTGGCATCAACCCCGTTCGGGTGCGCACCGCTACACCCACGCTGAAACAATTTGGGTCGGAACAAGGAATTGGAGTGAAATCGTCGGCGTTGAATGTGCCGTCGGTCTGCTGGCTGATCTCGTTCACGACGTCGGCCAAGGTCATCCGCTCAATCAAGCGAGGATTATCGTACCGCCCTGAGTACATCGCCGGCTGAATCATGACTTTGCGGATGCTTCGAGGCCGTTTGGCCGCCCAATCTAGGAATTTGCCGACTTCATCGTCGTTGATTTCCCGAGTCAACGTCATCGTGGGCACGGTGTTGATGCCCAGTTCCTCACAGAGGTCTGCCGCTCGAATCTTCGTCTCCAGCAGATCCGCTCGCCCCCGTAGCGACTCGTAGGTGGACGATTTGAATCCATCAAACTGCAGGTACACCGAGACTCGACTTCCGTAGCTGGCGACTCGCTCAGCAAATTCTCGACGAGAGAGCTTGATGGCATTCGTGTTGATATAAACCTGCTTAATGCCTCGGTCGAGGGCGATCTCCAGAATCTCGAAGAACTCCGGATGAATCGTGGGCTCTCCACCGGACAACTGGATTAAGTCAGCATCGCCCTTACCCTTTGCCAGCAATCCGTCGATCGTCGAGGTAAATTGCTCGACCGACATGAACGACTTATTTTGAGGCGACGACCCCGCGTAACAGGTCGGACAAGTCAGATTGCAACTTTGAGTAATTTCCAGCAGCATGTTGCAGCTGTGGTTTTCGACTTGATCGCCACAATGCTGTCCCGGGCCGCAACAACTGACAAGGGACTCAACATTTGGATCGGCCACGTAGTAGTGACGACGCTCAGACGCCAACAAAGCCGAGTACCGACCGTGTTTAGCGCATTCCTTGTCCATGTACACGGCGTTGTCGCGCTCAAAGACCGACGCTTCAATCTTGTTCAGGCAAACCGGGCACAGGCTTTGCGTCTGCTTGATCAATTCTCCCGTTCCAAAATCCTTTAACAGTTCTTCGTCTGAAAGCCCCTCGGCATCCTTTGGACTGACGGCCGAGGAACCAAGACCGTTTTGCCCCGTCGGAGAGTAGATTGGGAGCTGGGTCATGAGCAAATCCGGTAGGCTATGGCGTTATTTGGGAACAGCGATCGCAAGAAAGTTAATTGCGACAACGGTCTTTGCTGCGTTGCGTTGGCACCGCTCCACTGGGACGCAAAACGGGAACTTGTTCTTACCGCGGGCTCGGCGGTTGGCAACAGAATCTACGATGCCTGTATGCTCTCGCACGAAGCGTCGGTGGATGGCAAGAAGTTAATAGCGTGAAAAAGTTAGTAGCGTGAAAAAGTTAGCGTTTGCGGCGTGCCTCAGATGGCTTATTCCGACTCTCGCGCTAGCGAATAACCGGTTCGACTACTCTTCGCCGTAGGATTCTTCCGTCATTGAGTGACCAGTCGTAGAAGTAACCAGAAATATTCTGACGCCCGTTGATTTTGTTCAACGTATTCCCATCCGCGTACTGGCGAACGTGATTCAGAACTGCTTGGTCGGTTCCCCCAAAATCGTCTTTGTACCATTTGTAGATTTTGGTGGCACGCACGCCCAAGAGTCCTCGTTTCAGGGCTCGATTCGAATTGATGTACTCGTAGGCGGCACTATCCAGCCGCCGGTCTAGGTCGACCGCCGTCCACGCTGTGGGGGACAAGTTGGGGCAGCCATACGACGCACAATTGAGAGCATAGTGAATTCTCGGATCATTCCAAACGGGACGAACGATCCCACTTTCGACGTCGTTCAGTGAAAGCGGCTTGCCCAAAACCGTAACGGCTCCTTCGTCGTCGAAGGGGCCCACGAAGTCCGTGAGCTTTTGCTTCACTTGTCGAATCGAACGAATCGGATAGTTGTCCAGCACGATATCAACCGTGCGAGCGTTATAAAGATTCAGCCAGAACGCTAGTTGCTCGTTTCGGTTCAGGATGCGAGTGTCGACGGATTGAAGTTGCTGCAGGTAGCACTTGAGTACCTGACGATCGTCACACGAAACCTGACCATACCTTAAGCGATTGACGCCACTGGCCCCGGTCACCATGTACTTGCTCAAAAAACAGTCCCACGCTGAGTGGTCGACCGTGTAAGAGGAATACGGATCGCTAATCTGAAAGATAGGATCCACCAGTGAGGAATCTGGAATGCCGGGCGAGCCTGAAGTACCACCCGAATCCGCGGGCAGTTGAGCGTCTGATGGTCCCTGTGCGGGGGTCGTCTCTTGGAAACCAGATTGGGGGGAGTATGAACCATCTGCAAACGAGGGTTCAAAGGGAACTGGCTGTGCCTCCGGCGCGGCGCTGTACGCGGGCGGTTGACTAATCGCGGACGGCGAAAAGACTTGCCCAACGTTTCCGGCCGGGGCAGAGAATGTTTGGGGTGAAGAAAATGACGGCGGCACTCCGGTTGCTCCGGCGGACGATGCTCCACGGGATCCCGATTGAACAGCAAAACAAGCAGGCCCTGACAGCAACACGATCCAGCAGCCGATCACAAAGATGAACTTGAAGCTGGGCATAATGAAACTCGCTATGGTGTGAATTTGATACTACAAACGGATCATAGAGAACGAACAAGATTGAATTCGGCGGTAAACCAAATGCTGCAGCTGCTTTTGCCGATCTGGTTGCAACTCGATTAAGCGTTTTGCCTAGAGCGATACGGTAGCGGCCCCGAAAGGAACCGACGGTCTCCTAAGACACGTTATCGATCGTTAATCTCCGTGGAAGTAGCGGTTTTTTGATCGGTTATGCAACTTACAGACCGCGGTACCGTGGCGCGGGTCTCAGAGAACGCGTTTGCCCCTTAATCTTGCGGGATTTACGTCAAAAAAATGATTTGGCTCAGCTATTGATGGCATGTCGCCGATTGCCTATACTCTGTGATTCAAATTTCCGAGGAAAATCGCGGTTAAGCCCGCCCCAGACCGATGACGATTGACAAAAGCCTGAAAATTAAAGCCGGTTCCGTGAAGATGCGGAACGTTTTGACTCGAGCCGAACGCCTGACCAAGTTGATCGAGGCCGATCGATGGAGCGAGGGAGATCCGATTTATGGGATCCCGAAAGTTCGCGTGGTTAAGATTTCGATGAAGAAAAAGAAGAAGGTCAAGAAAGAGGACGAAGCCGAGGGCGCATAGCGATTTCTGGCGGGCTTGGGCGATGACTGATTGGTCAACGCCGACGCAACTCAAACGAAAAAGTCACAATAAGACGCAGCCTTTGGCTGCGTTTTTTTATGTTCGGGTCGGTTTGTGAGGCACGCTCGGCTTGAGCCGCTTTTGTCGAAGTTCTGCCATCTAGACGGAGCATCAACGTTGCCACGCAATTTCGCACTGACAATCTGGTTCAGGCCGCCGGCTTAGGACCATAAAAAAACGCACCATGAAAAATCATGGTGCGCTATTGTAAGTGTGGTCTCTTCGCCGCGGGAAAAAACGGCGGCTCAGAGTTCAAACGCGATCAATCGCCAAGATTGTCTCGGACGATGTTGCTGCCGATCGTATTGTGCCCAAAATCGGCGATGCCGGATTCTAAATTGGATCGAATGACGTTATCGGATACCGTGTTGTCCATCGTCGAATTGTTCAAAAGAACGCCGCTGCGTTCGTTCTCAAAGACAAAAGAGTTAACGATCGAGTTATCAGCACACGTCAACATCAGGATTCCGTGCCCATCATTACCGGTTGAGTTAAGGTCATCCAGTTGGTTGCCCGTTGAAGTTCGCACTCGATAGCCATGTCCCCCGTTGAAGCGGGCACGATCGTCGAACAGCATACAGTCGGTCGCGTCGTCGATGCTGAATCCGTGTGAACCATTGGAGCGTGCAAGGTTGTTCACAAGCATGTGACCGTGGCCTTCAACCGCGAAACCTCTCAGTCGACTATTGAGAGAAACGTTGCCAGTGAAATCGAAGTAACTTCCTGCAACCCGGAAACCATGTATGTTGTTTAGATAGGCCCGGTTTGAATCAAACGTCGCGGTATGCGTATCCATCAGACGATAGCCACTGCCATGATTCCGATGGGAATTGTTTCCTTCGAGCACAACTTGATCGCTCAGGATCCGCACCCCATCGTTGTCGCAGCGGCGAATTTCAGAGTTCTTCATCGTGAATCCATTGCAGCCCGATTCGACCAAGACCCCAACGTTTCCAGCTTCATGTACAAAAAGACTTTCTAAAACCACGTTCTGCGAGTCAGTGTCGACATGAATACCTCGGCGGCCGCCTTCGATTTCCAGCCCAGCTAAGACCACGTCACTCGCTTCGATGGTGACAGTATCCACATCATCATTGGCGGCGACAATTGCGGCGTCGGCAAGGCCTTCGATGGTAACGCTCTTGTTGATGGTCACGTTTTCGGTCACTTGCCCCGTCAACTCGATTACATCTCCGTCCGAACAAGCAGCCAAAGCTGCGGCGAGGGTTTCAAACTGGCCGGGCACACTAACTGGACCGTCGAATCCACCATCAGTTGGCTCACCGTCGGGGTTGCCGTCAGAGTTGCCGTCGGGGATCGTAATGACGAAATCATCGAAGAACGCCTCTTCATCCTTCGAGGTACGCCAATCTCCGTTGCCGCCATAAAAAGTACTGAAGTACAGCTGATCGATCGCAAATGAGTCGTCCAACCGGTAGCGAATGTCCTGCTCGTTGATGACCAAGACACCATCAATCCAGATTTGTTGAATGCCGTTAAATTCACCCGGCGTGTTCATGACAATACGCTGTGTGATTTGGTACCACTGATTGGAAACGAATTCCGTTTGGCTGCCGTCTGGATTGAAAAAGAAATTTCTGTCTTCCTGTCTGCCGTCTCCTGAGAAACCCGAATCGGTATGCTTCGCGTAGGTAATTCCGCCAGAAGTCAATTGCTGAGGTTGACCAGATACGCCATTAAAATTCGTGCGCCACATCAAGCGACCGGCCCAACCATTGAAGCCGGTTGCTTGAGTGCTTCCTGTCGGTGCTGTGCCGCCCGCTAAGCCAGGTAGCTTTCCGCCGCGGACAAAGTCAAAGCCTGGTGCAAATCGGACCCGGTAACTAAGGGTCGCTTCTTCGTAAGACTCGCCGAATTCGTAAGGCCATTGTGCTCCGGTCTCTCGGGTGCCATGAACACCCGCTGGATATGACGTTGCCAACGCGCTGCCGGTGCCGCCAAAAGCTTGAGAACCACTAACGACTCGAACACGGCCTTCAGTCACGCCATTGTTAAACCGAGGTTCTCCAAAATCCGCATCCAAATCAGCGTCGGTGTAAGGACCTGCCTGCAGCGTATCGAAGTTCTCCGCAAAAATGACAGTTTGACAATTGGCAGTACGAGGCCCAAAGATACTGACAGCTCCGATCAAGAAAAGAACGATCGGGGCATTGGTAAATTTGGTAATGTAGGATTTAGGCATGAGCCATCTCCGGCTGGACAAAATGCACGTCTCCACAGCTGTAACGCTACTGAGTCGAACGGGCGTGGGTATCGGGTAAAAATTAGCAATGAGCCATCATGATTTAACCGTCACGCCTGTCAATTTGTAAAAGATAGGAAGAATGCGTTAAATAGGTTTTCTGTTTGTTTTTTCACGTTGAAATTTAGAAGATCGCACGAAAATTTGGCGGTAAGTTCGTGCTTCTAGCTATTTATCGCTCCCAGGCTTTTGGGTTGAAACAAGAAATCAAGCCTCAGCGGAAGCTATGGAGCGTTTGCTTAAGGTGCATCACATGGCCATAGATCCTGAAAAATCAGCGTTTGATCGGAGGCAAACTCAAACAAAGCCGCGGTGCTAGAGGCACTATCTGAAAAGCCAGCTGTCGGCGAACGTGGTTAGCCGCAGTTGAGCTTATGTCCGTATCAATTCGTCTTGGTGATGCGGAGGCCCTCGAAGCCAGACCGAGAATGCGCGAGTTGGATCGCCTTTGATTTCTTCCAAGGGTACGGCTACCGGCTTGGCCCCAGTCTTTCCAAAGCGGCAACCTCGTTTCGCATTCGCTCAGGTTCGACACTGGTCGCAAGCAAGCCGAATAAATCGGAAATCCGCAACGGGCTCGGGAAAGGCGCCTGCCCCGAATACTTCACCAAAGATGTAGCGGCGTGCCACGCGGACGCCTGTTCTGCCGAAACTTCAGTCTCTATTCAGAGGCAGCTTCGAATCACAAACTGCTGTCGACCATTTGAGTTTGCACAGTTGCGGCAGTGTTTGGCAGTGTTTTCGAGACCTTGTTACCGGCCTACGAAATATCTGGCCTAAGACAGCGGCACGCTCGGTATCTACGCTGCCCGGCGGGTGGTGGCTGAAAGTTCGGCTTGCTGGAGAGTCATCTGCTGGTCGCCGTGTTGGTATTTGATCTCGTCCGCAGCGGATCGCCATACGGCTTTCGCGTCACCCAACGTCCAACGAACTCCGCAGAAGCGATCGTCTTCAAAGAGAAACGTTTCACGACAATCCTCAGCCGCGAGTCCGGTCATGGTCACCAGCCGGGTGACCGCGTTCGTTCTGGCTCGGATCAACGCAACTTGCCGTGAATCTGCTTGCTCAGGTGCCATCAGCGTTCGACCGTTGAGGATGCTTAAGTGAGGTGCCTGACTTGAATTCCCGTGCGGTCAAAGCAAGCCCATGAAGGCGTGTCGCTGAGAATGCGTTTTAGGTCAGGAACTACAACTATCGTCTTGTTGGTTGGGCGTACCTAACTCCTGTCGTTACGACCGATACAGCTGATACAACCCTTAAACTTTGCCAAAACAGCCATTGGAATAGGTTCAAGATTTTCTTGAACGCAACGAATTGAGAAACAGTCGACCTTCGACGGGGCGCTATTTAGTGGTTTTTGTGGGCTCGAAATACCTTCAATTGCCTTTTGCCGCTTGCCGCTCTAATATTCTGCCTCTTGAGCCCGACTTGGCTCATTTTCTTGTTTTGGACTTACCGCATGTCGTCAGCTTCCGAATACCAACCGGGCGATCATTTACGAGTCGATTTCCGCTGGTATCAGCATCATGGAATCAGTTTGGGTGATGGCCGAGTGGTTCATTTTGGCCGGGGCGTTTTTGATCTCGAGAATGCGTGTGTCGAGGTTGTCACCGAGCAAGAATTCTCAGCGGACCGCCCGATCGCCGTGGTTGACTCGCCGATTGAGTTTGAACGCTCGGTCGTTGTGGAACGAGCCCTCGATCGAGTCGGCGAACGGGGTTACGAACTGTTTGACAACAATTGCGAACACTTTGCGAACTGGTGTCGTTCGGGTCAATCAAAAAGCCTTCAGGCTTCTGCTTTTGAAACCGTGGTCCGCCAGTCGGCCGCCGCGGGTACGCGAGCCACGGTTGGTCGGCAGTTGGTGTCGGCCTCCATCAAGCGGCTTCCTGTTACGCTCGCACGAGCCTCAGCGGTGACCGCTCTAGCAGCCGACGCGGCTCAAGCCGTGACAGAACTGGTAGCGACATCCGCCGGGTGTGAGGACAAAAAGTCGAAACGAATTGGCCAGCGGGTCGGTTTTGGTTCCTCGGCCACGCTGGGATTTGCGGTGGGAGGTCCCGCCGGTGCGGCGTTCAGCGTTGGATATTGGGCAGTTGGGCAAGCCATCGGTCAGGCCACTGTGTCGAAGGCTCAGGCCGCTATCAAGAATGCGGCCACTCGATAGAGTCACATGGTCAATGGTATGATATGTGATTCGCTCATGCGGTGACGTTTATTCGACACCCATCCTGCGTCGCGAACCTTTCGACCAACCAGCTTCCTCGGCCATACTCATGATGACTCTTGTTGCTGCCTGCGCGTTTGGGCTTGAAGCGGTCGTCAAACGTGAACTGATCGCGTTAGGTTATGATGCAAAGGTTGGTCAGCCGGGGCGAGTCGAATTTGAAGGCACTTGGGCCGATGTGTGCCGAGCGAATCTTTGGCTGCGAGTGGCCGATCGAATTCTGATCAAGGTGATCGAGTTTCCTGCTGCGGATTTCGATGCCCTGTTCGACACGGTCAAAGATCACGATTGGTCCGAGCTGATAGCGGCCGACGCTGCGTTTCCTGTCACCGGCCGGTCCCGACTTTCTCAGCTATCAAGTGTCCCGGCCATCCAGCGAACGGTGAAGAAGGCGATCGTCGAGGGTCTGAAGCGTGAGCACGGAACGAACGAGCTACCAGAAACCGGGCCCACTTTCAAAATCGATATCGCGATCCTGAACGATGTGGCTCAGTTGACGCTCGACACCACCGGCGACAGCCTTCACAAACGCGGCTACCGAAAATTAACCGGGAAAGCGCCGATCAAAGAGACTCTTGCTGCGGCGTTGGTTGACCTGAGCGTATGGAAACCCGAACGAATGTTGGTCGACCCGTTTTGTGGAACGGGAACGATCGCGATCGAGGCCGCCATGATCGGATTGAAGATCGCTCCCGGATTGAATCGCTCGTTCGCGTGTTCGGATTGGAGTCAGATTTCGTCCGCCGCTTGGGCTGACGCGATCGACCAAGCAAAATCGGAAATCGTCGACGATGCCGACCTGCAAATTATTGGCTCGGACATCGATCCGGAAGCGTTGGAGATGGCCAAGTACCACGCGAAGCAAGCGGGTGTCGATCGGCAAATTCACTTTCGCCAACAGGCTTTTCACGAACTGAAAAGCCAGCAAAAGTATGGCTGCGTCATCACGAATCCACCTTACGGCGAACGTTTGGAAGATCTTCGGTCGGTTCAACCGTTGTACGAAACCTTTCCCGGAATTCTGCAACAGCTGGATACTTGGTCGCTGTTCGTGATCACGAACGTTCCGAGTGTCGAGAAGATTTTCCAACGCCGAGCAACCCGACGTCGCAAGTTGTTTAACGGGCGCATCGAGTGCATGTACTATCAGTACCTTGGGCCGCGTCCGCCGAAAGGGTATTTCGACGACGACTACGTGGAGCCGGAAGCCGTGCCCGTTCCCGCCATTGAAGTTTCTGTCACTGCCCCCACCAACGCGATGGATCGGACGACGCAAACGATCGTTGCTGCTGAACCAACCGCAAAGGTTGCGAATCAGAACCGTGCGGAAGAAACGTCGGCTCCCATTTTCGGTGGCTTGCAACCCAAGGATCATGAGCAGGCGGAGCTATTTCGCAGTCGGCTGACCAAGCGAGCGAGGCACTTACGGAAGTGGCCAACCAAACGCGGCGTCACTTGTTTTCGGTTGTACGATCGAGACATCCCCGAGATCCCTTTGGTGGTTGATCGGTACGAGGACAACCTGCATTTGACAGAATACGAGCGGCCCCACGAACGCGAACTGGGGCGTCACGCGGCGTGGCTTGAGCTAATGCGAACCACGGCGGCTGAAACTTTAGACGTGGCGGTTGAGCGAACGCATTTAAAATCGCGTGACCATGATGATCGGCAATACGAGAAAGTTGCCAACCAGCGGCAGCGGATCGAGGTCGAGGAAGCCGGCCTGAAATTTTTAGTCAACTTAACGGACTACGTGGACACCGGGTTGTTTCTGGATCACCGAAACACTCGGCTGATGGTTCACAGCGAAGCCAATGGGACTCGATTTTTAAACCTGTTTGCTTACACGGGATCGTTTACCGTTTACGCGGCGGATGCCGATGCGGATTCCACCGTAACGGTCGATCTGTCAAAAAATTACCTGCAATGGGCGCAGGATAATTTGAAGATCAACGGTTTACTTGGTCCCGAGCACAAATTCATCGACATGGACTGCATGGCATATCTGGAACGAGCAGTCTCAAAGAAAAAGAAGTTTGACTTGATCGTGGTCGATCCGCCGACGTTTTCGAACAGTAAACGGACCGACGAAGACTGGGACGTTCAGCAGCGGCATGTCGAGATGCTAAACATGATTGCCCAGATTTTGACGCCGGGCGGAGTCGTTTACTTTTCGACCAACTTCCGCCGTTTTAAGTTTGACGAAGCGAACCTAGTCGGCTTTGAGACGATCCGAGAGATCAGCAAGCAAACGGTTCCAGAGGACTTCCGCAACAAACGAATCCACCGCTGCTGGCGGATGGAGAAGTCATCAGGGTGATGCACTCATTAGGAATCGACCCAACAAAAATCTAGCGATTATGTGAACCGGATCGCATTGGTGTCCGTATCACTCGCGGCAGCGGTCGCAGATTACTGCGGCGCAATCCGCATAACCGTCACGCCTTCGCGCCGAGCCGAAGTTTTGAGTCGTTTTCTTGTTGATCCGCCTAAACTCAGCACACGAGAGAGGCTCTGTCACCGTTAGAATCCGGCCAGCAAATCATTCATTTCATTGGAAAAACGGATGTTTTGCCTTTCCCGGGCCAAAAATTGTCCTAACTTTAGCTGAAGTCGTAAAAAGGAAACGAAAGTTGAACGCGATGCCGTTTGGCAACGATCGACCGACTTCGCCTGAAACGATTCGCCTGAAGTGCAGGTGAATTGATGAAGATTACTGGAGTACCCCAAGATGATTCGTACTTACAAAATGTTGATTGCTGCCTTGTGTGCAGTGACTTTAATGGCAGCGATGCCGGAATCGGCTGAAGCTGGTCCGTTGCTTGACTGGTTGCGTGGTCGCAGAAACGCTTGCTGCCGTCCGAATCAGCCCTTGGCGAACAACTGCAACACTTGCGGTACGGCTCCTCAAGTTGCGGCTGCCGCGCCGAATGCGTATGGTCTGCAGCCCGGTCAGTGCATGCGAACCTGCCAGCAGACTTGTTCGCGAGTGGTTGTGAACTACGTTCCGCAAACGGCTTACCGCACCACTTGGAAGCAAGTTCCAGTTACCCAATACAAGCCGGTTACGAATTCGGATCCTTGCACTGGTTGCACGGTTACCTGCATGAAGCCGTGTACGACTTATACTTATCAGTGCCAACGAGTGCCCTACACGACCTATCGTCCGGTGTATCGGACGGAAACCTACAAAGTTCCGGTAACGACAATCACCAACGATTGTGCGACGGGAACATGTGGCAGCAGTTGCCCGACAGGAACCTGCGGTGGCACAGCTGCTCCGGCGACCAACTACGGTCCGACGCCCGCGGTCACTTATGGAACTCCTTCCTATTCGACTCAGCCCGCGACCAGCTTCACTGCTCCATCGGGAGGTCTATCGACGGGAGGTGGTTTCCAAACCAGCCCGACACCTGCGGCCCCTGCTGACTTGTCGCCAGCATTGCAAGGCGTGAATCCACAGGGATCCAGCTCACGTGCCCCTTCACTTCAGCCGTTTAACACTCAGGCTTATTCGAAACCTAAACAGGTGACGCCATCCCGAGTGATTCCGGCGGTTGCCAGCGTGACCGAGCGAATTTCGAATTCGGCCGCACCGCGACAGTTCGCTTATTCGCCAGTTCGTTTCGCCAGCCATCGCACGGTTGCCGAAGACGTGCGGGACGCTCAAGAAGCAGCACCAGCGAAGACCTATCGAGGTCAATTCAAGCCGGTGAAGCGAACGACCAATGTGAACAGTGGTTGGGAAACCGTGAAGTAACCCGCTGGCTGGTCAACTGAAAATTCAAAAGCGGAGCCCGATTGGGTTCCGCTTTTTTCGTTGCACGAGGGGAATGGGTGGTCATCGCGGCAGGCGAGGTGTCGTCCCGCTGGGACAATTGGGGTGGTCGGGGACGGTTTTCTACCGACATTTTGCCCCGCTGAGGCTGGTGTCAAATCAAAGTAACGGTCCGTCTCGGCTCAAGCTACCGAAGTGCTGTCCCGCTGCAACGATGGTGATGGATGGGGGGGGGGGCAGCGTTTTCTACCTACATCGTACGCCGCTGGGCAAAAATCAACGCCCCGTAGAGGCTGTGATTTTTCTAGCCGTTTTGGCGCTAGCCACGGACGAACCACCATTGTCCGGGGCTAGCGCCCAAACGGCTGGCTTTATTGGGCCATGTTTCCGTAAAATCAACGCCCCGTAGGGGCACCATGTCGGTAGAAACAGGATCAAACGGCGATTCGCTGCGTCCCGTCAGGGACGCGATCTTGCATTTGCGATGCCCAGTGTTTTCAACCTCTCGCGCGACGGATGCAGTGGGCTTGATGGCCCAAACTCAATCGACCTTTCCGATCGACCGCAGATAATCAACAACTTGACCGGCCAACTGTTCGACCGGTTGGTCGCCAGCCAGATGGACTTCCGGCTTGTCCGGTGCCTCGTAGGGAGCATCGATGCCGGTGAATCCTTTGATCTCTCCGGCTCGGGCTTTTTTGTACAATCCTTTCGGGTCACGCTGCTCGCAGATCTCGATGGGCGTGTCGACGAAGACCTCGACAAAGTCATGTTCACTGCCGCGTTCGACGACGGTTTGGCGGACGCGATTCCGGTCGTCACGATACGGGCTGACGAATGCGGTCAGGGCCAACATGCCGGTCGAGCACAGAATTTCTCCGACGCAGCCGATGCGGCGGATGTTCTCTTCGCGATCCTGAGCCCCAAACCCCAGCCCAAACCGTTTGGCAAATTCGTCGCCGTGCACAGGGGAGAGCAGTTCGGGGCTGGCGTTGAGACCATGCCGAATATTATCCCCATCAAGCACGAAGCTGCGGGCTCCAATTTCGTGCAGCTTGGCGTCCACGCAATTGGCAACCGTGCTCTTGCC
>CALFUT010000025.1 GCA_937929805.1 uncultured Pirellulaceae bacterium
GTTGTGGCAGCAGGTCTTACTGCCACGGCAACCGCATCCGCCTCAACCGGAGCTTGGTCCATATCAGACGGTGGTGGTGACCCTGGCCGCGGTTCTAGCGCGGATACCACTTGGGGAACATTCGACGGAAACGGTACTGCCGCGAGTTCAGTGACCGACGGTGGAACTTCTAACTTTACTGTTACCAACGCCCGCCCCAGCGCCGAAGTCACTCTCACGTTGACTAACAATGGCCCTGATGATTACGATTTGAACGCGTTCCACTTCGATGCCGTTGCATTTCGTTTTAGGGCACCAACGGGCTATACACTGAACGTGTTGCCCGGTAGTGACATTGACGTGGGTGAAGTTATCTCAACACCAACCGGTACAATCAGTGCACTTGGTTCGGGAGGTGCGTTAACCGACAGCAACCACGACGGGCATGACGAGATCGATATCGACTTGACTGGTCTCGCTGACAACACCTTAGCGGTCGGTGAAACAGCAATCATTCAGATTGACTTCACCGGTGGAGATGGTAGTAACTCGGGTGGTCATCACCTTTTCTTGGACAACCTTGCGGTTAGCGGTGACATTGCTGTCACCATTCCAGAACCATCTAGCCTTGCATTGCTGGGTCTGAGTGGAATGGCCATGGTTATCCGTCGTCGTAAGTAAGTAAACGATTGGCATCGCGGCCGTCACTGCTCTCGCATCGTGGCGACAGCGATTGCCCGTTTGTACCGCCGATTATCGTCGTTGAGTATTACTCGAACGGCGATGTCGGCGTTTTTTTGTGAACTGGTTGGTAAAGCAACCGCGGCCGACTCCCCTTCTGCATGAAGACAAGGGCTGCCGCATCCGTGCTGGGCATCGGAAGGCATTCATCATCGATACCTCCGGCGACCGGGCTTATTGTAAAGCAACAAAGCTAAAAAAGATCGAAGACCCATGAACCGACGCTTGGTTACAGAAACGGTTGGCACGTTCTTGTCCGTGCTTCTTTGCGTTGGTTCAATTTGTGCCAACGAGCGTGCCAGCACCCCCATTCGTTTGCATGACTTGAAGGTCGAGCATCTAACGGACCCTATCCAGTTGGATGTTGCACAGCCCCGCTTGAGCTGGAAAATCATGGCGGACGATCGGGAAACAAAAAATATTCAACAGCAGTCGTACCACGTGCTGGTTTCAAGCTCGATTGCGTTGCTTGAACAAAACACGGGCGACCTTTGGGATAGCGGACAGGTGACGTCTGCCCAATCGATTCTGATCCCGTACAAAGGCAAAGAACTAAAAACTCGACAAGCTTGCTACTGGAAAGTGCGTGTCACGGACAATCAGGGGACCACGAGTGCATGGTCCGAAGTCGCCAAATGGCAAATGGCTTTGCTTGATGAAAATGACTGGTCGGGTTCGGATTGGATTGGCTACAAGGACACAAAACGCGGCCACGAGCTGGCTAGTCGACAGCACGTCAAGTTGAAACAGAATCTGCAGTCGCACACGTCTCCGCTACTGCGACATGAAATCGCAATTGCCAAACCGATACGCAAAGCAATGGCTTACGTTTGCGGGCTTGGTTATTCGGAGTTTTACATCAACGGGAACAAAATTGGAGACAATGTTCTCGATCCCGGGCAAACCAATTATGGCAAGCACACGCTGTATGTGGTGCACGATGTGACGAAAGATTTGATTCAAGGCAAGAACGCTTTGGGCGTGTGGCTTGGCAACGGCTTTTATGGCCAAAACATTGGCTTTGGTAAAAAGTTTGGGTATGGCCAGCCGAGCCTTCGAGCCAAGTTGTTTGTTGAGTACGAAGATGGGACCACCGAGGAATTTGGAACCAACACAAGCTGGCAAGCTAAAGCCAGCCCGATCGTTTTTGATAACGTCTACTGGGGCGAAAGTTATGATGCCCGGTTAGAAATTGCCGGCTGGTCAAACCCCGGTTCGGATAGCTCAAACTGGCAGGCTGCCATTCGCGTGCCAGCTCCTTGCCCAGAAAAACAGCTTAAGCCTCAGTTGCTGCCGCCGATTCAGGAAGCAGAACGTCTGAAGCCGGTTCAAATTCGGCAGGTGGCACCCAAAACTTGGCTGCTCGATTTTGGAAAGAACATCGCTGGCTGGGTTGATATTACCGTCGATCAAAATGCGGGCGACGTCATCAAGATTGTTTCATCTGAAGTGCTTGACAAAAAAACGCGTCGCGTTGATCAACGCACACAGGGCGGAAGTGCAACGGGACGCGATCATGAACTTTTTTACGTTTGCAAAGGGGGCGGTGAAGAGTCATGGGCCCCTCGGTTCACTTACACCGGATTTCAATACGTCGAAATCAGCGGGTTAGATCAAGCACCTGACGCCGCCAGCATTCAGGCTGTTTTTGTCAGGAGCGCGGTCGAAAAGACGGGCTCGTTTGCTTGCTCCAATGAACTGCTGAACCAGCAATACGCAGCCAGCCTTTTAAGCTTGGAAGGCAATTGGCATTCTGTGCCCGAAGATTGCCCTCACCGGGAAAAATGCGGCTGGTTGGGTGACGCTCATGCGACGGCCGATCTGTGCCTTTACAACTATGACATCCTTCGTTTCTACGCGAAGTTCAATCGAGATATTCAAGACAGTTTGGTCACCAGATTCAACGATGGCAGCGGCTCTTTCAAGATAGGAAATCGGACATCGAAAGTTCCGCCGGGCATTGGTGGCGTGCCAAGTTTTGTGGCCCCCGGTAAACGAAGTGCTCGACTGGGTAGCATCGATTGGGGAGTCGCCTATTTGATTCTTCCATGGCGAATGTATCTGCACAGTGGAGACGAGGAAGCGTTTCGGCCACATTACGACCACATCAAGGATTTCATTACCTTCTATCGAACTTACAAAACGACTGAGGGCGTCATTGACAACGGCTTGGGGGATTGGTGCCCACCCAGATGGGATCGACGAAACGCTCCAGAATTCATGGAATGCCACCCGTACGTTTCCGGTACCGCATTCTACTTTCAAGCATTAAAGATCGCCGCCGGAATGGCTGAAGTTGTCAAAGATGACAAGTTCCGTGAACAATGCCTGAAAGAAGCCGAGGAAATCAGAGTCGCCTTTAGAAAAGTCTATTTGAAGTCGATCGCTGACACCGATCTCCGTCATTACGGCAGTCAAACGGCGACCGCGATGGCACTCAACCTTGGAATGGTTGATGAAACCGATCGGCAGAATGTCGTTGATGCACTTGTGCACGACATTGTCGAACTGCACGACGGTCATCACGCGTGCGGCATCCACGGCCAGAGACACCTTTACACCGTGTTGGCTAACCAAGGCCACGATGATTTGGTCTACCAGATGTTGACGGACACGACTTTCCCAAGTCCGGGCTATGTTCTCAGCTGCGGGCTGTCGACTTGGCCCGAGCGACGATTTGAATGGGATAAGGTTCGGTACAGCAATTCATTCAATCATCCAATGAACGGTGGCTTTGCCGCGTTCATGCACGAATCACTGGCCGGCGTTCGACCAGACGAGTCACAGCCGGGCTACCGGCATTTCGTTTTGAAACCACACTTGACCTCACAAATCGATTGGGTCAAGTCAAGCGTGGAGACTCCTTATGGCAAGATCCGCAGCGATTGGAAGAACGAAAGCGATCTGTTTTCGTGGGAAGTTGACGTCCCCGTAAACACATCCGTAACGCTGTTCATCCCATGTTCTGAGAATAAGCAACTCTCTGACAGCAGCTTCCGCGATTTTCTCCGTGAGCCGGTCGCGGTCGAAGACAGTGGACAACGTTGGCTGCAAGTCAAAGTTGGTTCTGGCACCTACGCATTCAGCATTAAGTAACAGAACCGCTTATCAAAACTGCTGGAAAGCACTTGTCTCCGGCAGCCAACCGCCCAATCTATTTCGCTGCCGCTTTCAGCGAAGCAAACCGAGATCGCATCTCCGCCAGTCGCTCGGCTTGTGCCGGGTCAGCGATTAGATCGTTCTCTTCCTGCGGGTCCGAATTGATATCAAACAGTTGCTCACGATCGAAATCGGGCCAATAAAAGTACTTCCAGCCCTTTCGCACCAACGCCTCTGACGCGGGGATGAAGTCTTTGTTTTTGTACATCGGATGTTCGTAGAAAAACTCGTCACGCCAATCCGTTGCACCGCTCAAATATAGGTCACCGATATCACGCCCTTGCATGGTGTCGGGAGCTTCGATGCCAGCAGCATGCAGAATCGTCGGAGCAAGATCGACATTCAGCGTAAACTGATCGTTGTTCAGTCCCTGCTGGTCAGCTTTCATTCTGGGATCCTTAATAATCAGCGGAACCCGGATGCTTTCTTGGTGAGGGTACCACTTATCGGCCAGCCCATGTTCCGCGTGATAGTAGCCATTGTCCGTCGTGAAAATAACAAGTGTGTCATCCAACACGCCTTGTTGTTTCAGTTCTGCGATGACTCGGCCGCAAGTCGTGTCCACTTCTGTCGCAAGTCGGTAATAGTTCTTCATCATGGCCTGGTATTTTTCGGGCGAGTCAAAACGCCAGTGCCAGCGATTCCGACCCTCGTTCTTCTCGGTGGCAACGAACTCCGGCAATCGCCTGAATGATTCATCCGTGGCGTTGCTTGGAACTGGAATGGTGACGTCTTGGTACAGCTTCAAGCTTTCGGGTTGAGGCAGAAATTGCAGCGGGTGCTTGTCCTCCGCGTGCGTGGCGAAGAATGCGAGCGTCAAACAGAAAGGCTTGTCCTCAGGACGTGTTTTCAGAAACTCCATCGCGTCATTTTCGTTCTTCTGCGTGACGTGAATCATGGATCGGTCAGGCTGGACGATCCAATGCTGCCCATCGTAGGCTCGCCCGAAGTCAAAATGCTTCGCAGGGAATTTTCCGTTGTGCCATTTGCCGATGTGGCCAACGTGGTACCCATTCGATCGCAACAAGCCCGGATAGGTTTCATTCCAAGGGGTTTCAAACGGTTTGAACGCGCGATTACCATGGCGAGCCATCCATTGCCCCGTGAACAACGAGGCGCGACTGACGCCGCAAATGGCGGTCGTAACGCAATTATGAGTGAAACGGATTCCTTCACTGGCCAAACGGTCCAAGTTGGGAGTTTGCACGACCGGATTTCCCGCAACGCCCAAAGTGTCATGCCGCCAATCGTCGGCGTACAGCACGAGGATATTCATCGGACTCTCAGTCGCGGCATCACTCGCAATCACGAACGCGCTGGACCAAACCAGAAACGCGCTGGCTAGAATCGCTCGACAGATGGTCAAAATAGTAAATGGCTTCATTGATTGGTTCTCGTAGATAGGTTTGGAGCACGGCGCGAGTCATTTGACACGCCCGAACATTCATTCGGTAAGTGCCGTTTCGAATTTCTCAGCTTGGAATATAACGCCTATCGTAACGCCCATCGACAGAGAGCAGTCGTGGCTGTCGCAAAAAGACAGGTAATTGGCATCCCGCCCTAATCAAACCGTACACCACTTAAGCACCACAACTCTCTGTGGCAGTGCCTGTCGGTTGCGTAGCCCAAAGGACGATCGATGAGACGCGATGATCGACGGAACGCGGTTTGCGAATCTACTTTCTCATCTGAGCTTTAGACGGCCGTTTGCTAACGTAGGGACTGTCTTTAAGCAGAAAACGCCATTTAAAGTCTGCAGCCTTCGTGATCCCAATCCGTGTATCGGCGACGACGTTGAAATTTGATAGGCCATAGAACCCACAAGAGTCGCTGCCCAACGACCTGCTGACGATACTTTCGCCATGACAATCTGGACCGATGCCCATCGCTTGCGTCAGCTTCCCCGGCCCTGAGCAAAGATCTTTCAACTTGTGTTTGCCTCTTCGAACTCTCATCGCGTCGATACCGACCGTCGGTTCGATCGCGCGAATCAACACAAAGCCATTGGATGTCTCGTGCTTCGTCAGAACATTAAACAGCCAATGGATTCCGTAATTGAGATACGCATAGATGGTCCCCGGCGCTTGGTTACGCACAAAATCTCTGGCGGCATTGCGTACAAATGTATGACAGGCTTCATCGCCGAATTCAGCATAGGCTTCGGTTTCGACGACGATTCCACCTGCGCTCTTCCAGCGGAATTCTGTGCCGACCAGCTTTTTTGCACAATCTACCGGAGTCGTTCGAAAGTCCGATTCGTTCCATTGGCGTCCCATGGGAACGGGTATGGAAGTTTTGCGAGTTTGCATCTCTGCACTTTCCAACGGTTTTTCGACGGGAACCAAAACAGTTACGACTTCTTCTGTAAGTGAATCAGTTTCTTGTTGACAAATTCCATGATGCCCAACTTTGAAAGTTCACGCCCGTAACCGGAATTTTTGATTCCTCCAAAGGGAAGTTCGGCTTGCGAATTGGTTGGTTGATTGATGAACACCATGCCGGTGTCAATTTGCTCAGCTACACGGCGTCCACGCTCGATGTCAGCCGTGTGAACCGATCCACCCAATCCGTAAGAGGAATCGTTTGCCAACTCGATTGCTTCCGCTTCGTCCTTGACGACATAAATACTGGCGACAGGCCCGAACAGTTCTTGGTCGTAAGTCGGCATTTCCTCCGTGACGCCCGTTAGTATTGTCGGGTTGAAATAAGCGCCGGGTCGGTCTGGCCGATCACCACCGATTACAGCTTTAGCTCCGGCGTTAATGGACGATTGGACTTGCTCGAGCAAGTTGACGGCTGCGGCTTCGGACGAAAGTGGGCCGACGTCGGTGTCTTCGTCCATTGGGTCACCCAGCTTCATTTCCGACATCGCAGCTTTGAATCGTTCGAGAAATTCATCTGCCACCGGTTCGACAATAATGAAGCGTTTGGCCGCAACACAAGATTGGCCCGTGTTCACCATGCGACCCTTGATGGCCATCTCTACCACGGTGTCAAGATCGGCATCTTCCAGCACGATAAACGCATCGTTGCCACCAAGTTCCAGCACCGATCGCTTGAGGTTTTTCCCGGCCAGCCCCGCAACAGCTGAGCCCGCACGTTCGCTTCCCGTGAGCGAAACACCTTGAACGCGTTTGTCGGAGACAATTACCTCGACAAACTCGTTGGGAATAAACAGATTTTGAAACACACCGTCGGGAAGCCCCGAATTTTCAAACAGAGTTTGAATCGCTTCTGCACATTGAGGCACGTTGCCGGCATGTTTCAGCAAGGTCGTGTTTCCCGCCATGATGTTGGGGACGGCGTAACGAACGACTTGATAGAATGGGAAATTCCAAGGCATCACACCTAGTAAAACCCCGATCGGCGTGTACTGAATGAACGCGTCAGTTCCTTCAACTTCCATGTCGTGATCTGCCAAGAACTCTTCGGCGCCGTTGGCGTAAAACTTGGAAATTTGTTGGCAGAATTCGATTTCCTTTTTCGCTTCGGAAAGCCTTTTCCCCATCTCGATCGTAATTAGCTCTGCAAACTCATCCTGTCGATCTCGCATGCTTTCGGCGAATTTCAACATGATTGATTTTCGATGGTCGAACGAGGTTTGGCGCCAAGAAGTAAACGCCTTATGTGCCTTGTCGACGGTTGCTTTGGTTTCTTCGAGGGACAACGACTCAAACGTTTTGAGTACTTCGTTCGTGGCCGGGTTGACTGTTTTGAAGCTCATGAGCTACCTGTTTTTGTAGAGAACGGTTGTTTGTTGTCTCTAAATAATTTGCAGACCATCAGAATAATTGAGCCTGACGGTTTTGGTTTCCGATTTTGATTTGCAGCTCGCGTTGCTCCTCGATCCTAAACGTTTTGATGCTCAAACCATCTGCCGAACATTGGATGTGAACGTCGGGAAAGCAAGCAACGTTGACTTCAAATCACTCGCGGTCATCTTGGCACGCATGGCGACAGCAAACAAATTGATCGTTTTCGAAGCAGCCGGCCCGAATAAGTGAGCACCAAGAATCTGATCGGTCGCTGAACAGATGATTAGTTTGAACGCCGCGTGCGTTTCGCAGATTTTCCTAACCGATCCCCACTCTGACATGTCGCCGGACTCGACCCGAAAAGACTCGCCCGCTTCGTTGACCGCCTTTTCGGTTAACCCTACCGAGGCGATCGGCGGGATCGTAAAAGCAACTTTGGGGATCGGGCCGTAGTCGGGCTGTTTGTCTCTACCTTCAATCATCGTCTCAGCAATTGCGAACCCTTGTTGATTAGCAGTTGGTGTCAAACGTGCTTTGTCAGTTGCGGCACAATCACCAGCGGCGAACACGATTGGGTTGGAAACACTTCGTAGGCAATCGCTGACGGCAACGCCTTTTTTGGGATCAAAATCGACATTCCCTGTTTTCAGGTCCAAACCTGTCAGATTCGGGACTCGGCCCGCTCCATGAACGACCAGATCCGCTAGCGCTGTTTGCGATTCGCCATCCCTTGTGTAGCAAACCTCAAACGCACCATCGTTCGACTGTTTGATCTCAGTCACATCCGCAGAACACCGAATTGAGATTCCGACGTCGACTGCTTTCTCAATCAGCTTATCTACAGTGAACGACTCGAAACCTTCCAAAATCTGCGCCGGGCGTTGAAGGACGGTAACATCACAATCAGCATGGCGTGCGACGAACGCAAACTCCATCGAAATATAACCACCGCCAACAAACACGACGCGTTTGGGAATCGACTCTTGCTCCATAAACTGATCACTCAAAGTCAGATGCTCAGATCCAGCGAACTGTAACGCTGCTGGAGTGCCGCCGGTCGCAATAAGTATGTTTTTTGCATGATATTCATCGTTTCCGATTTTCAGTACGTCATGGGAAACAAACTTCGGTTCGGCTTCGAATGTCGTGATTCCAGCGTTCTTAAACTTCTTTTGTGCCGATTCGGGCACGGGCTGCGTAAATGTATTTTTCCAGCTGACAAGCTTTCGCCAATTGATGTTGATGCCATCGAGGTCGCAGAGCTTTCCATGCCCTCGGCGAGCGGCGTCGACGACTTCGGCGGCGTGAACAAATACTTTTTTTGGATTGCAACCGCGCAAGGCACAATTTCCGCCGAACATTCGAGATTCAACGATCGCCACATCCCAACCAGCCTCGGCGCATGTCATTGCGACTCGACCGCCGGAGGGGCCGGATCCAACGACGTTTAAGTCAAACGTTTTCATTTTTCTTCTGTCCTTCGGAAATGTTTAGTTTTTCGGATCGCTATAAAGCTCGATCGCTTTTCGATCCTCCGAAGAGGCGACGTTATCAATCTGCCACCTCCAGAGAGTCGCTTTTATCCGATTGCAGAGAGATATGTTCAACAAGTGTTTATCGTTCAGAACGATCGGGTAAAAAAGTATCTAGCAGCCTGCTGGATTTGAAAATTGCAATCGACCGCCAACGTTGGCCAAATTTGATGCGATGCAATAGGCTCAGACGAAGAATCAATCCATCCGAGTTGCTTCCGCTCTTACCTTCTTGGAATTACCGTCAGTCAGCGGCGGGCCGACCAAAAAGCCGTCACTGCCCGTTCGGCACTGCAATCGATTCATCGACGAACCGATTGGACAATGTCCGTAGCGGTAAAGCTTTCGGAACCCGACGAAGGCAAAGGTTGCTCCGCGACCGTATTTGATCGCGACCGAAGCCTATTCGAACAACGGTCGTCGAGATTGGATCGCCATTCGGTGATCTCGCATCGATCATTCGCTCAAGCCGAATCCACGTTTCTGATAAGTCAATGCCGAGCGACTTCTCCGCCAAAACCCAACAGCAATCCCCGCGCCAACCGGCCTATGCAGTGCAACATCTAATCGCGATCAAATCTTTTCAGCCCGAAAATCAATGGCGCGACTCGTGCGATCGGCGAATTAGCGATGGTGTTGCTGAAAAATATGTTTTCGGTTCGACAAATATTTGATTCGGAACCATTCTGGGTGGACGACATTGGACCGGCGCGGTCGTTGTCGAACCAAATAAAAGGACGGATTCGAGCCGACTCTTTTAGCAGAACCGTATCGCGTAAGCACGCTCAACTCTTGTTCGGACCCACTGAATTAGGTCAACAACTGCGCATTCATTTGAAAGACAGGCTTTAGATGCGCAACAAGTCTGCACAATCGTCCAGACTGCCGCGCGTCGTCGAGTTGGGCTTTGAAATTTCCCTCGGCGGATCTTGGAGCTATGAGACTCTCATTCTAATGAATCCGATCAAGGGGAGCACGCCAGCACGGCTGATTTACTCTTCTGGTTCATCGGAAGCCTCGCCTTTACGCTTCTACTCCATCCCTTATGTTTTCGGGTTGTAAGTTTGAGGTCGGCTCACGCAGACGATGCCTCCCGCTTGGTCACCAACAGTGTCGCTTGGCGAAATCAGCATCGGCTGCGGACTAAATTATCGGTTGAATTGAAACGAAATGTGCATGCCAGCAAAATCAAGAAAAAAGAATCGCAGCCCCGTCAAGCTCAAGATGCGACATCGCCGCTTTCGTAAGAAAATGGCGGACGTGGGTGCGCGACCGGGCACGCTGGTGGAACACACGATCAACGAATGCTCGGCCCAATTGATCGAGTTCGTGCCGGGGGCCGACGAATACGTAAGCCGAGCCATTGATGATGTAGCTCAACTGCCGCCATCGGATTCTAACCGCGTTCACTGGCTCGACATCCAAGGACTCGGAGATTTGGAAACCATCGAAGCGGTGGGCAAACGCTTCCAGATTCACCCGCTGGCATTGGCCGACGCCGTCAATGTTCCCCAACGCCCGAAGACCGATATTTACGGCGATCAAATTCTGGTCGTGATGCGGATGGTGTGTTTGGCAAAAGATCAATCCGTGCAAACGGAACAGGTCACGTTGCTGATCGGCAATGGGTACGTGGTGACCTTTCAGGAAAAGCCGGGCGACATCCTCGATCCGCTGCGGAAGCGGTTGACCGATCCCACCAGTCGTGTCCGCAACGGCAAAGCGGGGTTCCTTGCTTACGCGATCGTCGACACCATCATTGATGGCTATTATCCGGTCATTGACGTGCTGGGCGACCATATTGAATCGCTCGAGTCGCGGGTGATGAGCGACCCGTCGACCGATACGTTGGTCGAGCTGAACCATACGAAGAACTTACTGGTTGACCTCCGCCGCTCGATCAGCCCGCAGCGTGAAGCCATCAACGCTTTGATCCGCGAGCAGCATCCGGGGATCTCCGATGATGTACGAATCCACCTGCGAGACGTTTACGATCACTGTATCCAGTCGCTGGAGGTGATCGAGATGTATCGCGAAATGTCGACCGGGCTGATCAGCATCTATTTGTCGGCGGTCGCCAATCGCTCGAACGACGTAATGAAAGTGCTGACGATCATGGCCAGTGTTTTCATCCCGCTGACGTTTATCGCCGGGATTTATGGAATGAATTTCGAGTACATGCCCGAGCTCAAATTTCGCTGGGCTTATCCTCTAGTTTGGGTTGCCATGATTGCGATCTCCGGCGGCATGCTGGCCATCTTTTGGCGTAAAGGTTGGCTGGGAAAATAGCTCGAATACTTCACCCAAGAGGTTGGCCTTACCACGCAAACGCCTGTTCTGCCGGAACCTCGGTTTCGATTGAGAGGTAGCTTCGAATCACAGATTATTTTCAAGCATTTTTGAGTTTGCACAGTGATGGCCGTGTTTTCTTCGAAACACGCAACCTGTTTCGCACAATAATCCTCGCTTTGGATTGTGTCGCTGCGAGTCACCCCAGTCCTGATTCCTTTCTCCTACTAAGTTTGGAAGTGGCAACGATGCCATTGAATCGTGAACACGAATTGAAAAGCAGACTGGCACACCGCGAAGCCTTCGGAAGTCGTTCAACCAATTCGATCAAACTTTTTCGAAACGTGGCCTTCATTTTTTGTTTTGCTTTCAAAGTTCTCGCGGTTCGTCTCAAACGCGCACTTTCGATTTATCTTTTAGCAACTGAAGGAAACCAAAATGGCAGACTCAAGTCACACTACGAATTGGCCCGATCTCGCAATCGGACTCTATGATCGACTTACCGGACGAAACGCCGAGATCACCTATCAGTTTGACAACCTGAACGTAAAAGTTCCAAGCGGAACCGGCGAAGGGGCCGAGCATGCGGAATGGGTGCTGAGCGGAGCAATGAAAATTAGCACTACCGAAAAAGATTCAGCCCCAAACTAGCGATGACCGGTCAGTTGGTCGGAACTTTCGATGGACGACCGGTCGAAATCGTGGCGAGTTACAACGCGATTGAGATTCGATTTGAAAGACTTGGCTCCGCTTGGCAGAGCAGGAAAATGGAACTTGGTTCCTTTCGATTGCCTTTGAGGCTGCTGAGTCGATCTTCGCTTGAGGTGACCGCTTCGGTCGGGCGATTTCGATTCGCCGTTTTGCCGCGGCCATCGAAGACGATACGATTTCTAGCACCAAGTTTGTACTCGCTCCTCTCGGAAGAAAAATTGTGAGCTCACCTCCAAACCCGGCACCATTGATTTTAGTTACCGGGGCCACAGGCTACGTCGGCGGAAGGCTGGTCCCAATGTTATTGGATCGTGGCTTCCGGGTGAGATGCTTAGTTCGCGAGCCGCGTAAGTTGGACCAGCGTTCGTGGCGAAAGGACGAACGCGTCGAAGTCGTCCAGAGTGATCTTTCGGATCCTGATCGGCTGACTGACGTCCTGAACGGATGCTCCGCCGCGTATTATCTGGTGCACTCGATGGTCGCGTCGGGACCGAACTACGCGCAGCGGGACGCTTTGCTTGCAAAGAACTTTGCGACCGCAGCAGCCGCATCCAGCGTAGAACGGATTCTATACTTGGGTGCGTTGGGCGACGAAAATTCTGACCTCAGCCGGCACTTGAAATCGCGGAAGGAGACGGCGGAAATTCTCAGCTCGACGGGGATTCCGGTGACGACCCTGCAGGCGGCCATCATCATCGGTTCCGGTTCCGCTTCCTTTGAGATTTTACGCTACCTAGTCGAGCGGCTTCCAATCATGGTCACGCCGCGGTGGGTTCAAACCGAATGCCAACCGATTGCGATCATTGACGTGCTTTACTGGCTTGTGGAATCACTGGCCAACGAGCAGACGACAGGTAAAACAATTCAGATCGGCGGGCCGGACGTGTTATCCTACGAACAGCTGATGAAACTGGCGGCGGAGGAACTAGGATTGTGGAAGCGAATCATCATCGGCATTCCGCTACTAACACCACGGCTCAGTTCCGCATGGATCAGTTTGGTCACTCCGGTCACCTACCGGTTGGCTCGACCGCTCGCTGACGGTTTGCGAAATCGCGTTGTCGTGACCAACCCGATAGCTCAGTTGTTGATGCCGCACAAGCCACTCACCGCTCAAATTGCGATTCGCCGCGCGATAGCGATCACACGTCAGGGCCAAGTGCCTACGCGTTGGTCCGTCGCGGGGCCGGTGCCGGGAGACCCTGACTGGGCCGGCGGCAAAGTGTTCATCGACCAGCGGTCCATCGATATTGACGCGATGCCGGAAGAAGTTTTCGCCGCCGTGTGCAAAGTCGGCGGTGGTCATGGTTGGTACGCGGGCGACATCTTGTGGCAAATTCGCGGTTGGATGGATCAAATGATTGGCGGACCGGGCTTGCGACGTGGCCGCAGAGATCCAGAAGCCGTTGAGTTTGGGGAGACACTCGACTTTTGGCGTGTCGTCGGTTTGGAGCGTGGGAAACAATTGTTGTTGCACGCAGAAATGAAGTTGCCCGGAATCGCGCAGCTGGGTTTTGAAATGAATCCCGTGGCGGATGCTGCGTCGAAAACTCGGTTGACGATGACGGCACGCTTTCGACCCCGTGGCTTGGCGGGTTTGCTTTACTGGTACGCGGTCGTGCCGCTGCACTTTTTCGTTTTCGGCGGGATGTTGAAAGGCATCAAGCGATCGGCTGAAGAGAAAAAAAGTTCATAGCTGGATCAGTCTCTTGTCCATGAAAGTCGCTCACGTTCTCGGTTTTTACCCGTGAAATGTATTGCTTCACTTGGCGAAAACGAATGATTGAGTGTGGGCAAGAACCAACCTCGTGCCCGGCACGGAAAGCGACGTCACTCGCAAATGCAGACAACTCAAAGTTGCCGTTGTTTGATTTTTATAATCATCTTTCGTAACACGAAAGACGCGTTACCGCGGCATTGGTACTTTCGGGTTGCAGGGGCCGAGTATGCGGATGCGATCCTAGACCAAACGATCCAGTATCATCGAGGCGCAACTGAGCACGATGAAGAAACCGCACATGTCAGTGACGGTGGTCAGGATCGGGCCGGAGGCAAGTGCCGGGTCGAGTCCAAAACGCCGCATGACCAGCGGCAGGGTTCCGCCGAGCGATACCGCGATGATCGTGTTGAACATCATCGCGCAGCCGACGACAATGCCCAGCCATGGATTGCCTTTCCAAAGCCACGCCAAGAGACCGATGAACAGGCCGAGTGCGAATCCGTTGATCAAGCCGACGCCAATTTCTTTCATCCACACACGCATCGCCTCCCGAGCATCAACCAAGCCCAGCGAAAGCTCTCGCATACTGACGGCGACCGCTTGGTTGCCGCTGCAACCG
>CALFUT010000026.1 GCA_937929805.1 uncultured Pirellulaceae bacterium
TCATCGGACATCAAGGCCGACGGCAGCGTCACGATCATCTGCGAAGTGCCATTGAGTGCGACGTTTGGTTACGCAACTGACCTGCGAAGTATGACTCAGGGTCAGGGAACGTTCAGCATGGAGCTAAAAGGTTACCGCCCGGTGCCTCGCAACGTGCAGGAAGAGATCATCGAAGAGCGTCGCAAGGCGAAAGAGGCTGCTCGTAAGTAAGCTAGGCGATGTTTGACGAAGCCGCTTTAACCGAGCGGTTTCTTCATCGTGAGAGCTTTTGAGAATCAAGAAGCGGTCGGAGCAAGCATGTTCCGGCCGCTTTTTTAATTGGTTGTGTCTTGGGTAACAGTCTCCGCCGTGCGATGCGACGCCCGCTCTGCCTAATTGGTAGGAGGCTTCTCATGCGCAACTTGGGACTGTAACCGCAATGCTTCCACTTTAGCCACGCGTGAACTTGAAACGCGGCATCGAAAAGCCGCCAACAATTTTCTGCCACGATTGCTCGCTTTCCAAAATTTCCCGAACAGGCCCAAATGATGTTACCATAGCGCGGATTCCACTTCGTATTTTACGACACAATGTCGTACATGCCACTGTTATGTGCCCCTAGATTTGCGGTTCGTCAACATCTCCTCGAATAACGCGGACGATCTCTTAGAATCCTTCGACTCGCCGAAAGAATATCACGTAGCTGCCGACGTACGTGGATCGAATGCCATCGCCGAATTCCGGACGCGCGTCGCCCACATCAGGATGCTTGGCTATCAAACGACATTTCTCGCGCAGTTTCTGCACCCATTGTCGGGCGGCGACCGGTTTGTCGCGTGCGATGAATCGAGCGATCTGCTTGAGGTCTTCTTTCGATTCCTCAGAATACCGAAGTCTCGGCATGTTTTCAGCTTCCTTGCTGTTCGGCTTCTACCTTATCAATCTCCGCTTCGACCTCATTGAACACGGTTTCTTCATCGTAGAATTCACCGGCATCCAATTGCTGGACGCCCTTTTGAATTTCACCCCGCAATTGTTCGCGTCCCATCAACAGCTTTACGCCCTCGACAATGGCATCCGCCTCAGAGGTGAATCTTCCTTGGGCGACAAGACCTTTCACGAAATCGTTGACTTCGCTCGGCAGATTGAGATTCATGAGTTCACTCCAATGGGCCGGGCACATAACATGGGTTTTACGCAGAGGCCCTTCGGGCACAACTTCGTTGTGGTGCTGGCCTCGAGTCCATTATACAATGAGTCCCAATTCAATCCACCTTCGCTTTGGCGGGCGGTATCGTAAAAACACTTCGTTGGACAACGCAGCCTAAACGTTGTCCAGATCGCGTTCGCCTCTGACGATGCGGATAATCTCGGCGCCATCGACCAGCCCTCGAAAGAAGATCACGTAGCTACCGCAGCTGAAACTGCGACACTCTCCGTGATTCTTGGAAATTCGCCGCTGACCCATCTCTGGATTCACTGCCAACGTTTGACACGCTGCTTCAATTTTCTCTACCCAGCGGTAAGCAGCTTCAGGCTTGTCACGTGCAATGAACTCGGAGCTCTCGTATAAATCTGACGACGCCAGCTTGGAATATCTGACTTTTGCCATTAGGACTGCTGTTCTTCAATGGCTTTGATCCGCTGTCGGGCTTCAGCGTATACCTCATGTGCATCAATTCCCTTACCACGATCTAGCTCGTCGATTCCAGCTTGAATATCTGCATGCAGCTTTTCGCGAGCAATCACCAATCGAATGCCCTCATTGACAATTGCTTGCTCGTTTTGAAACTTTCCTTGTGCAATCAACTGTTGCACTTGGCTTCCGTAGTCGCTAGGGATATCTGTGCTCATATCGTCCTCAGGGTTTGGCGACGTCCAACATGGTGTTGACGCAAAGTCGTTCGGCACACCTTCGCTATGGTGCAGACGTCGCATCCATCATACATTGCATCCCAATTCAATCCACCCTCGCTTCGGCGGGCGGTATCGTAAAAACCTTCCGTTGTCGGACGCAAGGGCATTGGCGGATCCCAATCCATACCGACGGCCGACTTTTGAGAAGCAACGCGGCGTTGGACGTGGCGCGCGATCCCGATGGTGTAACGGCAAAGTCCTGCCGTTTTTGCACGGTGTGCTTAGACCGCGTCGCGAAGCTTCATTGCGGGAGGATGGAAGTCCGCCATCTCGCGGAGCAACTGTCGCCAGTTTGAAGGACTGCCCATCGATAACCTGCCCAAGATGCGTTGCTCAGTCGCACCAGTTAGTTTGGGAAAGTTGGCCGGCATTTGGTCGATGTGAAGCAAGCCAAGAGTCGCAGCCGAAATCGCACTCGTGGAGGTGTCTGGCGTGGCACCGGAAATTGGAGGCACTCCATGGACGCGCGATTTGTCGAAGTCTGCCGCTTGGATGAATTGATTGATTAAACAAGAGGTCAGCGGAGAATCGGTCGCGAAGTAAACATGGTCGGCACGACTTTTCGCGGGTGAAATATCCGCCAGAATCAAATCGATAACCCAATACACGGCGCTGCGGATCGTGTCTTTTGCCGGTACATCTTCATACGCCGCTGATTCGACGATTTGAATTAGCTTGGCATCGATCGCTTCGGTGGATTGGTGTGCGAAGGATGTGTCTTTCTGAAAATTGTTCCACGCGTTGTTCCATCGTTCGATCAAGTCGTTGTTTCGGGTGCCGTCCGCGTAAAGTCGCTCTGGGCTTAAATGCGATGATCCCGCGCTTTCGCTTTGGTGATTCAAAGTCGCGGGGTGTTTTCGCGACAGCAAGCCGTTCAAAAATTCCGTACTTGGAGCCGATCGAATTTGAGCGATGTTGGGTAGTTCGGCATCTAAGCCGTCAGATGCCGGCAGCCAATACCCAGCCGAATGTTGGTTCAGTTGTAGCATCATTCGATGATCGGCTGCGATTTTTGGAGCCCGGTCAGCGTGCAAAAACCACAGCGGCAATGCATCCAGACAAATGCCCCGCCCTCCTGCCGCCACGTCTCTGGCTGGAAAATCGTCGACGACCGTTGTGCCCGTCAGTTGACTTAATCGCATCGGATCACAAAGGCTTGCGTACTGCTGCGAGCCGTCGAAGTCGTTCCACCAGAGGCCGGGATCAGTCACGGCGATGGCAAGGATGCGGTCGACATACTTTCCGGCCCGGCATTTGATTTTCTCGAACAGGCTGGCTTGATGAATCGCCAGATCAGTCGCCAGTTGCCGCGTGTCTGCCAAGGACGGATTGGATTGCGACGTGAGGTCGGTCAGTTCGATCCTCAGATCGTGAGGTAGCACAAGGTGTTCTGCTTCGGAGTGTTTGATCCGCAAGTATTTTCCGTGTCCTGTTGCGACCATTAGGACAGCATCGATGCGGTCAAAATTACTAGCCATGCTCAGGCCGGCAATCAATCGGTGCCCACGATCCTCCAGCGTCCGATCAATCCGCCGAGCTGGATCTTCAAGACTGTGATCTTGGTTCGAACGTGATAAGAACGGGAGGAGCATGAAAGAGATTTTCGAAAAGCAAACAAAAAAAGGCTCTGCCGTATTATCGGCAGAGCCATTGGTCGCAGTTCACGTTTTAACCGGTTTGAGTAAGGCAGAAGGCAAGTTTAAACCTACCTGTAAATGCATTGAAACGTCAAAGGATTTCCTCAATTCTGACGGCGGCTATGTTCTGCCACTTGCCTAACCGAGCACTCAAATGATTGGCTTGTTCGCAATCCGTTGCTCCGAGCGTTCCTTCGCTCAACTCAGCATCAACTTGGCTCGATCCGTCCCAGTTCTAATTTCATGCATTTATCAAATTGAAGACGCTAGCAGTCTCGGTTTCTCTAGGATCCGTCCCGGATGCAAACCGTGGCTGACTGGCAAACTTCAACTGATTCCTTGCTTGCTGCAAGATCCGTCGGTCGACTTGACTTAGGCAGCGACTCGTAGGTCGGCACCCACTGGCTCGCGGACCAGATCGAGGAATTCTTCGAAGATTCGCAAGTCAAGTGCCGAGGCAGCGTCATTTTCCGGATGGAACTGAGTTCCGATCGCGATCCAATCGGGCATGTCGGACTCAATGGCTTCGACGATTCCGTCGGGGCAGCGAGCGGTGACTCGGAAGCCAGCAGCAAGTTCATCAATCGCCATGTGATGACGGCTGCTGACGCGGATCTCGCCATCGCCATAGACGCGGCCCATCAATGAATCTGACACCACTTCCAGTCCATGACGATGCGCGGGGTCCAGTGGATCGCGGTGAGGAATTGCGGTTGGCACATCGTCGTTGATGTTCAAAAACAGGTTGCCGTGCATGGTAACGTTCAGCAACTGCATGCCGACTCCGATGCCGAATACAGGCAGTCGCATGTCAGCGATCAGTTGCATCAGCTTGCGGTCAAAATTCTCACGTCGAGCCGACATTGGCCGAACGGAAGGATGCAGCATGAAGCCGTCTTTTCGGGGATCAAGATCCGCGCCACCGACTAGAACAAAACCATCCAACTTATCAAGAATCGCCTGAATGTCGTCTTCTTCGGCCATCGGCGGAACAATCACTGGGATTCCACCAGCTTTCAGGATACTGTCGTAGTAGCCTGCGGTGACGACTGAGAAAGAAGGCTGCTTGCCTTCAGCTGTGCGGTAGTCTGCGTTGATTCCGATTAGTGGCTTAGTCTGCATCTGGTCTCTCCTGAGAATAACGGTTACTTCGTTAACGTTCGCCAACTTGCCTGTTAGTGTCAGGCGATTTTCGTTAGCATGTTTGAGCCCACTCCATTACAAGGTGGGTCCGAAGAAACAACCGTTTAGCTCAGCGTTGATGCTGGAAAGCGGTAGCAGGCAGGATGTTGGGTAATTTCATTGGAGCCAATCGAGACTTCCAATGCCTTTTTACCAACTTCAGCAAGTCCTGTGCTTAGTCGGAATCCTTGGGGGCTTGAACGTGTTGCAGTCATTTGCAACAAGGCCAATTCTTATGTTTGATTTTGAACCGTCAAACGATCTCGGCTATTTCTGGGCTTGCGAGATATCAGCCACAGGATGTTGTGCAAGCAAAAAGCAAGTGCTAGCACGCGTTTTGTGAGGTGTTTCATCTTCACTCAGTTGCGACGATTTCTTGCAAGACCAGAATTCGTCCAAATTCCCCTAAAATACAGCTATTTTCTCGTTATTGAAGCTTGGACGCCAACCTTTCGACCAGCACCATGAAATACAACCACGTCTGTTTGGAGTCTTTTGGTTACACGATTCCAAAAGAAATTTGGACCAGCGATGAGGTCGAGGAGAAGCTTACGCCGCTGTATGAGCGTTTGCGGCTTCCGTCTGGGCGGCTGGAATTGATGACCGGTATCCGCGAGCGTCGTTTCTGGGCACCCGGAACGCCCCCCAGCGAGTTAAGCGTTGTTAGTTGCAAAAATGCGTTGGAGGCCGCATCGTTTCCGGCAGATCGCGTCGGCAGTTTGATTCATGGTTCCGTGTGTCGAGACTTTCTGGAACCGGCGACCGCCTGCAAGGTTCATCACCAAGTTGGATTGCCTCAGCAGGCGATGATTTTCGATGTGTCCAACGCTTGCTTGGGAATCCTGACGGGGATCTCCCAAGCCGCCAACATGATCGAGCTCGGGCAAATTAAGGCCGCGCTGGTTGTTGGTAGTGAGGGTGGGCGACAACTGGTCGAAACGACCATCAACACGCTCAATCAGGATTCCGCATTGACGCGAAAGACGATCAAGCAGGCAATCGCCAGTTTGACAATCGGCTCAGCCAGCTGTGCCGTTTTGTTGACTCACGATTCGATTAGCCAGACGGGGAATCGATTGGTTGCGGCGGCGGTCAACGCGAATACTCAGTGGCACGATTTATGTCAGAGCCATCAGGATCAGGCCGGTGCGGACATGGCTCCGTTGATGTCAACCGATTCCGAGGAGTTACTCAAGCGAGGCGTCGAAACTGGAGTCGCAACCTTGGCGGACTTCTTCGAAGCCTCCGGTTGGAACGCCGAAACGGTTGATCGTACCATTTGTCATCAGGTGGGGATCGCGCATCAGAAACTGATGCTGGAATCGTTTGGCTTTGATCCGGTCAACGACTTCGTGACTTTCGACACCTTGGGCAACACCGGCGCTGCGGCGCTGCCGGTTTCAATGGCGATGGCGTGTGAGCAAAACTTTGTTCGGCCGGGCCACAAAGTTGCGATGCTGGGCATCGGCTCGGGGATCAACTCGATGATGATGGCGGTCGAGTGGAATCAGACGCTGGTCAAAGGGACCACTTACGGAAAGTGATCTTCGATCAGCGCTGCTTATCGCGAAATCGCCTCGCACAAATGTTCTGGCTTATTGGGATTTTAAGCTTAGGCCATGTCTCAATTAACGGGCTGATCGCCTTGTTACTGACCGTGGCTGAAAGACTCGCGCGCGGCACCCCTGTTGAATTTGAACGCACAGGCTATTGAGAAACCTTTGCCGGAGTGAACGTCACGCTCAACGGGAATTCACTGTTGCAAACGTTCATCTAGCGTAGGCCGCTTGACGGTATTGAACGAGCAACTAGACTCGATTCCAAGTCGATAATGACAGTGATTCTGCTTAGCCGTACCGGATAGGATTATTGCAAATGCTGATCAAGCTCTCTGCAAAAACTCTTCAATTGATCATTCTTCTCGCTGTTTCCATTGGGCTTGCAGATATGGCAAATGCTCAGCGGGGGGTGCAAATCACTCTTGGGGGATCACTGGATGAAATTGCGGCGACAAATGTTGCTGGAGGCGATGATACCGCAGCCTTTGAGTCGATACTTCCGTTCAGCCACGGGGCACCAGTCACCGCCACTGTGAGATATTTGTTTGGCGTCGAAGACCGGGACGATAGAGAAACTGTTGGCAGGTTCTTAACTGGATCAATGGAGATAAATGTCGCGGGAACTGTCTTTGAACCAATCGCGATCCTCATCGATATTCTCAATGAAGACTCTTCCCCAGGCTTCCCATTATTCGACCAGTTCCGAGCATTCGGTGCCGCGCCTTGGAATGCTGCTGGCTGGGACTTTGAGTTTGTCCGTTCATCGGGCGTGTTCAATGGAGTTGAGCTTACCGACCTCTCTGGAAGTGTATTTGATTCCGACGACTTACCCGTCGAGCCATTTGCGATTGATGATTTCGGAGCTGTAAGCTTCACGATCTCTGACGATGTTGGCGAAGGCAATATCGACTCCGGCCCCAACACCGTTGTTTCGCCGCTTGGTTCCCATGTCGGGGACTCGCACAGGATCAGCGGAAGCTTTTCCAGTCTGAAATTCCAAACCATTCCTGAACCAGCATCCGAATTTTTGCTGAAGTTGGCAGCCTTGGGGCTGCCGCTAAAACGCCGTCGTTCGGCCTGAATCGGCCAAGTCAGAGTCGCTATACATCGGATCGGCGACTACCGGCGGCTCAATACGAAATTGAAGCTCCGGGGCATGCTCCGCCACTCTGTTTCAAGCGATCGCGATACGATCCTATCGAAAGTTCCACTGTCCGTAGCCGGGAAACACGCTGCGAAGCATTTCTTTGGCCAGTGGCTTCATGGGGATTCCTTTGAGCCGCTGTCGTAAGAAATAGCGATTTCGAGCAAGGTGAAAGCGAATCTTGCTGGACGTGATATGTCCACACGAAACGACCTCGCGGCCGTTGCAAAAACGGAATTTGTAAGGGTCGTCCCCGTAGCCAAGATCCACTTTGGTGACTCCATGGCTGTTGGCGACTCGAGCAACTTCCAACAGCAACTCCGTTCCGGGCGAATACCGATGAAACTCTGGATCGTAGACGGGGAACCAGTAGTGCAAGATGTCGTCGGTCAGCATCCCAAAGTGAATCGCGACCAAGCGGTCACCAGCAAAAATCGCAGACAAAATTCCTTTGAACCCGGGCTGGTTGATACGTTCAATCTTACGCAGCAGGTTGCTGGCCCAATCGACCGAAAGAATGTCAAACGTGTTGGATCTTTGGTACTTGCTCCGCTTCATTGCGATCAATTGTTCCAGCATTTCGGCCGACTGACAATCAAACTCGAATCGGACCGGCCCAACCTCGCGAGCCATTTTTCGTGTTTTTTGTTTCTGTCGCTTAATGGCAACGCTGTTTTTTCGAGCCCACTGGTAATACGCATCCCACCCGTCCGACAGATCAAGGTGATGAGATCCTAGCTCAGTGAACTGGCATCGACGGAGACTTGGGTCGAGCTGCGACATCGCATGAAACTTGAAAGAATCAAGATTGGCAGTCGCCATTACCTGCTCGATTAGCTCGCGGGCAGCAAGGTGTTTTTTGTCATCAGGGTGACACAGAATTCCGTGCGAGTCGTTTAAGCGACCACCAACGGGAACTCCTTGGCCGGAACGTGAACGCTGAAACGGCAACAGAGCGACGGTTCTTCCTTCGCTTGAGAACACCGCAACCTCGACGTCGTCTCGGACTTCCGCGACAGATCGAGTGAACTCAAGATCAAAGTACGGACTGGTCAGGCTGGTGTTGCTCGACCGGATCGAACGCCATGAATCGGCAAGCTCATGACCGATCATCGACGGGGCAATGATCTGCAAATCTAGTGATGACGGGGGCCGATTCATTTGCTGGGGGCCAGTTGAAATCGGTTCCATCTTCACAGCCAAGTTGCTGTTCGAAGACATGGGCGGGCGAGTGAAAAAAACGGGGAATTAGCCTAGTTCGCGAAAAACACATTTTGATCTCTAGCCGATCGTTTGTATAGATTCTCGCAGCGCCTAAAAGCTCGGATTTTTCGTCGCGGGGGCCCGTCTAGCAGAGTTATCCGGGCTCTAACCCGCAAATCATCGCGACGGTCAAAGGATTTCTTGGCACCCGTATAATCAATGCTCGTTAGTTAAGCTGCCGCTGAGCGTGCGCGGGTGGTGGCTGAACCCGAATCAGAGCCCTTTGACGCGTTGTTTAGATTTGGCCGACTTAGTCGCGGATGGGCGAACCGTTTCAGGCCGGGCCAAAGCAGCAAGCCGTTTTCTTTGAGGTACCGACTCCGGAAGTAGAACTTAGAAAAGCACTCGCCGTGTAACTTGGATACCTCTTCGGCGGTCAGGTTCGAGTACTTCATCACGGGTTGGTAGACGCTGTATTTTGACAGGTCGTGGTCCGCGATTTGGTCTTTCACGGATTCGTAAAACGCAGTCCCCGGATAAGGGGTCACGATATTAAAGTTGGCGTAGGTTGGGTTGACCGAGCGGGCGTAATTCAAGACGTGTCGAATCGAGGCCTCGGTGTCTTCCGGAAAGCCCACCATGAACCCGGCGACGGTGCGAATCCCTAGCGACCGACACAAGGCGACAAAATCACGTTGGCGATCGTCGTTGATCGCGACGCGACTGTATCGTTTTAGGGTTGCTTCGTCCGGTGTTTCGATTCCAATCGTGATGCTGGTCAGTCCAGCACCTTTCAACGCGCGTAGGGTGTCTTCTTTCATTAGATCGACGCGTGTTTCCACGGAGAATTGGATCGGGCGATCCAGCCTGCGAATTCCCTCGGTAAGCTCGAGAGCCTTTTTGCGATTCAGGCCAAACAACGGGTCACGAAACTTGAATGACTCAAACCCGTAACGCTTCATTCCAAACCGCATTTCGTCCGTGATCGCGGCTGGGTCGCGAAATCGAGTCTTGCTTTCGATCATGATATACGGGCAATAGTTGCACTTGAATGTGCAGCCCCGACTTTGCTGGATGTACGTTGATGGAAAGCGATGGAAGTCGTACTTGATGCGGAATTTCTTGTAGTTGAAAAGCGACCAGTCGGGGATTGGCAACGAATCCAGATCCGCAACCGTTCCAACGTCGACCACGGGCGTTTCTGCATTGAGCACATCGTCCCACTTGAACAGCAATTGCTCGGCTTCTCCTTTGACGACCGTGACACCTGAATCGGCAAAGAAGTCCCCCATCGCAAAAGCAACCTGACCCACGACCAGAATTTTTGCGTTCGGCTGTTGCTTTCGGATCGATTGCATCACCCGTCGTTCGGCATCAACGGTTTGCAGTGCTGGGTTAAAGATGAAGACGTCCGCCTGAGGAGTTTCATCTAGGCTGTACGAAACGTTGTGTCCCAGCTTTTTAACAATCGCCGCAAGGTAGGCGAAGTTCATCGCCACCGGCCGGTAGTCTTGCTTGTAGAGATGGCGAACGATTTTTCCTCGCCAGCCACCCGTTCCCGGATGCATCCCCACGCCCATGCCACCGGCAAAGTCTTTTTGCACGTCATTACGACGCGTGTCCCAAAGTACAACGTTCATGAACTGATTCCTTGATGAGGTGTCTAGGCTGAGCCGGGCTCGGCTGGGTTGCTCGGATGGGTTGGTTACGCAGCGTCTTGACGACGTTGGGATGTGGTGACGTTTGCGTCGGAGGTTTTGGGGAATGGAAGGGTGGTTGGGGTTTGGTCTGAAGGGCTTGGTGCCGACATTGGACTGTCCCCGGAGCTGATTGCCGCAATTGGCCAAGTGTCTCCGATCGATTTCCCCAGCAGCCGCACTGCCCCACCCTGCCCGATGTGATAGTGGTAGCCTCGCCATCGGATCGTGTTTCCGATGCAAGACGCGATCAGTGCCGACAGCATGAACAGACCGGTTAGAGGCGCGGCAAAAAGGTCGAAATTGCGAGCCGTTTTTTTGCGCTTCCAGCCACGGTCAATCCTGCGGCCCATGCTTTGACGAATCGCGGCTCGAGCGACAGATGCTGTGTACAGTCCGATCACCGAGATTTGAAACGCGTTGGACCAGAATTGATTTCCGGCAGCGGTGGCGTAGACGGCTGCGACGATTCCACCCCAGAAAGCGACTTGGCCGGCGATCGTTGTGGCCAAGGTAGTGGCCCAGTACGTGGGAGCGTAACGGCGGGCGATTAGCAGCTGCCTACGAAAGAACTCGAACAGGCTGGTCCACGTGTACTTGACCGTTGTCGTGCTTAGGCATTTTGGATCAAACACGATCTTCAGATTGGACAATTTCAGCGCCGTGGTCGCCACTAAATCGTCGCTCACCGATCCGTCCCACGCTTGCCGAATGCCGGTGGATCTGAAAACGCTTCGATGAATCGCCCATGATCCTCCCCAGATCAGGTGGTGGCCGCCTCGTCCCATCATTGCGGCGATGGCGTTGTTGGCCGTGCAAGCCAACAAAGTGGGAAGGCGACGGTTGCCGGGCTTCATCCAGCGATAACCGGTTCTAGCCCCAACGCCTTCGCGGCCAATGCAGTCGACCAACCACTGAAGCCAGTTGCTTCCGGTTGCCGCGTCGCAATCGGCAAACGCATAAATGTCGATGTCGTCGGTCAACGAGTCGACAGCAAAGCACAGATTGTGCACTTTCTGTCCGCTGTTGTTTGCTTGGTGGGCAACGAGGACTTTCGCGCTGGTGGTCCAGTGTTCTCGCATGACTTGGTGGATCAGTTTAACCGCCGGGTCGTGCCCAGATTCAACGATAAATAGGACTTGAAAATTCGGGTGATCCTGTTGCAGAAACGAGCGAACGTTTTGCTCCATGCCCGGCTCGATTCCTTTGCATGGAACCATCACGCAAACGCGCGGGTGATTCTGGCCTGCCGGGACCTTGGTTCGCAACGTGCACTTCCAAAACCGCCGGTTCTCCAACGCGAGAATCAGGAACGAAGCGGAGTAAAGCCAAGCCGCGACGGTGAAAGCAATAAAGACGTAGTTGCAAATCGTGATCATGAAGCGTATCGGTTCTCGCGTAGTCAGGTTCGGCCAAGGTTGCTTGAGCCAGAGCGGCGACAAAATCAAGCGAACGAATGACCGGCGTCTTTTTTAGTAAGCTGGCCTATTCCGATGTCAGGTCTATCGATTTTCACACTAGGTAAACTTTAGCGATTGTTCTGATGGCTTGGCTTTGAGCTAGATCAATTGATTGTCGAGCGACAAACCGGCTGCTAGCACTTTTGGCGAATGTTTCTAGCCATCCGCTATTGCGCGTCGGTGTCGTTTGAAAGATCGCGAGGCACAGATTGAACGATTGATCGTGAGTAAGATTGCTGCGTGAAGATTTGAATCCAAACTGTTTTCACACGGTTTGGAATTTTCGTGCAAACTCAATCTTGGCTTCGTTTTTCGCTTCTGCTAATCTTCGCTCAACTGGTAAGGAAACCAACATTTGGGCGACCGAGATTTACCACGGGTTGCTTAACGACAAAGGAAGTCATTGATGGACGCGACTACTGATTTTGAGATCAATGTTCATATTCGCTGGATGATCCGACGCGATATGCCAGAGGTGCTAAGCATTGAAAACAACAGCTTTGAGTTTTCGTGGTCGGAGGATGATTTTATTCGTTGCTTACGTCAGCGAAACTGCATCGGAATGGTTGCCGAGTACGACGAGCGAGTCGTTGGGTTCATGATTTACGAATTGCACAAAGATCAGCTACACGTGTTAAATTTCGCCGTTCGTCCTGACGTCCGGCGAAGAGGTGTCGGTCGCCAGATGGTGGAGAAGCTGATCGGCAAACTTTCACAGCAGCGTCGAACCCGAGTCCTGTTGGAGATTCGTGAGACAAATCTTGCGGCTCAGGTGTTCTTCCGCAATCTCGGATTCATGGCAACAACCGTTTTGCGGGACTACTACGACGACACAACCGAAGACGCTTACGTGATGCAGTATCGCTTCCGCGAGCAGGACGCAGAACGAGTCGAAGCGACCAACCGGATTACTCGACTGGCTGGTTAAGCCCCGCGTTTAGCGGATACAGTGGGCCATCTGTTCAGTTTGGATTCGTCGAAACGCTGCCTCTGGCGAGGCTACTTCATGCGATTTAGCGGTGCGAATCGATCAAGCTTGCGCCGCGAAACGAACGAACGGTTCGACAATGTCTCGATTGATCCAATTGGCAAGCGATCCGTAAATCGCGACCACTAAAAACGTGTTACCAACGCCGGTGGTATCTATCATTGAGCAAATGGCGCGCATGGGGTCTGCGATTTCCAAAACAGATCTCACGGATGATCTCCAATGGACGAAGGGCGCTAAGCAAAGTTTTTATTCGGCGGCATCAGTGAATCGGTGACGAACAGTAGCCAGCGATCAGCGTTCGTGATCATAAGACCGTGCAACGTAGCCGCTTTGTCGTGGTCCAGTTTCAATCCTTGAAGCAACACAAGTTCACGTTGACTCGATCTATTGACTGGACCTTCCGCATTTGCGATCCCCTTTTCGATATCAAACACGATTGGCTCAGCTTGCTAGGCCAAATTGCATCAAGCGCTCATGTAGAATTGTTAGCCTGCTAACACGAAGCCAGAGTCCACAAGTCGTAGGAGACCGCGTTTGGCTCGTGCCTAACGCGGTAAAGAGCGGTGTCCCAATACAGTTCGGCACGAGATTTGCTAGCCGGAAATTATTTCCGTACTGGTCTGGCTAGCTGCAGCTTTTTGTGGCATCTTGGTTTGCATGGCCGGGAAGGAACGTCAGCAATCGAAACTCAAAGAGTCGGATGTCACGGGATTAAAGTACTTCGACAAGCTTTCGCCGATGTTGCGGCGACTGCACGACGATGGCTGCCAGCGTGACACTGCCGGCAATCGCGAACTGCACTATGATCAGTACTGCATGTTGATCTTGCTGTATCTGTTCAACCCGATCGTGACTTCACTGCGAGGTATTCAGCAGGCCAGTGAGCTGCAGAAGGTGCAACGCAAACTCGGCTGCCCGCGAGCGTCGCTTGGCTCGCTTTCCGAAGCAACGGACGTTTTCGACGCTAGGCGACTGCAAGAGATCATCTCCGAGCTTGGTGATCAGTTGCAGCCCATCGCTGCCGACAGTCGGCTCAAAGATATCAAACAGACCCTCACTTTGGTTGATGGATCGCTGATTTCTGCTTTACCTCAGATGATGGAGGCGTCATGGCGAAAATCGGACACCGGTAGTGGCATGGTCAAGTGGCGTCTGCACACGCATTTCGAAGCCGCCAAATCGATTCCCGTCCGGATCGATGTCACGCCCGACGGAGGAGGAGAACACGACGAACGTGCGGTCTTTGAGAAAACCATTGAGCCCGACCGGCTTTACGCGTTTGATCGTGGCTATGCCAAGTTCGAGCTTTTCAACAAGGTCGCTGCCTCCGGGAGCAGCTATGTCTGTCGCTTGCGAGACAACGCGGTATGGCAGGAGGTCGAAAAGCACAGCGCTCATCTTGATGCTCAGCACGCTGAGATGGGAGACATTCTGAGCGATCAAACCGTTGAAATGGGCTCCAGCAAAAGCCGTGTCGACCATCCCGTTCGCGTGATTTGTGTCAAATGCAATCCGCATACAACACGCGGCAAGTACCGAGGTGGTTCCAGCGGCGTGGACAGCGACGGCGTCTTGCGTATCGCGACCAATCTGATCGACGTTCCGGCTGAAATCATCGCGTTGATTTTCTCGCATCGCTGGGCGATCGAGATCTTCTTTCGTTTCTTCAAGCACATGCTTGGCTGCCGCCACTTGCTCAGCCGAAACCAGAACGGCATCGAGATCCAAACCTACTGCGCGATCATTGCTTGTTTATTGATCAGCCTCTGGACGGGCAAGCAACCAACACTTCGCACGTACGAAATGATTTGCTTCTACTTCTGCGGTATGGCCAATGAAGACGAGCTGATTCACCACATCAAAAAATTGACGCCCCACTCAGCGTAAGGATTCCGCAGCAAGCCTTCACGCCGCTTGATGCTGCGCGGTACTTGCCCCGTAACCAACCCGCTCGATACGAAGATCAACTCCATCCCCGACCGATAACAGAAAAAGCGACGGCAAATGCGTGCAAAAAAGTAATGTCCAATACCGTGCCGAACTGTATTGGCGGTGTCCCGCTTCTAACCGTATTTTTCCGATCGATGGTGCTCGGTTAACCGAGTGTAACCGTAGGTTTTTGGGTAACTGCCGCTTAATTGCGGGAGATTTTATGCTATGCTTAAGGAGCATGATCCGCCGATATCAATCGAGTCGGTGGCATTATGTCCCCGTCCCTCCCTGCGTTTCTGCCCCCCCGTCCCTCGCTTCTTTTCGAGAGATCCCCATGAGTTTGCGTTTTTCTTTGGTCGTGCTGGTCTTATCATTGATGTTCCTGAACGTGGAAGATGTGTCCGCTCAGCAGACCAGTCTTTACCGCGAGGATTTCACAACGAACCAAGTGTTACGTTACAGCTTTGATTCGTTCGACGTTTCTAACAATCCGTCAGCCGTCTCGTTTTCGGCGTTAGGAGTCTCGGCGGACGTTCCCGCCAGTGCCAATTCTTTCGGTGGTTTGGGGGTCGATCCAACGATCCCTTTGGTTGACATCACGGGGACGACATCGATTGAAGTTGTGGCTCGAGCTGAACCGGGGAACCAGAGCGATCTGGTGATCTCAATCCGCGAAGCCGAAAACAACGGGCAAGATTTGGGCGAATTTTTTTCCTACACCGTTCCAGCGAGCAACTTTCCCGTGGGGGGCGGTTTTGTCACGGTGTCCATTGATCCAGCTTCAGGTTTCAACGGTGATCGTGTTGACGGTGTGCTCAACGGCTCACTCAACGATACCGGAATCCAGTCACCTTTCGACGGAACCAACGCTTTTCACTACACGGTCCAAAGCGTCGAGTTCTTTGGGTCTGGGCAGACTCCAGACACCGATGACGAATGTGTCGCTCCGGTTTCGATTCACGGTGCGCTAAGTGTTAACGGAACGAACATTGTCGATGAGGATGGCGATATCGTGCGGTTTGCGGGCAACAGCTTGTTTTGGTCCAACACCGGATTTGGGGCAGAGAAATATTACACCGCCAACGTGGTGCAGTGGCTTCAAGAGGATTGGAATTCGACGATCGTCAGAGCGGCCATGGGGGTAGACGAATTTGGTGGCTATCTGCAAGATCCTCAAGGGAACCTCGATCGCGTCACGACGGTGGTAGATGCTGCGATCGCTAATGATATGTACGTTATCATCGATTGGCACTCCCATCACGCTGAAGATTTCGAATCGGCAGCCGTTCAGTTTTTTACACAGATGGCTCAGCAATACGGAAATACGCCTAACGTTATTTACGAAATCTACAACGAACCGATCACGCGGGACTGGTCCAACACGATCAAGCCTTATTCGGAGTCTGTGATTTCTGCGATTCGCGCTATTGATCCCGATAATTTGATCATCGTGGGGACCCCATTTTTCTCTCAGGATGTCGACGTGGTTTCGCAAGATCCCATCACCGGTTTCAATAATCTTGCTTACACGCTGCACTTTTACGCTGGGACGCATGGAAACAATCTCCGACAGCGAGCAAGAACGGCGATCCAAAATGGCCTTCCGCTGATGGTGACGGAGTGGGGCACAGTCAATGCAACTGGCGACGGGGCGGTCGATCGGACTTCCACGGAGGAATGGTTGGCATTCATGGCTGAGAATAATCTTTCTCATTTGAATTGGTCGGTCCACGACAAAGTCGAGGGAGCTTCCGTGCTTCGTCCGGGTGCCAGTCCTCAAGGCGGCTGGCCAGATTCTGATTTGACAGAGTCAGGACTGTTTGTGCGAGGCATCGTGAGGGACTGGCACGTCTGTGTCGATCCTTCAACGTCAGTAATCGGAGATCACGATCTTGATGGCGTCGTTACATGTGCGGATATCGATGCGTACGCGGGCATGCTCGGGGCGTCGGCAGCTGTTGATGAAGGTCTCGATCTGGTGGCCGACGGAGTCATTGATCTGGCCGATGTTGCGTTGCTGATCGAAAACTTAGTCGTTACCAGCAATGACCAAGTAGGGACAGCCTTCGGAGATATCAACTGCGATGGTCGAGTGGATGTTCTTGGCGATGCCTTTGGTTTGATCGCCAACTTGGGGACATCCTCCAACCGCTACCGCGATGGTGATCTCAATCTCGACGGCGTAGTCAACGTTTTGGGTGACGCATTTTTGCTGATCAGTAATCTTGGATATTCAAACGGACCTTAGTGGGCGATCGCGTGTTTTTCGATCGCTTAGTGCGCGTCATCGGGCACTGTAGCGCGTCCGGCGAGAAAAGGGATAGAAAAAAGCGGACGCAGCCAATCGTGTTGCGCCCGGCTTGTCCTTGGTTTGGATGCCAAAGAAATAGCTGTTGCAAGGCATGATGGATGGTCTTTTCGCCGCCTGAGAAACAATTTGTTGCCGTATGGAACCACAAAGCCTCACGCAACATTCAGGCTAGGCCTACCGCTGTTACGTTTCGTTCTGGCGATTGCCGATGAGTGAAACACAAGGAGAGTTGCCCCGGTCGCGCGAGTTCATCGTTTAAGAACCGTTGACTTTCGGCGCGGGGGCAGGCTGACCGAAGTTCAGGGAGCTTGATTTTCCATCACCGGTTTCTCAACACCGGTGACTTCGATCACTTTCTGACGAAAATGTTCGCATAGTTCCTGCAGTTGTTCGAGCGTCAGCTGTTCTGTCCGGGCGTCTGCCCCAAGATCCATCGCCTGCAGCACTTGATCCACGTGGGGTTTCTCCAGCTGCCGCTTAAAGGCGCTGACGGCGACTGATCGCATAAACTTGCGGCGGTGAAAGAACATCGCTCGGACGAAGGCGTAAAAGAAATCCACGTCAGGAAGCGCCGCCCGCTTCTCTGGGCGATGCTCAATATGAATGATCGCCGATTCGACCTTCGGGCGGGGCCAGAAAACCTTCGGTGACATGATGCGAACGATTTCACAATCGCACATGCTCTGCATCCAAATGCTCAGCGAACCATAGTCCTTGCTGCCGGGTTTGGCGACGATGCGGTCGGCCAGTTCTTTCTGAATCGTTACCGTCATCGATGCCGGGACGACTTCGCAACGAAGCAGGTTCGCGATGATCGGCGTCGCCACGTTGTAAGGCAGGTTCGCCGCCAGTTTGAAGACTCGGTTTTCGTCCACCGCTAGGTGCCGCTTGATCGCGTCGATGACCTCGGGGGCAAAGTTGTTCTTGTTCTTCAAGCAGTCTTGCTTGAGCATTTCGATGTTTTCGTACTCTTCCAGTTCTTCCCGAGCCATTTGGTGCAAGTATTGATCGATCTCGACCGTGATCACTTGAGCCGCTTCGTCAGCCAGCATGCCGGTTAGTGACCCCATCCCCGTTCCAATCTCTAGAACGACATCATTGGCGGTTAGCTTGGCGCTGCGAGCCAACAGCTGGATCAGATTCAGATCGATCAAAAAGTTCTGCCCGTGCCGCTTGTTCGGGTTCAAGCCCACTTCTTCGAAGCGACTGGAGAGGTAGGAGATCGTTTGTCGGTTTTGTTTGGCCATGGAAAAAGAGTGGGAGGTCGGAATTCGGAGGTCGGAATGTTGCGTCTTCGTAAACGGGACGTGTTTGATTTGGCTTACGGTTGGTCTTTGTGGGCCAACTGTGCCTGAACGTATTTGGCAAGGACATCGGTCTCGATATTGACTTGGTCGCCAACTTGGCGATTGCCCAGCGTAGTCACGTCCAGCGTGTGAGGAATCAAGGCGACGCTAAAACGATCGGGTTCTACGCCGACGAGCGTCAAACTGATTCCATCGACGGTGACCGATCCCTTGGGAGCCATCTGTCGCGTCAGTTCAGACGGCACACGAAACCAGAACTCGGCCCATTCGCCATCGTCATTTCGTTCGTCAACGGTTCCGAGTGCATCCACGTGCCCCGAAACGTAGTGACCACCCATTCGCTGCCCGATCTGAAGCGATCGCTCTAAATTGACGTGGCTTTCTACCTCAAGTTGACCAAGATTGGTCCGGCTAAGCGTTTCCGAGCCCGCTTGAAAGGTGAGCAACGTTTTGTCGATGGCGACCACAGTCAGGCAGCACCCGTTGATGGCGATGCTGTCGCCAATCGAAACATCCTCTGACACCAGCGGGGCTTCGATGGAAAGATCGCAAGCACTATCGGACATTTTAAGTTGCCGAACCGTGCCTTTTTCTTCGATGAGTCCGGTAAACAAAATCGGGCCGTTCATGAACAGGAAATGGGAGCTTGGGGTTCAGTTAGAACCTGAAAATAAGTGCGCTAACCTAATCATTAAGTGCCTTCAAAAAAGGCTCTTCGTTGTGACTACTCAAATTGTAAGCGATTGCCGGGCGACTAAGCAGGCGTCGTGCTGAGGCAAGTGGCAGAATTAAACTCGCCGACAATTCAGGCGACCCCGCCGAGGTTTTAGAATCTCTCGCGTTGGGTTCAAAACTGACTCGTGCCATAAACCGCAAAACCAGCGAGGCCAACACCTTCCCAACTAGTTGGACAGCGCCAGTTTTGCAATTTCACCGTTGTTTTTGCCGCAGTGTGTCGTCGGGAGGGCGAGGCTCCGTCCGAGCCGCGCGGAGCAAAAAAGCTCAACCATCCACATGGGGCGGACGGAGCCTTCCCCTCCCAACATCGGTTCCATTCATCGAAAGTGGCGCTGTCCAACTAGGGAGCGAGGGCTTGCCCCGAAACTGCCGTCGTAGGCAGGAGATAGAAGACAGAAACGCAGAGCCGCTGAGTACGCAGAGTTCCCACTCGCGCACCGTCTCTGCGCTCTCAGCGGCTCCGCGTTTAAAAAGCGCTTCCCCAGAGCATGGCTACGTGCTTACGCTCGGGCGCACTGCTCGCGTTGAAGAGGTGGAAGACGATGGCGACTCGCTGATCGAAACATCGTCGGTTACCATCGGTTTCATGGCGACCCGAAACCGTCCACGTTACTATGATCGCGGCTGACAATTCTGACGAAGGGGTTGTTCGGGAACGTCGACACATAAAATGCCGCGGCAATTGCAACCCCGCAGCGCCGCGCACGAAAAGGATACAAAATGATCGTCTTGGCCGGTACGCTACGAATTCTGAACCGTGACCGTGAGAAAGTTTTGCGAACGCTAAAAACGCTGGTCACAGCCTCAAAGGCGGAAGTCAATGGACCGACTGCGTATCACTTCGGTGTCGACATCGAAGACGAGAACTTGATTCACGTCTATGAAGAGTGGGATCAGGTAGAACATCTGAAAGCTCATGGGCAGCGGGATCACATGCGCGTGTATCGCTCCCTTCGCACCGACAACAAGATCGAGGTGGTTCGGTTCAGCCGTTGGCGAGCAGAAGAATTGGGCGAGTTTTAGAGAGCTCGACTTCAGGACTGGTCCGTATTGAGGAGCTTGCCCTCGTGGGGTTGAATTGTTCGTCCCCGGCCAACCGCAGTATGATTTTCCGCATTTTCGCTACGATGCTCACCTCGACGGGACCGTTTATCCTGAACCAATCGAGTAGACATCACGAAAACCACAAAGCTCCAAAACAGGTAGTAGTTTTGCAGAAACATTTGCCACTTTTTGCGCACTACTTTTTGCGCACCAATTCGTGTCATCCACGCGTCACTCTGTTTAGCAGACTTTGCTCAGGTCGATTCATGTCGCTGTTTACCAAAATCAAAAAAGCCAAAGCCCAAGGGTACTATCGCACCTTCGAACTGTTATTTTGTCGGTTTGTGCCGCCGTGGATTTTTCGATACTCAAAAGGCGACATCTACGATTTTGACTTTGAGAAACTCAAATCTGTTGCCGACTCTTTAAGCTCGGAAGCATCCAACAGCCTTGTCACCAAATGCCTAGAAGGCACCACCGGCAGTGAACAACCGGACGATGATGAGCGCATGCGATTGCGTGATTTCACCTACAGTTGTGTTCCACTAGAATCGACCGCGAATGATTTGGCGTACGCAATCTACGATGCCAACGAGCCATCAAAGCTGCTGGGTGGCGTTTGGATCGCTCTGGATAGTTTCAGTGAAGACAATCTTGGACTCGAATTTCAATTTGGCAAGAATCAAGCTTGGTTGTATTGTGCATTCGTTGCCCCAAGTGCACGCGGGCGCGGGGTGTACAAAAAACTTGTTTCGTTTGTCGCCAGTGATCTCGAGCAACGAGGCTATTCCCAGCTGTTGGCGATCATTCAACCATGGAATCGAATTTCACGGATGATGCATCAAAAACCAAGTCAAGGAATCATCGGAACACTGTCATCCATTCGCGTCTTCGGATGGGCTTGGATTTCCCACCGCGGAAACCTGAAAGTGGACAAACGTTTGGTAACCAATGTGAAGGCGAGGCCAGCAAACATCGCGATTGGCAAACTGGGTTATCCATCAGTTGCAAACACAAGCGGCAAGGCAGCTTTCAACCATTCTTCGCGTGTATCGCCCACAACCTCGAAACATCCAGCAACGTAATTCCGCGACAAACCATTTTCGACGCTAAGAATCGGACGGAGCCAATTTCCGGCCGCCGTTTTGGATAACCACCAGTTGGCCCAACGTTCCACGATCATCTGCTTCCATGGACCGCTTGCTTCGAAAGCACTTCAGTCCCGCAGCGTTACTCGTTCGAGGTGCTTTTCCGCGAGCCAAGCAGACTCTCCATTTGGCAGTTCGATCCGTACCCATCGCTGCCGCTCGTTGGACACGTTGACTGCGATCCCGGCACTCGATTCGACCTTGGTCAAAACAGGGAACTCATCCCCATCCCCACTGCGAAGCTCGATCGCGTCGGAAGTCACAATGGCGAGGTTACTATAGCTTGAGCCGCTCAAAAACAAAGCCAGCCCACTGGTGACCATCAACAACAGCGGCACCACCGCCAAGCCGATCGCTCGCACGCGAGGTTTAACAATTTTCAGAGCAACTAGACCCCAGAACAAAAAAGACGCAACAGCAAACATCACAACCACGGTGTTCCAGCCGATCACGTTGAGCCCCGACAACAGTAGCCGTTTCAAACCATCGTACGACAATAGGTTTCGGCTTTCTGGGTTATCCGAAAGCCCGCCCAGTTCTTCTTGCTTGCTCAAAAGGCTTAGGTTCTTTCTCGCTTTTTGCATCGTCGGATTTAACCACAAGGACCGGTGGTAGTTGACGATCGCCAAGGCCGGATCTCCACTTTGATAACAAGCGTTCCCAAGATTGAAAAACAGCTTGCTGTTTCGAACTCCTTGATCAACAAGCTGCTGATACAATCCAGCCGCATTTCGAAACTGGTCACGTGACTTCGCAGCATCCGATTGAGCGAGATCACTTGCCTCCTGATAAGCTTTGTTCGCCTTCGTTAGTACCGAAACGAGCGAGTGCTGCTCTGCAGCACCCGCCTGAGCCAAATTCAGGCCGGTGATCGCCAGAAACAAGGACATTGTTGTCAAGTTACGATTTCCTGCGTTACGACTCCGCTTTCCAAACGTGCGATGGTCGCGAGATGCTTGCTGAATATCTGAGATCATTTGGTGACAATCAGTTTTTAGCTGATCCAGCGAAGAAACCGACTCAGAATCAGACAAAGACGCTGCGGGCTGATCGATTCGCCGAATCTTGTGGAACAACGACTCCAACGCGTTCGCCGTCGCGTAGTCGCCATTGCCTCTTAGTTGACCGACCGCATGCTCGTCCGTTTGGCATGGCGACTTAGTCAAGCTGGCAACGAAGCTTCGCAATGCAGCCGAAAGTTCATTGGCAGAACTCGCATCCTGAATCGCTTGCGTGGCCTGAGCGAAAGGCGACTGAAATCGGCCGAGAACGACCGGCAGGGAAAATGCAAGCTTCCCGGCCAGCAAAATCAGCCAGCCGATCGCAGGAACGATCGCGTAGTAAACCCAATTAGCTCTCGCCGAGCCACTCTCTTGCCTCAAAACGTCTTTCGAAAAGTCATTTTGCAGAGAAAGAGTCAAAGCGGTTGCGTTTGTGGCGTTTTCTTGCCCGTCATCCAGAGAGTCATCTCCCTGAGTCACGTTGCTGACAACGGAGTCGAGCTGAAACGTCTCCGCCTTTTCCACGTTGATCGAAATTGGCTGTGAGTAAACGGTGGCATACGCCTTCTCGTCTGGATCGAAAAAGCTAAACGGGATCTCGGGAATTTGGGTCACGCCTTCAGAACGTGGGCGGATCGTTGTCACAAAGAACTTCGTTTCGTCCTGCACGAAGCCCGCCAGCGATTGGTTAGACACTTGAAACTCGTTCGCGAGGCTCTCGATTTTGTGCAGCGGCGGAGCTTGAACAAGCTCCATCGGTCCATCACCGGTGATGCCTAAACGTAGTGTGATCGGATCTCCTGCCGCGACACTCTTTGGCTCTGCTTCGGCAACCATTTGATATCGTCCAACCGCCCCGCGGTAATGAACAGGTTGGCCGGAAGTGGGCACTGCTAAAACTTTCGTCGAGTTCACTTTGGCGACCGCGGACACGGGGCGTGAATCGGTGATCGCCAAGCGTTGCCCAAACGGGCTGCCGCCAAATGCGCTACCACCAAACATGCTGCCAAAAGGACTGTTTCGAACACCCAAAGAAATTGGGTAGTTGACAATGATCTGCAAATCACTGGCATCGATTTTTCCGGGCTTCGTTGGGTACACCGTGCCTTCAATCTCATACAGGTAGTATTCACGACTTTGGCCATCGTGGTTTTCTCGCAGCACCGACTTGCCGCTTGGACGTTGCCGGTTATCGGCAAGTTCCTGCAACCGGTCTCGGAAAGTGCCCCAAGAAGTTTCCTCCGAAAGCATTTGCCACATGTGGGATTCAGTCAGTTTGATCTTATTATCGCGATCAGCAAAAGGCTTAATCACAATCTTCAACGTCAAATCAAGTGGTTCGCCAACGAAGACCGCTTCTTTCTTGCCTTCGACTTCAACAAACAAAAGGTCTCCGGTTTCGCTTTGAGTAGCCACAAAGCTGATTGAGCGAGTCCGCTTGGTTTCACCATCGACTTTAATTTCTAGTGCTGGGATCTGGAACTTCCCTTCACGACGAGGAGTGATCAGATACTGCTGCGTAACACTTCTGTTTTCGCTTCGACGCCCGTTAACGATCATGATTTGAGAAGACTGCGAAGGACTGCCTGCACTGCGGACGTCGCAACCATCGATTTCAAATTCGTCCGGTAGCGAGTACTTTTTTGCGTTTCGAACTTGAACCTGCAAGACAATCGGCGAACCAACCCAAGCTTCGCGCGATGAAATTTGTGTGCTTACTTCTTGAGCGTAAATCGTCCCACACCAAGCCAAGCAGGCTACAGCCAGCACCGCAAAAAACAGGCTACGCTTCATTACGATCTTCGGAACGGTTTTCATGTAATGGTCGTTAAGCACTTACCAATCCTTTTCAACCGGAACTCGTTGTTGACGTTGTCTCTGACGTTGGCGATACCGCCGAATCATGTCACGGTCTCGAACGGCCTGCAGCAGCTTCAAAGCCTCCTGCCGAGTCATCATCCCGTTTTCCGATCCCGGCTGTTGAGCAACAGCGCCGGATGCATTTTCTTGTTCGGGACTGTCTTCTGACGCCGATGGGTTAACGCTAGAGAGTTCTCCCTCGCGCGGCTGATTGCCTCCGCTTTCGTCTTCGTCTTCGTCGCCGGAAGCGTTTTGCGATTCATCCTCGGACGCACCGCTTTCTTGTTTGGAAGTTGGTGAGTTTTCCGCGTCACGCTGAGAACCTGTCTCGTTCTGCTTTCCTTGCATCGAGTCGCTTTCCGAATTCGACCCATCTTCCGCGTCAGATTGCTCGCCTTGCGGGCCTGAATCTTGTTGATCCGAAGTTTGATCGGCATTCTCACCGTCGGCTTTGGCACTAGATTGCGAATCAGATTGCTCCTCTTGGGAGGAACCGTCATCCTGCGACTGGTCTCCGCGATCAGACTCTTGCTTGTCTTGAGATTTAGTTTGGTCCGATTTCTGTTGTTGCTGCGAATCCGTTTCTTTGTTCGACTTCTGATCTTCGTTAGATTTTTGCCCTTCTTGATCATTGTCCTGCGACTGCTGATCTTCGTTTTGCTGCTGCTGTTCTTTTAGCTGCTGTTTCAATTGTTGGATCAGCTTTGTCGCCCGCTCCAGATTCTCGCGTGCATCGGACAGGCTTCGATCAAGCCGCAACGCACTACGAAAATACTGGGATGCCTGCTGAAGCTCCACGATCGCCGCCTCGGGTTCTTGCTGAGCCAGCGGGAGTGCTTTCGCGTAGCAGCAGTTGCCCAAGTTGTAGCGACTGTGGCTGGCGATCTGAGTGTTTGAAGACGCGGCGGTCTCCGAAAACAGGGCGAGTGCCGCATCAATATCGGAGTTGCGATAGTGAGCGTTAGCAAGATTGTAGTTTAACGCGTCTTGATGCTCAGCATTTGAGCTCCCGATCGCGTTGTGGGCTTCGATTGCGTTGTAAGCTTCGATGGCCTCCGTTGTTTTATTTTCTCGTACCAATTCGTTGGCGGCATTGATTCGATCGGCTACCGTTTCGTCACGCCGGTCGGTTGCTTGGCCGCTCGCCACAGCCGGAAAACACATGCACATCAACAAGGCGGCTTGAGCAACTTTCGAAACTCGTTCACGTCGCGGCGAGCTAACGATACGCTTCGACGCAGAATCGACCTTGCGATTGGCCGACGCACCGCTCAACCAGACATGCAGCAATAAGCACACGAACGCCGGAAACGCGAACCACTGAAAGCGAGGAACGAACGCGTTGATCTTAGCCGTTTCGAACTCAGATTTTTCCACATTGGCGATGTATCTGTGGTACACCTCCGCCATGTTGACTCGTTTGGTTCCTGCTGGGATGTAAGCCGCGTCCGATTCGGTCGCAATCCGTTTCAATATGTCACCGTTAAGCTTTGACCAGACCTGTTGACCGTTGTGCTGGACGAATTGCTCGCGACGCCTGCCCTGCCCTCCTCCATCGTTCGGAATTCGGGCCCCCTCGGCGACGTCCCCAAGTCCAACGGTAAAAATTCTTAACCCATTCTCTTCGTGAAGTTGCTTGGTAAGCTCGACCGGCTTGCTTTCCTGATCTTCGCCGTCGGTAAATAGGACGATCGTTTTATGGTCATTCGTTTTCGAAAGAAACGCCTCCGACGCCGCCTTTATCGCAACGCCCAATCGCGATCCTCCCACCGAAACAAAATCGGGGCCGACCGAGTCCAACTTTTGCTGAAAATCATGGTAATGATTCGTCAATGGAACGGCTTGCTTGGCATCACCTGCGAAAGCGACTAAACCAACTCGATCGCCTGCCATTTCAGCAAGCATGTCCTTGATCTGTTGTTTGGCACGCGAGAGACGATTCGGTTTCGCGTCCTGAGCCAACATGCTGCGGGACACGTCGAGTGCAAACACAACCTCGAGTCCTCGCTGGGGAACTTCGCGTGTCGTCTTGCCCCAACGAATGTCCATGCAAGCCAACGCCAAAAGTGCTACGCCTGAAGTAAGCAGCGTCGTGGAAACAAAATTCGCAAGCCCGCGAGCCTGTCGTTCTGGACCACCGAACTGCCGCCGACACCGTCGGTTCAGCCACGCGCTGCGGACGCACAACAGCACAACCACCGGAACCGCGGCCAGCAGCCAAGCCATTTCTGGGTTGCCAATTTCGTAATTCATGCCACTTCCCTCAACCACGAATGTTGCAAGATCACGCCGGCCAGCATCAGCGAGAACGAAATCAACAAGGTCGCGGGCAGCTTCAACCAAGACGAACGCCACGGCTGGACAGCCAGTTCAAGGTAGTCAACATAAGTCTCTGTTTCGACTTTCGTCTTTTCCAGCTGATCGATTTCAGCGTAGATCGAGGCAAGCGAATCCGTGTCGGTTGCTCGGAAGTATTTGCCACCGGTGACTTCGGCGATCTTTTTCAGCGTGGCCTCATCAATGTTTACCTCCATCATCCGGACTCGTCGCCGCCCGAACGCGTCTTGCACAGGGACCGGCGCCTGCCCCTTCGTTCCAATGCCGATCGCGTAGATCCTGATACCCAGCGTTTGAGCCACCTCGGCTGCCGCAATCGGTTCCAGCTCGCCGGCGGTGTTTTCTCCGTCGGTCAGGAGAATCATGATCTTGCTTTTGACTTTCTGCTCGCGTCTCTCATCAAGTGCATTCAGCTTTTCGACCGCCAGCGCGATTGCGTCACCGATTGCGGTCCCGTCTTCACTTCTCACGTCGACAATCTGGGTATTGTCTAAGCTGGAAGTCAAAAATCCATGATCGAGCGTCGGTGGTGTGACGCCGTCGGCATAGCCGGCAAACGTAATCAGCCCGACGAGGTCACTGAATCGCCCGTCCAATGATTCGTCACCAAGAATAAACTTCGCTGCAACATTTTTGATAGCCGTCAAACGGTCCACATGTTCGCCATCGATCTTGAAATCAAGTGCTCTCATACTGCCACTGCGGTCAACGACCATTTCAATGGCGATGCCTTCGCTTTCGGTGGTGGTTTGGTCGCGGCCTTCACGCGGTCGAGCAAGGCTGATAATCAGAAACAGTAACGCAAGCAGCGTCAGCAACTTTGGCAGCCAAAGAATTCGCTGCCGAAATGTTGGCGTCAACTGACTGGCGAGCGAAGTGCTGCTAAAGTCGATCGCCCGACTATCGCGAGATTTAAAAAGTCGCCAACCTATTAGCACAAGCAGAGGCAACAGCAGAAACCACAACGGAGAATGGAACATCAAGCCACCTCCTTCTGCCGCGCAGGTAGATCGAGATCTTGCTTATTAAGCGTCAAGTCATCCAATTGGCTGATTAGCGAACGTGCGTTATCGAGCAGCTTAGCTTCCTCGCCCTGCGAGATCGAAAAGCCCCCAAACTTCACTTTTTCGGACATTGCAAAGGCCTGCTCAACCCCCGAAACAAGAGACGGGCTGACGCCAATTTGCAAAAGCTGATCAGTGATCGCGTTGGCCGATAAGCTAGTTGCTGGGAACGCAAATCGCTCCTCCAGATAGCGGCGCACGACGGATTCTACTCGAACGAAGTCAGTTTCTTGATCGCTCAATTGAGCCAATGCCCAGTCGCGGGCTGACAGTGACGTTTTTTGGCGTTTGGCGATCAGCAAACCGCCGGCTAACAGGGCCAATACGAATCCGGCAGCCAACGAAACCCAAACGGCACTCGTCGAGGATGACTCCGACTGATCGACATCAACTAGGTCGGCAATGTCAGCAAACTTGGTTAGATCCGCTGATGACTCAACAACGCTCACTACCGAGATCTCAACCGGGTCGGTCCCGAGCAGCTTTGCGCTGCCGCCTTTCTCTTTGACCGAAATTTCAATTTCCGGAACACGCTGGTCACCGGTTTCGACCGTTTCGAGAAGAAGCGTTCTCGTCCAAACGCTACCGCTGGAGTCACCGACAATCGCCTGCCCAACACGATCCTTGATTTCCAGCACGTCAAACGAGCCAAGCTTATCCTCAATTTCTTGAAAGTTGACTTTTGTGTCGCGAGGTCCGGTGACCGTGATCACGAATTCGAACGGGTCTGCAATTTGGACTTCGGCCCGGGCGGCGTTTGCGGTTAGTTCAATCGCTTGTGCCTGCGAAGCACAGGGCAGCACAAACATTCCAGCCAAAGTAGGTATGACAAACAAAAAATGACCTAGATGGCCAGTCACACTTTTTCCGCGTGACACCGACGCTCGGGAGGGGAACGCTCCGTCCGCACCCAATTGATGATTCAACGTTTTCCTCCGCACGGCCCGGGAGGGGAAGGCTCCGTCCGCCCCCAATCGATGATTCAACGTTTTCCTCCGCACGGCGCGGGAGGGGAAGGCTCCGTCCGCCCCACTTGGATGGCTACGCGTTTTCCTCCGCGCGGCTCGGGCGGAGCCTCGCCCTCCCGATGATGCGAAAACCATTGAACCAAGCGACACCGTTGCCATCACAATAGATGAGACGACGGCTTTTAATACATCAGTGCAACTGCAAGACCGCCGTTGCCCAGCTGGAACCCATTTGCAAAAACTGGTTAACCTCATCGCTGCTCCCTTCGATGGAAGTAACGTCGTAGCGGATCAACAATGTCTTGGCCGGTTGTCAGTTGGATCGGCTCCAACTGGAGTCGGCGAAACATGGCAACTCGATCCGATTCTTGGCGAGCGTAAATCTCTTGGAAGCGATTGCGGTTTTTGCTGCTGGATATGTCCACCATCACAAGCTGACCGGTTTCATTGTCGCGTAAACGTACCAATCCAACGTTGGGAAGTTCTCGCTCGCGAGGATCGCCGACGGTGATGGGGACAATGTCGTGGCGTCGAGTGGCTACCTTCAGCACGGACTCGAACCCGGAATCGAAAAAATCGCTGACCAAAAACACAACGCTTCGCCGTTTGCTCGTTCGATTAAGATGCTCAAGCGCGGTGCGAATGCACGTCCCGGTCCCTACCGGCTGGCAGTACAAAAGTTCGCGAATGATTCTCAACACGTGACGACTGCCCTTGCGTGGCGGGATTGATTTTTCAATCTGGTCGGTGAACAACGTCACGCCAATTTTGTCATTGTTCTTGGTCGCTGACATCGCCAGCGTCGCACCAAGTTCCGCGATCAAATCACGTTTTGTTTGCGACTGGGTCCCGAACTCGACAGACCGGCTCAAGTCAATCATCAACAGCACGGACATTTCACGTTCTTCACGGAAGAGCTTGACGAACGGCTGATCGCTTCGGGCCGTCACATTCCAATCGATTGTGCGGACATCGTCGCCGACTTGATATGGCCGCACCTCTTCGAACTCGATGCCTCGGCCCTTGAACGCCGAATTCCACGACCCCGCCAATAGCTCATTCACTTGGTGTGAGCTGCGAATTTGAATGCGGCGTATTTTCTGAAAAACTTCTTTAGAAATCATGAAAGTAGGATGGATTCTCAGTCAGACCCGGAATGAGGTAAACAGCAAGCCAAGCGGGAACAAACTGGTATCAGGGCATCGCGATACGATCGAGAATCTGCCCGACGATTGACTCCGATGTCAACTCTTCCGCTTCCGCTTCGTAAGTGATCGCGACTCGATGCCGCAAAATGTCCATGGCTAGGTCTCGCACATCCGACGGAGTCACATAAGCCCGGCCTGCCAAGAATGCATTCGCCTTGGATGCAAGAGCCAAGTTGATCGTGGCGCGTGGCGATCCGCCAAACTGAATCATGGGCGACAGATTCATGCCGTACGATTCCGGTGAGCGCGTCGCCATGATCAGATCGACGATGTAGCCCTCGACTTTTTCGTCAAGGTAGATTTCATCAACCAGCTTTCTGGCCTCAAGGATTTCGGCGGGACTTGTCACCGCCGTGATACTCACGCTAGTTTCTGTTTTGCTCATCCGCCGGAGGATTTGCAATTCTTCGTCGCGGTTTGGATAGTCAACAATGACTTTCAGCATGAAGCGATCGGTCTGAGCCTCGGGCAATGGATAGGTCCCTTCTTGTTCGACAGGGTTCTGCGTCGCCATCACCAAAAACGGATTGTCCAGCTCAAACGTTTCCGAACCGATCGTCACTTGACGCTCTTGCATCGCCTCAAGGAGAGCACTTTGCACTTTCGCCGGCGCGCGATTGATCTCATCGGCAAGAATTAGGTTCGAAAAGATCGGTCCCTTCTGGACGACAAACGTTTGCTCTTGTGGGCGATAGACCTGAGTCCCGATCAAGTCGGCCGGCAGCAAGTCGGGCGTGAACTGAATTCGTTGGAAACCTGTATCGATGGCTTTCGCGAGGCTGGCGACGGCGGTTGTTTTAGCGAGCCCCGGAACGCCCTCGATCAGCAGATGCCCGCCCGTCAGCAAGCCGATTAGCATGCGATGAACCAGCTGCTCCTGCCCAACCAGCACGCGATTGACTTCGCCCACGATCCGGCGAAACGGTTCGCTATCCAGCTTGATTCTCTCGGACGCCTGTTCGATTTCCACTTGGCGGTTCATGTGCGGCTGTCTTTCATGGATTGACTGGTAGTTCGATACTTAGGCAATGATTTAGTCGCTGCCAACAAGCTGTTCGGTGTGGAATTTTTGAATATTTCCCGGAGATTACCGAAAACTTTCGGCTTGGGCAATGCACATGCCCCGGTACACGAGTCACGTGCACCTCGCTAACTGGAACGGTGCAGACGACATGATCATTGCTGGTTTAGCAAGCTGGCGACTGATTGGCTGGGCTCGTGCAAGACATCGCAACCGAGCATTTCCGAATTCCACAAAAATAATGATTGAGTTATCGAAATATCCCGATATATTGATTCGCGAAAGGGATACGGATCCATGAACAGGCCTAGAAAAACGAAACCGCTCGACATTGAAGCGCTAACCGCTGCCGCAGAATGCTTGAAGACGCTTGCACATCCGCATCGTCTACAAATCGTGCAGTTGTTGCTTTCAGGTAAAGAGCTGTCGGTCAACGAAATCGCCGAAGAGTGCGACTTGAATCAGCCAACCACTTCGGATCACCTGCGATTGATGCAGCGATGTGGTTTTCTGCAAAGCCAAAGAAGCGGACGAGCCGTTTTCTATTCGGTGTCAGAACCGCATCTTCAAGACATCATGACCTGCATCCAAAATCGTTTTGGTTAGCACACGTTGTTTTTTTGACAACGTGCTGACAAACGTCTTGCAGCTGTCCGGCAACAAACTTCAGACTTAACTGCTTGAATCATTTGGGGAAACAAGATGGACTTCATTCTACAACCGTGGCCGTGGTGGTTTTCGGGTGTCTTGGTTGGCTTAACGGTTCCGCTGCTTTACCTCCTTACAGGACAAGGCTTTGGGATTTCAACCAGCTTTCAACAAATCGGCGCGATGTGTTCACCCAACTCCAAGCTGGCGTACCTTCGCGACTTCAACAAGCGTAAAGGAATGTGGACGCTGATGTTCGTGATCGGGATCGCAGCCGGAGGCTTTATTGCGAACCGGTTTCTATCAGCTGAGCGGATCGAATTTTTCCCTGAGTCGTACACGTCCGTGGGCGGAGCGATTCGACTGCTCGTTGGTGGGATTCTGATTGGGTTTGGGACTCGCTACGCAGGCGGCTGCACTTCGGGCCATGCGATCACTGGAATCGCGAACCTCAACTGGCCCAGTCTTGTCGCCACGATCTTCTTCTTTGTGGGCGGTTTAGGAGTGACTTGGGGACTTGGCAGCTTGATCTTTTAGGAGAATCCAAATGGAAGTAAAAACTCAAAACGAAATCAATTTAAATCCAGCTTCTGAACATGCAGCTGACATTCCTACCGCCGGCATTTCAGGTTTGACTTTGGCCATGTCCCTGTTGATGGGAACCTATTTTGGCATCGTGCTCACCAAGTCCGAAGTCGTTCGCTGGCAACGGGTGCATGACATGTTCCTGTTTAAGGAACCTCACATGTATTTGATCATTGGCGTGGGAGTCGTCGTCGCGATGGTTTCGATGTTGATCATCCAATCAGTTCAAGCGAAATCAATCGAAGGCAAACCGATCAAGTACAAGCCCAAGCCATTTCACAAAGGTGTAGTGATTGGAGGTACGATCTTTGGTGCCGGCTGGGCCATCACCGGAGCATGTCCCGGTCCAATCTACGCTCAAGTTGGTGCAGGGGCATGGATGGGCCTGTTTACGTTAATCGGAGCACTCATCGGAATGTTTGCTTACGCCGCTCTCAAGCCGAAGCTTCCACATTGATCAGCAGTGACTCAGTACTCCAGAGCTTTCACGAGAAACTGAAAGCCTTCATCAATCGGCCTCGGGTGCGACAAGCATGCGTCTTTGACGATCGGATAAGCAAGGCGTTAGACTGGGCGGACGAAAGAACTTTTCCAAGTCTGCTGCGGGTGTTGGGTCGCAGAATGCGTTGCCGCGCAGCTTGGACATGCAACCGAGCGGATATGTGAATTGGATTATTCCCAAACGAAACACGCGTCCTAATCCTTTTAACTCACTTTCAAATGCCACTTAGCGAAATCACCGCCATGCACGTCTTGATCGCCTCAAGCGTAACGGCGTTGTGTACCGGACTGGGAGTGATTCCGTTCTTCTTTGTTTCAAACATCAGCAAAATGATGTTGGGCGTTGGCAACGCGATTGCGGCTGGCTTGATGCTGGGGGCAAGCATCGGGTTGAGCTGGGAAGCGGGTTCGATCAGCATGGGCAAGCTTGCGATCGGGTTGGCACTCGGAGTCGCGCTTGTTCTGCTAACCGACGCGTTGCTACCGGTCGCAGAACCCGGTCAGCATTTGGGACAGCTTTCGGCGGTGGATTTTCGAAAAGTGTTGATCATTCTTGTCGTGATGACGGCACACTCGTTTGCCGAGGGTATCGGTGTGGGCGTTTCCTTCGGCGGCCGCGATGGTCTGGGCGACCTAATTTCGACCGCAATTGCAATCCACAATATTCCTGAAGGCATCGCGATTTCGCTAGTGTTGATTCCTCGGGGGTTCTCAAAATTGAAAGCCAGCTTATGGAGCATTTTCTCCAGTTTGCCGCAACCGCTAATGGCCGTGCCCGCGTTCTTGTTTGTTCTTATGTTCAAGCCTTTGCTTCCCATCGGTTTGGGCTTAGCGGCGGGAGCAATGTTTTACATGGTGTTTTTCGAGCTATTGCCCGAGTCGATCCAGAACACAAGCAGGTTGACCGCCGGCGGAGTACTCGTTGCTTCAACGGCCGCGATGCTGCTGTTTCAAAGCTTGCTTTAGTTTCGTTCATTTTTAACATCTTTCGCACTGCAAAAGAGCTTTGCTTTCAATGCGCGAAAGGTGACGCCTGTTAACACAGATGTTTGCGCTTTCGATCGTACCCGCGATCCCCCGCAATGGCATGATCGTGAGCCACGAAGGCTCAAAACAGAGTTCGGGGGCGACGCTACTGTGAAAGGCTCCCGAGGACGGCGCGGCAGCGACAGCTTGCGTAAAATGGGCGCTTCTACCATACTGCCGCCTGTAGTTCGCGTGGACTCGGACCTCCGATGCCTCGACTGTCAGCGTGCTCGCCGCGAAGATTCGGATAACGGCCTGACAAATAATGCGGCTCGGAGCTGTCGAACTGGTTGCTCCGCCAAGATTTGAAATGCAACCCGTCGTCGACAGCATCCCTTCAATGAAGTTTGCCGCAAGGATGTTGATGGCCGCTTTGACTTGAAGGAACCTGTGCAAAATTTTAACGACATCGATCTGATCGAACCCATTCGCCGCGCGCTTGCGGACGAAAACTACGAAACGCCAACGCCAATTCAGGCTCAGACAATTCCCGCTGCCTTGGAAGGCGACGATGTGCTGGGCTGTGCTCAAACCGGCACCGGCAAAACGGCCGCTTTCGCGTTGCCGATCTTAGATTATCTAGGGCGGCTGAATGAAAAAGCGATACCGAATCGGCCAATGGCGTTGGTGCTTGCTCCGACGCGTGAACTGGCGATCCAAATTGGCGAAAGCTTTGAGATCTACGGAAGATACTTGAAGCTGCGAATTGCTCTGGTGTTTGGAGGAGTCAAACAAGGCGCTCAGGTCCGCACCCTCAATCAAGGCGCTCATGTGCTGGTGGCAACGCCGGGGCGTTTGCTGGACTTGATGGAGCAAGGTTACATCAAGCTGAACGAGTTGGACACGTTCGTGCTGGACGAAGCGGATCGAATGATGGACATGGGTTTCATGCCCGACCTAAAGCGAATCATCCGCGAACTGCCGCATGACCGACAATCGTTGTTTTTCTCGGCGACAGTGCCTCCCAAGATTCGCGAATTGGCTGAGCGATTGTTGACCGATCCTGTCAGCGTGAATGTGACGCCGAAGAAGAAAAGCGTTAGCTTGATCGAGCAACAGTTGATGTATGTCGATCGAGCAGAAAAGATTCAGACGCTTGTTGACATCTTTAGCGATCAGCAAGTTGATCAAGCAATCGTTTTCACTCGTACCAAACGCGGTGCCAACATGGTGATGCAGCGATTGGAGAGAAAACGGATCAGTGCCGTGGCGATCCACGGGAACAAATCTCAGAACGCTCGGCAAAGAGCCCTACTCGCGTTCCGAGAAAATAAAGTTCAGGTGATGGTGGCAACCGACGTTGCGGCTCGTGGCATCGATATCGAGGGTGTTACGCACGTGATCAACTACGACGTGCCGACCGACCCTGAAAGCTACGTCCATCGGATTGGGCGAACCGGAAGGGCGGGAGCTCAGGGGGTTGCCATCACTTTTTGCACGACGGACGAGCGAAGTGAGTTGCGTGACATCGAGCGTTTGATCGGATCGAAAATCCCGTTGGGTGAAGGCCAGCAGGAGCCAACTGGTCCGATCGTCAAAACGAAAAAAGCTCAAGGTCGCTCCGGTGGTGGCCGTCAGGGCTCAAGCGGACGAAGTGGTCGCGGCGGCGGTGGCTCCCGTGGCGCGTCCAGTGGCCGCAGTGGAAGCGGCGGCGGGTCCGGCGCACGCAATCGAAAGCGAAGCCCATCTGGTGGTAGTTCCGGTCGTCGTGGTGGTGGAAGTGGTGGCGTGCGTAGCGAAAGTCGCTCAGGGGGAGGTGGTGCTGGCTCCTCAACCGGTCAATCCGCCAGAAGTCGCTCCTCCGAGGGCTCGTCTGCTCAAGCGAAACGGCCTTCTCGACGCCCCGGGAAAAATGCTCGAAAACGCAACGATCGTCCCAATCGGTCTGGCGAATAGCGTCGCTGGCGTCACCATTGCTCGTTTGCAGGGCATTGGGACAGGAACGGGTCACGTTTTGAGCCGAAATTGCCGAAAAACGTTGGGTTCCCCGTTTTCCCCGTCGTTCGTTTTGGCTACAATCTCCGGCTCGAATCGAATTCAGACGAAAATTTTGAACTAAACGTATAGAGTGCATTGCGATGAAATCTGATATCCACCCCGACTATCGCCCGGTTGTTTTCAAGGACAAAACTGCGGACTTCGCAATCCTGACTCGTTCGACCATTCCGACCAAAGAGACGATCAAATGGGAAGACGGAAACGAATACCCGGTCTATTTCGTTGACATCTCCAGTGCCTCGCACCCGTTCTACACCGGCAAGCAGCAGTTTGTTGACACAATGGGTCGCGTCGAGAAGTTCAAGAAGAAGTTCGGTGGCAATTACAACTCGGCCAAGAAGAAGGCCAAAAAGAAATAGCCTTTAACTTCGATGTTATGCATCCGGCAAACGAAAATTCATCAAGCGACTTGGTTATCCGCCAAGTCGCTTTTTTCGTGGTTTCTACGTCGTTCTGCCGACCCGATCACGTTCGAAACAGCGCAAAGACGAGCAAACGCCGAGCATTGAAGCTTGAGTCAAGGTTCACAACCAGCTTATAATGGGACCGTTCCCAAATGGGGCCTAGCCAGTCATTCTGTGGAACAAGCAGCAGGTTCCTCTGGCTCATTCGCACATTTGTTCTCCGTCTCTTACCTGCCAGCCCTTGGCTGCTTCGGCCAGTCCGACGCGAGGCTTTCGTTTTCTCAATTACGTCCGTTATCGTGAAGAGCAGGCATCACGGTTGACGAACCCGCCCGCCCTAATGCGCTAACAGGATTCATTGGTATGAGATCACGCTTGAAGTTTAGTTCGGGAAGCGGAAACACCTCAGATGATCTCACCGAGCCGTATGATGCTTCCCGGCGAGCTACGAGCGAAGTCAGCATGACGAGCCGGGCGACAAAAAACAGACGACCAGCGAATCGCGGCCGACAGACTCAACTGCGATATCAATCACTGGAACCCCGTCAGCTGTTGGTCGCCAACTTTTTAATCACTGAGTTTCAGGCTTCCAATGACAGTACGCTGGTGGATGACAGCGGTCGCAACAGCGACTGGATCGAAATTTACAACGCTGGCGACACGGCAGGTAACCTTTCGGGGTATTCATTGACGGACGATGCAAGTGATCCGACGAAGTGGACGTTTCCATCGGCGGTTCTGCAACCGAATGACTTTCTGATCGTGTTTGCAGAAGACGATGTAAACCTTGGCTCTGGCAGTGACTTCTACACCGGCTTCAAGCTAAACGCTTCCGGTGAATACCTTGGTTTGTTTGATCCGTCGGGAAACGTCGTTTCCCAGTACGACAGCAATGCGGGGGAGTATCCTGCTCAACAGTCCGACGGCTCTTATGGCTTGGGTTTCACGTCCGGCGGTAGTCGATCACTGGTGCAACCAATCGTTGAAGGATACTTCGTTGACCCAACTCCCGGCGAAGCCAACTCGTTGCAGTTTCAGGGCGTTGTCGCGCCAGTAAACGTCAGCGTTGATGCTGGATTCTACGAAACACAGTTCCCTTTAACGCTAACAACGGCCACACCGGGAGCCAATATTCGGTTCACGATCGACGGTAGCACACCGACACAAACCAATGGCTTCAACTACAACTCTGCTGTGGCGATCCCTTCTTCCGTGAATTTGCGAGCAATTGCATTCAAAGATGGCTTCATTCCGTCGCCCATTGCCACGCGAACGTATCTGTTTTTGGATGACGTACTGGATCAATCCAACAACGAGTCCGCTCCACCTGGGTGGCCGTCTTTCTGGGGCGGGAATGATGTCGACTATGGCATGGACCCACAAGTGATCGCAATCGAAGGAGAGCAGGCGGTCAAAGATGCTCTGCTATCGATTCCGACATGGTCAATCACAACGGATCTGGACAATCTTTTTGATCCGAGTACGGGCATCTACTCCAACGCGACCGAAGACGGGCGAGAATGGGAACGCCCTGCGTCCGTCGAGCTGATCAATCCCGATGGAGAAGAAGGGTTTCAGATCGATGCCGGCATACGAATTCGCGGCGGCTACAGCCGAAATGACTTCAACCCCAAGCACTCGTTTCGACTATTTTTTCGCAGCGAGTATGGCCAATCGACGTTGAACTATCCAATTCACGGGGACGAAGGCGTCGATGAATTCCGCAAAATCGACTTGCGCACGGCTCAAAACTACTCGTGGAGCTCTGAAGGTGATTCGCGGAACAACTTTGTTCAGGATGTCCTAGCACGCTACGCCCAGAGAGAGCTTGGACAACCCTATACTCGAAGTTCGTGGTTGCATCTGTATCTGAACGGCCAGTATTGGGGTTTGTTCCAGACTCAAGAACGGGCAGAGGCAAACTACGCGGCCAGCTATTTTGGTGGCGATCCGGATGACTACGATGTCATCAAAGCGGAATGGTTTGCAGCCAACCCAACCGACGGAAACCTTGCTGCCTACCACCGGCTTTCCGATCAAGCCCATGCACGAGCGTCTGACGGAGTGACTCCTGCGTTTGTTGACAACGCCGCCTACTACAGGGCTCAAGGTTTAAACACGGACGGAACCGTCAACCCAGATTTCGAACCTTTGTTGGATGTCGACAATCTGATCACCTACATGATGATCGTTCTGGCGGGCGGGAATCTTGACGCGCCCATCTCCAACTTTGGAAACAACGAACACATCAACAACTTTTACACGATTCGAAATCGAAACGGAAACGAGGGTTTCAAGTTTCTTGTGCACGACTCTGAGCACACACTATTGAACGTGAACGAAAATCGAAACGGACCGTTTAACAGCCCGAATTTCGACAATGGAAATAGTTACTTTAATCCCCAATGGTTGCACCAGCAGCTAATGGCGAACGACGAGTACCGGATTCAGTTTGCTGACCGCGTTCAAGCGGCATTCTTCAATGGCGGCCCGCTTTCGGCTGAAGCTCAGATTGCTAGGCTGGACGAAGAAGCCGCGAAAATTGATCAAGCCATTATTGCGGAATCCGTTCGGTGGGGTGACTCCAAACGTTCGAACCCATACTTACGCAGCGATTGGGTCAACGCGATTAACAATATCCGTAACAACTTTCTTCCGAATCGAAATGCCGTCTTACTGGAGCAGTTCCGCAACACCGAACTGCGACTCAAAACGTCAAGCAACAGCTACAACAACGTTGTTGACGCACCTTTGTTTCCAGACGTAGACGCCCCGGATTTTTTGGTCAATGGAACGCCAACGGTTGGCGGAAATGTGGCGACAGGAACAAACGTTGTCCCGTCGGCAAATGAGGGGACCATCTGGTACACGACCGACGGCAGTGATCCTCGACTTGTGGGAGGAGCCGTGAATGCTGACGCGGCGTCATTTGATGGTTCCACAAACGATGTGAGTGTCGTGTCGGCTGGTTCGAATTGGCGATACCACGACTCTGGCATCGACTTGGGAACCGCGTGGCGATCGCCAAACTACAACGACAGCAGCTGGAGCCAAGGCGATGCTCAGCTTGGCTACGGCGACGGAGACGAGGCAACCGTTGTTTCATTTGGCGGGAACGATAGCGACAAACATCCCACGACTTACTTTCGTCGGCAGTTTACGGCCCCGGCAGGAGACATCGTTTCGGTCAAGCTGCGCGTTGTGCGCGATGATGGAATTGTCGTTTATCTCAATGGATCAGAGATCGCACGCGACAACTTACCCGGCGGCACGATCAGCTACGGCACCACGGCCAGTACTTTCGTTGCAGACGAGAACGAGTCGGCATTCTTTGAATTTGATGTACCTTTAACCGCGCTGTTACCGGGTGCAACGAATACGCTGGCGGTCGAAGTTCATCAGTACGCAGGTACTCAAGGTGGTTCGGTCAGCAGCAGCGATCTGTCGTTCGATGCGGAATTGGTAGTCAGCCTTGCGTCGACAGGCTCAGGGCCGATCGTGATTAACGAGTCAACGACCCTGAAGGCACGAACCCGGGGGAATGACGGCACATGGTCCGCTTTGCAGGTCGCCAGTTTGGTTGTTCCAAGTGAAGCCGCTTCATCAGACAACCTTCGCGTCACGGAATTGCAATATCACTCACGAGATAGCGGCGTTGAGTACATCGAAATCCAGAACATCACTTCAGGAACGAGTGCAACGAGTATCGATCTTGGCGGCGTCACCATAACCGACGGACCAAGTTCGCCGTTTCAGTTTGATGCACTTGCCACGTTGGCTCCTCAGCAGTATGGATTGATCGTGAACGATGTCGCCGCTTTTCAAGCCGCTTACCCCGAGGTTGATTCAAATCTCATCATGGGCGAGTTCGCAGGATCACTATCGAACGGCGGCGAACAAATTCGCTTTGAAGCAGCCGACGGTCAAAAGATTCTTGATTTTACCTACAACGACTCAGACCCTTGGCCGATCGCGGCCGATGGGGCCGGACCAAGTTTACAGTTGGTCGATCCGTCAGGGACACCTGCTGACCAGTTGAACAAACCCTATCGCTGGCAAACCAGTTGGGAGTTTGCAGGAACCCCCGGAACTGCCGGCGTTTCCCCTTCGGGCATCGTGATCAATGAAGTGCTGGCCAACAGCGATGCATCGCAGGTTGATTCGATCGAACTCTACAATCCGACCGGCCAACCCATCGACATTGGCGGCTGGTATTTAAGTGATTCGAAAAACGCGCTAACTGACTTTCAGATAGCAACCGGCACTGTTCTTGCGGCTGGCGGATACATTGTGTTCGATGAGAGCGACTTCAACCCGACGCCGTCTGTTCCGGGCCCCCATGATTTTGCTTTAAGCGGCTCATCGGGAGATCAGGTTTACTTGACTCGGATCGTGATAACGTCGGATGGTTTGTCTCTTAACTTCGAGGATGCGGTTGAGTTTGGTGCAACCTTCTCAGGTGAGTCAATCGGTCGATTGAATGATGGAGTCGGCCGGCTTGTGCGATTGCAACAGCCCACGTTGGGATCGACAAACTCGCAAGGAAGGGCGGGCCCATTGGTGATCTCGGAAGCGAATTACCATCCGCCAGATCCTACTGCCGCTGCTTTGGCCATCGATCCAACGTTCCAACATAACGACCTCGAGTTTATCGAAATCCATAATCCGACGGGCACGGCGATTGACCTAACCGATTGGCGGCTGCGAGGAGACGTCGATTTTGATTTTGCTCCTTCCAGCTTAAGCGGTGGCCAGTCGTTGATTGCTGTTTCGTTCGATCCGAGTGACACAAACGCCGTCGCAGCTTTTCGAGAGCACTACGGTATCACAGGTGGTAGTTTCATCGGACCGTGGAGCGGTTCATTGTCAAACGGTTACGGCAGAGTCGCCCTGCAAAGCCCCGACACCCCCTCGCCAGACGCCCCTTCGGTTGTTCCTCACGTCGTCGTTGATGAATTGCTGTACGACGATGTTACCGCCGCACTTGGTACTGACGGCGGTGGAGCAAGCCTTACCCGCATCGCAAATGCTCGTAATGGAAACGCCCCGGATGAATGGTTTGCGGACAATCCGACTCCCGGCAGCGTTGATGTCCAAGCAAACGCACCCACCATTGTCAGTTTCGTAAGAGACGGAAGCAGTGAGGTTCGGCCGGATCGGTTGACGACCGTTGAAGTGGCATTTAGCGAAGATGTTTCGGTGTCAGCTTCTTCGCTGAGCTTGCTCAATGAGTCGGCAGGTGGCAGTTCTGTTGATTTGAGTGGAATTGGATTCGCCTACGACGTAGCAAATCATACGGCGACTTGGGATTTTTCGACGTTGCCCAATCTAGACGCTGCGTTTTACTCGGCGGTCCTTGACGCTGGTCAGGTCCAGAGTTCAGCCAGTGGTTTGCTGCTTGACGGTAACAATAACGGCAGTAGCGGAGGAGTTTACGAATCTGAAATCTATGTTGCGATCCCGGGTGACACCAACTTGGATGGTCGCGTTAACGTTCTTGTTGATGGTTTCCAGCTAGTCCAGAACCTAGGTTCGACCACTGGAATGACTTGGGCAGATGGTGACTTTGACGGCGATGGCGATGTTGACATCCTCGATTCGAACCCCTCCATCGGCGATGGCTTCCTCTTCGTTGCAAACATTGGCGATGACGTACGCCCTGAAGCGGCAACCGTTTTTCGGTCTATGGAAGACATATCCAGCCCAATCGCCCAAGCTCGTCAACAAACGTCAGAAGCTGACGCCGCAGCACTCGATTTCGTAACGCAGGCGAATTCTGATTTCGCATCTGTGAACGATGAAACTCGTCGCCAATCGCAATCGAAGACCGCAGTCGTCGACACGCCAATGCTGACGCTCAGCGGTATGGCCGACACGGCGTCGCCGGACAAGGAATCCACCAACTTTTCGGGTTCCAACTTACGCACGTACGACGCGGCCAGATCAGAAGCGACGGAAAGTCTGGATCAAGTCTTTGCAGATCCGTTTGACCCATTCGCATAACCCTGCCCCTGTCGGCACGACTAAGAAACGTGCCGGGCAAGGTGTAATCAGATTTGGCCCGGCTTTAATCGGTCGTTCTGGGATTACTTCGTTGCCGAATGAACGCTTACATTCTTTTGCGTCGAACGTTTGTCACTGCGACACACATGCCTGCGATCACGATGATCGCCCCCGGTTCAGGAACGGAGGATGTCGGCGCTGCGATTGGCTCAAACTCGATGCTCCCGTTCCAGACGCGAGGACTAAAGGTCGCGCCAAAGTTTGCGGCGTTGCCGGTTCCTTCAAAAATTTCCACGCTGGCGTTTGAGGCAACTAGGTTGCCTACACCAGTTCCGTTGGAGTAGTTCAACGCAACCCCATTGGTCACGTTGATGTAGAATGCACTCAGGCCAGAATCGAGCGTAAAGTCTGTAATGTCCCAAGGAGTGGCCAGATTCGGTGCGATGCTGGTCACGCCGGTTGAGCTTTGTCGCAGTGTCCAGTCTCCCGGAGTGTTCTCACTACCGACATGAGTTCCGCTTCTTGTGTACAGCTCGATATCCCAGCTGCCTGCGTCGAGATTCAGCTCCAGTTGAGAAATCTCAATTCCCGACGGCGCTAAGACATTCAAGTCGAACATGTTCCCGGCTTGACCATTGTTAGCGTTGAAAAAGGTTGTGATCAAATCGCCGTGAGCAATCCCTAGATCGCCCCAAAGCATAATCAGTGCCGCGAGTGTAAGTTTTGTAATGAAACGGTTCATAGGTGTGAGCCTTAGCCAAAATCGGATGGGAGCGGTGACACAGCAGATTCCTAGGCGGATCGCTATAACCTGAAGAACTCAATCGACCGTCTTGACGCGTATCCTCAGATTCACGGAAAGAACTGGCAGGCATTACGCAAGGGGAGCAACTTTGGCAATCGACAAACTTTAACTTAAACGTTCCGAGTCAAGTCCGTCCTGCCGGAACTTCCGTCTCTAGTCAGAGGTAGCTTCGAATCACAGACTGTTTTCAAGCATCATGAGTTTGCACAGTTACGGAAGTGCTTGGCAGTGTTTTCAAGACCGTGTTACCGGCCTACGAAATATCCGGGCTAGTGCGTGTTGCACTTAACTATCGCGTCTGTGGCGTTGTGGAAACCGAGTTCAAAGCAGCGAAAAACCGCTAGACTTAAACGGAATGCGCTCTAGAGCAAACGCTCCCGAAATAGATGGGCAGACACAAATCGAGCATGCTGACTTCAAACTCGCGCCCGTGGCGTCGGAAAAACGACGTTGAACATGGTCGACAGGTTGCCAGACCTACGCGGAACGCGATGCAAGGCCGACTCGCGAACGCTCGAATGGGCGACGGCTTCCGTCACCCAAAGGTTGCCAATGGCGGCAGATTGCCAATGCCGACCTGCCGAACGTTTGCTCTCAAGCGCGTTTAAGCAGCAAACTTTTCTTGGTTGGCGTGCTTTTGATCGTAGAAGTAGCGTGCCTGATGCTGCCAATCGTCGCGTTGGATTCGGTCACGGAAGGTCAACAAGTTTGAAAACTCGTCGATCGACTCTTCGGACCATTCCATGATTTGCTTGAAGGTATAGATTCCATAATCGTTCAATCGAGCTTCCAACACTTCCGCGATTCCAGAGATCCGCTTGAGGTCATCGCGAGTTTCTGGCTCAGAGACGTAAATTAAACCTCGTTTGGCATGAATTGTCGTGTGGCCACCATATTCTTCGTCGTACGATTCCGACTGCTTCTTTTGCAACTCCATCGCCTGAGTAAACGAAATCACGGCTCGGTCCGGCTCAACAATGGTCCGGTAGTTCGCAAGACGTGCCAGCACCGCAGCTCTTTCTCTGCGGAGCGTGCGAATCGTATCGGCACTAGCAGCAAGCTTGGTTTGGTACTGCTCCAGTTCGGCTCGATAGTTATCCTCGGTTGCTTGGTCATGCTGCCGCTCGTTTTGACGGCGTTCAAGATTCGCTTCAAGCTCAACTTGTCGTCGCCGCGCGATCGCGTATTGATCCTGCAGGCTGGAGAACTGCTCGCGTAGCAACTGAGCTTCGCCCGAAGTGACGTTTAGCTCCTGCATTTCGGACTCTCGCCGTTCGAGCAATGCTTCAAGCTCGCGAATTCTGACTTGCAAGGTGCCCGCTTCTTCGACTTCAAGCTCTAGCTGATTAATCGCTTTTTCTCGTTCGGCGACAGTGTTCGCCACCTGATCCAACTGCGATGTTAGTTCAGACAACTGTGCAGCCAGAGCATCACGTTCGGCAGAGACTCGGCGGAGAGACTGGTCGTTATCGGCCAGCTTTGACTCCAACGCTTCTCGTTGACGACGCTGATTGGAAACTTGCTGATGCGACTGCTGCGTCAACGTCTCCGCCTGAATCTTCAACTGAGCTTGCAGATCGATCGAACGTTGTGCGAGGTCTGTTTCTAGCTGTGAACAAATCAATTCTTTTTGCTTTACGGTGCTGGCAAGTTCCGCACGACTGTCTCGCAACCCGTGAATGGTCGCTTCTTGGTTATCAAGCCTTGCTTGCAATCCAGACGCCTTCGTCATGGCAGACTGATAATTCTGCATCGCTTCGTCACGCTGTGTCACCACGCGACGAAGTTCTTCTCGAAGTCCAACGATCGATTCTTTGAGCGATTCGTTCTGACGGCCAACTTCTTCAGCGGCCGCTAGTCGCATGCGAACTTCCTCGTACTTGGACTGCAAATTGTCCTGTCGTTCTTGCAATGTTTTTAGTGACTCTTCGGAAACCTTCCGCACCGAAACTGCTTCGGCACGTTCGCGACGAGCTTCATTAAGCAACTCGCTGCTCTCGCGCATCGATGTTTCCAACGTTACATATTCTTTTTCTAGGCCGCTCGCATTCTTCTGAGCCGTCTCAAGCGTACGCTCATTGATCTTGATTTGCGATTCAAGTTCAGCCACTCGCGCCTGCGACTTGTGAAGCTGAGCCGTGAGACGCTCGTTTTCAGAAGTCTTTGATGTCAGCTCGCCCTGTCGTTGCAGCAGCGAAGATTCAACTTCAGCGTGTTGCGTTCGCCACTGTGATTCAAGCGACGAGATTTTCTCGAGGTTTGACTGGGTTTGGCTATGAAGCCGGTCTTCAAGCGTGATTCGCTTTTGTTTTTCCAGCTCCAAGTCGGCTGCAAACTTGTCTGCCTGTCCCTTATGAGTTCCCACATCGCTCTCAAGCTGCGCCCGTAGTCGTTCGCTCTTTTCGCGAGTCGCCGACCAATCGTCGCACAGTTGCTGCAAGACGTTCAGCTGTCCCTTTTGACGAGAACATTGCTCATCCAGACGTGTATGCTGACCGCTCAACTGGGATACTTCGCCACGAAGTTCCTCGTTCTCCCGAATCAAGGCCAACCGAGCCTCTTCTTCTCCAGCGCGATCGCCGCCGGAAAGAAAATGGCGGATCAACATCCCCGCGAAAACAAGAAAGAGACCAATTATGTAACTCATTTTAAAACTCCATGTCCGTCGGGCGGGAGCCCATAATGGGGACAACATTCAGCCGTTCCGGTTCTAACGCAGGACACGCGAACCACGTTGGAATGACTTAAATTTCTATTCCGATTAATCGGTTCGGATCGAAATGACCAGTTTCTTCAACAGAAGTGATTCAACCGGCAAGGTTTAACACGGTTGTGACCTGCTAGCGGAATAAATTGCGGATTGCCCAATCTCTAGAGCCCCGCCATCCAACACGCGCCCTCCGCCGCAACACCCTTTCCCACCGGACAACGCCACGAGATACTGACGGCTGCTCGAATCAGATTTGGCTGAGCGTGAGGTTGCGACGACCTCCATTTCACGGTTTGCAGGCGATTTAGGTGGTTTGTTACCTACTCCGATTTCACGAATTTTCTGCTGCAAGTTCAAACGATTTACCAAATGAGGAAGCAGCACATGTTTCATGTCCCGATGGGTTTTGACCAGTTCGCCCGTTTCAATCGAGTCATGCTTAGTCCAGTAATTCTCGCTGCGTTGATCAGCCTTTTTACTTTGACAGCTCCCACACCGGCACAAAGTGACTGGCCCCAATGGCGAGGCCCAAGTCGCGACGGGTTGGTAAATCTGCCTTGGCCGGACAGCGTGTCAGAGGATGTGCTCGTTGAGGAGCAATCGATACCACTGCAACCAAGCTACAGCGGTCCGATCGTGGTGGCAGACCGAGTGTTTGTCACCGAAACACAAGACAAAAAGAATGAAGTGGTCACCGCCTTTGAGGTCTCCACAGGCAAAAAGCTCTGGTCGACTGGCTGGAAAGGCTCAATGCGTGTGCCCTTTTTCGCTGCGTCCAACGGTAGCTGGATTCGTGCAACTCCGGCGTATGACGACGGTCGACTTTATGTCGCAGGCATCAGAGACGTCTTGGTGTGCCTCGATGCAAGAACCGGCGACACGATTTGGAAACGCGACTTTCCCAACGAAACCCAGTCCTCGGTACCTAGCTTTGGCTTCGTGTGCAGCCCGCTGATCGAGGGCGACTTCTTGTTCGTCCAAGCCGGTGGCGGATTGCAAAAACTTGACAAGCGAACGGGCAAGACGATCTGGAAAGTGCTGGATGATGGCGGCGGAATGAGCGGCAGCGCGTTTTCGTCACCTTATCTGGCCACGATCGTGGGGCGACCGCAATTGATTGTTCAGACGCGAAAAACTTTGCACGGCGTCGATCCGAATCACGGAACAATTCTCTGGTCCCAAGACATTCCAGCGTTTCGGGGGATGAACATTCTGACTCCGACGGTCTTCAAAAACAGCATCTTTGTTTCGACCTACGGTGGAACGACTCAGGCACTTTCCCTGACGCCGGCGGGCAATAAGTTTGATGTGAAACAGAAGTGGAACGTCGGCTTGCAAGGCTACATGACTTCGCCGGTGGTGATCGATGGATTTGCCTATTGGCGTTTGAAGAACCAACGCTTTGCTTGCATCAACCTAGAAACCGGCAATATACAGTGGCGTTCCAAACCGTTCGGCAAGTATGCCAGCTTGATTGCGTCGGGCAACAAGATCCTCGCTTTGGACGAAACGGGAACGCTCATGCTGCTGCGAGCCAATCCCGAAGAATTCGAATTGATTGACAAGCGAAAAGTGGGCGACGACACGTGGGCTCATCTCGCCGTCACCCAAGACCGTCTGTTTATCCGAGACCTGCGTGCCTTGAAGATCTACCGCTGGAAACGATAACAAGTTTCAATGTGGCTTTGGTCTGCGCCTCCACCGACGCAAACAAAAAGCCGCCTCGATCGAATCGAGACGGCTTTGATGGTTCGGAAGTTCATGGAACGAGCCATGAGCTTGCCTGATACGCTAAAACATTGAGTTTTAGGCAATCATGTCTTTCAGACCCTTCAGAGGTCGGATCTTTACTTGGCGGCTGGCTGGCTTTGGAGCCGCCCAAACCATTTCGCCGGTGCCCGGGTTACGGACCTGACGACGAGGCAGAGCAGGCTTGTCTTTGACGACAATCTTGCAAAGGCCAGGGATGGTGAACATTCCAGCGCTGCTCTTCTTGGCGATGTTCTTTTCGATTTCTGCGGTCAAGGCGTCAAAGAAAGTTGCAACTTCTTTCTTTGACATCTCGGTTGCTTCCGCGATGTTATTCATGATTTCGGACTTTGTCGGGGGTTTCGGCGCCGAGCTTGCTTTTGCCATCTTTACACTTCTCCTGAGAGCGGGGTGTTAAATTGTAAGTTTAGAAATTTGTAGGGAAAACGGACGTTCCAATTGCCAGTTCGCGGAAATTAGAATGATTCGTGCCCACATTTCAAGATAGTTTGACCCGAAAACACGGCCAAAACAGTTAATTTTGCCTAAAAACACGCGTTTAGCACTGCATCGGTACCCATTCTGACCGTTTTTCCCGGAAAATGAGCCGATCAGGGGCTCTGGGATGCCCTCAAATGATGATTGGGTTAATGGAGTGGAACCCGACGATTGTCACATTTTTACCATTTGAATCCACTAATTTCGGTTTTGCGCTGCGATCCGCAGACAATGACCGTAGGTTTCAACGGTAACGATAGAACCAAGACTGACCGCGTGCTCGGGTACCTCGCTACTGAACTAGGCTTTGTCCCAAAAGGCAAGTTTCGGGAACGTTTGTGTAGCCGGAGTCCCCAGACTTCGGGAAATCGACCGAACTCTGGCGAGTCCGGCTACGGTTTTGGGACAAAGCACAGCAGGCCGACTGCGGTTCTAAGTCTGCGGCTGGCCCAAGTCTGCGGTCAGCTTCTATGATACCCCCTCTTGCGGCTTTGTTTTTCGACCTTGAACTCGCGATCCTGACCATACGCCACAAACCGACCCGTCACCGTCAAAAACGAAATGATTGCACCGTCCAACTATTCGATAATTCGTCAAACGGATGTCACCAATCAACTGGCCAAAGCGGCTGTCAGTTGGGATTCGCTGGTACCGTGTCATGCTTGGATTTTCGCGATGCTGGTCATGATCTGCGGCACAACGCAAACGGTGCTCGCTCAAGAGCAGCCGGCTGACCGATTGGTGCGTGTTCAACAGCAGTTCACGAACCAGATCCGCCCCATTTTGGAGAAGTCATGCGGCGATTGTCATTGGGGCGACAACGATGATGCAGGCGTGAACCTTGAGCCATTTAAAACGATGGACCAATTGCTGGACTCACGGAAGTTATGGCGAAAAGTTTTGACCCGCGTAGCCGCCCGTGAGATGCCGCCCGAGGATTCCGAACCGCTGTCTGACGAAGAACACCAAGCGGTTACTGCGTGGGTGGATGATTTACTTAATAGCGTCGACTGCACGAACATCAACGCGGGCCGCATCACGATCCGTCGGCTCAATCGAACCGAGTACCGCAACACGATCCGCGACTTGCTTGGTTACGACTATCTACCGGCAAAAAGCTTTCCGGGCGACGACGTTGGATACGGCTTTGACAACATTGCCGATGTACTTTCACTGCCGCCCCGTTTGATGGAAAAATATTTGGATGCGGCTGAACTGATTACAACACGAACGATTATCGACCCCAACCTTGGCCAGTATCGCAAGAGAATCGCGGGTTTAGAATTTCGCGGTTCGGATGCCTCAGAAGCATTTGGAAATCACCACATGATTTTTTCCAATGGAAGCATCTCGCATGCGATCAATGTGCCTATCGCTGGGTTGTATCGGGTCAAAGTCGTCTTGTATGCCAGTCCGGGCGATGATGAACCCGCGAGACTTGGAATTAGCGCTGGTGGACAGCTCGCGATCGAAGTCGATGTGCCTGAAACGGGCGACCAGCTAGTCACTAAATCTGTCGATCTTCAGCTAAAATCCGGCAGGCAACGATTGACACTCTCTTTGCTGAACGATTACTACGCTCCCCCAAACAAAGAACGGAAAGCAGTTGACCGTAATCTGTTCATTTCCAGTGCCACGATCCACGGCCCTATCAATGCAGAGGGAAATTTTGCCAGTAAGTGGCTATCGAATTTGCCCACGAAGCAAAAGCCTGGAGCAAAGGACGCAAAACGCGTCCTGAACAGATTGGCGAGTCACGCGTGGCGGCGCCCGGCAACAGAACGCGAACTGAGACGTCTGATGCGTCTGTATCGCGTAGCCACCCAAACAAACGCGACGTTCTATGATGGGCTACGCACGTGCGTTCAAGCCATTCTAGTTTCGCCTCATTTTCTGTTTAAAGTGGAATCGCCGTTAGAAGGTGATCGCTCGCCTGAAGACCGATCGCTGACCGACTTTCAGTTGGCGACTCGGCTCAGCTATTTCTTGTGGAGCACCATGCCCGACAAGGAACTTTTTCAACTGGCGTCGAAAGGGCAACTCCGTCGACCCGACGTGCTGGTCGCTCAAGTGAACCGCATGCTGGCAGACCCAAAAGCCACCGCACTGGTCGATAATTTTGTGGCTCAATGGTTGCAGCTGCCAAAACTGACCAAAGTCCGACCCGACCCCGATCTTTTTCCCGGAATCGACGCGGCCATGCGACGGGACATGGCAACCGAAACGCGGCTGTTGGTAAAAGATTTAATCCAACGCAATGCAAACGTGCTTGAGTTGCTGCAGGTGGATTACTCATTCGTCAATCAACGGCTGGCTGAGCATTATGGGATCGAAGGGATTACCGGAAGCGGTTTCCAAAAAGTTAGTTTGAACAAAACTGGGCGAAACGGAATCATTGGACACGCAAGCATCCTAACGCTCACCTCAAACCCGACACGTACTTCGCCGGTGAAACGCGGCAAGTGGATCATGGAGAACCTGCTTGGAGATGAACCGCCTCCACCAGATCCAGACGCCGTTCCTCTCGAAAACCAAGAACAGTTGACCGGGACAACACGCGAGCGAATGATTCAGCACCGCGAGGATCCCAACTGCGCGGTTTGTCACAAAGTCATGGACGAACTTGGGTTTGCATTGGAAAACTTTGACGCCGTGGGGCGCTGGCGTGACCAAGACGAAGGCCTGCCGGTCGATGCACGTGGTGAATTGCCTGACGGAACAAACTTTGACGGCGCGATTGCGATGCAGGCAGTGATTGCGTCAAACATGAAACAGAAATTTGTTCGTTGCCTGACAGAAAAGATGCTCATTTATGCTTTGGGACGTGGCTTAGAGTATTATGACGAGTGCACGACCGATCTGATTATCAAACATTTGGCGGACAAGGACTATCGTTTTTCAGAACTGGTGACTCAGGTTGTCCTGAGCAAGCCGTTTCAAGAGCGTTCGCAGGCCGGGCCTCGTCGACTGTCGCCCTAGTCACCCAAAGTAAAAGCGAACACCAGAATAAACGCGAACCCCAAACTAAACGCGGACCCCAAACTAAACGCGAACGCCAAACTAAACGCGGACGTAAGCGCACCCTCACGTGACGGAGAAAAAATGAACAGTCAACCCAGAACCGAACCACTTTCGCGCCGCACCATGTTGCGCGGCATCGGTGCCGCCATTGCCTTGCCGTGGCTGGAAGCCATGTCTGGCCCGTCGCCGTTGATTTCCAGTGTCGCAAGTGCTGCGGTTACCCCGACTGCGGATGGGCCGCCTGTACGAATGGGATTCTTATACGTGCCCAACGGGATGCACATGCCCGATTGGAAACCTCGCGGCCCGAGCGAAACGAAGTTCGAACTGCCCAAAATTCTGCAGCCCTTAAAAGCTCACCGAAAGCAGATGAACGTCATTACCGGCCTAGCGCTCGACGGAGCCAAAGCACACGGTGACGGCGGCGGTGATCACGCGCGCAGTGTTGCGGCGTTTCTAACCGGCGCTCATCCTCGCAAAACGCACGGCAGTGAAATTCGCAACGGAATCTCCGTGGACCAGGTCGCAGCAGAACGGATCGGGCATCTGACTCGGCTGAAGTCGCTGGAACTTGGGACCGAGGACAGCGCCTTGGGAGGAGACTGCGACACCGGCTACAGTTGTTTATACACCTCAAATATTTCATGGCGAACCGAAACGTCTCCGCTAGGAAAAGAGGTGGATCCGGCAGCCGTCTTTGAAAGGTTGTTCGGAACCGATCGCGGACACGGGACCAAAGCGATGGCTGCTCGTGAAAAACGCCGCAAGAGCATCCTAGATTTTGTGCTGAGCGATGCGAAAAAACTAAGCGGCGACCTTGGAGTCAACGATCGCCGCAAGTTCGACGAATACTTATACGCCGTGCGTGACATTGAACGCCGGTTGCAGAAAACGGACAAGCTTGAACAGCGTGAGCAGGGCGTTCCCGACTATCCGCGGCCCGTTGGCGTTCCCGAAAACTATGGCGAACACGTTCGGCTGTTGCTCGACATGATGGCGTTAGCGTTCCAGACCGACTCGACCCGCGTTAGCAGTTTCATGTTTGCCAACGCCGGCAGTAATCGCAGCTATCGAAACCTGTCCATCAGTGGCGGCCACCACAATATCTCGCACCATGGAAACGCTCACGACAAACAGCAGAAGATCAGCCGGATCAATCAGTATCACGCCAGCCTCGTCACGCACTTGATTGATCGGCTGGCCGGCATTCGCGAGGGCAACGGCACGCTATTGGACAACTGCATGATCGTTTACGGCAGCGGAATTTCCGACGGGAATCGCCACAGCCATACCGATCTTCCGATCGCATTGTTCGGTGGCGGTGGCGGCAGCATCAAAACAGGCCGTCACATTCGCGTCCGTACCGGGACACCGTTGACCAACCTGTATCGCTCGATGCTAGAACGTGTCGGCGCGCCTGTTGAGAAATTCTCTGACTCCAACGGCGTGATACGAGAACTGAAGTCGTAAGGTTGAAGTTGTGGAACTGTAGATACAAACTACCCTCGTCGCAAATTCACTGGCCGGCGATTTTTTTGTGTTGCACTAATACAAGCCCGAAGCGCAAGCGAGTGGATCTCCGTGGTGCTTTCCAATTCCCTCGCTCGCGCCCCGGCCGTTTAGTTTATATAGAGCGCATTTCGTTTAAGCCTAGCGGCTTTTCGCTACGTTCAACTCGGTTTTTACAACGCCACAGACGCTACAGTTAAGTGCAACATGCACTAGCCCAGCTTGACGAGCCGGAACCGAATTCAAACGGGAAACGAAAAGGGCAGCGTCCCGGGAGTGGAAGGCTCCGCCCGCCCCACTTTGATACTTGTCCCTTTCATGCCGCACGACTCGTGAGGCATCTCGTCCTCACGGCAACACGCTGCTTCAACATAGCGGCGAAATGAAAAAGGCCGTTCTTCGACGAAGCAACCAGCCAAAACGCAAACGGTCGGGGCTTCCAGCGTTGTGCGAGCATGCAACTAATCACGCATCCTTTCGGGCTGAGCAAATAAATTCATCCGCACTGACCAGATGTGTCACGCCGGGAATAGAATCTGTGAAAACAACAGTTAGCAACAAAAAGTTTGCATCTATCTCGTGAATCGATATATTGCTCGGTTTGCAAACGGGGTAGACGCTTTCAACTTTCGCGACAACTTTCAGTTTTTGTTACATCGAGCCTATTGCATGACGCACTACGCCCACTCACTGCCAAACGAGCCCGATCGAAGCAAATGGGAAACCATGCAAGAGCATGAAGAATTGGTATCTAAATATTGCTGTGAGCTCCTTTCGCGGATCGATCCGTCGCTGGAACGCTGGGGTGACTTGCTCGGTCGATGGCATGATTTGGGAAAGTACCATCCCGAATTTCAGAAAAAGCTGGAGGGGAAGCGAGTCCAAATTGAACATGCGGGCGCTGGTGCAAGATTGGCTTTCGAAAAGAACCAACAGAATGCAATCCCGATTTCATTTGCGATCGCTGGACATCACGCGGGACTGGCCAACCTGAAAACCAATTCGCCTCATGGTGGCAGGCTTCCGTTACTCGATCGCTTGGCGAATAACGAGACCTTGTTGGGTGCATTCCGAAGCGTTTTACCAAGCGGTTTGGTTGACAATGAAATTCCACCGCTGCCAAGCTGGATTGATCCGGCCGACGCGAGATCGTTCAAATCATTAGAATTTTTCACACGCTTGCTGTTCTCTGCATTGGTTGATGCAGACAGACTCGCTACAGAATCGTTTTACGACCAAGCAGAAGGGCGAGAATCTCGCACCAAGAAACTGAAATACGATGCGATTCAGCAGCTACGGGATCGAATTGATCACAGTATTGATCAGCTGTGCAATGATGCAGCCAAGGATCTATCCGACGTCAATCAGTTTCGAAAATCTGTTTTGGATGACTGCCGTGCTGCTGCCGATTTGCAGACTGGCTTGTTCTCGTTGACGGTGCCAACAGGTGGAGGAAAAACACTTTCTGCACTCAGTTTCGCGCTCAATCATGCCATCGAGAATAAACTCGATCGTGTCATCATTGTCATCCCGTACACCAGTATCATTCGCCAAAATGCAAACGCATATCGAAAGGCACTTAGCCGTGATGACGCTCTGGACTGGCTAAACGTCGTCGAGCATCATTCGGGAATCGACGAACAGAAGGCAATGAAAGAAAGCAGCGAATCTCGGGAAGCGGAAATTCGCAGGCGGATCGCCGTGGAAAACTGGGACGCGCCGATTGTTGTCACCACAGCAGTGCAGTTTTTCGAATCGCTTTTTACAGACCATCCGTCACAAGCCCGTAAGCTTCATCGAATCGCAAAAAGCGTGGTGATTCTTGACGAAGTTCAAACGTTGCCGCCTTCGTTGCTGACGCCGATCCTCGATGGAATCAATGAACTGGCAACGAACTATCGAACGTCCGTTGTTCTTTCTACCGCTACACCACCGTCACTTGCTAAACGAACTGATTTTCCACAAGGCTTGAGCAACATTCAACCAATCATCAAAGACGCGAAAGCGCTTGCTGCCTCGAAAGCCGCACGACGCGTAAAAGTCGAATGGCGAGTAGATGAAGAAACAACCTTCGAAGCACTGGCAAACGAAATCAAAGCCCTTCCCGAAAGACAGGCACTTGCAATTGTTCATCGCCGCAAGGATGCATTGGCACTGGCGCGATTGCTTCCAGAGTCTGACCGTGTTCATCTTTCCGCTCAAATGTGCCCGGCTCATAGAATCGCGGCGATTGCAGAAATTAATGATCGACTCGAATCTGGCAATCCTTGCTTGGTCGTTTCAACGCAATTGATCGAAGCGGGCGTTGATATTGATCTTCCAATCGTTTACCGGGCACTTGCCGGTTTGGACAGTCTCGCACAAGCTGCCGGTCGTTGTGACCGAGAGGGGCACAGAACAGAGAAGCTGGGGCGACCCGCCGGAAAACTGATTGCCTTCCTCGCCAAAACAACGCCACCAACAGAAACCCTGAAAAAGGCGATGGCTTGGACGATCCAACTTTACAAAGAGAAACAGGAAGAAGGGGCTGAACTCGATATCTTCGATCCGGATCACTGCAATGAGTTCTTCGCTCGGTTTTACAGATCAGAGTCGCTCGACGCCAAGGACATTCAGCAAAGCCGATCGTCTCTGAATTTCAATGACGTCGGTTACAAGTTCCGCATGATCGAGAACGACTGGAGTTTCCCAATTGTCGCTCCGTGGCCAATGACGGGCACAGAACAAGGCGAAGGTATGAAGCGCGCTGAAGCGTTTCGAGAAGATCCCAATCGTGAAACGGCTCGCGCGTTGCAGCCGTATATCGTGCAAGTCCCCAAGCAAGCTGCACGTCAAATGGAGCTGGATGGAATCGTCACGATCGAAGATGGCTCGTTGGGCCTGCCAACCGATATGTTTGATTCCAACTGGTACAGCGAAGAGTTTGGGCTTTCGTTTGAAACGCCTTCAGAAACAACAAACGTATTTTTCACGGAGTAATTATGGCAAAAATCATCGTCTCTGGTCCGCTGGCAATTTTTTCGCGGCCGGAACTCAAAGTCGAACGGGTTTCTTACCCAGTTATTACGCCCTCGGCGGCTCGCGGCGTTTTTGAGGCCATCCTTTGGAAACCTGCCATTCGCTGGAACGTTCATCGAATTGCTGTGCTTAACGAAATTCAATGGACTGCTTTTCGACGAAACGAAGTCAGCAAACGAGCTCCTGAGCCATCAATGGCACTGGTCGATTCCGGTGGCACCGCTCCGGTGCTGTTTGCAGATAGCGAACGGGCGCAACGCAACACGGTCGCGCTGCGAGAGGTCAAATACGAAATCGAAGCCTCTTTCGAAATGACCTCTCGCGCTGGCAAAGGTGACAACCCTGCCAAATTCGCTGACATGTTTCGTCGTCGAGTCGAAGGCGGCCAGCATTTTCACCAGCCTTATCTTGGCTGCCGAGAGTGTGTCGCTGATGTCGAGCCATCTGACGGCAAGCAAACCCCAATCGGACAATCGCAAGACCTTGGCTTGATGCTATTCGATATTGATTACGCCAGCGACAAAAAAAAACCGTTGTTCTTCGACGCGGTGATGAAGAACGGAGTCATCGAAGTCCCCAGTTACCAACAAATCAAATCACAACAAAAAGCGAGGAAAGCGAAATGATCCTTCAAGCACTCGCACAGCTTACAAAAACTGAAAACCTGTTGGCTGGTGAACCCGACTATGAATTTCGCCGTGTCGCATGGGGTATCAGCATTAGCACAACGGGCAAGTTTCAAAAGCTGATTTCGTATCGCATCGACCGAAACGCAAACAACGATCGAAAAGAAGATTACGTTGGCAAATGGTCACTCGTTCCGAAACAGCCAATCAGGACCAGCGGTGCAAAGTCGTTTTTCCTTGTCGATAAATGTGAATACGCTCTCGGGCTCGACCCCACAGGTAAGCGAGGAAAAGACGCGCTTACCGAGCGTTCAGGTTTGTTTCTGGAACAGGTCAAGGCTTGGCACGACGAGACGGGCGACAAGACAGCAAATTCTTTGCTGGCGTTCCTGACTGATATCAAAAAGTACCAACCCGAAATTCAAAAAGACAAGAGCTTTGGCGAAATCGAACCCAATGATCTGATGGGTTTTTTGGTGAAAACGGATTGGATTCACAGAGTAGAAGGGGCAAAAAAATTCTGGTCTACACTTCGTTTGCAAGAGGATGTCGATGAAGACGCACCGACCTATCAATGCCTCGTTTCCGGAGAGGAAATTTCTGACATTCCACTCTTTCCGCTGGTCAAACGTGTCCCTGGTGGAACCTCCAGCGGGGTAGCACTGGTTTCTCACAATGCCAACGCGTTTAACTCTTACGGCTTGGACGGCAACGAAAATGCTCCTGTGTCTCGCGAAATCAGCGAAGCGTGCGGAATTGCTTTGGCTAGGTTGCTTGATCCGCAGTTTCCCAACCCAGACAACTTGGATGCGACACTGGAACCTAGATTCATTCGACTTGGATCGAACACTGCCGTTTGCTATTGGACACGTGAGAAAAACAACGAAGCCGAGAGCGCCCTCAACGCACTCGGGAATTTGATTTCCGGCGAAGACGAAGCTTCCGTTGAGAAAAACCTGAAGTCAATCTGGTACGGACGCCCGGCCAAACTCAACAAGCCAAACGCCTTCTACGCATTGACCATTTCCGGTACACAAGGCCGCGCCATCATTCGTGACTGGCTGGAAACTTCGCTCAACGAGGTCAATGAAAATCTCGCTCAGCACTTCGCCGATTTGGCCATCTGCCGCAACACTCAACCAAAGAAAAGAACCGCTGAAAGCCCTGCGGTCCCTATGAATTGGTTGCTCAAATCACTCGCCGCCGAAGGACGTTCAGATCCCGTTCCACCAACGGTGGAATCTGGATTCATTCGCTCGGCCTTCCAAGGCAAACCGTACCCTTTGCAAATGTTGCAGCGGGCTTTGGTTCGCAGCCGAGCCGAAGCCGGTGGCGACGAGTGGACTGATTCGATGCGTCGCGACGCGAGGGCATCAGTCCTTAAGGCTGTATTGAATCGACGCAAACGAAAGCAACTGAACTTTACTGACTATCCTGAGGTGACAATTGATATGAATCCAGAATCCAGAAACACAGGTTACGCGCTCGGCATGTTGATCGCGGTGCTGGAGCAACTGCAACGATTGGCGCTCGATGACGTAAATGCATCGGTGGTTGACCGTTATTTCAGCGCGGCTTCGGCAAGTCCCAAGAGCGTCTTTGTCCGGCTATTGAAAAACAGCCTTCATCACTACCGCAAGGCAAGCAAGTCTGAAAAGAAGCAAAATCGAAGTAGCGCTCGCTACATGGAACGCGTCAAAGACGAAATTCTATCGTGGCTGAAAGTGGACGCACCAAAAACTCAAGAACCCGAAAAGCGAAAGAGGCCGTTGCCGTACCCGGCCAGCATGACGACACCGTTTGGAATTCCTTCCAGCCTGTCCTTGGAAGACCAAGGCCTTTTCGTGCTCGGATACCACCAAATGCGTCATTGGATCTTCATGAAGAAAGAGCCACGTGCTGAATGGGAAAAGCAGTATCCAAACGCACCAGCAGTTTTCCTGCGAAAGAAGCAAGACGAGATTGAAAAGGAAGAACTCGAAGCGGGGACTGCCTAAACAACGAGCACTCAACCGTTCGTAGCACCGCCTTTAGGTGGAATCGTCCAACAACTTATTCCGGTGGAAGCCGGGACTACAAACAAAAACGAACCAGATTCAATTTTTTATTCGAAAGCAAACCTCATGGCAAAGAAATCAACTGTCGCCGAACCATCAACCGGTGAACTCGCCAAAAAAGCAATCAAAAACCGTTACGAATTCGTACTGTTGTATGACGTAAAAAACGGCAACCCCAACGGAGATCCGGACGCCGGAAACGCTCCACGCGTCGATCCAGAAACTGGACATGGACTTGTTTCTGACGTTTGTCTAAAGCGGAAGATTCGCAACTTCATCACACTCGTCAAACGCGATGCCGAAGGTAAACCGGATGATGGTTTTGACATTTACGTCAAAGAGAAAGCGATTCTCAACGAGCAGCACCAGCGGGGATACGATGCACTGGGACTCGATCCAAAGAAAAAGGAGGGAAAGCTCAAAGAAGGTGAAAGCCCAAAGGAGGAACGCGTTCGCCGCTGGATGTGCAACACGTTCTTTGACGTACGCATGTTCGGCGCTGTCATGAGCACCAAGGTCAACGCAGGCCAAGTCCGCGGCCCAGTCCAGATTTCCTTTTCACGCAGCATCGAGCCGATCGTTTCGCTTGAGCAGTCAATCACGCGGATGGCTGTTACAACTGAAAAAGAATCACAAGCCCAAGACGGAGGCAACCGAACGATGGGGCGTAAGGAGATCGTGCCCTACGCTCTCTATCGAGTCCACGGATACGTCAGCCCATTTTTGGCAGAACAAACCGGCTTCAGCGATAAAGATCTTGAATTGCTTCTAAATTCATTGGTTCAAATGTTCGACCATGATCGCTCGGCATCACGAGGCGAGATGAACCCTTGTGCTCTGGTCGTGTTCAAACATGAAAGCAAACTTGGCAACGCACCAGCAAAGAAACTCTTCGATCTAGTCGAAGTGGATCCGAAGAACCCCGGCACTCCAGCCCGGTCGTTCGATGACTATGAGGTCACGGTGAACAAAGACGCTACACCCAAAGGCGTAGAACTCGACGAGCGACTCTAACCAAGTCCCTCAAACTCAAACCGCTTCGTCGATCCGTCCAATTTCGTTGTAATCCGGATCGGCCAGCGGGTGACTTTTTCATCCACGATCGTTTCAATCTCGCCCTCGGTCGCATCGACCGCCTGAGCATCGCCCAGCAACGCAAATCCGGGACCAAGGTGGCCTAATTCATATCGCTGATTACCAATATGCAGATTCAATTTAACGTCAGCCGAAAACGTTCCGTTTTCATTTTGAGCATTCGAAATCATGGCCACTCCCGAAATTGAACAACGAACCCAACACTACTGCGATCGCCGAGGATGCTCGATCGATTCACGTTTGGGCGTTGGAACTCAGGGTAGTGTATACGCGGTCAATATTCCATCCCAATCGCCCAACCATTTTGATCAGGTTGCCGTGAAATTTCACGATCGGGAAGTCGCCTACGACCGCGAACTTGCAGTCTTTTTAAGGCTAAAAGACCTCAACATTGACAACGTTTGTGGACACCGCGTTCCGCTTCTAACCAATCACGACGACGAACTCTTAGCACTCGAAATGACCATCGTAGGCCCTCCATTCTGCCTCGACTTTGGCGGAGCCTATCTCGATCGCCCACCCGATTACTCGCCCGAAGTTTGGCGCGATTGGGAAGAAATGAAATCCATGGCCTTTGAAGACAACTGGCCCCACGTGAAAAAAATCCTCTCGACGCTGGAAACCTACGGAGTCTACGTTGCCGACGTGAACCCCGCAAATATCAAGTTTCGTTGAGAGAGTACAGTTTTTAGTTTTCAGGGTTCTGAAGCAATTCCGCATTCCGCATTCCGCCTTCCGCCTTCCGACCTCAAAAACATGTTCGACGAAAACCAACTTCTCCCCATCTCAGCCCTCCAGCACCTGATCTTCTGCGAGCGACAGTGCGCCTTGATCCATGTCGAACAACTCTGGGCCGAAAACGTGCTGACCGTCGAAGGAAAACAGCTGCACGAAAAAGCCCATGAAGGGAAATCAGAAACCGCGGGCAGCATTCGCATCGCCCGCTCACTATGGCTCAAGTCAAACCAACTCGGCTTGATCGGACAGGCCGACATCGTCGAATTTCACGATGACGGGCAAGTCATTCCCGTCGAATACAAACGCGGCAAACCCAAAAAGGACGATTCCGATCGCGTCCAAATCTGCGCCCAAGCAATGTGCCTCGAAGAAATGCTCAACGTATCAATCGATCAAGCGTTTTTATTCTACGGCACCAAACAAAGACGCACCGAAGTCGCCATCGACCAGCCGCTGCGAGAAATCACGCGTTCCAAAATCGATCGCCTGCGGCAGATGATCGACCAACGCGAAACACCCATCGCGGCCCGAATGCCCAAGTGTGACAAATGCTCGCTGGTCGAGCTATGCATGCCCGATTCTCAGCGGCTCAGCCGGGGCGTCAAGGCGTGGAACGAGCGGCAATACTCGCTGGCCAGCAAATCCGGCGTACCCGAATCCGATATGTTCTCGATTTATGAATAGGCTCAAGGGTTGATGCGAACAGGTATGACTTTCAGGAACATCGCACGCTGGTTCAGAGCTTGTTTTAACAGAATGTACGAGAGGAACAGGATTCATGACACTTTCAATCATGACACTTTCAATCAAATCAAAAATCTTCAAGCATCATCAGGCTAAACCCTGTTCAACCTGTCTGAAAACCGTTTCCTCTGGTCTTGCCTCGATCGACAACTGAAAGCCTCCACCATGAAACGCCACTTAAACACATTGTTCGTGACCACCGAAGGAGCCTACCTGAAGAAAGACGGACAAGCGGTTGTCGTTTCCATTGAGAAGGAAAACAAGCTGCGGCTGCCGCTGCACAACCTTGACGGCATCGTCTGTTTTGGCAACATCATGTGCAGTCCGTTTCTGATGGGAGCCTGTGCCAAGGCCGGAGTTTCAATCTCCTTCCTGACCATGTACGGCGGGTTTATCGCAGCAGTCAATGGTTACTCGCCGGGCAACGTGCTGCTGCGACGCGAGCAATACCGTTGGGCAGACGTGCCCGAGCAGACCCTAAAGCTAGCCCAGCATTTTGTGGCAGCCAAGATCGCCAACAGCCGCAACACATTGCTTCGAGCCGCCCGCGACTGTTCGAATTCTGAATCCAAGAACATCATGCAAAAAATCGCCAAACGAATGGCACACGATGTCGAAGCCGCCCGGCAGTCGACCAACCTTGATTCGCTACGAGGAATCGAGGGCGAGAGTGCCAATACCTACTTCTCCGTCTTCAACCACATGATCGCATCTCGAGCCGAAGGGTTTGAGTTCACCGGCCGATCCCGACGACCGCCGTTGGACCGCATTAACGCCCTGCTCTCTTTTCTTTACTCGATGTTGACTCATGATGCCCGCAGTGCGTGTGAAGCGACAGGACTGGACGCGGCCGTCGGCTTCCTACATCGTGATCGGCCGGGCCGCCCAGGTTTATCGTTAGACCTGATCGAGGAATTTCGTGCCTTCATCGCCGATCGATTGGCTCTTTCCTTGATCAATCGAAAACAGATTCAGGCCAAAGATTTTGAGATTACTGAAAATGGAGCCGTCCTTCTTAAGGACAAACCTCGCAAAGCCGTTTTGGCCGCCTATCAGAAACGAAAGCAAGACACGATCACCCACCCATTCCTTGGTGAGAAAACCACAGTCGGCCTTCTGATCCATCTGCAGGCACGTTTACTGGCCCGTCATCTGCGAGGAGACCTCGACGACTATCCTCCTTTTCTTTGGAAATAACCCATGTACGTATTGGTCACCTACGACGTCAGCACTCAAGACAAAGCTGGCCGTCGACGTTTACGCCGAATCGCAAAGACCTGCCTTGATTATGGGCAACGTGTCCAGAACTCAGTGTTCGAGCTACTGGTCGATCCGACTCAGTGGGCCGAATGCAAAGCCAAGCTAATCAAAGAGTACAAACCAGAAGAGGACAGCCTTCGATTCTATTTTCTTGGTTCGAAGTGGAAACGAAAGGTCGAGCACCACGGGACTAAGCCATCCACTGACATGGAGGGTCCATTGATCATCTGATGGCGTCCAGCTGTCAGATGGCATCCGGCTTGATGGTCGATTCACGGAATTTAATCCGTCGCGAACGACAAGCGATGCCCAAAAAGGCGGCCGGTTCGCGATTTCATTATTCCTCGATGTTCTTTGACAATTGAATCAATGATTGAAATTGTGTGCGTATTTTAAGGCACGAACGAGTCATGTTCGCGAATCAGCCACTCTTGGCCCTTGGCGTGCAAGGACTTACACTAACGCTGTCGCGCCCTCACGGGCGCGTGGATTGAAACAGAACCGTTACGCTTAAAGACCCATTTGTCTTGTAGCGTCGCGCCCTCACGGGCGCGTGGATTGAAACATCCCGCCAAAGTTTTCAGAGAATGACAATGCAGGTCGCGCCCTCACGGGCGCGTGGATTGAAACATCTGCTTGACTTGATCGATCTCGCCCATCTTTGTCGCGCCCTCACGGGCGCGTGGATTGAAACGGCTGCCGAAGCAAACGTCGGTGACTCTTCGCCGGTCGCGCCCTCACGGGCGCGTGGATTGAAACTCTCGATTGCGTCCAGTAGTTTCTTACCAAGCAAGTCGCGCCCTCACGGGCGCGTGGATTGAAACGGTTGGTTGGGTTTTTCTTCGCCAT
>CALFUT010000027.1 GCA_937929805.1 uncultured Pirellulaceae bacterium
AGAAATTGCCAACGGTGGCTTGTCCGGCGCACCGCTAACGGATCGCAGCAGAGAAGTGGTTTCGTTTCTTTACCAAAGGCTGGGCAAAAAAGTCCCCATCGTCGGTGTTGGTGGAATCATGAACGGCGAAGACGCTTGGCAGATGATCTGCGCCGGTGCCTCGCTGATTCAGATGTACACGGGTTTTGTGTACGGAGGACCGGGGATCGTTCGCGATGTGAATCGGCATTTGATCCAACGATTGGACAAGATGAGTTTCAATTCGCTAGATCAAGCAGTCGGCAGCATGGCCGAGTAGCTTGATTCGATCATGCCTCTTTAAGATTTGCCCAACAATGAATCACCGGATTCAGATCCAAATCACTTGGGAAATACGGACGATAAAGCACCTCCACTAAGTAACTTATTTATCCGCAGATCCTTAGTCATTTAGTGTTACAATGCTCGCATGGATTTTCTTCTCAAGCTTCACCGTGCACTCATTGCCGAAGGCGTCCGTTTCGCAATTGTTGGCGGTCACGCAGTTGCTTTGCATGGTGCTGTTCGTGGAACATTGGACGTCGATGTTGTGATTCCGTTTGAGCGACAACAGTTTTTGCTGATCCACGAAACGCTGGGTAAGCTGGGGCTCACACCTCGGGTGCCGCTCGAACCAGCAACGGTGTTTTCCGATCGAGAAAAATTGATCGGTGAACGAAACATGCTCGCGTGGTCATTCCAAAATCCCGATGACCCTCTGCAGGTCGTTGATATTGTGATCACTCATGATTTGAATGAGTTGTCGACCGTTAAAGTCTTTGTCGAGTCAAACGAATCGCTTGAGGTGATTGGCATCGACGATTTGATCAAAATGAAACGAGCCGCCGGCCGGCCTCAAGATCTCGCGGACGTCGAAGCGTTGGAGAAACTAAAGTGAAGCGGACCGAACCAACGCGAACTGTTCAGTATTTCTCGGACGAGTACTTGGAGTATTGCAAGCAGCTGACGCCGACGCAGATTCTGAAGTTTATTGACCAATTCCAGCGTTTGCATTGGTCGCGGCAACGCCAAGCGGAACTCATCGAGCTGGACCGGAACGAAGAAGACGGATCCTCAAAATAGCACGTCGGCGACGGTTCCGCTTTGCAGAAGCGCCCGTGATCAACTCGATCACGATCGTCGAAACTCCAGGCGATTCTGAAGCATAACGCCGGGTTGGTAGCATCCGCATTTCGATTTCACATGTTGTCCGACGTGGAAGTGTCAACAGGTTTTCTGCACTGGCGCGTTGGGATGGCAGGCTGGTGACTGCGTAGGAGACTTCAGTCGTTTCCTTGGTGACTTTGCCGTCGGAAAGATGCTGACGGTGCGAGTGATGCGACAAACGCGCTGGAGTCCGGGCCAATCATAATGGTCAGCCAGTCTTGAACTGGCTTCTATCGTTCTGGTTTCGATGCAACCGTGTGCCTTGGAAGTTTCGCAGTGAGTCTCAAGCTGCTGCCAGCAGCCCGCAAACGATTCCAGCACGCATCGCTGGCATTTGATGACGACGTCCTGATCGTCCGCGTGGATCGGCGATGCTTGCAAAAACTGCAAGCAGATCGCCCTGCGGACCGGCCATGTGATTAATCTTCGTAAGTGATTTCGAACTCCATTAAACTTCTCAACTCTCATACGATTCAAAATCACATAGGTTCACTTATTGACAAGCCGAGGGGCGAAAGTCAAAGTGCCAGTTGCTCGACTGGACGAGAAAAGCCGCAAGGCGGCGATCGAAGCTTATTCGTCGGCATCCCCCTAAAATTCGGGCGGAATAGTCCTTTATTGCCGTTTATGACGGCGATCTTTGGACACTTTGCCAGCTCCAATCAAATTTTGTGCCTCACCGGTGGCAGTATGGGGTGGTGAGGGTCGGACCCGTGACTACTATTATATAGTGATCCTGCAGCGACCGTTTCTTCTCTATCGGAAGGGTCACTATCAGCCTTACTCACGGAAGATTGCCGTACCGTTTGCTCTCGGGCTAAAACAACCGATTGATTTGCTCTCTCGAAACTCCCATGCCTAATTCCGCTTCAAAATCAGTCGACTTGGACCCGGCTTCTCCGGACGCCGACCAATCGATTCGTCACTCCGAAGATAGTCGCATGAACGGCCATACGTTACAGGGTACTCACTTATCGCTTCGCTCGACATCTTCTGGTTCGGCGATCGAGCATTGCGTCACCGCCGAAAGAATTTTCGTTGTCCTACCGGCCTACAACGAAGCTGAAGGCTTGCCGTCATTGCTGACTAAAATTCAATCGGTATTCGCTGCAAATCGTCGCGATTATCACGTGATCGTGGTAGACGACGCCAGCACAGACGACACCGGAGCGATCGCCAGTCAGTTCAGCTTCCGGATGCCTCTGACATTGGTGCAACACAAAGTCAATCAGAACCTTCCCGGTGCACTCCGCAGTGGTTTCGCGGAAGCGGTTGAGCAAGCCGGTGATGGCGACATTATCGTGACCATGGATGGAGATGACACTCATCCGCCGGGAATTATCAATCCGCTGATTCAAAAAATCAGTGAGGGATACGACGTCGTAACGGCGTCTCGATATCAGCCGGGATCACGAGTCATGGGAGTGCCTCAGTTTCGCATCCTGATGACTTACGGGGCAAGGTTACTCTTTCAAACGATCATGCCAATCCAGGGAGTTCGCGACTACACCTGCGGCTATCGCGCGTATCGCAAGAGCGTTCTGAAGGAATCAATGAACTTCTACGGCGACGCTTTCGTATCAGAAAAAGGCTTTTCCTGCATGGCAGATGTGCTGCTGAAAATGAGGCGATTCAATTACGCGTTCGGCGAAGTGCCTTTTCTGCTTCGCTACGACCAGAAACTGGGCGACAGCAAGATGGCCGTGGGACAAACAGTCTGGCTGACCCTGAAACTGCTGACAAAACGACGCCTGGGCGGATACTAATTCGGACGTTTGGGCGGGATCACGCTTTGACGCCGAACTTTGAACGATGGACGGGTGAGGGGTGCGGCAGCCTTGGCTGACAAGTCTCTTTTTTTCGCAGCCAGTCAGCCGTCCGAAACTTACCGTTCCTGATTTGTACTCCATGATGTTGCTGCCATGATTGTCAAAAACCCCGACTCGAATCGACGACCCGCTAAATGGGCTATCGCAGGTGGTGGAATGTTGGGTCTGACGCTTGCGATGCGAATGGCAAAACAAGGCCATGACGTTACATTGATTGAAGCTGCCGATCGACTGGGCGGGCTCGCATCCGTCTGGGAACTTGGCGATGTCACATGGGAAAAGCACTACCATGTCATTCTGATGTCAGACGACCGGCTGAGAAATTTGCTTGGAGAGATCGGACTTTCCGACGAATTGAATTGGGTGGAAACCAAAACTGGCTTCTACACGAACGGTAAGCTGTACTCGATGTCCGACACGGCCGAGTTCCTGAAATTTCCACCGCTGACGTTGATTGAGAAGCTTCGATTGGGCGGAACCATCTTTTATGCGTCAAAAATCAAGAACTGGCGACGCCTTGAAAAGATCCCTGTTGCCGACTGGCTTCGACGTTGGTCCGGCAACGGCACATTCGAGAAAATCTGGAAACCGTTACTCCATGCCAAGTTGGGCGAAAGTTACAAAAAGACTGCCGCCTCGTTTATCTGGGCTCACATCAGCCGAATGTACAAGGCTCGTCGCACAGGCCTGAAGAAAGAGATGTTCGGGTACGTTAGTGGAGGTTACCGGCGAATCATTGAACGCCTTGAAGAGGTCTTGGACGAACTGAACGTGACGGTTCAGTCTGGCAAACCAATCGAGAACATCCAAAAACAGGCCGACGGTCAATTCCAGATTCGAATGGCCGATGGATCTGAGCAAACGTTCGACCGAGTCATCATGACGACTCCGAACTCAATTCTCAGCCGGGTCTGCACAGATTTGAGCGAGGACGAAAAAACTCGGTTTGACGAAGTCGACTACCTTGGGATCGTTTGCGCATCGGCACTGTTGAAGAAGCCACTTTCACCTTACTACGTGACCAACATCACTGACACTTGGGTGCCGATGACGGCAGTCATTGAGATGACTTGCATCGTGGATCGCGAAGAAATGGATGGGCACTCGCTGGTCTATCTGCCGAAATACGTGCCTGCCGAGCATGAACTTTTCGACAAGACAGATGACGAAATTCGAGAAGCCTTCCTTGCTGCGCTGGATCGTATGCACCCAGAGTTTGATCGCAGCGATGTCGTTGATTTCAAGATCTCGCGAGTTCGCAGCGTGATGGCAATCCCGACGCTGAATTACAGCCAACTGCTCCCGCCGATGAAGTCGTCAGTTGACGGAATGTATGTCGTGAATTCTTCGTACATTCTTCGAGGCAACTTGAACGTGAACGAAACGATCACGATCGCCGAGGATGCGCTGGAAACGGTGCTGCGGAACGAACTGAATGCTCAGAAAACGACGCAGCGATGAGTCATCGAACTTGTGTGCCTTTTTGAGCAATACCGGTCTGCTCAAAGCATCTTAATCATTGTTTAAGCGATGCCTTTTGAGCGATGTCGACGTGTCAGTGCGAGGCAGCCGATTGCCGCAATCAAACTGAAGGTGGATGGTTCCGGCACGCTGGCTGGGATCACTTGCAAATCATTCAGGTCAGTAAACAGTTTGATTTCGTCGAAGAAAGCATTGCTTGGCTCTAACGATTGCGTGCGAGTTCGCAGCTGGAAGAAATCGCCACCGGCCAACGTGACACCAGACGCTGTATCGGTAATTAGCCCAAGGTTATTTGCATTCAATTCCGCTTCGGTAACGCCCCCCGCTTTGATGGCATCGAAGTTAGCTTCCGACAAAATCCACTGGGTTCCCGTTTGGCTGCCGACTCCATTCACGTTCTCTAGTTTGTTGATCACTAGAACCGAAGCCGAGGGCGGATACACCAAACTAAGGTCCTCCGACGTTGCGTCGTAGCCAAAAGCCACCGCATCAGGATCGTTAAAGCCGAACGCTGTGTTAACTCGATTGTGTACGGCCTCGGCTACCCCACCTGCGGTCGAGCTATAGCCGGTTGATACGTCACGAGTCACTCCAAGGCCAGCTGCCTGCTGAAACAAAAAACTCTGGTAAACTGTGGTGCCGACAGGAATCGAGAAAGATGCCGGTAGTTGCCGCGACGCTATAAAGAAACCTTGTGGGTCCGAGTCATTCTGGACTTGGCCAACGTTGCCCGCAGTAGCAAAGTCGCTAAAACCGATCGCTCCTGCAGCAACGACGCCCGCGTTTTGAATTCCTGTCGTTTGAGAGTCAGAACTTACTGTCCACGCGGTGGAATCAAATCCGAAACCGCCACTTTGCCCGACCAGTTGCCCATTGCCGGTCGCGTAGTCAAAGCCTTCATAAAATAAAATCTCGCCCTGCGCCGTGGACTGGTTAAGGAGCAGGGTTAAGCTTGCCAAGCCTAAAAATAACATGAACCTCATCATTCTTCTCTTTCTGGCCGGTAAAAACCGAGCCTCGCCAAACATTGCTGCGACAACTTGCTAATTTCCAACTTAGTCTAAGCTGGCCTAGAGGAGAATAATGCTGGAACAAAAGCGGGGGAAATCCGCTTTCGTGGCCAGCTTATGCCGCTTTGTTTTGCTTGCTTTGTTTTCGGAGTGGTTTCTCCGAAAGCAGCCAGCGGCCAATGTTTTTCGAATCGGACGCCCACGATTTGCTCAACCGCGACTGGCAAAACACTTCGTAGATCATATCAACTGTCTCGGCGAGCTGGCGTATGCTCTCGATTCGGTCAAGCGTTTCTCGTGTCGGAACATCGTCACCGACTTGGCTGATTCGAGCGCTGTTGATGGAAAACGTTTCCGCCTTGAGTGTAAGATCAAACTGCTCGCCGTCTCGGATCAACGTCAGGCCAGCCTTCCGGGGCAACTTGCCCATCCGAATCGCCATGCTGGCTTCCGGAAGCGCGACGGGGGAATCGGACGAAATCGACTCTTTGCCGTTTTCGCCCTGTGGGCAGTCAAGATGCAGCGAGCGAGCAAACATTCCGCTGACTTCGGATCCGTCGGAAAGTGAAAAAGTATCCGACTTGGTTTCCCATTGCCACCAAAGCCACAACAAAAACTCGTTTCCAAGGTAGTCGTAATTTTCTCCCATGCCGTTCCACCAAACGACGTTCGCCGGCAAATCGGGAAGGAACGAAATCGGCGTCGCACCAAAAAGCGCGGCGGTTTGTTCATCTGAGTTAGCCAACTCCGATGCCAAAGAACCGGACGTGACGTGAGTGAACTCTAGACCGAATGTTGACTTCAAAAAGTCTAAGCACATGTCGTTCGATTTTTCGCTCGTGCTTCCAAGATAAAGCGTTTCGGTGACTGAATCCCATAGAGCCTCCGTTACCGACATTCGTTTGTAGTTACCCTTGGCGGCCTCGGCAGCGCAACGGGCCTCGACGGCGTCTTTGGCTTCTTCCCGTTGAACCTTCGTCGCGCGGGCACCCGGTTTATCTTTTAGCGCACCGCTGAGTTCCATGTGCATCCACGCTTGTTTGATCGGGCCGGGGATTTGAAATGAATCCAACCGGATCCCAAAATGCATGGCGTCACCGATGATATTCTTGGCCTCATCGAACTGAGTGTCCAGCAAATGGGAACCACCCGTAAATCCGAGATTGGCTGCCTCAAACAAGTTGGCTTTAGAGGAATCAATTGCGTTTTTTTCGAGAATCTTGAGGTGTTCTTCTCCGAATGCACCGGTCGGATCTTCCGTGATACGGTACCGCTCAAACGTCACGCTGCCCGAAAGAAATCCCATAGCTGCTCGCTTGCTGTAGATCGTCGTGGATAATCTTCCTGTTTTCGGTTCAGCCGTTGAAAAACTTGATATCGGACAAGAATCGGAGCTCAAGAAGTGACATTTGATGTTGCAAGCTAAATCGCGATCCCAATTGTGTTGTCGCGTACTAGAATCGATAGCGTTTTGTGCCCTAAAAACTTTGCTACGTCGATTCACTCCAGCCTTTCGTCAGACTCACACGTGCGCGACGGCGCGAAAAAAAACGCCTCGGTTCAAATTCCCGAGGCGTTTAGTGGTCAACTGGCGGCGGAGGGCCGTCGATTGTAGGAATGTTATTTCGCACTCATCGAACAACTACCAACTGCTTTATAGACGGTCGGCGAATCGTTGTAGATGCAAGTGCGAAATTCGCTGCTGCTACTTAGCGGCGAGAGTTTCCACGAATGGGTTTGCCACCCATGTCGCGGTCGTCTTGTCATCAGTCTTGCCGATGGCTTCTTTCACATTGCTAGATTCCGAAACCGGAGCAACTTTCGAATCGAAAAACTTGTTTTTGACAGTTACCGGATCGATTGCTGGCACTGTCAATTCGACTGGAGTCACGCCGGCAGGGGCAGCAAAGGGGCTGATGCCGTAGGGGCGACGGACGATTCGATTGTAGTAAACTGGCGGGAACCGAGCGAAGTACGGTGGTTGTTCAAAACGACGAACGCTGTTGAACGGGCCTAGGAATCCGCCGCGGAATCCACCAAATTGAGCACCGGCAGCCTGATTGAGGCCGACGCCGAATCCGTAACCGGACGAGTTAATCTGTGCGTTTGCTGACGCGTCAGTCATGATCGTGACTGCGACGACCGCGAATGCGATTGCAAGGATGCGTTTCATGTTGGAGCCTTTCTGAAGTCTGCTTTCCTGCGTCAATGAAAAGGGCCCGCAGGCCGACTCACTCCACACTAAGCAGACGACGAGAACACGCAATACCCTGAGTCAAACAGTTTCTCCAATTCTTCAATATCTGAAACAGATATGACGCCATCAGAACTGACACAATCGTTAAAAGCGGAAGCTGCTCGGCAGGGCTTTACGCTATCCGGTTGCTGCGAGGCGGTTTCTCCCGCCGGTTTCGCGCCGCTGGCAGATTGGATCGACGCCGGCTACGCAGGTGAGATGGATTACATGAAATCACGATTGCACGCGTACGAACACCCTCGGCATGTGATGGATGGAGCCGTCAGCGTGCTGATGTTGGGGATGAACTACCAGACTCGGCAACCGGAAACCGGCAAGGCGGGACACGGTCGAATCGCTCGGTATGCTTGGGGATCGGGTGACTACCACGACCTGATTCACTCAAGGCTGAAGCGACTAAAACGTTTCGCGATGGAGCTGACCGATGATTCAGATCAGCCGGTCCTTGCCCGAGGAGTTGTCGACACGGCTCCTTTGCTCGAGCGCGAGTTTGCTCAATTGGCCGGGCTCGGTTGGGCGGCCAAGAACACGATGCTGATCAATCCTGAACACGGCAGTTGGTTCTTTCTTGCCGCGCTGTTGTTGAATGTACCGCTAGAATATGACCAGCCGTTTTCTGGCTTTCATTGTGGCACTTGTACGGCGTGTTTGGACGCGTGTCCGACCGATGCGTTTGTCGAACCCGGAAAATTGGATGCAACGAAGTGCATTAGTTACTTGACCATCGAGCACCGAAGCCCAATCGATTCCTCATTGCGATCTGGGATGGAGGATTGGGTACTCGGTTGTGATGTGTGCCAAGAAGTGTGCCCGTGGAATCGCAAAGCACCTCTTTCGGAAGAAGAAACATTCGAGCCGTTGCCGGGGCACGATCCTTTGGATCTGCGATCCGTGTTCTGGTTGACCGACGACCAGTTTCGTTCTCGGTTTCGCAAGACGCCACTGTGGCGGCCGCGCCGACGAGGTATCCTTCGCAACGCAGCGATCGCGTTGGGAAATCGACCGGACGAGGGGAACGTGGCGGCACTTGAGCGTGGCTTGTCCGACAGTGAGCCGTTAGTGCGAGGGGCATCGGCTTGGGCGTTGGGAAGGCATCCATTTACCGGCGTTGCAAGTACGCTTGAGCAGCAACTTTCGTCGGATGGCGACCCAGATGTGTGCGAGGAAATTCAGCAGGCGTTAAACGAATTGGCTAAAAGCGGAGGCGTGGGCCCCGTGAAATAGGCGGAAGTTGTGTATAACGAGGCGTCGATTACGATGTTCTGGCTTGAATGAAACTAATGTTCTGTGCGACAATAGGCAATTCAAGAACTCAACCCAAACCGCCACAACAAGTCGCTGGGAACGAACCTCCGGCTTGCGAATTGCTTCTGGGAAGTTTTCAAGTTTTGAACGCTCATTAACTTCTTCACCATGCCTCAGACTCAGACTGCCGTGTCCGGACGTAAGAAACGCCATATTCCCGAAGGCACATGGACCCAGTGCCCGGGCTGCAAAGCTCGTCTGGTTACCAAGGCGCTTGAACGAAATCAACGCATATGCCCCGAATGCGATTTCCACTTGTATGTTTCGGCGGGCCAGCGGATCGAGCAAGTGCTCGATGCGGGCACGTTTGAGGAATGGGACGGCAACCTGTTGGCGGGCGACCCGCTGAAGTTCACTGACAGCCGCGCGTACGTGGATCGGCTGGAGGCCGAGCGGAAGAAAACCGGCCTGTCGGATGCCGCGATCACGGGAACCGGGATGATTCGTGCGCGACGCGTTGCGATCGGGATCACCGATTCGCAGTTCATCATGGGAAGCATGGGATCGGTCGTGGGCGAACGTTTGACTCGGTTGGTCGAAAAGGCGACCGAGCAGAACCTGCCGCTGATTATTGTCAGTGGTTCAGGTGGAGGTGCTCGGATGCATGAGGGGATCTTCTCTTTGATGCAGATGGCGAAAGTGTCTGCCGCGTTGGCTCGCTATGATCAGCAGGGCGGTTTGTTCATCTCCGTATTGACGAATCCAACGATGGGCGGCGTTGCTGCCAGTTTTGCTTCGCTAGGTGACGTGGTGTTCGCCGAACCCAAAGCGTTGATTGGTTTCGCCGGCCCTCGTACGATTAAGGCAACGATTCGGATCGAGTTACCCGAAGGCTTTCAGACCAGCGAGTTTTTGCTCGAACATGGTTTTATCGATCGGATCGTGACCCGTGAAAAACTCAAAGCTGAAATTGCTCGTACGATTGACTACTGCGGCAAATGATGGCGAAGCGTGGTCTGAATTTTTGCCCGCAATTTACCTAGCGAAACACGAGCCAACCAATGGGCTTTCTGGATAATATTAAATCGGCGTTGGGCGGCGGCGGTGGGCGGCTGGACGTTGCCAAAACGTATCAACTGGATCGGCACTCCTTCACCGGCACGATGTCGAAATTCCGCGTCGGAACCAAAATTGGTACGCGCGACCGGTACGGGATCAAGTTCATCGATCAAGAGAAACTTGATTACTTCGAGGATCGTTTCAAAGGTTTGAACAAGCCACCCGAGGGCGAGATCGCGATGAAGTTCGATCATCCTCGGATCGTGAAGACGCTTGAGTACGGCCAGACGACAACCGGTCAGCAGTACATTCTGATGGAGTACCTTGATGGGCCAGGCTTGGATCTGGTGATTCGCGAACGGAACCCTGATGTGATTCCACATCAACTGACGCTGATTCGGCACATGGCACAGGCGTTGATGGAGGTGCACAGCCAAGGTTTCATCCACCGCGATGTGTGCCCTCGAAACTTTATTTGCTCAAAGGACCTGACGGGTTTGAAGTTGATCGATTTCGGTTTGACGTTGCCGGACGAGCCACCGTATCGAATGCCGGGCAACCGAACAGGAACGCCTCAGTACATGGCTCCTGAAATTGTACGGCGGCGGCAGACGGATCAGCGACTTGATCTGTTTGCGTTTGGCGTCACCGCTTATCGCCTGCTGACCTTTGAGCACCCTTGGGGTAGTACCGATCACTCGGGCACAGCGGCGTTGGCTCATGACACCAAGCCGATGATCGATATTCGCGAACATCGCCCGAACTTGGATCCGCAACTGATCAAAGCGGTGCACAAGTGCCTAGCGGTGAAGGTCGAGGAACGCATGGACACGTTCAAGCGTTTTTTGGCGGGGATCGGTCGTATCACCTCGGCCGACGTCAAATGATTATTCAATTTGAATATTCTTATTTGACTACGGGTTGAAGTTGGCTGGATTACTGAGCGTAGCGATCATCGCGAGTGACGTGCCGCAAAGTGGCGGGTGAAAATCGACCGCTTTACAGTTGGAATTCTCGGCATCGCGGCGTCAGGTTGACATCCGTTGGCCATGGCTTTTACGATGGTGGGCTTTCCCTGATTGGCACTGGACCCGCACGTTGCAACAAGCGATAGAAAAAGCCGACACGCTGATCGAAGCCCTCGCGTGGATTCGTGAGTTTCGCGGCAAGACGACGGTCATCAAGTTGGGCGGCAGTTTGCTGGGCGACATCGACGCGTTGCATCATATCCTGTTGGATATTCTGTTCATGGAGTCGGTCGGAATGAGACCGGTCGTCGTGCATGGCGGCGGAAAAAAAGTCAGCGCCGCGATGGCGGAAGCCGGGATCGAACCACGTTTTGTGCAAGGACGGCGATACACGGACGACACAACGCTGGACATTGTCGAAAAGGTGCTGGCGACCGAGGTAAATCATTTTCTTGCGAATGAGTTCGAGAAAATCGGTGGGCGTGCCATGACGCTCAATTTTGAATCGACGCCGGTTCTTGGAGGTGAGCCATTAAGGCTGTCCGATGACGATGGGAAACCGGTGGACTTGGGACACGTTGGCGTGGTGACTTCCGTGGATCGAGCAATGATCGAAAGCCTCAGCAACGCCGGCAAGGTTCCGTTTATCCCCTCGATGGCGATTACCGAAGACGGGCACAAGCTTAACGTCAACGCCGACACCGCCGCGACAAAAGTGGCTCAAGAGTTAAACGCTGACAAACTGGTGATTCTTAGCGATGTGCCGGGTGTCATGAAAGATCCTGCCGACCCGGAATCAATCGTTTCATCGCTGAATCGCGAGCAAGCACTCCAACTGATCGCCGACGGCACCATCAACGGTGGGATGATACCGAAAGTCGAAGCATGCCTAGAAACACTCGACAAAGGCGTCCGCAAAGTTCATATCGTTGATGGCAACGTGCGGCACTCGTTGTTGTTGGAGGTCTACACCAGCGGCGGTATTGGAACCGTGATGTACCGCAAAAAGTAGAGCCGCAAGCAGTCAGTTGAATCTGATTCGACTGGGAAGATTTTCTTTTTTTTCAAAGTTTTACCATGCGACACGTATTATCTCTGTTCGATTTGACGGCCGAAGAAATTGGCCAAGTTCTTGATGTCTCGGTGAAGCTAAAGGCAGATTTGACCGCCGGCAAACGTGAATCATTACTCGATAACCACGTGATTGGTCTGCTGTTCGAGAAACCTTCATTGCGAACTCGCGTCAGCTTCGAAACGCTAACCGCGCAGTTAGGCGGTAACAGCCTAATGTTGGGATCGGATGTCGGTTGGGGCTCGCGCGAACCGCTTTGCGACTTTATGCCGATTCTAACAAGCTATCTCGACATGCTGGTGATTCGTGCCAAAAGTCATGCGTTGGTCGAAGAGTCACTGCAGTTCACCCAATGCCCGGTGATCAACGGCTTGACGGACGTTAGCCATCCTTGTCAGGCCCTAGCCGATATCCTGACTGTGCAAGAGATCGCGGGCGGGTTGAATGACGTGAGCATTGCGTACATCGGTGACGCGAACAACGTGACCTACAGCCTAGCCATTATCTGCGGTCGACTGGGGATTCCATTGAACATCGGAGCCCCTGCCGGCTACCAGTTTGAGTCGAGTTTTATCGAACAGTTGAATGCGGACGCTGGAAAAGAACTCATTCGGCAGACGGATGATGCGATGGCGGCAGCCGAAAATGTCTCTTTTGTCTACACCGATGTTTGGACCAGCATGGGGCAGGAAGCGGAAAGCAAACAGCGCCTTAAGGATCTGGCAGCCTATCAGGTGAATGAAAAACTAATGTCGGTCGCGGCAGCCGACGCAAAGTTTTTGCATTGCCTTCCTGCACGTCGAGGCGAAGAGGTTACCTCCGGTGTGATCGACAGTCCCGCCAGTGCAATTATCCAACAGGCGAATAATCGTCTGCACGCTCAAAAAGGTTTGGTCGTATGGCTGAAGAACCAAAACGAACCCAACTCGCAGTAACTAAATCAACCATGTGCCGTGAGCCTTCAACGACTCAGGGCCACTCCGGTTTGCAGCAAATCAATCAACAAAAGATGAAACCATGAAACGTAAAGCCAGCGAACTGAGACCGGTCAAAGTAAAACGTAACTTCACTAACAAGACGCCGGGAAGCGTCTTATACCAATGTGGCGAAACGGTCGTTCTGTGCACGGCCAGCGTTGATACGAAAGTTCCACCATGGATGGAGGCAGACGGCAAAGGCTGGATCACTGCTGAGTACAACATGCTTCCCGGAAGCACCAGTCCGCGAAAAAGGCGAGACCGCAAAAAGGTGGACGGTCGAACGACTGAAATTCAGCGTTTGATTGGGCGCAGCTTCCGCGCGGTGGCGGACTTACAGGCGCTTGGGCCGGTTCAGATTACCGTCGACTGTGACGTGCTGCAGGCCGATGGAGGAACTCGCACCGCAAGTATCACCGGAGGTATGATTGCTCTGGCGGACGCAATTAACTCGATCAAAAAAACGCTGCCCGACCCGAAGGTTTATCCGTTGCGTGATTCGGTTGCTGCAATCAGCGTGGGGATCGTCGATGGCAAGCCAGTCTCTGACCTCGACTACCCGATGGACTATGCGGCTTCGGTTGACATGAATGTGGTGATGACTGGAAGCGGTCAATTTGTCGAGGTCCAAGGAACCGGCGAGGAAGCGACTTTCAGTGATAAAGAGCTCCAATCGTTGCTAAAATTGGGCAAAAAAGGGATCGCGGAATTGACTGCGATCCAGGCCAAGTCGCTGGGAAAGAAGTGGCCATTCGCTTAAGTTTTGCCCACAAAGCGGTATAATCGTACCATTTGTCACTAATTCATCGGTTGTTTCGCCTCTTTCACGCTTGAAGCGAACGGCATCTGAAAAAATACTGGTCAGTTGGTCGGTCGCGTCTTGGCGACTTTTGCCCGGTGCTTTTCTCCGGCGCTCGCGTCCGATGCAAACCCCGTTCGATCGTATCCGTCTATTCGAGTTAAGTAATGATCCAGCCGCCTGTAAACACGATCAAAATTCGTGACTACATCGAATCTGTCTACCGCAATCGTGGCAAGCTGCTTCTGTACAACCTTGCCATCATCTTATTGACGATTGGCGTGATCCTTGTGTGGCCACGCGAGTATCGTTCCGAGGCGAAGCTCTGGATCAAGATCGGTCGAGAGAACTCCCGCCTAGATCCCACCGCCACCACCGGTGAAACCATTTCGATTCAGGAAACGGATCGGGAAGATGAAATTAAATCCGTGATCGACATCATAGGAAGTCGAGGAGTGGCCGAAGGCACAGTAGACACGCTGGGACCGAAAGTAGTCCTTGGTGATGAGCCATTGCCGGGAACCGAGGAAGAACAGAAAGCGAATTTTCTGACTGGGGCATTCAAGAGTGCTTTCGGTTCGTTGGTGAAAACGGTCAAACAGATCGATCCTATTTCCGATCGTGAAGAAGCCGTCCAAGAAATCCTAGAGCACATGCAGGTTTTTGCCGAGCGGAAATCAAATGTTGTTTCTGTGATTTATGACACCGAGTCTCCTGAGTTAGCACAGGCTGTCTTGGAACAGATGATTGATCAATATAAATCGACCCATTCACGCATTCACTCTACCGAAGGTTCGCTCGGGTTCTTTGGTGACCAGCTGACGCAGTTGAAAGAACGCGTTGTCAAAAAGTCAGAAGCGTTGCGAATATCAAAAGACAAATTGGGACTCGCATCGATCGAAGGCCACCGCACGATGCTAGAATCGCAGATGGAGAGCGTTAGAGATTCTCGATTGAGCGTGGAACGCCGACTTGCTGAAGCCATCGCCAGCGCAAACGAACTGAAGACGCAGCTTGAATCTCATCCTGCACAGATGGTTTCCAGTGAAAAAATGGTTCCCAACACGGGTCGTGATGCGATTCGAGAGCAGCTGTACGCGTTGCAGGTGGAGCGGATGGAACTCGAATCAAGATACAGCCAGAGCAACCCAAAGTTGCTCGCAATCACCAAACAGGAGGCCGATGCACGAAAATCGCTGGCCAATCAAACGACCAAAGCTCGCAAAGAGATGACTCGGTCGATTAATTCGGTTCACCAAGATTTGGCGCTTCAGCTTTCCCAAGCAGAATCCACCAAGCGTGGTTTGCAAGCGATGCTGGACTCTCTAAAGAAACAGGACGCCGAAGTGCTGGCCGAAATCAACGCGCTCAACCGTGCAAGCGTTCAGATCAAGCAGCAGGAACGTGATGTGGAATTGGCCGTCAACAACTACATGGGCTACGCTGAAAATTTGGAAGACGCGCGAGTCGATGAAGCGTTGAGCAAGAACGCGTTCTCTAACATTAGCATTGCGCAGGCCGCTACGCTTGAGGAAAAACCCATCAACCCATCGAAGTTGGTCGTGGGTTTGCTCGGTCTGGCATCGATGCTGTTCGGCTCGCTTGCGATTATCGCCGGTGCGTTGCTGACTAACAATTCTGTCAATCGCCAGAATGATGTGAGTGCTGTGATCGACGCCCCGGTAATTGTATCGATCCCAGACAAACGAGAATTTCGACACGTGATGAGTTAATCCAATCAATCTGCCTGAAGTGGCTGACTAGGATTCGAAGTTCCCTCCAACCATCTAATCTTCTTCGAAAGTGCAACTGTATGAGCAACTCCAACACTGACCAAGTGCCCGAAGTTGGTGCAAAAGGTGACCGCATGAGTGAAACCATCCGCGCGTTTGAGGTTCCCCTGCGCAAAGGCAGCAAGTACACCGATGTCTTGTTGCAGCGACTGCAAGCCGAGGTATTCAAGCTAAATGCTCCGGCTGTGATTGGTGTCGCCAGTATCGACCCCGGTGAAGGAGTAACCACCACGGCTTTGAATCTTGCGATTCGAGCCGCTGATCACCGGATTAGCCCCACGCTAGTCGTCGATGCGAATTTTCAAAACCACAGAATCTCTCGCGTCTATCGAACGGGCAACAAAGGGCTGAGCGATTGTCTGACAGGGCAATCAACGTTGGCCAGTTGCACGCGGCCAACCAAGATTGAAAACCTGAGCGTCCTTGGGCTGGGGCAGCGTAAAACCGCGCGGCAGTTGGTGATCGCGACTCAGCCGACCATCGAGTTCCTTGATGATCTGCGAGAAGCCTACCGTCTGTCGATCATCGATTTGCCACCCATTAACGAACCTTCGCTAGCTGACGCGTTTCTGCCGCACCTAGATGGCGTGTTGGTTGTCGCTCGCTACGGAACTCGCCGAGAGAAACTGCAGGCGTTGCGGGACCGAGTTCATGTCTCAGGTGGCAAGATTGTTGGTGCAGTCATGACAGGCACCGAAAGCAAGCTCCCCGGCTGGCTCAACCGTTTCTTTTAATGCCTTATAGGCGACGCGAACCGCGAAGCCGCCTTCTCACTTGATCCCGTCGTCTTCGTCTGCGTAATCGTTTTCGAGCCACCACGCATGAACGCATCTCATTCAACATTGAGCCAAGCCAGATCTGCTCGTGTGAGTCTGAACGGCTCGGATGTGTTGTCCGATGCCAGCCAATCGGTGTCTTCAACCAGTAGGGCGGGTCATCACGGCGAAGCGGCAGACGATCCACCGCAAACGATTAGGCAGAAGTTGACCCAAGGGTTTCTTGCGTTGGTCGATCAGGGATTTGTCAGCCTGAACACGTTCTTGACGCTAATCTTGGTCGCGAAGCTTGGCGGTCAAAGTGCAGTCAATTTGTACGTTTTAGCGTGGTCTATTCTCAATGTGGCGCGGGTTCTTCAAGAGCGAATGATTGGCGCACCGTATGTCGTGTTCGCCCATCAAGATGCTCGCGATCAACAATCTTTCCTTGGGAGTAGCTTGATTCAACAAGCTATCTTCTCGTCTGCGACTTTGGTTCTATTTGGCTTGCTTTCTGCGGTGACTGCTCGAACGAATTGGCTTGCGATGCCTGACGGGATGGCGGTGTGTCTAGCCACCATCGCGATCGCTGGCCCCATGATCCTATTAAGAGATCACCTGCGGGTGATTTGTTGCGCTCATTTCAAATATCCAACCGCAGTATTCCTCAGCGGATCAGCGCTGTTGATTCAACTGGCGCTGATCGTAGGTGTTTTCTTGCTGGATTGGCTGAACGCTCCATTCGTTTTTGCAGCCATGGGCGTCGCCAGTTTACTTCCGGCGATCGTCTGGTTTGCCATGCGTTCGCAGCCGTTTCGCCTAGAACGCCAACAAGCGACAGCCGATTGGAAAACGACGTTCCAATATTCCCGATGGTTGGTCGCGGCTCGCGTGTTTCCAACGGTAGCTAGTTGCCTGCTGCCTTTCATCGCTTTGTGGATGATCGATGCGGATGCGTCGGGTGCATTTGGCAGTTGCATGACCCTTGCGAATGTTTCACTCATTTTTGTTTACGGTGCCAATAACTTTTTTCAACCTCGAGCCGTCAAGGCGTTCAACCAACAGGGCAAGAAAGCCCTGTGCGCCATTCTTCTCGAATCCGCCCTGTTCTTTGGCGTGGTGCTGTCCGTGCTGTGCGGCGTGTATTTTTTGCTAGGAGGACAGCTACTGACGATCATGTTGACGGAGGAGTTTTCCGAGTTTGGCCACGTCGTCGGGATTCTTGGCATTTACGCATTGATTGTTAGCTTTTCGATTGTTGCCGGAAACGGCATGGCCGCGTTGGGGCAGCCTCAGGGATTATTTGCTGGCGAAGTCGCATTCTCCATTGTGACAATTGTTCTGGCCGTCTTGCTGTGTGGATCGATGGGAATTGCCGGGGTTGCATGGGCTCTAGTCGGAGGCGGCTGCGTGGCGACTGTGATCGCGGTCGCTTTCTTTGTATCTCTGCTGCGGCAAGTGCCGAACGCGACGCCACTTGAAACGATCGGCGGTGAAGCATGAGCACCTCCGCAAAAATTGGTCTAAATGATGACTTAACGCGCTCCGGCGCTTTGGCGGGAGCCAACACCCTGCGACTGGTCACATTGGGGTTTTTGTTTGTGGCATTGCTGTTTGGGTTCTTTGCCGTCGATCATTCACCGGGAGCCAGCACTCACTTTCGTTACGATGCCGAGTTCATTGACTCGGAAAATCGCACTGCTGATCGAGTGGAGGCAGTCAATCTGATCACTGCCCCGGTCCGCATCGTTCTTGGAGTGATCGGATTTGCGTTCTTCCTGATCCCCACGCGCCAAAGGCTTGGGTGGGGCGGTCCAATTGCATTTGTGCTGTTGATGTATTTGGGTTTCGCCGGACTATCTCTTCTGTGGTCGATTAACCCAAGCGTCACGTTACACAAGTTTGTGGTGCTGGTGTGCTTCGGGGTAGCGGCGGCTGGTCTGGCTAGACAGTTTTCGATGGGCGAGTTGGTTTTTTTGTTTATCGCAGTCTGCTTGAGCTATATCGGGATCGGTGTGCTCGTGGAGATTTTGCTGGGTAACTTTACTCCTCACAAATCCGACTACCGATTCGTGGGAACCTGTCACCCAAATACGCTGGCGGTGTACGGAACGTTTTGCTGCATGGCAGCATCCGTTTACTTCGGTCGGTTGCGTGCCTTCGATCCTTGGCTGATTGCGATTTTCGCGGTGGGAATCATTACGCTGCTGGCGACAAAATCTCGGACGACGCTGGCGGCGTTCATTTTCGCTCTGGTCGCGATTCGCTTTTTGACCTTTCGGCCTGACAAACGAGTTTTTCTAACTGCATTGGCGGCACTAGGCGCCATTGTAGTCGCTGTCTTTCTCGCTCTTTCAAGAAGCAATGTGAGTCGCGGACTTGCGGGCTCAATGGCAATGGGACGCACCGAAGATGTTTCCTCGTTGACAGGGCGTTTGCCTCTGTGGGAGGAATTGCTGCGGTCCATCAACGATCATCCATTGCTGGGGCACGGTTACCTAGCGTTCTGGGAAAAGGAAAAAATCGACTATTTGTCCGCATTGCTGCAGTGGGAGATTCCTCATGGTCACAACATGTACATTGATGTGGCTCTTGATGTTGGAGTGATTGGGCTCGCCCTTTTCCTATCGATTTTTGTTGTGTCGTTGTATGTCACGTTCCGACGAGTAATCGTCAACTACGATCGCGATGTCTCGCTCGTATTTGGGCTGCTTATCTTTGCCCTCGTGCACGGGTTCGCCGAGTCATTATTCAAGATGCCCACATTTTTATCTTTCATGCTGTTAACTTTGTTGATGCGGACGGCTTTGACCGACGCAGCGGCCAAAAGGCCTGATCTTTTGGATCAGCAGAAGAACTCCCTGCGCTTCGATGGAGGTGCGGGGTAATGAAGGTTCTCGTTTACCACAATTATTATCAGCAGCGCGGCGGCGAAGACCAGTTCTTTGAAGATGAAGCCAATCTGCTAGAGTCGCGCGGACACGAGGTGATTCGCCACACGATTCACAATGATGAAATAAGCGATCGACGATTGCTTTCAGTCGCTGCACGAACGTTGTGGAACAAGGAAGCTTGCAAACACTTGACCGAGTTGGCGAATGAGCATCGGCCGGATGTCTTGCACGTGGTCAACACGTTCCCATTGTTTTCGCCAGCCATTTTTCACGCGGCCAAAAAGTTAAATCTTCCAACCGTTGCATCGATCCAAAACTACCGCATGTTTTGTGCTCAGGCGATGTGTTTTCGCGATGGCAAAGCATGCGAAGATTGCTTAGGCAAGATTCCTTGGCGAGCCGTCAAACACGGGTGCTATCGCGGCAGCCGCGCTGGATCGGCAGTCGTGGCCGGGATGCAGATGCTGCATCGACAACTTCGGACATGGCAAAATTGCGTCGACGTCATTTGTATTGCTTCAGACTTTTCGAAATCTAAACTGGTCACGGCTGGCTGCGATCCGAACCAGATGATGAAAAAACCGAACTTCGTTTCGGTTGATCCGGGACCGCAAAAGGGCGAGGGCAAGTTTGCTCTGTTTGTCGGGCGGCTGGCCGGGGAAAAAGGTGTCGATACGCTGCTAGAAGCATGGGAAAAACATCAGCTTCCGTATCCTTTGAAAATTGTTGGCGATGGACCTGATGCGGATTTGGTAAAAAGTGCCGCTGAACAAAAATCGAACATCGAATGGGTGGGGCGAGTGCCAAATGAAGAGGTTTACGATTGGATGGGGAAAGCGGCGTGCGTAATTTTCCCTTCGGTTGGCTACGAATCGATGCCCAAAACGTTAATTGAGTCAATGGCGGTCGGAACTCCAGTCATCGGGGCTGACACGGCGAGCGTTCCCGAGGTGGTTCTTGACGGTCAGACCGGGCATGTTTTCAAGGGCGGCGATGCTGACTCGATGGCAGAAAAAGTCAGGCTGTTCTTCGACAGTCCCGATGAATGGCCGCAGTTCCGTTCCAACTGTCGTCTTAGTTTTGAACAACGATTCACTGCGGACACAAACTACCGGCAACTTCTAAACATTTACCACGAGGCGATGCGCCGGCGGGGGATCGAGGTGCCCGATGACATGAAAGAAAAGCCTGCCGCCCATTTGAGTTCCTCAAGCTAATGAAGAATGACCGTGCAGAACCTCTCGTTTCGGTAATCGTATCGACCTACCAGCGACCTGAATTTCTGGGCCTGACGCTGGCCTCGATCGTGGCGCAAACGTACAAGAATGTGGAAGCGATCGTCGTCTCCGACGGTCACGACGCGGCAACCGAGGCCGTGGTTTCGGAACTAAACGACCCCCGAGTCACTTATTGCCACACGCCGCACGCAGGTTTCCCGGCAGTGCCTAGAAACGAAGGTTTGCGGCGATCGAAGGGCGATTTTCTCGCGTTCTGCGACGATGACGACCTGTGGCATCCGGAAAAGATCGCCGAACAGGTCCCGGTGCTTCAGGAAGGTCCGTACGGAATGTGCACCACCGACTATGACTACGTCGATGAAAACGGCAACACGCTGGCCCAGCAAAATTGCTATGATGATTATGTAGGCCCGATCGACTGGCGAACGTTTTATCATTCCATGGGATTCATTTGCAACGCGGCCGTTTTGTTTACGCGAGAGATGTACGAAAAGACGGGCGACGTCAACGAAGACCCTGAACTGCGGTCCCATGAAGATTTTGAGTATTGGATGCGAATGCTGTTTCAGTGCAAGGGAATCTTCCTGAAACAGAAACTCGTTTCCTATCGCGTTCACTCTGGGAGCATCCAGCGGGATACTCCGTGGAAAGTCTATCGAAAGCGACTAGTGTTGCATCGCATTCTCAAGAAACGCTTGGACATTCCTGCTACCGATGACTTGCGCAAAAAAAGTAAGTTGCTGGCTCACTTTTTGTTTGATCAATATCCTTGGGCGAAAAACGTTTTTCGCCGGATACAGAATCGGCCCAGCAGCGGGTGATCTGCCACATCAACGACATACTGGAAATGCGGCGGGCCACACAAGTTGCAGAACTTCAGAATGCTGAAGCTTTCAAGTTGCGTCGGGCAGCAAAACTTCAAGCGTTCGCCGGCTCGACGATCGACTCGAAATTCAGCGTGCCAAAGTAGTCCTCCAGCGTTTCCGCGCGGCGGATTTCTACAACTTCTCCGTCAGAACGCAACAAGAGTTCGGCCGATCGAAGCTTTCCGTTGTACTGAAAGCCCATCGAGTGCCCGTGGGCTCCGGCGTCGTGGATGGCCAAGTAATCGCCCGCTTTTACATCCGGCATCGGACGCTGGATTGCGAACTTGTCATTGTTTTCGCAAAGCGAGCCGACGACATCGACCGGGGAAACGTCCGTGCTTTCTTTTCCGATCGCGGAAATATGGTGATACGATCCATACATCCCCGGACGCATCAGGTTGGCCATCGTTGCATCGACGCCCACGTAGTCGCGGTAGGTGCTTTTTCGGTGGGTGACTTGAGTAATCAAGTAGCCGTGCGGTCCAGTCACGCAACGACCGTTCTCCATCACAACCTCGAATTCCGGAACGCCAGCCTCGACAATTTTCTGCTGGTAAAGTTGACCCAGTCGAGCCCCAAAGTCCTCCCACGCGAATGCTGTCTGATCCGGTTCATAAGGGACACCGACGCCGCCGCCCAAGTTGACGAATTTCAATGAGATTCCTTGGTCCGCATGAAGTTCGGCAGCGATGTCAAATAGCAGCCCGGCGGTTTCCAAGTGGAAATCAACACTCAATTCATTCGACGCCACCATCGTGTGCAGGCCGAATTCTTTAACGCCCAGCTCTTTTAGTCTCTTGTAGCCGTCCAACAGTTGCTGACGAGTAAAACCGAATTTTGCTTCCACGGGATTGCCGATGATTACGTTCCCAGCTTTCATCTCGCCAGGATTGAACCGGCAACAGACGAGCTCCGGCACGCCGACGTTCTGATCCAGATAGTCGATGTAGTTGAAGTCATCTAAGTTGATAATCGCCCCAAGGTCTCTGGCAAACTGGTAGTCCTTGGCCATCGTGTTGTTCGAGGTGAACATGATGTCTTCGCCCTCCAATCCGACGCGGCGAGAAATTTCCAATTCTGCGCCGCTAGAACAGTCAGCACCCATGCCTTCCTCGATCAAGATCCGCAACAGGTGTGGGTTTGGGGTCGCTTTGACGGCAAAGTAGTTGCG
>CALFUT010000028.1 GCA_937929805.1 uncultured Pirellulaceae bacterium
GGACGTTGGGATTCTGGAAGTAAAACGGCGAGGCGTCGAGCAAGCCGCCGGAGATTCATTCTTAAAACTGAAGCTATCCGGCAGTCAGCCAGCGACTGTCATCTTGACCCGATTCGACGGCAAGCGGGTTGCGATCATCGCCCATCGAGTCTCAGGGTATGCAAACAAAACAGACGGACAATAAGGTCGGCTCGTTTCCTAGCGAAGGTTGATTACGCCCGAGCCCACGTGCAAGTCAGACTGCCCGCCCGCTCCTTGCGCTACTGCGCGGGGACGGGTGCTTTCGGCGGACTCGCCTTTTGCTTTTTCTTCGGGCGTTTCTTTTTCGGATCGAGGTTGGCGTTGATTTCTTCGGCGGAGACAGTTGAGCTGACGCCGTCGGCGGGAACGTCGACCTTCGCAATCCACAGCATGGTGTTCAGCACGACTTTGCGAAAGTTGTCGTCTTGCCAGTTGTCGTGATAGTGGCCACCGGTAAACCCAAAGCCTCGCCCACCGTCAGGTCGCTCGACCGTCCATAGCATTGCTTCCGCCCTGCCTTTGGTTGCGACAATATGTTTGTAAGGACCTTTTGGGTGAACATACGGACCGTTTCGAATTGCGTCGCTAGGGCTGGCGAACAGGATCGGCACGAATGTTGTTCCATCGTTTTTATATGGCTCGTTGCCCGGAATGTCAGAAATAAAACGCATGTTGAAGTACCACTCATCTTTGATCTGGAACGGTTTGACTCCTCGAGTAACCTCATGATCTGGCAGGTGTGAAAAATTTGGCTCCCAAATTGGATTGCAAGAGAACATGGTTTCATAGTGTCCGCCAATCCAACGTTTGAACTCTTCACCCGCCGCTTCCGGATCGATGTCGACGCCGTAGTGCATGAATCCGATGCCGACTCCTTTTGCCGCCCGCTTGTTGATAAGCTCCAAACGTCTGCCTTCTTCTTGAACGACTTCGTGTCGTCGCCCGCCGTCCATGTAAAACACGATTGCATCTGCCGATTCGAGAATCGACTCGTCAGCCGGCCACCCGTTCTTCAAGACAGTCGTGTTCAAGCCATTTACATTGGCCAAGCATTTTTTTAGCAGCATCGCACCCGCGTTGAATTCGTGAATCCGCGGGGCATGAGATGGCTTGCCGGCCATAATCAAAAGGTTGCGATCTTGCCCGTGACAATGAACTGAGCTAGACCCGAGAAATAACGCAACCAAGATCGTCCATTTCCACAATGCGTTAGGCAGCAAGCAAGCAAATTTAGAGCTCATGGAAACGCCCATTTTCAGAGAGGATTATATTTAGGCAGCAAGACGCAAGACCTTACTCAATTGTAACATCAAAGTATCCTGCTCCAAACCGAAAGCTCGCCGGGGCGATTCAAAGTAGATGCCCGATCCCGTATCACTAAAACGCAGCTGGGTCGGTGTGTGGACGCTTTGCCGAGACAAAATTGAACACCGCGTTATAGCGAACCGGGAAGCTACTGAAGTCGCAATGCCCTCACCAACTTCGATGCTTGGGCTCGATTTGCTGTCGCGATTGGAACTTTAAATCCCAAATCACGACGACGAACGTTTTCTCAATATCTCTGCTTGTCTGCACGATCTTGCCGACCGACATCACGATTGCTCATCATTCAAAAGGTGCCGACTCGACATCGGTGACGGGCGAGATGATCCGCATTCGGTTATGCGTTTCATCGGTCATCACAAGTGCCATTGCTCCATTGAATTCGAACTTCCAGAAACCCGGTTCGTCCTCGATCATCTTCGTCGCGCATTGCCGGATCAGCTGACCAAGTCGCTCGTTGTCCATCGATGCCGGGGCGACCATGGTTTTCTCCTTTTGTTCAGAACGATTTGTTTTCAATCTCTATTTCCCCAACGCCAGCGTGGCGGTTCACCTTTGCACCAAGCGACGCCCACTAACATACACGCTGCCGCAAAAATAATCGCAACGGTCGCTCCGATGGAACCGCCCGAGAGCCATCCTGAGCTGCAACAGACGGCAATGAAAATGGCGAATGTCAGCCAGCCCTCCCACGTCACGGGGAATCCCCAGCCCCAGCCGTATGATTTTGCGGGGAACCAGTAACGAGTAGCCACAGCGGTTTGTTGGGTGTTGTCAGTCATCGAATTTCCTCCGGAGATTGCGTTATTGGGCTCATTTGTCAGCGAGCGTTCATTTGACTCGTAACTGGTTCGTCGGAAGATCCCGAATATTGCCGAATTAATCTTTTGCCTCAGTCGGAATCGTGGTTGAGCTTCGAGGCCGAATTACCAGTAGAGCGATGATAAATCCGACAAAGCCACCAAGGTAGCTCGCGTTGTGCATGTGCGCGACACGCAGCAAACACGAGCGGCGTCCAATGACCATCTTCGCTGGGCCCGTGAATGTCCGCGCCGTAGTCAAGCAACAGTTGGGCAACCGCCGATTGACCACGGCTCGCAGCAACGTGCAAGGGTGTTAGGTTTTTTGCGTCACGAGCGGCGACAAGCTTCGCATCCTTGTCCAGAAGTTTCTTGACGGCGACAACGTCTCCATGAAAGGTTGGCGCGAAGATGGGATGATTTGCCAAGGTTCAAACAGACATTAAGGCCGAGAAGCTGAGGTAGTTATTGTGGGCCCAAAGGATACACCCAATAAAGACTGTTAACAGAGCCCACGGGCTCTTGTTTGTCTTGTAAAAATACGTGCCGACAAGAGCCAAGACAATGCCGGGAAACACGAGGAAGCCGTGTGAACTGTAGAATTTGAGCGTCGGATGAATGCCGAAACTCATCGACACCGGGCTGGAAACGACACCCGCGAAGGTGCGGGACAAAATGTCGTTTTGCGTACGAACTTGATCGTCATGGTGAAAGTAGTCAAGCTCGGCCGAGATGTACGAGCCAACGATGATTCCAAGGCAGGCGGAAGCAAGTAGCAGCCCCCTTGGACGCCACTTGGTAGAAGACGAGGGCCCTAGTTGTTCAGGCGCAGCGTACGGATTTTGAGTTTGAGCCATGGCGTCGCGTTGATCTCGTGCTTGCTTGTTATCCGTAAACTGATCCCAGTCCAAGTCTTTGACAATCCTCGCGTGTGGCGTTGCCTTGTTTGCTTCCACGCCTAGCAGAGATCGGATGCATTTATTCGCTCATCTTTCCCAGCCAACGCTCGAATCGAGACGGTTGCCGGGAGCTTCGGGCAGCGGCGGTCGAGTGATCGAATCTCAGGAACCAACCAATCAAGGCTAGGCCAATCACCGACATGATAATCCCGGGAAGAATCCCGTATTGAAAAGTCACCCCGTCGTTCGTGTAAAGAATTTGGGACAACAAATGCGAGGACTTAATTGTCTCGGCCGGTACAATCCCAATCATTGCGGTTAGCCCGTTGTGAGTCGCATGGAACAGGATGCAAGGGATCAGGCTGCGAGTCTGCACGGCAATGATCCCAAGAATAACACCCGCGACTGATGTGATCATCGTTTGTTGGATGACGCTATGTGCGACACCAAACAGCAGGCTGGTCAGCAAAATCGCGTGCCACTTGTTTCGCATTGATTGAAAACCAGACAAGATAAACCCGCGGTAGGCAAGTTCTTCCATCACGGCAGGAGCCACCGCAAAGACCAGTAGGATTGCCCACCAAGACGGGGCTCCATCGAGAATCGTCTGCACGCTTGACTGCAGCGCCATTAGTTCCGGCCCGGGTGGATAGATGGTCATGACCAACGCCGTGAACCACATCAAAAGTGGATTCAAGCAGATCGCGGCCAGCACGGCCGCGCAGGCAGCCGGGATGGTGCACGGTCGAAGTCGCAACGACTTGCGGGGACTGCGTGTCAACATGATCGCCATAAACAATGCTGGAACAGCGACCGCTGTGACCAAAATGATGACCGTTTGCAAGCTGAAGCTTGACCAATCCGTGGCGGGCGTTGCAGCAATGCTGACGAAGAACTTGATCACTAGAATCATCAGGCCGCACAGGATCGCGTTACCCAATGACGGTAACTCGTGACGTTCTCGCATGATGTGGCCCAACCATTTGCCGATCCCAAACCGTTCGCTGGCTCGGAATAGAACCGATTCACTGTTGAATTGATGAACAACCCAGCGGATCGCCATCCAGCAGCAGAGCAAGGTCGTCAGCACCACCGGCGCACCAAACTGAGCCGCAAAAGAATATTGGCCCTCCATTAAGTGCCGCAGCAGAAGCATCAAGCCGCTGACGGGAATCAAGCTGGTTCCCAGATCGAGTTGAGACCCGGGCAACATGGGAACCATCATCAGCGGCATGGAAAACATCAGCAGCGGGACCAAATAGTACTGACCTTCCTTGCTGCTTTGAGCGAACGCGGCGGCCGCGAGGGCAATGGCACTGAACAAAGCAGAAATGGGAACGAGTGCCAACAACAACCAGCCGATGCTGTGGACAGGCGGTGTACCGAAGGTGGCCATTGCTCCAACCTTCGATGCGAGCATGATTCCGGTGATCGCCATGCTGATCAGATTTAGCAACGACGTGGCCATGCTGAAAGTCATCACGGTCAGCAATTTTCCAATCGCAATCTCAGAGCGTTCGGCCGGGCTACTGAGCAATGTCTCAAACGTGCCGCGTTCTTTTTCGCCGGCGCATAGATCGATGGCGGGATAGAACGCTCCGGTCAGACACCAAATCATGACGATAAACGGCAGGATCTTTGACCAAGCGGCCGCTCTTTTGCCAACTTTGTTGGCGACATCTGACGTTTCCATCACGATGCCCGAGTTAATCGATGCTGGAACATCGTTTGCGGCAAGTAGTTGATTGGTCCATGCATTTTTCCAGTTTCCAAGAACCGAGGCAATTCGTTCACCGGCAATTCGCGACCGATCACTGGCCGAATCGACAAAGACCAGCACATCTGGCCCAGTTGCTTTCTGCGAACCGGATGCGAGCAAGTCCGTTTGTTCGGGGGATTCAATGGGGTTCGTAAAGAACACCGCCGCATCGTATTTTCGTGCTTTTAGTTCTTTCTGTATGAGTTGGTCGATCAGGTCGCGAGCCTGTTCATTGTCTGATTTTCTAAACTCGCGGATGTATTTTTCTAGTTCTTGGGTGGGTTCATCTAGAACCTCGGTATCGATCAGTTGCGCAGTTTTCGCATCGACCCAGTCCCCTGAAATATTTCCGCCTTCCAGCAACGCGGGCTCCGCCGGCAGGTTTTCCGAACCCATGATCCAGATTCGTGTTGGGTGCTCGCGCATGAACTGAGCGACCTGCAGCATGGCCATGCCCAGCAACGGATACAGCAACATGGGCATGATCACGACTGTGAAAAGCGTTCTGCGATCGCGCAGCTGGTCTCGCATCTCACGACGAAAAATCAGGTTGACGTTGGACCATTTCATAGGTGATGTAGGGAAAGATGTGTGGGTCAAAAAGTGAATCGCACAAGTGCGAGCAGTCAAACTGCGGCGGTTTTTGTTTTTTCTTGAGCGTCGCTCAAATGGTGCTCAGCTTCTGACGCTGAGATCAACTGATAGAACATTTCTTCCAAGTCGTCTTCTTGGTGCTTGGCAGCCAGTTCGTCGAGCGTTCCCTCTGTCAGGATTTTGCCACGATTCATGATGGCGACTCGATCGCATAAACGCCCTACTTCGCTCATGATATGCGAAGAAAAGATGATGCACTTTCCGTGGTCCCGCAGCTGTTCGACGGTGCTGAGTACCTGCCGTGCGACCAAGATATCTAGGCCGAGCGTCGCTTCGTCAAAAATTAACACCGGCGGATTGTGAATCATCGCCCGAGCGATGTTGACCTTTTGTCGCATGCCGGTCGACATCTTGCTGCCAAGCGTATTTCTAAGTTCGTTCATTTGAAAACGTTCGAACAGTGACTCCATCTGGATTTGCAAATAATCGGCTTCCATCCCGTAAAGTTGGCCGAAGTACTGAACCATCTCCCACGCCGTCATGCGATCGTAAATGGCCGTGTTGGTCGACACGAAACCAATCTGATGACGAACCTGCCTAGGGTTGTCAGAAACTTCAAATCCGTTGACCGACGCGGTGCCAGCTGTCGGTTTTAAAACGGTACTCAGGATTCGCAACGCGGTGGTCTTCCCCGCGCCGTTGGGTCCCAGCAACCCATAAACCTGACCAGGCATCGCGTCAAAACTGATTTCATCAAGAGCGACAAAGTCGCCGGCCAAATCGCGGTAGGTTTTGGTTAGACCTCGAACGTGTATCATGGCGTCGCATCGGGTTGAGAGAATACGGTAGGTCGACAGGGATTTGCCGACGCAACCGAAAGCGCAGGCGGGCCCGATTTTTCTTACCGTTTCCTGAGTCGGATCCGATGGTCATGTTTGGGGCCGCGCAAGTGTAGCTCACAAACACGGCGGAGGCGTTCGCGACCAACTGGTCAGCGTGGTCGTGCTGAATGTCGGACCCATTTTTCTAAAAATAGTTGCTCAAGGAGCCTGCGGAAGCACCATGGATTCCATCCCAACACCCGGTTCACACGATACTTCACTCAACATGGGCTACACAGACGAGGTCGTTTTGCCCGTTGGTAATCAGCCCGCATCGTTTTCAGTGGGCATTGAGGACACGGCGGAAGCTAGTGTGCACAATCAGAATGATGAGTATATTCCGCGCAAGCCGGCTTCGTTAAAAGAAGCGGGGCTGTTGCCGAACGACCTATTCCCGCTTGTGCTGAAGCTGTTGTTTTTGCACGGCAACAAGACGGGTATGCAGATTTGCAATCAGATCAAAATACCATTCCCGCTGCTCACGCCGATCATGGAGGCACTGAAAGCAGATTTGCTGGTTGGTCACAAGATTTCGGCGGGTGTCTCAGATTATGAATACGAACTTTCACCAAAAGGTGTCGAACAGGCACGGCTGCACATCAAACGCAACAGCTATTGCGGCGCGGCACCGGTGGGCATTGAGGTTTACAACGCAGCCGTTGCTCGGCAGTCGATCAAGAACCTGCGTCCGACATTTGAACAGGTCCGCAGTGCGTTGAACGACATGGTGGTGACCGACTTGGTTGTCAGCCAGCTTGGCCAAGCGATCAATTCCGGGCGCAGTCTGTTTCTGTTTGGTGCACCGGGTAACGGCAAGACCATGCTTGCCAAACGCGCGATCCGGTCAGTTGACGAGATTATCTGGATTCCACGATCACTGACTGTCGGTGGAGAGGTCATTCGCCTGTTTGACCCGAGTGTTCACGAAGCGGCTCCATTGCCTCCGTCGTCGGGAATTACGCATGATTTGGAAGTGGACGAGCGGTGGATTCGAATCAAGCGACCAACCATCGTGGTGGGTGGCGAGTTGGAAATGAAGCATTTGGAGGCGACACTCAATCCCGTAACCGGCATCATTGAGGCGCCGGTTCATGTAAAAAGTAACTGCGGTTGCTTAGTTGTCGATGACTTCGGTCGTCAACAGATTTCAACGACCGAGCTACTCAACCGCTGGATCGTACCAATGGAATCAGGTCATGACTTTTTGAACCTGCCATCGGGCCGACAGATTTCTCTGCCATTTGAGCAGTTGCTGATTTTCTCGACCAACTTGGAGCCAACCAAGCTTTGTGACGAGGCGTTTCTACGTCGAATTCCATACAAGGTAGAAGTTTTCGATCCGTCCGAGGAACAGTTTCGAGCGTTGTTCGACAAACTGCTGAACGATCACGGGTTCCAAATCGAAGACGGAGTCGTCGATCACTTGATCGAGTATCACTACAAACGCGTGTCACGTCCTTTCCGCTTCTGCCATCCGTTGGATCTGCTGAACCAAGCACGGGACTTTTGCGAATTCCATCGCCGTCCATTATTTTTCAGCCGCGATGTTGCCGAACTGGCCGTGCTGAACTACTTCAGCGGGATGGCGGGTCAGTTGACCATTTGAGCGTCAGTTGTTGAAACCCGTTGGAAGTAAAGATCGCAGCAGCGACGTGCGCCATTCTTGATTGACGGGATCGTAGAATCCAAAGTCAACAAACGCAAACTCCCAATAAGCCCAATCAATTCCAAGGACGTTTGCAGTGTGACGAACGGAACGATTCCAGTTTTCGCGATTGGTCAAATCGGCTTCCCGATAGGCTCCGAATTCACCCAAGTGAAGTGGGATTTTGTTTTCAATTGCCCAATCTCTGGCCATTAGGAAGTCGCGGCGGATGACATTGGTTTGCGTCGTCATTGCGAAGTCCCAAGCGTCATTTTGCTTGAACCGAAGCAACGAGATAATCATTGGAATTTGGCTTTCCGGGGAGAAATTCTGAATCGCGATGTCTCGCAATTCAAAACCGGGCGGCAGGTTGTCGAATTCTACGACATGGATTTCTGGGGCCTTAGGCGTGGCGGTCGATTGCACTGGGTATAAGATCGTGTTGTCGCCATCAAAGATCATGACCTGCAATGAGAAAGGCCGATTGACGCGAAACTGGATCGCCTGCGGATCTACAATTGGAGAATCGCGGTGGATATTGAAACCGGCCCAGCCTTCTTGGTAAGTAACTTTCAAGCCCGAACCCGTGTTGTCGACTTTGGTGCCCCACGAGTAATTCTGCCATGGCGGTGCTAGTTGGTCCGCGAAGGGACGCCAAGTTGTTCCGAGGGGCGGTGCCGGATCAATCCATCGCGCTCCTTGGTGGGTGAAAGGAAAAGGGTCGTAATAATGAATGCTCGCGATCAGATTCGGGTCGTTCGGGACTTGCAGTTTAGCCAAGGAGTGAAGCGAGTTAAAATTGACCGGGCCAATCACTACCTTGCGTGTCGGGTTGGTTGATCGGATGACGTTGAGAGCATCGACTAACAATGCATTCCACAACGCTGGTGTTTTACTGAACTCACCATGTGGCTCGTTAAGGATTTCGAAATGCAGCCAATCACCACGGTCTGCATAACGAGTTGCAATTTGATCCCAGATCGCCAAAAACCGAGCGGACTCGCCGACTGGGTCGGCATCCAATTCATCGTGATGGTGATCGTTAAGGATAACCTTGACATTGATCGCCTCGGCCATCGCCAGCACTTCATCGATGCGAGCAAAAAAGACTGGGTCCACGGTGTATGGAGCTTCAGTCGATGCGTGGTGAGTCCAGCTGACAGGTAAACGAATGTGGTCGAATCCTCTCTCGGCGACCCGGTCGAAGAAATCGGGTTGAACGGTCAGCCCCCATGCTCCTTCGAAAGGAGCTTCCAGCATGTTGCCAAAATTGACTCCCTTACCAAGGCCGGCGGAAAGAACGTTCTGCGCTTTCGCTTCTCTGCCGCCTGTTGCCAACAGCAACGTAACACATAGAAGTGATGCAATTCGAGGAAGAGACAACTGGCTAACTCGGCGGTGAGAATTCATGGTGGAGATCGGGAGGATTGCAATAACCGGGCGGTCAAGAATTGACGCAAGTCCGATTATAACTGATGAACTCCGCTTGCACACGCACGCCGCTAATTGTCTTGCGAAAGCCGAGTAACGCGACATTATTCCCTTAATCTTGGTGCTATTTATTCCGAGAAATTCAAAAACGGGCGGTTGCGAGCGAGACCTGTCCTTCAGGTGCTCAAGATTTTCTGCCGATCCAAAAGACCCGCCGAGGACATGGATGCCGCTCGAGTTGCGTGGTGACCCTGAAGTCTTTGCGCAGGGAACGGAAGGTCGTTCCCGCGTTTATTAAGCCGACCAACGCCGTGAATTGACGTGCACGCATGCTTTCTGGTGTGCGAGCGTTTCACCGTGACACGGTGCCGTTCCGCTGAAGCTAGGTTGTCGGGCGTTAGCTTTCGCCTACGGTCTTGAAAACGGCAGCAGTGCACGCAAGAGATCGGTGTGCCAGACTTGGTTAACCGCGTCGTAGACTCCAAAGTTGGGAGTCCCGAACTCCCAATAAGCCCAGTCGATGCCCAACACGTTGGCCGTGTTGCGAATCGAACGAGTCCAGCTCAGCCGGTCCTCCAACGCGCCTGCTTGGTACGCCCCGAATTCACCTAGATGAAGTGGGATGTTGTTCTCGATGGCCCAGTCTCTGGCAACGCGAAAATCGAGTCTTTGGATATTCGTTTTTGTTGTCATGATGTAAGACCAAGCGTCGTTTTGCTTGATTCGAAGTGCCGAGAAAATGATCGGTATCTTGCTGCTGGGCGTAAAGTTCTGAATCGCGACTTGATCAAGTTGAAAACCCGGAGGCAGGTTGTCGAAATTCACGGTGTACAGTTTCTCGTTACCGGGAGTCGCTGTCGATTGAACAGGGTACTCAATACGATCGTCTCCATCGATAGCGATGACTTGAAGTCGATACGGTCGGTTGATGCGAAACTGAACTGCTTGCGGATTAAGGATTGGCGAATCGGGGTTGATCGCGAAACCGGCCCAGCCTTGTTCGTAAGTGACCCGAAAACCCGAACCAGTAGAATCGACCCTAGTGTTCCATGAATAGTTTTGCCAAGGTTTCGTGAAATCGAAATAGAACGGACGCCACGAGACACCCGGCGGAAGCGGAAAATCGAACCAAGGCGTTCCTTGGTGCGTGAATGAAAACGGTGAGTAATAATGGACGCTGGCGATTAGATTTGAATCGTTTGGGAGTTCCAATTGATCGAGGGCGTAGATCGAATTGAAGTCGACGGAAGCGATCAATACCTTGCGGGTCGGGTTCGTGGCCCGTATGACGTCCAGCGTTTCTGCCTGTAATGCGTTCCACATCTGTGGATTTTGATTGAACACTCCATGAGGCTCATTGAGGATCTCGAACAGCAACCAGTTCCCTCGATCGGCGTAGCGAGTTGCAATCTGATCCCAGATCGCTAGGAATCGTGGGCTTTCTGCGACCGGATCCGCATCCAGTTCCTCATGATGTTGATCGTTAAGGATTAACTTCAGATTGGCCGCTTCTGCCATCGCCAGCACTTCGTCCATGCGATCAAAAAACTCGGGATCGACCGTGTAAGGTGGGTCGGTCAGAGCATGATATGTCCAGCTGACCGGCAAGCGAATGTGATCAAAACCTGCTTCAATCACTCTTGCAAAATATTCGGGCTCTACGGTTAGTTCCCAAGCTCCTTCGTAAGGGGCATCGAGCATGTTGCCGAAGTTGATTCCCTTGCCAAGGCCGGCCGAAGGGGCTTTTTGAGCATCTACTTCTCCGTTAACCGACGCCAGCAGTAACACGCTGCACAGAAAAGATGAAATTTGAATGAAGCGGAATTGGTCGATCGTGTAGCGAGAGTTCATGGTGAGTACTTGAAGAAGCGGTTGCCGTGGTGAATCAGAATTATACCTCGCACATTCCGTCTTCAAGCATATTCTGTTTTAGCCTGTCCAAAAACTGGCAGATGATGCATTCTCGCAACATGCCAGTCGCGTTTGTTGTGCGAAGCCCAACGCCAATTGTTCTGCGAAGTCACCATGCTCTCTTCTGGATAGGGAGCAAGTCATTTTTTCAAGGGCCAAAGTGATTACCGGCCTGGACTACCAATCAAGGACATAAACTCAGCCCGTGTGGCGGGATCGTCACGAAAGTCGCCTCGAAGCGAGCTGGTGATCGTCAGGCTGCCTGGCTTTTTGACGCCGCGAATCGACATGCATGAATGCTCGGCACTGACAACGACGCCCACCCCAGACGTATTCAGATGACTGGAAACCAGATCGGCGATCGTTTGAGTCATTCGCTCTTGAACCTGAGGCCGGCGCGCAACTTCTTCCACCACGCGAGCAATTTTGCTTAGCCCGGTCACCTTTCCCTCGGGAAGGTAAGCGACGTGTGCAACGCCGGAAAACGGCAGCAGGTGATGTTCGCACATGCTGGTGAATGTGATATCACGGACCAGCACCATTTCGTCGTACGATTCGGTGAACGTAACTTCAAGATGTCGTGCCGGATCAAGCCGCAGGCCTTCGAACATTTCGGCATACATTTTGGCAACGCGACGCGGTGTTTCCAGCAGTCCATCACGATCGGGATCTTCCCCGACGGCTTCCAGAATCATCCGAACGGCCAGTTTCATTTTTTCGAGGTCAACATCGGACCGATCGGAGGAATTTTCCACAGCAAGCATTTTCAAAAAAAGTTGTGACATTCGAGAATCCAGTGTTTCATTCTCCACTCGGTTCGGCAACCGGGAATCGTTCCGAATCGCTAGGAAGTGTGGAAAATGGTCGACGGCCCGCCGTAAAAACTGGGCACCTGATTGTAACCCTGCCCGCCAGACAACTCTGGGGACTGGCTCTCAATGAGCCACCGGTTCGGCCGCTGGTTTTATAGGGTTCGTGTCTGATTTTTTGTCGCCTAAGGCAGAGGTTACTCGGATACTCCGCTGTGAGTAAAACGTTCGTCCATGCATGTCGGTCGTTCGTACACGAATGAGATGAACGCCGGCAGGAAGTTCTTGATCAATCAGGCCACCCCAAAGATGACTGCATTGGCTGGGCCTAATTAACGAAGGAACGATTGCCGGTTTGACGTTTTTTTCGGCAGCCATAATCGCCTGATAGTGCGGATCGGCAACAAATTTCTGATCGAGTCTTCTCCATTCCGATTCTTGGTCGATCGCCATTTCCACTTTTGATTTGCTCGATCCGTTAAACACATTGACCCAGACCTCGGTGGCAGCGGACTCGGCGGTGGACACGACATTAGGTACATTGATTCGCATCTGGTAGTCGGCCGGATGACCCGCTCCCTTGAAATCCAGCAAGTATCGATCTGGTTTGAATGTCATGATCGAATATCCATTCGGCGCACCGTCGCGCATGGTGGAATGAGGGATGCCGCGATCGTCTTTCGCCCCGGACCACCAAGCACCGCTAACCGTTACGTTGACAATGTGATGATGGTCTCGGTCGCCGTTGAAACCATCCTGCTTGCCTAAAAAGTGATGGGTCTGCGCGTGCGTATGGGCGGAAACGGAAACGCACAACGGACGCTTTTCGATCAGTCGATACAGATCCTGCCGATCCTCGGTGCCGACGATGGGGGCGTGCATCAATAAAACCACCATCTGGTTTTCCGGAATCATGGCAAGATCACGCTCGACGAACTGCAGTTGCTGCGAGCCAAATTGGGCAAAGAATTTCTTGACGTCTGGAGAGTCTTTGGGTGACTGCCAGTCGATGTTGTCAAGCACGATAAAGTGAGCGTTGCCGTGGTCGAACGAATAGTAAGTCGGTCCGTAGATCGATTCGAAGGTCTCGTTGATCTCGTCGCGATTCTTCCCGTCCAAATTCAGATCGTGATTCCCGATCAAGTTGTGCCATGGGATACCAATCAGCCCAACGACTTGGTTGAGTGGTTCAAGTGTTTCCAAATTATCAAACGCAAGGTCGCCAAGCGAAACACCGAACGCGTGGTTGCAACCGATCAGTTCAGCAACGACATCCTGCGCAATGTAGTCGACCTCGGTCATGTTGCGAGGCTGAGGATCCCCGAACAGAACGATCCGAAAGCTTTCTGGCTCGGGCACCGCGTACATCGGAAAATCAATGGAGGCAGGTAGCTGTCCGGTCGGCTCAGAGCCAGCGTACTTTAGCTTGGGCGAGCCATCCGGTTTATGAATGTAATAGAACTGAGGCAGATTATTTGCGTCCAGCGGAGAACGAAACCCGGTCGGCTTGATCACAAAGATGATCGAGCCATTTCGGACCGGAAGCTCGTACTTTCCACCGGCTCCCGTGGTCACGATCTCTTGCCCGTTGGAAACTTTCACTCCAACGAACGGTTGATCGGCGGACCCAAATCTTTTATCGCCGTCGACGTCTACGAATACTCTTCCGCGAGCCATCGGCAGCGTGGGTGGCATGGGCACCTCTGCGTCTGCGGCTGGTTCAGCATCAGGTGCTTGAGCCAAACCAATGCTTCCAATCAGCAGGCACGAAATCATCAGAGCCAGAGCAAAGGTTGACTTGGTTAGTCGTTCTCGTAGGTGCACGTTGAAATCTCGTTAGTCAGTAGGGTACGCTGGATAATCAATTTGGTAGTTTGCGGAAGACAGGAAAGCTTGCCGTCTGGCGATGTCGATCTGCCGCAGCGGAGCCAGTTTGGCTGATGCTGATTGTGCATTCAATGCGTGCCAGCATTGCATCGCTAATTCGTTGGTAAAACGCGTGTTTGCGAACATCGATGGCTTGATGCATCCGCAAAAAACCACTAATTCGGGTAACAGATTGAACCGTATCCGCGTGACGTGCCGATCGGAAAAAAAGCAGTCCCTTCTTTCCCTGCCTTTGTTGCTCGCCCATCTCCTCTTCGTTTCGATCTTCTGAGGTTGTTATGTTCTCACGCCGATTCCAAGTTCTGATGCTGATCATTGCGGTAGGCCCAATGTGTGGATGCTCGTTTTCGTCCCGAGGTTTAGGATCGTTCGCGGCGCACGGGCCATGCAAAACTTTGGGCTTGGATGTTCGTCCCGGTCAAGGTGCACCCGGCCCCGATATTTGTCTTCATGATCGATGCCTTGGTTGGATGGTTGCCCGCAACAAGGGACCGTTTTATCACTTGATGCAAGGAACCACAGATCCGGGTTGTGGCAATGGAAATTGCCGGAGCTTGGTGGGGGGCTCGCACACGATTGTTGAGCAGTTTCCTGACGCCAACGGCAGTAGCAATCCGGTAATTAATCAGACAGCGTTTGGCGTGGGAGGTCCCGTTGGGGCAGCCAGTCCGACTCCGGCCGTTGCACCAACTCAGGCAGTTGCAGCAACGACAACGCCGGTAACTCGTCAGCGGTCAGTCGCGTCGAGGCGTCCAACCAGTTCCAAGCCAGCCAACCGCCTAGCCCAGCAACGCTTTGACCCGTTTCGGTAGGCGGCATCGGTTGTGGGCGGTCAAAGTCATGACTAAGATGAATTTGTTCTCGTTTTAGTCTGACTGTTTCTACACTTGGCCCAAAGTTTATCGTGTCCTCTGAATTCACAGACGCTCAGTTGGAAGCGTATCTCGATGAATCGCTCGACTCACAGGTGGCTGCCGAACTTGAGCAAGCTTGCCGTGATGACTCGGAATTGTTGAGTCGTCTTTCTGCAATCAATCGCCGGCGTGACGAAGGTGTGCATACGTTGGGCGAGATCTGGCGTCGGCACCAAGTGGGTGTGCCTTCGCCCGAAGAGGCCAACGATTTTCTTTCCGGGAAGCTAAGTCAGGACCAATCCGACTACATCCGCTTCCGTCTGGATGTGCTGAAGTGCCGTTTCACTTCGGCTTTGGTTGAAGCGACCGAGCAGCAGTTGGCGGACTCGGGCGAGCAATCGAAGACTCGCCGCGAAAAGTATTTTCAGAACAGTGCCGATCTATTGCCAAAAATCGACGAATAAGCATTCTGCCCAGTCGGAATTCATCGCCCGCTCTGGCACCCCGTTTTTGCTCAATGGTTGTCTTCCAACTAAACGGCGACTGCTTCAATCAGTCCGTAGGTCGCCAACGTTTTTCGTAACGCGTTCAATTGATCGGCAGTGATCGGCGTCATCGGCAAACGCATCTCGCCAGTGTCTCGGCCTAGTTCGGCCATGGCCGCTTTCAGCGGCGTTGGATTGGTGGCCAGGCCCAACATGTCACGGCAGAGCGGGAACAGTTTGTGGTGCCAGCGTTCTGCTTCTTTGACGTCTCCTGATCGGAAGGCGTTGACCAGTGCAATCATGTCACGAGGCACAATGTTTCCGACCACCGAGACGACACCTTCGCCGCCGATCGACATTAGCGGAAGCGTCAGGCTGTCGTCACCGCTAAGGACGGTCAAGTCCGTCAACGACAGAACCTGTGACGCTTGGTCAAGCGAGCCAGTCGCCTCCTTGACCATCGTAACGTTCTTGAACTCAGCGATTCGAGCGATGGTTTCAGGCTCGATGTTCTTCCCCGTTCGGCCAGGAATGTTGTACAGGCAGATCGGAATGTTTACCGCTTCGGCGACCGCTTTGTAATGTTGGTAGAAACCTTCTTGAGTCGGCTTGTTGTAATACGGAGCCACTTGCAACGAAGCGTCGGCACCTTCTTTGGCGGCCCATTCCGTCAGGCTGATCGCTTCATTGGTGCTGTTGGAGCCAGTGCCCGCCATGACTTTGGCGCGACCTGCGACGATCTGAATCGTCTCCGAGATCACCCGTTCATGTTCCGGATGCGAAAGCGTTGGCGATTCGCCGGTCGTGCCAACGGGAACGAGACAATCGGTGCCCGCTTCGATCTGAAATTCGATCTGCTTCCGCAGTGTTTCGACATCAACTTTTCCGTCGACAAACGGAGTGACGATTGCGACTGAAAGACCGGCGAAATCTGAACCTCTGCGTGCCATGATGGGCTCCGTGCGCAGACAAAGCGTCTGCTGAAAATGTGGGACAAAAAATGGAAGTCTAATCAAGCGGACATGATACGACTTGGCGAGTTGAATTTCCAGAGGCGAAACGGTTTCTGAGGCAAGTGGCAGGACGAACTCGAGCGGCATATCGAAAGAATGTGCCGAGGTTTCAAGATCCTGATCAGTAGGTTTAAACTTGCCTGGTTCCTAACCGATGCACGCGACCCGGGCGACCATCAAAGATTGCACAAACGTTTCATTTCGCGGACCGCTTCTTGCATGCCGACGAAAACAGATCGAGACACGATGCTGTGCCCGATGTTCAGTTCCAGCATGCCCTCAATTTGAGCCACGGGGACCACGTTGGTGTAAGTCAAACCGTGGCCCGCGTGAAGTTGCATTTTCGTTGAGCCAACGACCGCTGCCGCTGTTTCGAGTATCTGCAATTGGGCAGCTCGTTCGTCTGAGGTCTTTGCGTTGGCGTAGGTGCCGGTGTGTAGTTCGACCGCATCGGCCCCCAGTTTTGCGGACAGTTCGATCTGACTCTGGTCGGGATCGATGAACAGGCTGACGAAGATTCCCGCATCCTGCAGCTGCTTGATCGCACGGTCAACTCGGTCTCGATTGGCAACAATGTCCAGTCCGCCCTCGGTAGTGACTTCCTCGCGTTTCTCCGGCACCAAGCAGACTTGATCCGGCAGCGTCTTGACCGCCAAATCCAACATGGTCGGCTCGCACGCACATTCCAGATTCATTTTGACGTTCACCGTATCACGTAACACGCGTACGTCGCGGTCTTGAATATGACGCCGGTCCTCGCGTAGGTGAACCGTGATCTGGTCGGCTCCGCCCAGTTCAGCCATGGCGGCCGCCCAGACCGGATCGGGTTCGGTCGTCTGCCGAGCCTGACGAATGGTTGCTACGTGGTCGATATTGACGCCAAGTTTGATCATTGGAAATCTAGCTGGGAAAAAAGAAAAAGTTTAACGCGAGTTGCTACCAAGGATAGGCAATGTTAACGCCGCAGCGAAATGGGGGATCCGTAGATGACAATCGTCGGGGTCAGCAGGTTCGCCCATTCACAGCCTACTTGGATGCCGTGCTGCCGCAGCGGGTTCAGGGTGCCGGTTCTCCAGATGCGACAGTTTTGCGCAAACGTCACGGCCTCCACCGATTTCATTGGCACATCCTGCGATCAATAGAAAGTTTTGCAAAATCTGGTGCCCGTGCTCAGTCAAAATGGATTCGGGATGAAACTGGACTCCCACGACCGGCAACGATTCATGTTCGACCGACATCACGACTTCATCTTTGGTGGTGGAAGTGACCTTCAGTTGTTTCGAAAGAGAACCACGCTCGGCGACCAAAGAATGGTACCGTCCAACCGAAAAACGATTAGGCATGTTCTCGAATAAAGGTGAACCGGTATGCGTGATCTCGCTGGAGCGGCCATGCATCGGTAGCCGAGCCGGAATAATCTTCCCGCCCATCGCTTGAACGATCGCTTGGTGACCAAGGCAAACGCCAAGGATGGGAATCGAGCCCGCAAACGCTCGGACAACTTGGACACTGACTCCCGCTTCGTTTGGCGTGCACGGGCCGGGTGAAATCACGATTGCATCGGGCGCGAGCTTGCGAATTTCCGAGACATCGATCGCGTCGTTGCGAACGGTCCGCGTTTTGGTTCCCAGTTGCCGGAAGTAGCGGGCAAGGTTGTGAACAAAACTGTCGTAGTTGTCGATTACCAGAATCATGTTCGAGGTCGGAGGTCGGAGGTCGGAGGTCGGAGGTCGGAGGTCGGAATGCGGAGGTCGGAATGCGGAGGTCGGAATGCCCGGTCCGTCTTGTGGTTCATTTTGAAACGGGTCTTGTGGCGTCGATGGCAGCGAGCATCCCGGCCGCCTTGGTCCACGTTTCTTCGTATTCAGCTGCCGGATCGGATTGCACCACGATACCGCCACCCACTGGAATCTGCCACCAACCGTCTTTGGCCGTGATCGACCGGATCAAAATGCTCAGATCCGCGTTGCCGTCAAAACCTAGATAGCCCAGCGATCCGCAGTAGGCGCCTCGTGCGGTCGGTTCAAGCTGAGCGATAATCTCCATGGCTCGCACTTTGGGTGCTCCCGTGATTGAGCCACCTGGGAACACGGCCTCGATTACATCGATCGCGTCGCAGTCCTTTTTCAGCTTGCCCTCGATCGCCGAAACCAAATGCAGCACGTTCTGGTATTGCTCGATCGTGCAATACTGAGTGACCTCGATCGACATGTCGTCACAGACTCGCGACAAATCGTTTCTCATCAAGTCAACGATCATCGTGTTTTCGGCTCGATCCTTTTCGCTTGCTAAGAGCTGACGTTGCGAATCGAGATCAGCCTGTGGCGTTCCTGTTCGGCGGCGAGTTCCCTTGATGGGCCTTGTTTCCACTATGCTGTCGCGTATTGAAACAAAACGCTCGGGGGAGGCACTGATGATCTGCGCGTTCGGAGCATCGGCTTGTTTGGAAGTTGGGAAATCGAAGTAACCGCTAAACGGAGCCGGATTGCAGGCACGCAGGCGATGGTACAGTTCAGCTGATCCGCACGTTGCCCGATGGAGCAACCGTTGCGCTAAGTTGATTTGAAAGACGTCTCCCGCGCGGATGTAGTCGATCGAGCGTTTGACCGCGTCGATGTATTGATCGCGACCGAAATTACTGGTCAGTCCGTCCGGCCCGTCCGTCGGATACTGCGGCGCAAGCGGTTCCTTGTTGTGTGCCGCTGCTGTGAAATTTGAATTCGAGTCATCTTGTTCCTCAGCCGTTTGCAGCCAGTCGATGAATTGCTTGGCCCGCTGACTGGCTCGCTTGGTCCGGGCAGCCATTTCGGTTTCGGGCATGCCTTGCGAAATGATCCAAGCGCGTCCCTGTTCGTGATCCCAAGCAATGACGACATCGTAACAGCCTAACGCAACAGCGGGAATGTTGAACTGATCAAATTTGGTCGGCGGAATGTTCTCGAACGAACGATTTAAGTCGTAGCTCAGTAGGCCAGCCCAACCTCCCTGCATCGGCGGCAGATCGGGAATGGTCTCGCATCGCCACTCAGTCAGCGAACGGCGAAGCTTTTTCAACGGATTGGCAGCACCAACCTCCTTAATGACCCAATCAAATGGATCTGCCATCAGAAAGCCGAAGCGCCCTAATGGTTCGCCGGTCGACGTCGCGATCTGCATCGAGCTGTCCAGCAGCAAACAACCGGGTTGGTATCGCAGTGCATTAAACGCGTCCACGACACTTGGGGCGGGCTGGAGTTCTTGGACAATCGCTCCTTGGAGGGCGTTCGGATTGAGTTCTTTTTCAGGCAAGTCGTAAGTAGTTCAGGAGGTTGGCTTTGGGTGGAAGTGGTAAGGCTTGAAGCACCGCCGTGTCGCGCAGCCGGTTTGGGGCTGGGCTGATTTTTCAGCAAAGCGGTTCGGCGACCGAATAAATGAGCCATCGCTCACGTAACACGGGATTCTAAGTCGTTCGAGTATCCTCAAGAAACGCGTTTGCAGACAAACGAGAGTCAGATCGTGGGCTCAAAAATCGTCGCGGGCGTGGGTCGAAACGTACAATCATTGTATCTTGATCGGGTTCACGTTGGTAAGTGCTGTCGAAAAGGTTCTGTCGCTGCCGATAAAGATAATCGTGCCCCGTCTCGTTGAAACTTCCTGCTGTTGAAAGGCCATTGATGAAAGCCTTGCGTTACGCAAAGCGACTTGTCAGCTTCGACACCACCAGTCATCTGTCGAATCGTTTGATCTGCAAATATCTGGAGATGAAACTGACCAAGCACGGGTTCTTCGTCGAGAAAACCGAGTACGTGGATCAAGCGGGTGTTCGAAAGCAGAACGTGATCGCAAAAATCGGACGCGGCAAAGGCGGTCTGGCCTATTTTGCTCATTCGGACGTTGTCCCGGCATGCAACTGGTTTGATGGGACTCCGGGGCCGTTTGAGCCTACCGTCATGCAGGATCGTTTGTATGGTCGCGGAAGTTGCGACATGAAGGGCTCGATCGCTTGCATGTTGGCCGCCGCCCAGCGTTTTGGGCCGGATGATCTGAAGCGGCCGCTGTATTTTGTTGTGACTGCGGATGAGGAAACCGGATTCGCCGGCGCTCGATCGGTCGTAAGCGACAGCAAGATCTATCGTGAAATCGTCGACAACGGAACACGGGCCATCATAGGCGAGCCGACCTCGCTGGACGTTGTCTATGCTCATAAGGGCATCTACGAAATCACCGCAACTTCGGCCGGCCGAGCTGGTCACTCAAGTACTCGCGAAGGGGTCAACGCCAACGTCGCGATGATTCCGTTTCTGCAAGATTTAAATCAGTTGCGTTCCGTGACGGAATCTGACCCCGTATGGCAGAACAATCTGTTCGATCCGCCGACGCTGACGATGAACATTTGCATCAAAGACAACGCGGAAGCCCCGAACGTGACGCCATCGAAAAGTGTCTGCGTCACGTCCCTACGACCGATGCCGGGTGTCGATGTCGAGCCACTGATCGAAAAGCTGGTCGATTCGGCTCAGCGGAACAGTTTGCAGTTGGAGGTTCAGCGTCACGGAGCCCCGATGCTGACCGATGCCGGTTCCGAATTTGTTGCGGGTTCACTTGAGTTGGCGGACAGGCGGAAGCCTCGGTCAGCTTGTTACGGCACAGATGGCGGCGTTTTCACGGAAATTGAAAACAAGATCGTTTTAGGGCCCGGAAGTATCGATCAGGCTCACACCCACGACGAGTGGATCTCGCTAGAACAGCTTGAGAAAGGAACAGAGCTGTTTGGCCGCATGATCCGGCTCTGGTGTGGTTGAGTTTTAGTTAGGGCGGAGATCGTCGAACTCTCTTTGTAAGCGCAAGCTTTGATCGTGAAAATATTCATCTTCATTTTTTAAGTTGACATCATGGAAGACAATTCTGTCTCGATCCGCGACGCAAAATCGGATGACCTTGCGGCCGTGCAAGAGTTCCTGCAGCCTTACATGGATTCTCAGCACTTGTTGCAGCGAACGTCGATTGAATTGGAGCTATTGCTCAAGCATGCGTTCGTCGCCTTTGTTTCGAACGCTGGTTCTCAAAGCGGAAGTCAACGCGAAAGCGATCCGGCTGCCGATCAAACCGTCGTCGGATTTGTAGCGTTAGAAATCTACTCAAAAAAATTAGCCGAGATCCAATGCCTTGCGGTGGATGAGCAATTTCGGCGACAGGGAGTCGGGCGAGAATTAGTGCGCCGATGTGTCCAGCGAGCGGGCGACGAAAAGGTGAAGGAGTTGTTGGCGATTTCCAGTTCCGAGGAAATGTTAATGGCGTGCGGATTTGATTACGCCCTGCCCAATCAAAAACGAGCGTTCTTCCTTCAACCGGGCGAACCCACGGACGAGTGAACCGGGGAACGAGCATCCGGCGAACGGGTGGCTTGCCGCGCGAGTGACGTTTTGAGCAAATGGCGTTTGAGCAAATGGCGTTTGAGCAAATGACGTTTTGTACGAATGAATCGCTGAATTTCAGGGCCGAAGGCCCGGCGCTATGCCAGCCTAGGGCAACGCCCTAGGAATGGAAAAAAACGCGCCAAACCTCAAAGGGGCTGTGATTTTTTGTGCCAGGCGTTTCAGTAAGTGGTTCGCGCCGTTCGTAGTAGCGGCTTCAGTCGCTTGAAAACGACAACCGAAAGCCTAAAGGCTTTACTACGAACCTTGCTCTAAAAAATTACGGCCTCAAAGGGGCGTCCCTAACTGCATTGGCATACTCCACAACTCCAAAACTCACGCCCCGCTTCACCAATCCATCAACCAAACACGATCAAGTACCCCAGCCCAAAGATTCCTGCGTCCACGATCAAGTGACTGATCCACGGGATACTCAACTTGCCGCTGCTGCGATACAGCCACGCCCAAATGGCTCCGCCGATGCCAACACAAAACGAGAACAGCCACGTCAGCGGCGAACTCCAACCGAAAAACGTGGCCAGCAAAATCACGTGATGAGCAGCAAAGCCGGCGCTGGAGATCAAGTTCGCGTTGAGTGTGCTTGTCATCGAATTTAATCGATCGAAAACGAACCAACGCCAGTAGTACTCTTCCAGAAACGAGTGAAAGACAGCATAAAAAACGCCCAACGCCAGAAACTTCAGCGGCGTGCTCAGGTTCATGCCGGCAACTTTTTCATTCACCTTTTCGACGACCACGTTGGCGGTCTCGCTGCCGGAAAGAAAGAAGAACCAAGCAATCGCCATGGACGCGACGACCAGAATTCCAAACAGGACGCCGAGTATCCAGTTTTTTCGGTTTAGTTCGGGTGCGTTTCTACTGACGCCCCCGCGGGACAGACGTTCGCGATGAAACAGCCAGATGAAAACGATCGGAAACAAAAACTGGATGGTTTTGCCGATCGCGTAGGCGGCTTGTTGCAAAGCCGCCGGTGCTTTTGCTAACAGCACAAAGTAAACCAGCGTGACGACGGTCGGCAGCGCGATGGCGAAAGCGACGGCCGGCAAATCAAAACGATGCGTTCGAGTGTGTTCATTCATGGTCAGCCGCCGCTTTGATGGATGAGTCTAACTTTTGAAAAGTCATTTCAATCTGACCAATCGTGTCTGCACCGGACAACAAGATTGGGTGATGCAGTAAAACGGTTTGCTCGATCGCCGTTTTGCAATTTTGAAGTGGACCCACTTTGCGACAACGTCGTTCGGATCGATTTAAGAACCCGCGAAAACCGGTTCCTATTGGCAGCCCTTCCGCTTGAGCCGCCGCAAGCCATTGGTCGCGTGACCATGGTTCGCAATTCAGCTGGAACGGCACCTTGAAAAAAGCAGGCGCTATGTCAACGTCAGAAGATTGAGGTTGGATCCCTGACAAGGTCGCCAGCGACTCAGTGAACGTCTGCAATCGCAACGCGTTTTCCGTTCGCCTGGCATTTAGGTCGTCCAAAGCTTTGATTTGCGGCGTGAGAACAATTGCCTGTAATTGCGAAAGCGGATAGGCCTCGTTCCCGCGATCGTTTGCGATTTTGACGCGTTGAGCAATTCGCGAATCATTGGTCAGCACCGCGCCGCCGCGTCCTGCCGACAAAAGTTTGCTGCCACCGAAGCTCAGGACCGAAATGTCACCGAGTGCCCCCAGTGGTTGGCCATCAAACCGGCCGCCGGGAGCCTGACAAACGTCCTCGATGATTTGAACGTCACCGCGACCAAGTTGATTCAGCGTTTCGCGAAGCGTCGGGATGTTGGTAACTTGGCCGTGCAGATGAGAAATCAAGATCGAGTGGGTCTTTTCGGAAAGCGATTCTTTCACCGCGTCGAAGTCCATGACCCAACCGCCCGCAATGACGTCGACCAGCACCGGCGTTGCGCCAACGGCCTCGATTGCGCGGAAGTTGCCCGGAAAATCGTAGCCGGCAAGGACAACTTCGTCGCCCGGTTTGGTTCCTGTGCCGCGCAAAGCCAGTTCGACGGCAACGGTTCCGCTGCTACAACAGACAACGTGTTCGCGTCCAAAATATTGACTCAGTTGTTGATTCAGCTCGTCCAGCCACGGACCGTGATAGACGCCCCAAGTGTGATCGGCCATCGCTTGATCAATCGCGGATCGAATTTCTTCGTTTGCGATCGGCCAAGCGGGCGGGGCTTGCGTGATCGAGGGCGTTCCACCGTCGATCGCGAGCTTCAATGGGTTGGGTTCGTTCAACTGCGCCAATCTGACTGACTGTCAGCCTGATCCATTCGTGATAAAGTATTCTTCCTGCCGCTAGTCACCAAGTCTACTCAATTCAGGTCGTCCTCAACATGCTCAAGCCCATCCGTTTTTTGATGATCGGCGGATTTCTGGGTGCCGGGAAGACGACCACGATCGCTCGACTGGCCAGTCACTACGTTTCTGAAGGGCAGAACGTTGCCATCGTCACCAACGATCAGGCGTACGATCTGGTGGATACTCATACCCTACGCGCTGGTGGGTTTCACGTGGGCGAAGTCCCCGGCGCGTGTTTCTGCTGCAAGTTTGATGATCTCGTGGGGACGATTGGCGACCTATCTGAGCAATCGGTTCCGGATATCGTGATCGCCGAACCGGTCGGAAGTTGTACCGATCTGGTGGCGACCGTGATCGAGCCCATGCAGCAACTGTTTGGGGATCGGTTCGAGCTGGGGCCGCTGGTCGTTTTGCTTAAGCCAGAACACGGACGGAAAATCTTGTGCTCAACCTCCGGGCGGGGATTTTCCCCCAAGGCGGAGTACATCTTTTTGAAACAGCTGGAAGAAGCGGATGCCATCGCCGTCAATAAGATCGACAAGCTCACTCCGGAAAGACAGCAGGAATTGTTGGACCGTTTAGCGGATCGATTTCCTGACACGTCCGCGTTCGGGGTTAGTGCCCGAGACGGTGACGGCTTTGAAAAGCTGATCGATGCGTCGTCAGGATCGCGAAAAAATCAATCCAATGCGATGCCGATGGACTATGGCACTTACGCTGAAGGCGAGGCGGAGCTTGGGTGGCTCAATGGTCAGATTGCCGCGACGGCAGACGAAAAATTTTCGCTGGATGACGTGACGCTGGCGATCGTTAGCTCGATGGAGAAGCGATTGACCACCGAGAATTGCGAAGTGGCTCATTTGAAAGTGCTCGGGCAGACCTTGAACGATGCGGCGGTGGCCAACGTGGTCGGCGGCGGTTCCCAACCCGAGTTGAGCCTCGCCAGCGAGATCAAGACGTTGAATGCCGAGCTGCTGGTCAACGCCCGAGTCGCTGCGGACCCCGAATTGTTGGAATCGATTGTGCACGCGGCTGCGGCCGACGTGCAGGAATCGCTCGGAGTTTCGCTGAAGGTTGGAAATATCCAACGTTTCCGCCCTGCTCCGCCCCAACCGACTCACGGCCGCGAGTGATAGCACGCTCTGCTGGCGTGTCGGTCGCGTTGACGCTGCCGTGGCAATTCAGGTAATTCATAGCTCCCGGATTGCGCGCTGAAAAACGCACCGAATGCAGTTGCCTGCGCGTGGTCCAAATTCGAACGGTGGTTATGGATTTTGGCGGTTCTCAACTCGATACTCAGCAGCCGTGCGGCCGCCCCGTGCGCCTGCCGATCGTTGCGCTGCTGACGGCGATTGTCATGACAGTCGGTTGTCGAATGACGGCGGAGCAAACCATTCGAAAAGTGGCGACGGTTGCTAGTTGGGGGCAGCGCGACGTGATCGACGTGAAGCCTCGCAAGTCGCCGATCGCACTTCCGGCCCGGAACTGGTTCGCCAAAGCACCTCAGCCGTCACCAAGAACCGAGCAACTGCTGCGAAAGTTTAACGTGCTTGAGCAGTACCAGAACGATCCCGATTCGGTGATCGCGTGGCTGCGAAAGTTGGTGGCTCAATCGCCGGTCATGCAGGAAGTGCACGCACTTGCGGAGCTTTCTCAGCAGCAAGCTCGGTGGTCTCTTCAGCGTGGCAATCGTGGCCGCGCGATTCGAATGTACTCGGCCGCGCTGCAGCACTCGTACCAGTTCCTTTTTGCGCCTCAGTTGGATGTCGAGCGAAACGCTTATGATCCGCAGTTTCGCAGCATGTGTGACATCTACAATCAGTCCCTCGAGTCATTGCTGCGTGTTGTTTGTGACAACGGCACCTTTGTTCCCGGCCAGTCGATGACGGTTGAAGACGATCAGCAGGAAATCGAGTTCGAAGTTCGTATCAACGGCCGCTGGGAGAACGAGCGATTCGAAAAGTTCGAACTGGTCGGCGACTATCAAACGCGTGGCTTTGAGAATGAGTACCGAACCTACGGGCTGGGCGTGCCATTGATTGCGGTGCGAGAACGACATGCCGCGCAGACTCCTGTCGAGAAATATTATCCTCCCGATTTGACCCTGGCGCTGACGGCGTTCTGTCACTTCGAGAACTCGGTCCCCAACCAAAGCCCGTTAACAGAAGATTCCGGTGCGACGGTCAAGCACCGCGCGGTGCTGACCTTGTACGATCCGCTGGAAAACCCAACGATCGAGACTCATGCTAAAACGGTACCACTTCAGAGCGATACGACCACGCCGCTTGCCTATCATTTGGATGATCCGCTTCTCAATACGGGCGTACTGGCAACCGCTTCGTTGCTGAATGCAGAAACGACTGAAAAGATTCACGGCATGTACATGCTGGAACCTTACGATCCGAACAAGATCCCCGTGGTGATGGTTCACGGGCTGTGGTCGAGCCCGGTGACGTGGGCTCACATGTTCAACGACCTGCGAGCCAATGGTGACATTCATAAAAACTATCAGTTCTGGTTCTATAGTTATTCCACCGCGCAGCCGTTTTGGGTTTCCGCGATGCGGATGCGACAGGACTTGATTCGAATTCGTGAGGAGCTTGATCCCCAAGGTTATTCAAAATCACTCGATCAGATGGTTTTGGTTGGGCACAGCATGGGCGGGTTGATCTCCAAGATGCAAACCATCAGCAGCGGAGATCGATTCTGGCGGCACGTGAGTGATGTTCCAATCGATTCGTTGAAGGCGGATCGCGATACGATCGACCGAGTGCGAAACGTGTTTTTCTTCGAACCGGTCAGCGCCGTGAAACGAGTGGTCACGATCGCCAGCCCGTTCTCGGGAAGCGAGTTTGCAAATGGGACGGCTCGATGGTTCAGCCATAAATTTTTCACGCTGCCTTCCTTCCAGACGAGCGATTTCGAGAAGTTGATTTCTCAAAATCCGAACGCGTTTGCCGATCCGGATCTGTTGACGGCTCGAACGAGTGTCGATTCCCTGTCGGTCGATTCGCCCATGATCGAGGAACTGAGATTGTCGACTGCCTCGGATGAGGTGACGTTCAACAATATCATCGGTCGGTTGCCGAAAAAGAAGGTGCTCGCAAAAGGAGCGTCGGAGGGCAGTGATGGAATCGTTTCGGTCGAAAGTGCACGGAACGACCATTGCGAGTCAGAGGTGTTTGTGCCCGAGGAGCATTCGCACGTGCATCAACATGCCGCCTGTATCTATGAAGTGCAGCGGATTTTGCTGGCGAACCTAGCGAACCTGCATCGGATTGAGGGGCGAACGATCCCAGTGATTCCATTTGCGGAAGGTCAGGGTCAGAGCCAGCAGGCTTTGCCGTCGATTCAACCGTCCGTTTCACCGGTACACGTTGCTGACCAAGTGGTTCCTGTCGTGCCAGCGGATTCTTCGTCGCGACGACGGTGATTTATAGAACGCTTGGGATGAGAACGGCGTCTGTTTAGAGCTGCGTTCGGAATGGCGAACCGCATTGCGCGAAGCACCTTGATTGGGCGTTGCCAGACAGCAGCGAAGCTGGGGCATCCATGCCGGCCAGTTTGCGCGAAGGTGAAAGATGAGGTCGTGATCAATCACGAACTGGATACCAACGAACCGATAGCAATGAAGAGGTTCGTTGGCAATGCTATTTCTTGACTCGGGATACTGCGTTATCGGCTGCGATCCGGTCGACAATCTCCTTGAGTCGATTGTGCTTCAAAACGCGCGGCAGCCGGCCTTCGTAGCGAATCGTTCCGGCGTCGTTTTCGCTTTGCAGGCGATTGATCAAGTCGTTTGAACGCCGATGCTTTCGAGGTGAAGGTTGGTCCGATGTGAATTGGACGGTTTGACTGTCGTCTGATCCTGATTCGGTTTCACTGTCTGACCCAAACACGATCGTGAATTCGGCCGGGTGTTCTTCTTGATCTTCACGCGGACTAGGTTCCGCATCAAGTTCGCCTCGAACCACTTTGATGTCGCGGGGTGCCTCGATGCCCAGTCGTACCGTGTTGCCGCGAGTCTTCAAGATGGTGATCTTAATTTGATCACCGATCAAAACTTCCTGATTTTGTTTCCGTGAAAGAATCAACATTGATACACTCCTTTGTGAATTGATTGTCGCATGTGTAAAAAACGCTCCCGTGGTTCGCTGTTCTACACATTGAAAAACTCCCAAGTCCGAACCGTCGATCCTTGAGTGAATCCTTCTGTTGCACTCTGCGTGCCATATCCGATTTACGGGACAATCAATTCACAGAACTCCAGTCTTTTCATGGAGTTTTGTAAGAAATAGCTGAGTGCTAGCGTTGTGAATTGAAAATGGTGCATGCCAAGACTGAAAAAATTGCAGGGTCGCGGCTGCCAAAAGTGATCCTTCGTCCCGCCGCGATTCAATGTTGGCAGGAAAAGGTTCTGCCAAACAGAATGCGTGTCCGTGACACTACGTCATTTGCCAAAGCCTTCCCCGAAAACATGTTTTAAAGACATGTCCCATAGCACATTTCGAAGACAAGTCTCGAAGGCTTGTCTTGGTCGGGAATCCATGCGGATAGAAAACAGGCCCGCCAACAGAACGCGTCCCGTTAGGAACGCGATGCCGGTGGAAACTTGCTGACCGTCTGGAAAATCATTGACCTTCGAGCCCTTTCGCAGCCAGCCAAATCACGATTCGGTTTGCTGTGGACTTTAAAACGCTGAGCCGCCGAGAGCGCAGAGGAAATTGCTCTTCTCCGAACTCTGCGTTCTCTCCGCCTCCGCGTTTCATCAATCTGTTTCGCGATTTTTGGCGTCAAAGCTCAAGCTTTGTGACGTAGCGAGAAGCGTTGCCGATCGGGCATTTGCTTCCTGCGTCTTAACCGACTGGTGACTGACTCGCTTACAGCGAGTTGCGTTTGGTCAGTTCGTCACGCATGCGAGCTGCGGATTCATAATCCTCTTTTTCGATCGCGGCTTCGAGTCGCTCTTTCAAAGTCGGCCCGACATCGTATTTCGTTCGCAGCCCCTCACGGAACTCGACAAGACGCTCGACCAATTCATCTTCGTCGAATTGTTCTTCCGCTTCGTATTCGACGAACAATTCGCGAAGTTTTTCTAGGCCCACGTTCACTTCCTCGATCGCCAGCTCAACTGCGCCTTGATCGTCGAAATTTTCGTCGTCCTCATCCAAACGCGAAAGCGCTGCGGCCTGAGTGCGATGATAGAGTACGAATGGCCGGTACTGTTCGTGAGAGATCGTCCAGTTTTCATCGGGCGAGAATTTCTTGCAGAAATCCATCAGGCCTAAGGTGTGGTCGGCATCTTTGACGGCGTTGGAGAACTCCTTCAGCTGCAACCAGCAGACGCGACGGTGGTAAAATTGAACGAACTCACGGTCAATTTCGAGGCAATCGTCATCGTCCAACTCAAACGCGGTCGTCTCAATGTCCGACTTCTTCTTTAGAAATTCGTAATACGTGTTCGAGTTGTTGGGACGAATGCCATCCGGTCGACCTTCGGTTTCCAGCTGTAGCACTCCCATATCGACCCGCATTTGTAAAACTCGACGCTGGCTTGATTCAAGCATCCGCACGTTGATGTTCATCGGGTCGAAGGGCCACTCCTTCAAAATCTCGTCGATAATCTGTTCGTTATCCATCTGCCAAAATTCTTAGTCCATCGGCTGCGGACCACACGCTGGGGTTCGCACTGTAGAAAATTATAACACGGAGAGAGTTTTTTCGCTTCCCTGATCATCGGGGCCACATCTGTCAGGACGAATTTTTTGTCGATCTAAAATGACGCATTCATCCATCAAACCGAACATTACGGCGTCCCGATTTCGTCTCTGATCGCCGTCGTTTCTGATCAAGCCGTCTTCGATTTGCGGCTTTCGATCGCTTCCTTGGCTTTCGCTTTTTGGGTGGATCGATGACGGTCAGGATCAGCTGACGAAGCTTGTTCTGAACATCTGCAAGATTGCGGGGTTGGTCTCGATATCGATGGCTGGTGAGGATTAACTGGCCATCCTTGCTGATACGGTTTCCAAACCGAGCTAAGAATCGCTGTCTGACGTCTGCAGGCAAGGATGGGGTCGCACGAATGTCCCAGCGCAGCGTGACCTTCGAGTTGACTTTGTTGACGTTTTGACCACCGGGGCCGGGCGATCGCGAGAACGTCAATTGAAACTCAGACCGAGGAATGACGATCGTGTCGCTGACAATTAGCATTCGCTTTTTGACTCGTGCTTCGTAAATTGATAACGCTGAGATTGCGCTGAGATTGCGCTGAGATTGCGCTCAGATTGCGCCGACACTGGCGGCTCGATTCATGCGTTGCAAATCAAGTCAGCATCACACGCCCGCCAGCATTCTAATGGAACGATGGCCTGGTCAAACGAATCATTGGCGTCTAGCCGCGGAAACTCTGGGCTGTTTTCGAACCTTGGAAGAACGCGTTTTTGAAGAAGGCCCATAACGCGTCGATCCTGACACGCAGAGACCAAATCAGGTTCACTCAGGCAGCCGCAATGGGGCTGTCGGAAGTGTTTGCCTAGGCGATGGCTGAACTGGCTGCACTGGAAGTTGTCGAAGGTAGTCGGAAGCCAGATCTAACCGGTCAAAATAATCGATTCCCTCGACTCCTTCACCATGGACTTCCAGTTCGATCGGTCCGTCGTAATTCAAGGCATCGAGTTTCGTTACCCACGCGGCGATGTCGACTGTCCCCTGCCCCGGCAGCAACCTTGACTCCTTGGTTTCGGATGCGCTCATTCGATCTGAAAGCTGCACGAGGTTGATCCGGTCGGCGAACCGCTCCAGCCGATTCATTGTGGGGGCATTGAGTCCTGCGTAGTACAAATCAAGCACCAAGCCAAGCTGGCGCGGATCGAAGGTGTCGAGCAGCTGATCTACTTGAGAGAAGGAGTGGATGAAGGTCCAAGGCGAGTCGACAAAACCGGGAATTAGTTCAATCGAGAGCCTTACACCAAAGTCCTCCGCCACTGGACCAATTTCTTGCAAAGCCGATTCAAGTAGACGAAACGCATGCGAGTTTGTGTGATTGTTTCGGGCACCCGGATGAACAATCAGCGTCCCGGCATTCATTTTACTGGCCAAGCTGATGGCGTCGATCGCGTCATCGACCGCGTCGATGAAACTACGTCCATCGCTACCCGTAAACCCACCCGCCCAGTTAAGGCTGGACACGGTTAAAGAGCTGTCGTACAGCATATCGATCGCCTCACGATGCCCGAAGTCATCGATCTTGCGTCGCCAAATACCGATCGAGTCAAAGCCAAGGGCCTGATAACGGAGCAAGTCTTCTTCGAACGTCCACTTAAATGTCGTGAATTGACTGACCGAAATCTGCCGCATGGGGATGCTCCAAGAGTTCAAGAATTCAACCGATTGTGGCACCGGTTTCCGTCAGTTGAAAAGTATGCCTCTCATCCCAAAGTCTGTAAACCTGACTTTGAAAAAAAGTGTGAGTTGACTTTCATGTTCGAAGCGTGTTGATCTCCAAAACTGAAAATCCGTGAAGTATTTTTTTTGATGGCACGAAAGATGGGCAATGTTCGAACACTTGTAAATCTGGACGGCCTTTCCCGATAGCTAAAGGCTGAAGTGGATTGGTCGCAGTGCAACGATTTCGCGACACTCAGGTTTTCGTCGAATGAAAATCGAAATGCTATGTTCGCACGGTTGGGCCTCACTTTGGGTGGGCTGCTGAGCGTGGTGCGGCTTGTGTCAAACTGTGGTGGCGGGTGTAACGCTCACCTCTGCTTGCAAGCCTTGATCTGACGCAAATTGAAAATCTGACGCAAATCGAAAACGTTCGCTTTCGAGTAAGGGAAACCGATCCCCGAGTTTCTAAGTGTCGGCTTCGACACGGATTTGTTTTCAAGTCTAAGTGCGCAAAATCGATGCGAGTGAAGTTGGGAGTTTTGCTTAGCCCAAATATGTCACCCAAGATGTAGCCGTAACACGCAAACACCTGTGCAGCCGGAACTTCGGGCTCACTTCGGTCTCTATTCAAAGGTAGCTTCGAATCACAGACTGTTTTCAAGCCTTTTGAGTTTACACCGTTACGGCAGTGTTTGGCCGTGTTTTCGAGACCTTGTTGCCGGCTTACGAAATATCCGGGCTAGCCGGAGTTTCTTTTCATTGGCCCAATGCTTTCACTCAATGCAAGCAACTCGTTACTGAAGGTTAGCTATTCTTTGTGTGCCAAAGACGTACAATTCCGAATACGTGATCCGGGGTGTTCGACATCGCTTTTCTTCGAATTTGAATTCGGATCACTCGGTTTGACGTAGGGCGTATGCCTTTGTCGAATCCTTTTCTTTGCCAACTCCTTGATCTTTGCACTTTGAACTCTTGGTGAAGTCCGATCGCCCGGAACAGGTCCGCACGCAAGGAGTGTCGCGATGACGTCGATACAGCGCAAAGTCGGTTCGGTTAGTGGAAACGCTAAGTCCCGTTGGAACGGTGACCTTCAAACCCGAGTTACCGATTATCTAATCGATCGAGATGAGCATGCTTTTCGATCGCTGCAAGTCGAGACCGATCAGGGGACGGTTACCTTGACCGGCCTCGTCCGAAGCTATTACGAAAAACAGGTTGCCGGTTCGTGTGTGAACGTGTCGGGCGTGCTGAACCTGATAAACAATCTGACGGTGCCTGAGTGGGACGAAGACGCGAGCGAATTCCCGTTCAAGCTGTGATCGGATGGCGTTGAGAATGGGGATGAGTGCACGTCATCCCAAGTGGGCGGGCGATCTTGGTTTCCCGTGGCGTTTAGCGATCTACCGAATGTCTGGCCATGCTGAATTGGCAGTTGATGAAATGTTCTCGCGCGTTTGTTCCAGCCACTGTGTCGCGACTTGAGCGGTTGAGTCGAGCGATTGCAGTGCCTCATCAATTTGGCTGACAAGATCAACCGCTTGTCGTTCCGCGGTGTCTTTCCATTGCTGCCTTCGTTTCGCAAGGTGATGGCGTTGGATGTCTTCGCTGACCTGATTCATCGATTGAGCGAATCGATTTCCAAGGTCGCTTTCGATCGTCATCCGGTAGTTATCCATCGTTCCCGAAAGTGTAACACGCGTGTCAAAATGATTGAAAGCGCTTAGCTCTTGATTGAGTCGTATCGCCATTTCAGGGCCACCCGCGATGGAGTGTAACTGGTCGACATGCATCGAAACGTTTGAGTGTCGGAAGGTCAGATCTCCTGCCAGAGAATCTCCAATTGCTTTCAGTCTCACGTCGGCTTGCAGTTTCATGTCGGGGCCTACGGTCACCAACATGCTGCGATCGCTTCCTAGCGGTTTGTGCGAAATTTTCAAATCCGGGCAGCGGACTTCCAACGTGTCAGCAGGTGATTCCGAACGCCGATCCAATTTGCATTTTACGACAAAGTGATTTTGACCTTGGGCTCGCAAATCGAAAGAGGTTGGTTGGCTGTGGAGAGCCGGTTGGCTGCAAAGATGATTGAGCTTGCCCGCAAAGTTCAAGAATTGTCCCGCGAAATGCCCGGTTCCCTCGATGTCCAATTCTTCAATCAGAAAATCTGGCGGAACGGATTGGCCCGCGCGAGAAGGCATGGCAACGTTGATCCCTCGGATAGGCGTGGGACGAAAGTCTTGTTCCATGTTGGGCACGGCCTCTCGAAACCAGCGAAACCATCGAATGATTTCATCGGCGCGGGCTCGTTGTGAGCGGACCAGCAACATTTGCGTGATGGAATCTCCATCGAACGATCGAATGCTGGCGAGCTGTTCAATTGCCCGCAGATCAGCTTGCTGAGCCGCGGTCAGCTTCGATTTGTCTGAGTCCGCCTGCAACCGCATGGCGGCCAGACGATCTTGAATGGTTTCGGTCTGCTGTACCAACGAGCTAATTTGCGACAGCGTCGATCGGAAGTCCTGGCGCAGTGGGTTGTCGTCTCGATCGTTGAACGATTCTTTCAGTTGATCGATCCGTTGATTGATCTCCTGTAGCTGCTTGCTGGTTTGGGCCAGCACCGGCGACCAACTGTTGGCCATGGTCTCGATCTGGCTAGTCGATTGCAGCGATGGAGGTTCATTGCTGACGATTTGTTCCTGAAGCCGATCAAGCCACACGGTTTCTGATGCGGTGATCTCCGAAGTCAGCTCGATTTCGTTGGTGATTGCCGAAGGTAGCCGCGGTTCAGGGACGTCATTGGTCGCAACTGTTTTTGGTCTGAGAGGTATGTCACTTTGCAGTTCGCCGGAATCGGTTCTGGGCGATCCGAAGCGCAGATTACTCGTTCTTCCGCCGGTGATCTTGATTTTTTTTCGCAGCAATGATGTGAAGTCTAGGTCCATGTAGGCCATGTCCGCCTGAAACAGGTTCAGATCCGGATCACGCGGGTCCGCAACCTGAAGCTCTTCAACAAATACTTTGCCCTCGTTCAGGTTGAGTCGCAATTGCCCAACGTCAACTTTAGCTCCGGTAACGGCCTGAGCATGCGACACCAACGCGCGGCGCATCAGTGAATCAGTGCTCAGCCAGACGACCAATCCGATCAGAGCGATAATGATCAGTCGAGGAAACAGGTAAGTCCAACTTCTCATGGGTCGCTAACTTTCCTGAAGAGATGCAGTGTGAACGACTGGGAACTCTTCCGAGGGATCAAAAGATTGATCGCTAGTTGAATGTTTAGGGATTCGAGGATCACGATAGAGCGCGTGAGCAATCAAGTAGGCGGGGATCGCCGACAAAATCCCGATGGTGGTCAGTCCCATGACGACCGTGTTGTTGAGCCGGGTCCATGCGAAGAGGGGCAATTCGAACGCTTCAACCAAATAGCTTAGAGCCGTTGTGTTGCTCAGCACGATTTGCCCGATGCTGTGAGCGAACGCGTCCATGCAAAAGCTAAGCACGGAACCAATTGCGATCGCGATCAACGTAGCGCCTAAATTCACGGGCAAAAGCAGCGTGAACAAACCGATGCCCCACGGCAAAAGTGAATCTTTGGGAATCAGCCCGATCATCAATCCGAGACAAATGCCCAACGCAAATTGTGCTCGAAAATTTCCGGTAATTGCGTGGCGACCCGGGGTCCTGCCAAAAAGGATCATCGCATCCCTGCTTTTTTGCACTCTTACAAACTTTGGACTGCGCACAGCATCATGCGGTGCGATTTATCAAATCCATACGATTAAGCGTTTTAGCGAAACGATTTTTTTGTGTCGATGCGAGTTCTGCATTTGCTGGCAAATTGGTAAGGCCCTGCAACGGCATGCTAATTTTTCTGGCCAACGCCATGTCCAGATGGAGCTTTCGATCCGTGATGCTAGCGAGCGATATAGGGCTGGTTCCATTTTGCCCCAATCAACTATTTTCTGCGGAGTGTAGTGTGGCTACTCAATCATCATCAAGTTAATTAAACACGCGGGAGCGACCTCGGATGAGTTCACAAGATTTGTATGCGGACGGAATTGGCGAAATTACACTTTCGGGCGGAATGGTTCGCATGGACTTGGTCACCTTGAAAGGGTCTCAGTCGAAATCGGACGAGAAGCCAAAGCTTGAGGTCTCTCAGCGAGTGATTATGCCACCGGACGGATTCCTTCGCAGCTTTAGTGCGATGGAAAATCTGGTTAAGCAGCTGATTGATGCGGGATTGGTTAAGCCTCGTGACCAGCAGGCAAGTGCCGGTGGAGGCGGAGCAGACGCACCCGCCAAGTTTTAAAGCTGCGTAGTTTTCTGTTGATGGCCGCAGATGTGATCGCAAAAGCTACCAACTTATTTTGGCTGTGGACGATGCTTGGCGTCGCATGGGCGTGGCTGATCCCCGAGCACTTCAGTTGGTTTGCTCGGTATATCAGTCTCGGGCTGGGTGTGATCATGCTGGGGATGGGACTGACCCTTTCGTTTGATGACTTTCGGTCTGTCTTCAGGCAGCCGAAAGCAATCGGCATCGGCGTCGTCGCTCAGTTTCTGATCATGCCAACGATAGGATTTTCAATCGCGAAGGTTGCGGGCTTATCGCCGGGGCTATCTGCCGGTTTGGTGCTAGTTAGCTGCTGCCCCGGAGGCACGGCCAGCAATGTGATCGCTTACCTTTCTCGCGCGAATGTCGCGCTGAGTGTTTTGATGACCATGTGCTCGACTCTGTTGGCCGTGGTTTTGACGCCGGCGTTGGCGGGTTGGTTGGCTGGCGAATTCGTGCAAGTTGATGTGCAACAATTGTTGATCAAGACGCTCACGGTGGTGCTGCTGCCGGTAATTGGCGGTTTAATGTTGAATCAGTTTGCCGGTCGGTGGGTGCAGCCAATCAAGAATTTCTCGCCACTGGTATCTGTTGTCGTCATCGTGCTGATCGTCGGCTGCGTTATTGCACTCAAGAAAACAGAAATTATCGATGCGGGTTTGCCGCTGCTCGTTGCGATTCTTGCGCTTCACGTTTCCGGATTTGCGATGGGGTACGTGTTCGCGTTCCTTGGAGGATTCGGCGAGGACTATCGGCGAACGGTCAGCATCGAAGTTGGCATGCAGAACTCGGGCCTTGGAGCGGAACTTGCGACCGCGTTGAGCGATCCGTTGGCTCCGGTGCCGTCTGCAATTTCGGCGTTTTTTCATTGCTTGATCGGCAGTTTTCTAGCCGGAGTGTGGCGGTTGAAGCCAGTCGAGGAAGAGCCGGAAGCGGAGCATGGAAAGTGATCGCGACTGATGTCGATCCAAGCTCGTTTGGGTCAGGAAGCCAAATGGATGTCGGTCAATCTTCCGGCCTAGTTAACGCAAAAACCACGTAAGTCGATTTCTCGTTGGGATCGGTTGGATAGATTTGATTCAACTTGGTCTCCTCGAGAGTTGCATCAACTTGGTATTGAGGGATCAGTAAATGAGTCGCTTGGTAGTGCTTCGCTAGGTCGAGCAATTGCTCATCTGTGTATCGCAGCAAACCGTTGGCAAATTGCAGTTGCGGGTTGTGCAGCGTGGCGATCCGTTGACGCCACTCGATGATGTTCGCCGCGTCTTGAGGGACATCTTTCCACGCCACGATTTCGGTGCGATGAGCGTACCACTTGAACGTTTGCTGTTGCGCGGGCGTGATGAAAACGGCATCCGTCGGAGTATTGGTCTGAATCCAACGGCAGACCTTTCTCCAATTCTGCCACGTGTCGATGGTGCGTTTTTTCGACCCCTCATAGGTTGGCAAAGTTCGGTCGGCGACGGGACGCGCGTCCGAGTAGTTTTCAAAAATCATCAAGCCGGTGGCGACTGTGATGATCGCTGCAAAAACAAACGGCATGTTGCGGTGAAACTTTCGTTGCCCAAATACAAGCCATTTGCTCAGCACCAGACAACATGCCAGCGAGAGCACTGCCGGAATGGCGAAGTCAGCAATCCGAAACCAGTAAAATCGCAGCAGGCCCGCAGCGCGGGTCGACGCCCAGTCGTTTTGCTCAGCAAAACCACTTAGCAAGAGACCGCTGTATGAAATGATCAGGGTTCCAACCGCAAACCAAACGAACGGTTGCAATCGGCGGCTTAGGCTTTTCGAGTCCTTTTTGATCCAGAACGTTAGCCATGTTCCGAACAGTAGGAGCAGAGAAAACCGAGCAACACGATCGGCAGGGAACGCGGAAAATGTCAGGTGATGAGAAATTCGAACATTCACGTAGATCGAATGCGCCATGGCGGTCTCGGCGGCGCTCGCATCGTGATCGGCCAACAGTGGCGGTAACGCGGCGGCAATGATCAGGCCCGCCGTGATCAAGATGGATTTCCAGTGAGTGCGGGCATGGTCTGAAATGGCTGCGACTGGGATCGTGCTACCGCTTTTTGGCTTCATGCACAACACAAACGAAAACGCGGCGGCCAGCAAAGCCCAGCCTCCGACGAGAACGTGGAAAAGTGATGCGATTCCAAGCAAGGGCCATACTTGATGCCACTTTTTTTCGCCAAGCTTCGCAAGAGCCAATATCACGAACGCGTACGCAAGGCCTTTTCCTTCAAAACCGCCGACAACCCATTCGCCCGCAAGATGAAAACGCTCGTTCAGCAGCAGGAAGAACATCGCGGATAGGACCGAGAACATTCTCAGCTGAATGACGGATCGGCTTAAGCGTTGCCACGCTAACGCCAACGCGGTCCACGTTAGGATTCGCCCCACCCATGCGAAAGCCGAAAGTGACAAAAACTTGGACAACCATCCAAAGGCAATGTAAAACAGCCAATGGGAAAAAGACGAAGACAGGAAAAGATCGTTGGGGCACCAAGCCGGGTTCCAGAAATGTTTTGCCTTGGTCAGGTAATGCGATTCGTTTACGTCGGGCGGCAACTGCCCGGCAACTGCGGAAAAAACCAGCAAGATCAATGCCGTTTCCAGCACCGTCCAAGCGGAGGGAGCCGCCCGACCGAGTCGCGTGACGATGCTCCGGTCACTCGTGGGCAAAATTTGACCACCTGTTGACCCTTTGCGGTCTGAGTTAATCTGGAACCACAGTTGATTCGCTTGATCGGTGAAAATGCGTGAGTGCATCAGATCTTTCGTGTCTTTCGCTTCGTCAAAAACTGCCGTCTTGTTCGTTTCCGTAGTCGCTGACCCATGCACAAAAAAATCGGTCGCAACAACATCGTATTGCTGGGCGTTGGACACACCAACGCTCATGTCGTGCGCATGTGGAAAATGCAACCGCTCGCCGGCGCCGAGCTAATCTGCGTTTCAAATTTTCCGGTGGCCACCTACTCCGGTATGTTACCCGGAGTTCTTGCGGGGCAGTATCCGGTATCCGCGATGGAGATCGATCTAGTGCGACTTTGTCAGTCGGCCGGGGCTCGGCTGATCGTGAGTGAAGTCACCGGGCTGGATCTGGAAAAGCAACGAATTGAGTTTCGTGATCGTCCGCCGCTGCCGTACCAACTGTTGTCGATCGGGATCGGCTCTAGGCCGACGTTTTCCGGCGTTGAACTCGCCAGTGATGATGCTTTGGTTGCAGTTAAGCCAATGCAAACGTTCTTGCCGAGACTGCAACAGCGGATCGGGGCGGTGGAAGCAGCCAAGCCAAATCAGCCGGTCAAGATCGGGATCGTTGGAGGTGGCATTGGTAGCATCGAGATCGCATTCTGCCTGAATCAAAGGTTCAAACAGTCGGGTCAATCGAATGTGGAATTGTCCTTGATCACGGGAGGCGACCGAGTCGGTACCGCGATATCGGATGCGTCGGCACAACTTGTTCAAGAACAATTGGACCAACAGGGCATTGGTGTTCACGCTGGGCATCGCGTAACGAAAGTGGATACGGACTCAATTGAGTTGACCAATGGCGATCGATTGGACGCGGATGTGATCATTTGGGCGACGGGAGCTGCGGCTCCGGCGTTACTGGAAAAGTTTGACCTGCCCAAGGACGATCGTGGCTTCTTGTCGACGCGTCGCACATTGCGAGTGGTTGATCATGACCGCATTTTCTCGGTCGGTGACACGGGAACAATCCAAGACGATCCGACCTTGAAAGCCGGTGTGTTTGCGGTTCGGCAAGGGCCGATCCTGTGGGATAACCTTCGCCGGTCACTTTGGAAACGACCGCTGGTTAACTACGTTCCTCAACGGCGATTTCTAAAACTGATCAACACGGCCGACGGAAAATCGATCGCAGAGTACTCAAAGATCACGCGATACACTGGATGGGCGTGGCGGTTGAAAGATCGCATCGATCGTCGCTTCATGGCGATGTACCAAAACTACGAACCGATGCCCATGAATCCTGACGCTCAGGATTTTAGCTCGGACGAAGCCATGCGGTGCCTTGGATGCGGCGGGAAAATCGGCAGCGAGCTGCTAAGCGAGGTATTGTCCGAGCTTGATGTTCCCGACCATCCTGATGTGCGAATCGGTTTAAAGAACCCCGACGACGCGGCGGTGATGACGACTCACGACAATCAAGTCACTGTTACGACGGACTTTTTTGCCAGCCCAGTCGAGGATCCGTATCTTGCCGGACGCATTGCTTTGCTGAATTCGGCCAGCGACTGCTTCGTGATGGGAGCTCAACCGACGGGTGCTCTTGCGATCGTGCAATTACCGCTGGGGCATCCTCGCGGGCAACTGGAAATCATGCGTGAGCTGATGGCGGGAAGCGTCGAAGAGTTAAGAAAGATGGATGCGACGATCGTTGGTGGTCATTCGATCGAAGGGCCTCGGCTGCTGGCGGGGTACACGATCCTTGGTCGCCAATTGACCGATCCCATGACCAAAGGCATGCTCAAGCCGGGCGATCATCTGGTTTTGTCCAAACCTGTTGGCAGCGGCGTTGCATTGGCGGCGCTGATGCAGTGCCGGCTGCCGGGGGCAGCTTATCAACCGTTGATCGAAGCGATGCTGCAGAGCAATCAGATTGCTTTGCGTTTAATCACCGAGGGACTGGTGACTGGAATCACAGACGTGACAGGGTTCGGGCTGGCAGGACATCTGGCTGAAATGCTCAAGAGTAGCGGTTTGTCGGCGGAGATTCGCATAAGCGACATCCCAGTTCTGGCGGGTGTTCAAGAGTTGATCGACCAAGGTATCGAGAGCACATTGACGCCCGACAATCGCAAGGTGGCCAGTAAAGTGGATCTCCAAATCGAAGATGTTAAATCGACTCGATTTACCGCCCTGTTTGATCCACAGACATGTGGCGGTTTGCTGATGGGCGTCAGCGATTCCAAGCTTGAATCGGTGATGAGGACTTTGGGTGAATCCGGTTTTGAACAGGCAACGGTCATCGGGAGCGTCACTGAGTCTTGCGATGGGAACGCGTTGACGGTCGAGTGATTGGCTCGACCGCAACACATAAATTTGGCAAGGTACCGGTGGTCTTGCTACTGCGGAGCCGAAAATCCCAAGTTACCGACAAGGGTGAAGGCATCGTTTAGAACGTCGGCGGCACCGTCCGCATTGAAATCGCCGCCGCTCCAAGATACGCCGTCAACAGACCCTAGGCTTGCAACCAATGCGAAAGCGTCATTCAAAACGTCGACAGATCCATCCAAGTTGGCGTCGCCAAAGAGCGTTCCGGACAGGCCTGTTGAAGTTTGAACATGCTGCGTCACCAGAATTTCATGATCCGCCAGTGTGACCATCGCATCGCCGTTCAGGTCCAGTTCGGCCAAGTCACCCGCGGCTGCTTGGTCTAGGTTCCCCACAAATGCATCGATGTCTTCGGCGTCAACATCTCCATCGTCGTCGAAGTCACCAATCAGGTCAGGCACATCTTCCTGAACAGTGTAATCAGCGGGGCTGTTGATTTCACTGTTTTCGGCACCAGCGTTTAACGAGATGCTGGTCGTTGAGTCGCCAACCGAAACCCAAGCGTTCTGATCCGACCAAACAACATCTTGCGCGATACTGCTTCTTGCGTCCGCCGAGTTATTGTCTAAACCGCCTTCACTGAATTGCAAAAAGTCGGCAATGTTTGCCCCTATGCCGAAAGGAGTTTGGAAATAGAACTGAATGGCGTACGCTCCTTCTGCATCCAGCGGTGTGGCAAAGTTGCCCATTGAGGAAATATTGAATTCGTTGCTCGCTGACGCATCGTTGTTGTACATCAAAAAGATGGATTCGCCGGCAGCTAAGGTAATCCCAGAAAAGCCCCCCGCCGAGCTGTAGCGAAACGCTGAGTCTTCATCGTGGGTGCAGAACCGCCAGCCGGCAAGCGATTGATCGGTGTCACCGAAATTGTGGACCTCAACCGTTTGGTTGGCCAAGTCAACCGTTCGAATTTGGATGTTTCGAACCGGATTAGTGATTTGTGCCGACGAGTTTGAGCAGGTCGAAAGGATGGTTGTCAGAACGACGACGATGGTTTTAGTTGGATTCATTTGACTTCTGGCTCTTAAGATATAGGAAACACGTCTTTCCATTAGATGTCGTCAAATGTTCGTAGTCTTGCAAACATTTGAAAAATAATAAGATAAATCTTCGGCACTGCATAAACTGTTGGCTGAGATACGAAATTCGACCAGCGTAGGCTTCTGTCAGATATTACCATTGTTATTGAAACTTCTCGCTCAACGCCACCATTTTTGTCAATGGACGGGGCGTAAGCATCTCTGACTAATGGGTTTCAACCGCGAATGAACGCAGATAAACGCGAATAGAAATTCAGGTTTCTATTCATGTCCGTTGGCGTTCTTTTCGTTGGTGTTTCGGCAGTTGCCTCGACCTCGAAGGTTCAAAGTGGTGGCGTTCACCGAGGACTGACTTGTCATTTCCACATAAAAGTACCGGTCTGCCGGTGCTGGTTGGCGACTCCTACGGTCCTGCGAAGCGATTTGGCGTGGGGTTATCATGGACTTATGATAACCCTTTAGGGTTTGGGCCCAAACATTTGTCGCTTCTTGGAATCAAGGTGTTTTGAATTATGGATCGCAGAAAGCTTATTAAATTCGTCGCCGGCACCGTTGCGGGATCCTGTGTGATTGGTACCAGCCGTTATGTCGCGGCTTCCGAGGAATCAGAGCCTGCCGGTAAGTTTGGCGATGGCGCCGTCGTATTGTTTCAAGGTGATTCAATCACCGACGCCGGTCGCGACAAGAAGAATCGTGCTGACCGACCGAACGATGCTCGGGCACTTGGCGACGGCTATCCATTTGTGATCGCCGGGCAATTGTTGCGTCAGCACCCGACGAAGAAGCTCAAGTTCTTCAATCGAGGAAGTAGCGGCAACAAGGTTCCCGATCTGCAAAAGCGTTGGAAGAAAGACTGCATCGAGATGAAGCCAGATGTGCTGAGCATCTTGGTGGGAGTCAATGACATCTGGCACAAGATGGCCGGGCGGTACGATGGAACGGTGGAAGACTATCGAAAGGGATTTTCCGATTTGCTGGAACAGACTCGGGCCGAACTTCCGAAAGTTCAGCTTGTGATTTGTGAGCCGTTCGCGTTGCGTTGCGGAGCGGTCGAGGATTCATGGTTCCCGGAGTTCGACGAACGTCGCCAGGTGGCGGCTGATGTTGCTAAGGACGCGGGAGCGATTTGGGTTCCGTTTCAAAAAATGTTCGAAACGGCGATTGAGGCAGGGACCGATCCCCAAGTCTGGGCCGCCGACGGAGTTCATCCGACCTTGGCGGGTCATGCGTTGATGGCCGAGACTTGGCGTCAATGCGTTGGCGTGTAGCGAGTGAGTCGGTTTGGTTCATGCGGGCGATTAGTCAGTGCAACCATAAATCGCCATGAAAATAGAGCCACAAAAAAAGCGTCCTGCATAGCAGGACGCTTTTGAGTTTGCTTGATCGTCGCAAGGCGACTTTGCGGTTGATGCTCTAACGCTTCGAGAACTGAGAGCTTCGACGAGCACCGTGGAGACCCGGCTTCTTACGCTCTTTCATACGTGAGTCGCGTGTGAGGAAACCACCATCGCGAAGTGCGTTGAAATGCTCGGAGTCATAATTAACTAAAGCACGAGCGATCCCCATTCGGCAGGCACCGGCTTGGCCAGTCGTTCCGCCGCCGGAAACCGTGATGCGAACGTCGACACCATCTGTCGTGCCCGTGGCAGCCAACGTGTCCTTGATGTGTCGCTGGTCTTGCAGCACTGAGAAGAAGTCTTCCAATGGCTTGCCATTGATGACGATCGAACCTGAGCCCGACTTGACGCGAACGCGAGCAACCGATGACTTACGACGTCCAGTGCCTAATGCTTCGCCCGTTTTTTGATCTACTTTTGCCATGAAATCAGAAAATTCTAAGATTCAAATAGTGATGGGATGCTCTATCGTGACTCAAGCAATCAAGATTGCTGAGCCGCTTTGTTGGAGCGATGGAAAGTGAACGGCTGAGGATCCTGCGCTTGATGTGGATGCTCACTGCCGGCATAAATTTTCAACTTGGACAACATCTGTCGGCCGATCTTGTTCTTCGGCAGCATCCGACGTACAGCATCGTGCATCACCTTTTCGGGGCGACGCTGGATGCGATCAGATGCTTTTTCACTGCGCTGGCCGGTGTAACCGGTGTACCAGCGGTACTCTTTCTGAGCCCACTTGTTACCGGTGAATTTGACCTTGTCGCAGTTGGTCAGGACCACAAAGTCGCCCGTGTCCATGTTCGGACTGTAATTAGGTCGATGCTTGCCCATCAAAACAGTGGCGATATCGGAAGCCATGCGACCAACGATTTGGTCGGTGCCATCAACGATGTACCAATTCTTTTCACCGAGTTCGGTATCTGTCTGCGGGTTGTATGATTTCGTGCCGGGCACAATCTTCTCCAAGCCTGCGAAGGCATTTCAGTTTTAACATAGTGAGAGGCGAGCAATCCAAGTCCGCGTTCAGCCGACATTCCTTGCGGGCCATCGCGATAAGATCAAACGGTTACCGAGCGTAGCGGCAGCCCAACGCAATGTCTTGCGACATCGAGCCACCGTAGCGAGCGGATTTTTGGAAGCAGAATCCAGCTGGAATCGGCCCAAAGTCCTCAAATCAGAATCGCAAAGTTTAACGACATCCCCGATCGCTCACAAGGGTTAACCGGGGCAAAATGTCGTTGTTTTCCCGCGAAAGAACCGCTTCCAATCTGTCGGAAGAAGTGACCCGTTCGAAGGGTCAGACTTTGCGAACCGACCCAACATCGTCACCCCGGCGACGAGACCGGGATGAGTTGTCACAAAATCCGGTTAGACGACACAATCGACCCATTTTAACATTCAAAACGTTGATTTTGTGCCGTTCAACCACGGCCGAAACGTTTTCGATCGCGGGATAACCCACATTCTGACGTGAACTCGCTCGATTGGCCGATTGGCCGAGCTGAGAATCTAAACTGAGAATGGGATGAGACTTAATCGTGGAACCGACGGACGGAATGAACACCGGATCGACTGAAGCTTGGGCCGCCAATTTGTTGGGACAACCGGCGTTGGGGCTGTTTGTGGCTCCCGAGGCTGATTCGTACGCTGCCCCCGAGGTCGAGCCACCGATTTCGGCGGAGGTGATCGACGCGTTTTCCGCAGCGACGGGTTGGGTGATCGGTTTTGAAGAATCTAGTGCCAGTTTCGAGCAGCGGGTGCAGGAAGGCAGTCCTCATCCTACCGGCGGCAAGCTGAAGATTATCGACATGAGCCCCAGTTGGCCTGCGAGAACCCCAACGGCTCATCGGGCCAAATGCGATCGGTTTGTTGCCGCGCTGAACGAGCTAATTTCCTTCGACGGCGAGTGATCGAACTTTCAAAGCCAAGGTCTTAGATCGGCGGGAGCCAACGGACTTCTTTGGGAGAGACGCGGGTTCGTGCCGGTTTTGCCGTTTAAGTTTTCGTGGCGGTTTGCTCCGACCGAAAAACGTTTTAGCTCGATGGTTTTTACGGGCGATCATCATCTTGACCAAAGCCCAGTCGGCTACCTAGACTGATGGCCTCGCACAGCATGCGGTTGTGGCGGAATTGGCAGACGCGCTAGACTAAGGATCTAGTGACCTATTACTGGTCGTGGAGGTTCAAATCCTCTCAGCCGCACTTCGGTTTTCCCGTGTAGATCCAAAAAACACGGATGTCTATCTCTTCTTTATGACCTGTCGACGCTCGGCGGTGCTGCTTGGTTTCATGTTTGCGGGGTTCGGTTCGTACAGGATTTGCGCGGAAACAGGATGCAATTCATCTGACTGACCTTTCGTTTGCCGGCAACACATCCAAAGCACATAGCTTTCCCGAATCAAGCTCACCTTTTCTCGAGCCTATCGAGTTGTGAGTAAAATTGGGGGCCAAACGACGGACGGAAAAGAAAAACACAGAGCGGCACAGTCGCTCTGTGTTTCGAGCCCAACCTTTGGGAACTTTTAGTAGACTCAAAAGAAATCCAGACAGGATTGACATGATGAACAGGATTTTGGCGTGCAAGAAATCCTGTCAATCATGTTGCTCCTGTCAAAACCTCAATGGTTGCAGCCTTGGAGCGAAAGACGACTGTGACTAAACCAACACGCTGGGAAGCCGCGGGCTCTATAAACACTACCCGCATCGCTAAACTGACGCTGGGATCGCCGCACTATGAGAAGGTGGTACTGGCACCGATGCCGCGGCAGTCTGGCCAGCTTGAGTGATTCGCTTGAGTCCCATGTTTTGCTGATCCTGCATGTTTGCTTCGACCTTCTCGACCCCGTCAGCAGTGATCGATAGTTGCCCACTTTCTTCACGCATGACCCATCCCTTTTGCTGAAAAAACCACAGGTGGAAATAGAGGACTTCGGCGGGGAGTCCCATCATCGATTCCAGCGTGCCGGTACCAATTCCGGGCGTCTTCATGTTGCGTCGGCGTTGAGCGTAAAAAAGAGACAGCATGCGTTGCCGATCTGCTGCGTCACTACTCAAGTGACCCGTTTCCTGCATCAGTGCGGAGTTTTGGTCCCGCTGATATTCGTAGTCGGCATCGTATTCAGCGCGGGCGGCAGGATCGGACAGAGTCTCGTACGCCTCGACCAGTTGCGAGAAAGTCTTTGCGTCTCCATGCTCGGAACTGTCGGGGTGATGGCGTTTCGCCAAGTAGCGAAAGATGCGTTCGACGGTCGCCGTGGATGCGTTCGAGCTAACTTCAAGCAATTCGTAGTAGTCAACGAAATCTGGGTCGATGGCCATAACAAGATCAACAAATGAATGAACAGAAAACGCCCGCACTCAAGATCTTGATGCGGAAAATGCGTGACGTGGAATCGTAGGACGCATTTTTGGTTGCAAGCCAATGGGCGTCCAATTCATGTGAATTTCCGAATGGATCAGAACGGTTGTTCAGGCATTGCGGAATATTTAGGCGACAGGGCTGTAATCCGCGGCCGGATTGCGGATAGGATCTTGTTCGCCATCAGACCCAGCGGGGAACTGATCAGCGGCTTTTTCGTTCGCTTTTCAAGACTGTTAGTGATTAGCTTTTCTGTTAGAAAGTCGTGGCCAACGTGCGATGGCGGTAACGTGTTGTAGGAATGCAAGAAGTTGATCATCCATGTCGACATGGACGCTTTTTACGCGTCGGTTGAGATTCGTGACGCCCCGGAATTGCGTGGGCGTCCGGTGGTCGTTGGCGGTAGCTCATCGGGGCGAGGTGTGGTCTGTGCAGCCAGCTATGAAGCTCGAAAGTTCGGCGTTCACAGTGCGATGCCTGCTCGCCAAGCGATAAAGCGTTGTCCGAATGCTGTATTTCTAAAACCTCGGATGAGCCATTATGCAGTCGAGTCGCGAAAGATCCGCGAGATTTTTCAGCGGTACACGTCACTGGTCGAACCGTTGTCGCTTGATGAGGCATTCCTAGATGTTAGCGGCAGCGAGAGGCTGTTTGGTGACGGGGTGACGATTGCGAAGGCCATCAAGCAATCAATTCGCGACGAGTTGAATCTGCCCTGCTCTGCCGGAGTTGCTCCTAACAAATTTCTGGCCAAGGTTGCCAGTGATCTAGAAAAACCAGATGGACTGACCGTGGTGCCGGCGGATGCCGTCGATGATTTTTTGGAACCGTTAAGTGTTTCTCGAGTTTGGGGTGTGGGCCCAAAGACGGAGGCACGACTGCGTCCACTGGGAATTGATACGGTCGGTCAACTTCGTTCCCTGACGAAGAGTCAACTGGACCACGCGTTTGGAGCCAACGGGAATCACTTTTGGCGATTGGCGCGTGGCTTGGATAGTCGTCCGGTTGTACCCGATCGCGTCGCTAAGTCTATTTCGCACGAGACGACATTTTCCCATGATGTTGATGACGCGGATGCATTGCGTGCGTGGCTACGAGAGCTGACCGATCAGGTTGGACGCAGGTTGCGGCGGCATGAGATCGTTGGTCGTACGGTCAAGTTAAAAATCAGGTACGACGATTTTCGTACGCTTAGTCGCTCATGCACGATGCAAAAGCCAGAGTCATCCAGCGAAGCGTTGTGGCGTGAAGTTGCGCCGATGCTTGATCGGTTGCTGACCGAGTCACAGCAAGCAGTTCGGCTGCTTGGGATGGGGATTGGTCAACTTAGTCAGCCCGGCAAGGTGCAGCAGCAATTGTTCGACGGTGAGGAATCGGGGCGTCAGCGTGAGTTGGACAAGACGCTCGACTCAATCCACGAACGGCTAGGGACGTCTGCCGTCAAACGAGCGTCCAGCGTCGAGCACGGGATCCGCTTTCGTTCAGGCCCAATGATCGACCCAAAAGATCAAAGTTGAAGCATCGTTTCGAGTCCTGCGGGGTAGATCGCCTGTTGTTTGTGGCGAGTAGAGGCACCGAACGACGTCGATTCGGTTGCTCGCTTGGTGAGCTTGATCGGCAATGATGGCGGTTTATTTGGCATTGTTTGGCCATAAACAACGCGAAACGCGGTGCTTTGGGATCAGTAGCGTTAACTTCCAATTTTTTTTCATTAATCGGTTGATAAAGGGTGGCTGGTTACCTTAGAATTGGTTTCTTGAAACCAGTTTCACGCTTTCGAGCCGCATATATTCAACGAGAGATTGTTCTATGAAAAAACAGCTTAAATTTTTAATTGCCGCCGGTGCCATAATGTTGATGCCCGGGCTCGCGCTTGGTCAAGCAACATTTACCGGTAGTGGCGACGGGTCGACTTGGAGCGATGCGGCCAACTGGGACGTGGGAGTACCCGCCGGTGCAGACGCAAACATTGGTGATGGGTTTACTGTCACGCTCGCAACCGATCAGGCGGTCAACGACGTCAATCTGGTCGGCGATGCAAACACGGGCACTGCGGCTCCGGGCACGGCGACCCTAAATCAAACTGCCGGAATTTTGACGACCGCCAGTTGGATGAAGATTGGAGGCGAAGTCGGTGGAACGACAAGCAATGGTACTTACAACCTTTCAGGCTCCGCCCAGGCAGTCGGGCAATCATTTGTTCAAGTCGGTTTCAACGGCGGAACTGGATTTCTTTCCATTTCTGATTCCGCCAACTTCGAGGCATCAGCCGGATTGAACATCGCAGGTGGAAATGTCGACGTCGCTGACGTTGGACAAAATTCCATTGGCACTTTAGAAGTTTCTGGTATGGCCACCGTTACTGCAGACCGGATCAACATGGGTGGAGCAGGATCAACGGCAACCGTTAATCAGACAGGTGGAACCGTGACCTCGAACAACTGGGTTGCAATCGCCAATTTTGGTGCCGGCGGAACAGCTACATACAACATCTCTGCGGGTTCGGTTTCGGCCAACAATGGTAATTTTGCGGTCGGACAAGAAGGCAATGGAACGCTTAACGTGTCGGGAACCGGCGCGGTATCGCAGGCTGGTTCCTTGTTCGCAGTTGGTGGGCTCTTGGAGCCGGGCGGCTTCAGTCAAGACGGTAACGGGGTGTTGAACATCACGGGGTCGTCAGCGACAGTCTCTGCTGTAAATGTTCAAGTTGCCGGAACTGCCACATCAACCGGTACCGTAAGTTGGACCGCGGACTCTGGTGGCGTAACAACGGTCGTGTCAAGCGGCAACACTGAGTTTGGCCCCGGTACTTCTAACCTAGTGTTGGACTTGTCAGCAGACCCAGCGTCGGCAACTGCGGGAACCGAGTATCTGTTGGTCGACAATAGCGCTGCGGTGACAGGAACGTTTACTGGAATCGCTGAAGGTTCGACCGTCAGCATTGGCGGTGGGAACACGGGAACGATTAGTTACGTCGGTGGGGCAGATGGATTTGACATCGTAGTCACTGCCGGGGCCGGGGGCTCGGTAACGGGCGACTTTGATGGCGATGGCGATGTCGACTGCGATGACGTCGACTTGTTTGCAGGAACGTTTGGCTCGATCGCAGGTGGAGCACCGGCTGACAGGGATCTGACTGGCGACGGCACGGTTGACTTGGCTGACGCCCTTCTGCACATTGAAACCTTGGTTGTCACCATGCCAAACGGCGTGACGGGAACTATCCGAGGCGACATAAACTGCGACGGAACCGTCAATGTTTTGGGGGATGCGTTCCCGCTGGTCGGGAACTTGGGTACCAACAGTGGCGCCGTGTACACTCAAGGTGATCTTAACTTTGATGGAGTCGTCAACGTTTTGGGCGACGCATTTACGTTGGTTGGGAATTTGGGTATGTCCAATGATTAGTGATGTTCTGCAAGGCCTGATTGGCTGATGTGGATTGAAAACTAATAGCTCGGTTTCGATGTCTCGATGCCGAGCTTTTTCTTGCGCGTGAGGCGTTTATTGTTCCAAGAAAGTTGTTGGCTCGACCTGGCCAGCCAAAAAACTGATGGACTCATCACGCGATTTGGAAAACGGGTTAATTAGCCAGTGTTAGCTGGGAAAAATATTCACGACGACGATTGTTGGTGCGCTCGGCCCGCATGTTAAACTGTAGACTTACGTTGAAACGCGGTTTGCAAAACAATTACCAGAAAATATGCCAAGTTTACAGACCCCGAATCTCAAACATTCTGCTATGAAAAACGGCTTTCTCTTTTTCGCGATTTTCGCATGCGTACTCGGGTCCGCTTCGGTTGATGCTCAACAGTCAGATCAAATTGGCAAAGAAAAATCCGGCAACGATAAACAGACTCTGTTTGCCCGTGTTGAGGATTCGCAAACCGGTATCAATTTCATCAGCCGATTGCTTCCCGATCATGCCTTCGCCTACCTGTACCACTCTGGGATGACCTGTAGTGGTCTGGCAGCGGGAGACTTAAATGGCGACGCTCGTCCTGACTTAGTGCTTGCCAACGGGCCCGGTTCCAATGCCGTTTACCTGCAAACGAACACGAATTTTCAGTTTAAGGACGTGACCGCTGACATGGGCCAAGCGTTTGTTGGAAAGGACTCGTGGGCGTCGGGCGTTGCTCTGGCGGACGTAGATAACGATGGAGATTTGGACATCTATTTGTGCAATTACGAAGCCCCCAATCAGTTATTCCTCAATCAGGCATCGACCGATGGAAAAGTACAATTCGAAGAATGTGCGACGGTTGCCGGAATCGGCATCACCGACGCGTCGCACTTTGCAAATTTTTGCGACTACGACAACGATGGGGATCTCGACTTTTATTTACTGACTAACCGAGTCGAATCGCCGGAAGGCGGTCTATCGAAACTGCCGGTGGAGTTTGAACGTCCGGGCGTGCCGACCCTGTTGCCGGGCTTGGAGCGATACTATGGCATTTGGAAAGTCGATTTTGACAATTGGGGAGTAGAACCGGTGGGGCGGCCGGACTACCTGTTCCGGAACGACGGGCCTGACGAACAAGGCCGCCCTCGTTTTACCGATGTTACGAAGACAGCCGGGATTGCCGGGCGAGGTGACGGGCTGTCGTGCACTTGGTTCGATTTCGACCTAGACGGCGATTCCGACCTGTACGTGTGCAACGATTTTATTTCCGAGGACCGCTTCTACGTGAACAATGGTGACGGTACGTTTTCCAATCGAGTCAGCGAAACCATGGCGCACACGACTTGGTTTTCGATGGGGTCCAACTTTGGCGATCTTGATAACGACGGCGATTTTGACTTGATGGTCGCCGACATGGCGGCAACCAGTCACTACAAATCGAAAGTGACGATGGGAATCATGGGCGGCATGGAGCAGCAGCGTGCCAACAACTCCAACCCACCGCAGTACATGCGTAATGCGTTGCACTTGAATGAGTCGAACGGAACGTTTCGCGAAGCTGCTTTCCTAGCAGGGCTTTCCAGTTCCGACTGGACGTGGGCCGTTAAATTGAACGACTTCGATTCTGACGGTCGGCTGGATGTGTTTCTGACCAATGGCGTCCCCCGAGAAATGAATCACTCGGACATTACCATCACCCAAGACATGCTCGTTGGAAAACACATGTGGGAGTTCTTTAAGGATGGCGAGATGCGGAAGGAGCAGAATCTCGCATTTCGCAACGAGGGAGAACTCAAGTTTACTGACACCAGCAAAGATTGGGGGCTCGATCATGTTGGTGCTAGTTACGGAGCGGCAACGGCTGACTTTGACGGCGACGGTGACCTAGATTTGGTGGTGATGAACCTCGAGGAAAACGTTGCCGTTTATGAGAACAAGAGTGAAGGCAATTCTTGGTTGACGATCGGGCTCAAGGGAGTAACCGCAAACCGTTTCGGAGTCGGGGCGACCATCGAATTAATCGCGGGCGAACAGAAGTGGATTCGGCAGTTGCAGCCCGGTGTCGGTTATCATTCTTACGATCAGCCAATTTTGCATTTCGGTTTGGGGACGCTTGAACAAGTCGACCGTGCGATCGTGTACTGGCCCGGTGGTGAAAGGCAGGTTGTCGAAGATCTGCAACTCAATCAACACCATGAAATTGCGCAATCGCAAGGTTCGCAGGATAAGTCTGTTGATGACTCCGACGCCGTCGAGGATTCTCCAATGTTCAAAGAATCTTTGGCGTTGGAAGATCTGTGGCATCAAGAAAATGACTTCGATGACTTTGGGCGACAGTTGTTGTTGCCGCATGAGCTTTCTAGCGAAGGGCCCTGCATGGCTTGGGCGGACGTGAATGGTGACTCGCACGCCGATGTTTTTGTTGGCAGTTCCGCAGGCAGTATCGCGGAACTTCGACTGGGCGATGGCAGAGGCAACTTCACGCCAGTGATGAGTTCCGTCTTCGCGAAAGATGCCGCTGCCGAAGACTCCGCCGCGCAGTTCGCGGATCTCGATGGAGACGGTGACCTAGACCTGATCGTTGGGCGAGGGAGCTATGAGTTTGAAGCGGGGGACGCGTTGCAGCGAAACGCAATCTTTCTTAACGATGGCAGTGGAAAGTTCACTGAGTTGGCGGCAGACAAGTTCCCCGATACCGCCACCAATACGGGCGCGATTGCGATCTGCGATCTTGATCAAGACGGTGATGTGGACATGTTTTTGGGGACTCGCGTTCGAAATGGCGAGTACCCACTGTCGAACGCCAGCGAGATTTGGATGAACGAGAACGGGCAGTTCGTGGTCGCTACGAACGATGTTGTTTCAGGGCTGGACGACTTAGGCATGGTGACAGATGCAAATTGGGCAGACATCGATGGCGATGGTTGGCAAGATCTAATCGTTTCACGTGAATGGAATTCGATTGCTGTCTTTTACAATGACAATGGGAAACTGAGTTTGTCCAAGGATACGGGTGCGTTGGCGAAGCGAACCGGTTGGTGGGGCGCAGGTAGTTGCGGAGACATCGATGGTGACGGGGATGTCGATATCTTGGGCTCCAATGTCGGCTTGAATACCAAATACAAAGCCAATTTGAAGAAACCGATGGTTGTCTTCTACGGCGATTTTGATGGCAGTGGAAAATCTCATATCGTTGAAGGGAAACAAGAGGGGAATGTCTGCTACCCGGAACGAGGACGAAGTTGTTCCTCCAACGCGATGCCGTTTATTCGAGAGAAGTTTAAAACGTTTCACGACTTTGGAAAAGCTTCGTTGGTGGACGTCTACGGAGACGATAAACTGAACGCCGCATCGCGGTTTGAAACCAACACGTTCGAGCATGGCGTGTTCATCAATGATGGAACCGGGAAGTTCGAATTTCGAGCGTTGCCACGAATCTGCCAGATCGCTCCCTCGCGGTCCAACACGCTTGCTGACCTAGATAACGATGGTGACTTAGACATCGTGTTGGGCCAGAACTTTTTCGGACCTCAAGCCGAAACGGGGCGATACGATGGTGGGCTCAGCCAAGTTTTGCGCAACAACGGACAGGGGCAGTTCAGCCCTGTTTCTGCATTTAAAAGCGGGGTCTCTGTGCGTGAGGCAGTCACGGCGACTGAAGTCTGTGACGCAAACAATGATGGGAAACCAGATATCGTCTTCGCGGTAAACAATGGACCAGTCAGAATATTTCAGGGGAACTGAGTGACTCGATCTTCGTTCAGAATCGGTAGCAACGTGTCGCGAATCGTCTTGGTGGCGATTGTCGCGATCGTCTGCCAACGAACCGCGTTCTCGCGTGATGTTGTAAATTTCACGCGAGACTCGACGACTAACGAAATGGCCGCAAACTACAGCATCATCGAGGTGCGTGAAGCCATTTCCCAGTGTCGGGCCGGCGACTTTGCGAAAGCAGTTCTTGTCTTAGAAAAATACGCCAACAAAAACGATATCGGAGCCACTTATGTGCTCGCAAACCTGTACCTAGATGGCCTTGGAGTTGAAAAGTCAGAGGAAACGGCAATCGAATTGCTCAATAAGAACGTTGCTGGCGACCATACCCCATCCATGGTCAAGCTGGGACTGATCAAAGAGACTCAATCGCCAGCGGAGGCGATGCAACTTTACAAACAAGCTTCCGCCAGTAACGACTCGATGGCTCAATTGAGGCTTGGAGAGATTTTCGAAAAGGGAGCATTGGGTACCCGTGCCAACCAAAAGCAGGCATTCAGGTATTACGAAAAAGCGCATCAGGCGAAGAACGCGATGGGAACGTTTCACGTGGCCCGCTGCTATGACGAAGGTGTAGGCGTGTCGCCCAATGCGCTTGAGTCGACTCGACTTTTTCGGCAGGCAGCGATGTCAGGTGCCGGGTTGGCCAATGCGGTCGTGGCACGTCGATACTTTGAAGGCAAAGGGGTGGACGCCGATCCCGTTGCCGCAATCGGTTGGCTGACGCGTGGGAGTCAAGCGGGCTCTACCGAAGCGATGGTTCTGCTAGGTGAGAGATTCGAAAACGGAGACGTGATCGGGAAAGACATCAATCGTGCCGGCCAGCTGTACAGCACGGCGACTAAATTGGGTGACCCGGTCGGTGCCTACCGACTTGCGATGCTCTACAAGAATGGGGTTGGCACCAAGCCGGATCCGGTGAGGGCATACGTGTTACTTCACGGTGCCAAAGCTTACCCCAAGGCGGCCGAGGCATTGAAACAGCTTGCTGAAACGCTGTCCGAGGAACAGATCGCTTTCGCGCAGAAGAAAATCGATCAAGCGGGTAAAAAATAGCGGTGCAGCAGTTGCTGTTTGGACAGGATTAACATCATCGACAGGATGTTTTGCATGAAAAAATCCTGTTCATCTTGTTAATCCCATCTGGATTTCTTTTGAGTCGCCTTGGGTGATCAATCTGTGGAATGGGGGCGGCTTGGCTACTGTTCACGGTTACTGAGTTTTTACTTCAAACCAGTTGAGGTTCCACTGGTTGCCGACCGAGCGAAAACGTAGTTTGTGCTGGCCTTCACTCAAAGAAAAACTCTGACTGGATTGAGTCTGATAAGTTTGCCAGCCTCCTGTTTTTGGGACCGCTTGTTTGTCGATGACTTTTTCGCCAACAAGCACTTCAAATCCCTCGCTGCCGGTTTCAGAGGCTAGACGGTAGTCGATCGTATACTGACCGGCTTGGTCGACTCGAATTTCGTACTCAACAAAGTCGTCCAGATCGAAGTGGCCAAGATTCTTACCGCCGCCGGAATCACCGCAGTCTTCTGTTTGAGCTCCTTCTACGGCTGCGTACGACTCTGCCTCAATTCGCGAGGGAACTGCGATTGGTTGCTGAGCCGTGAGAACTTGATCACTGCGATAACTTTCCGTTGCGTCGTTGTTGGCGGTTACCGAGTAAAAATAGCGTTGATCCGAGTTCTCTGGCGAATCTGTAAAAGTGGTGTCCGTCAGATCTTCAGCAACACATTGCCCTCGTTTTCCAGATTCGGTGGCGCGGTAGACGTTGTAACGAATATCTTCCCCGTCAGTCGCGTCCCAATTGAGTTGCACACCGCCGTCGCTTTCGATCAACTTCAAATTGGCCGGAGGCTGGATGTTTTGCGATTTGACCGAGCCGTCCCAGAACTCATGTTTCACCCAGTCGACTTCCATCACCCATTCGCCTGTCATCGGCGCGTCAGTGATCTTTGCGTAGTTCAGGATGGCAAACATTGGCTCCGGGTAGTTGTCGCCTTCGCCCACATTTCGATGAACCTCAGCCCCGTCAACGCGGTAGACTAGGTCGCTACCCGCCCACTCGACCGAGTACTCATGGTACTCATCAAGTGTGGTTTCGATCCCAGTTCGCAAAGTCTTCCAGTCGCCGTTGTCACGACCAACGCACTTGATCGCACCGGTTGTGAAGTGGTCAGCTTCGCCAGCGCCGTAGTGTTCAAAAATGTCGATCTCGCCCGAGCCAGTCAGCGGCCACGGGACGTTCTCGTCTGGCTCTTGAACAGGCGGCTCATTGTTCTGGGCACCCAGAATCCACCACGCTGGGAACATGCCATCCTTGCCATTGCCGATCGTTCTTAGCCGCGCCGTCCAACGACCTTTGACGAATTCCTTTTTGTTTTTTGAACAGATGCGACCGGCGACGTATTCGGTTTCCGGATGTTGGTCACCTTTTTTGTCGCAATTGTCACACGCCTGCTTGTTACCGATGTTCACGACCTTCACCTTCAAAGTGCCATCACTGACCTCTCGAGTGCCAAACTTGTTGTCGGGGACATAACATTGTTTTTCATTGTTTACCCAGATCATCTGGTCCTGCCAATTGTCAGCATTGAATGTGTCAAAGTCGTCAAAGAAATCAGTCGTCCATCCACCCGGCAGTTGGTGCAGCAAGGTTTGCATGGCTCGAGCGGGGATCGTGACGCTTGTCTCTTGGCTGCCAATGAAAAGTCGGTAGCTGACTGCTTCGTCACTCAAGTTCAACACCACGGTTGCCAGTTCCTGATTCAAGTTTACGAAGCTGGTGGTTTGCAAAACGCTGCGGCTGCTGACCGCACTAACACGCCGAGCGTTGGGGCGAATGAATTTTGAGAAATGACCAAGGTAGTAATATGTGGGCGTGTAAATCAGTTTGCCAGTTTCGCGGTCTGCATGAATCGGCGCGAAGCAAAAGTTGCTAACGTGATTGGGGCCTCCTGTATCATCAAGCAAAATATTCCAGTCGGTCCAACCGCTTGCTCCTGCGTTCAAGTCGTTCACGATCGAGTTCCCGTAACGCTCGGCGTTGGGCCAATGTTGGTAGCGAGCCTTGTCAAAACCTTCGACGGTGAATTCAGTTCCTAGCAAATTGACCTTGGGGAACGCCCGATGAATTTCGGCCAGATTGCCGAACATAGGTTCGCCCCCCGTCCAAGTTTCGTACCAGTGAAAGCCGACGCCCCACACGTACTTGGCAGCTTCGGGGTCTCCAAGGATCGTATTCGTTCGATGAGTTACCAGATCACGATTGTGGTCCCAGACGATGATCTTCTTGTCCCCCAGATTTTCCTTCTGCAGGATCGGCCCAAGGTGGTTTTTCAAGAAGTCTCGTTCCTCCTCCGCGGTATAAATCATGGATTCCCACCGCTGCGTTGCCATCGGTTCGTTTTGAACCGTGATACCCCAAATGGGAATGCCTTCGGCCTCGTATGCGTGGATGAACTTGGTGAAGTACGTTGCCCATGCGTCACGGAACTCTGGTAGCAGTTTTCCGCCTTGCAGCATGTTACCGGAGTCCTTCATGAACGCCGGGGCACTCCACGGACTGGCAAACGTTGTCAGCTTGCCACCCGCTGTCGCGATCGCTTCCTTGATCATCGGAATACGATTCACTTTGTCGGGAGCAATGTCAAAGGTTTTCAGATCCTTGTCACCCTCTTCGACATAGGTGTAGCTGCGGCTACCAAAGTCTGAGCTGTGAATCGTTGTTCTCAGCAAGCTGTAGCCCAGTCCATTTTCCGCATCAAAGTACGCCTTCATGAACTCTCGCTGGGTCGCTTGATCAAGCCGTGAGTAAACCTCAGCGCTGGCGTCAGTGATTGCTCCTCCAAAGCCCAGCACCGTTTGATCCAGATTCTCTGGATTGACAAAAATCGCGATCTCGGTCTCTAGAGGTTGAACGGCCGGACGCAGTTCCAGAGGATCGCCCAGCGTCAGCCTGAGGTCGGTATCTTTGGCGGTGGTGTAGACTTGGATGGACCCGTGGGAAGTTGGCTCCGTGGCAGTCGCAGGGTGGTGCAGGAGGGCTGTTATTAGAACGAGTACTGTGGGATGTAAAACTCGCTTCATCATCGAATGCTCGCTTAACGTTTCAGAAATGTCCGTCGGGAAATGTCGTCGACTAATGCGGTTGCCCATACGGTCGTAGATCGAATGAAACCGGTTTCTTTGAATTGCTGTTGAGTATAGCATAGCCGGCAGTAAACAGTTTTGTAGTGGTGCCCCCGCTGATTGGTATGGTTAGAATTCTGTGATGAACAGCACCTTTTTTCTATCAGACGGGCGGTCGGTGCACGCTGCACGATTTTTAGTTCTAGTCCTCGCTCATTTTCTATTAGGCTGCGGGCAGGATGCCGGCTCTCCAACAACCCCAGCCGGTTCGTTGAAAAAAGTTGGGGAAATTGCGTGGGTCAGCGAACTCAACCGCGCCGAGAATCTGATTCTTCAACTGACGCCCCAGCTGAACACTTACAGTGAACAAGTCACCTCGCGGCGTGGGCCGGAGGTGGATGGTGCGGCCGTTTCGGGCTGGCAACCATTGCTCGATCAAATGCAATCGTTCGAGCACGCGAAATTCAATTTTGTGGCGGGGGAGTTTTCGCGAAACAATCCCAGCCGATTTGAAACGCAGGTTAACTTTGAAGGTTTGGCCACGACAAAGTCTGGCCGCTGGAGCGCGATCCGAACCAAGCAAAAAGTTGTGTGGGCCGCCGAAAGCAATGGTGAGCAAGTCGCGAGCGATTGGAAAGTTATCGATTGGGAGCAACCGGAATTCCAAATTTCGGAACGTGATCAGCTCATGTTTCGAGATGTGACGACTTCGGCAATTCCTGTCGAAGAGCAGCCATCGCTTTTAAAACCGGCGCACGATCAGTTTATTATTCGAAGTTTTCGAGGAGAAAAACTAGAGCTTCCCTATCCCGAGCTGGAACCATATTTCTCAACCGACGCCACGATGTGTCACCCGTCAGTTTCCATGGTCGATATTAACGGTGACGGTTGGGACGACCTGTATTTGATGACACGATGGGAGAAAAATCGATTATTTGTTAATCAACAAGACGGGACCTTCAAAAACGAAGCGGAACGTTATGGGTTGGATATTGGGCTGACGAGCTGTGCGATTTTCGCTGACTTTGATAACGACGGGGACAAAGATGTTTTCCTCGGACGTTGTTTTGAATCATCACTCTTGTTGGTTAACGAAGACGGAAAGTTTGTCGACCGAACGAAAGCGAACATTGCGGGCCCGTTGCCGGGCTTCATTACTTCCGCCTCTGCCGCCGACTACAACAATGATGGACAGCTCGATTTGTATCTGTGCAGTTACACTTCCATTGGATCGCATATAAGTAACGTCGAAACGGCGGCCAAGTTCATGCCTCTGCCTCATGCTGAGGCCTTGATCGATTGGTTCACCAAGGCGTCGCCTGCAGATTTATGGCTCGATCGTCCGGGGCCTCCAAACCGACTGTTGAAGAACGTTGGCGGCGGCAAGTTCAAAAAGTCGGCCGTGATACAAGAGGTGTGGGCCAACACGTTTCAATCAACGTGGTCTGACTACGATCAAGACGGGGACGTTGATCTGTACCTGAGTAACGATTTTGCTCCTGACTATTTATTTCGCAACGATGGAGAGCTTGGGTTTTCCGATGTGACGTTACGCGTTGGTGAAAAAGCGATGCGAGGGTACGGCATGGGCGTGACTTGGGGCGATTACGACGGAGATGGTTGGCAGGATTTGTACGTGTCAAATATGTACAGCAAGGCGGGCAAAAGAATCATTGGCCAAATGCGGGCCGAGCTCGATGAACGCTATCTGCTGTCTGCCAATGGGAATCGACTCTTCAAGAACCAGCATGGGCGAAAGTTTGATTTGGTTTCCGGCGAGGGACCGACCGACATCCAAGTCACGAAAGCCGGTTGGTCGTGGGGCGGTCAGTTTTGTGACTTCGACAACGACGGTTGGCTGGACCTGTACGTCGCGAGCGGTTTCTATACGGCTCCGCAAGAAATTACTTGCCACACCGATTTGTGAAGTCAATATTGGCGCACGGTCGTGCGTACTGACGAAAACTTGGACACGGCAGTTCGAAATCAGGATTCATGGGAAGGACGAACCCACCACGGGCAAATTGACGATCCAATCAATCAATCGTTCAGTGGTGAAGAGCGGAATCGTTGGTATCACAACCGCCCCAGCGGTAATGGGCGCAATCTGCAAGAACGCTCGATCCTGTCAGGGCTTGATTCAATCAGCGACGGGCGAGCCTTTGCGATTGGCGATTTTAATCACGATGGTCGACCGGATATCGCCCTTTGCAACGCAAACGCTCCGTTGTTGCAGATCTTTGAAAACCAGATCGATGACAACCACAACTTTGTCGCTTTGCGTTTCGAGGGTTCGGCGACCCAAGAACCTGCCTCCGGGCCAGTTTCCAACCGTGACGGATACGGGACAACCGTAAAGCTAACGCTTGACAACGGTCGAACGATTCTACGCGAGTTCCGTTGTGGCGAGGGCTTTGCTGCGCAGAACAGCGACACGATGCTGGTTGGGATCGGTGAAGCCGAAACGGTTTCCCAACTTTCAGTCAGATGGCCATCTGGGGTCACGCAAGTGTTTGGCCCGATCCAACGTGGGAACCTGCTGAATCTGAACGAAAACGTGCCGTCTAGCCAGTCCGTCCCGAAATCTTACGCGGAAAGATAATGTGCCGGCTCGGCTTGGTTGGTCCAGTTTCGCGACTTTACGTTGGCTCTCAAGCCCAGCCAGCGGAGTCAAGCACCGCTAGCCCTATTTTTCACTGGTTAGATTGAAATCGATGGGCGGATTATTTCCGGGCTTCACCGTCGCGGTCAGAGGCGTCCTTTGCCTATCTTGATACTTCTTGTCAAGCATTTCCTTCCGACCTGCTACAGCCTCCCGTTTTTCTCCAGTTCTCTCGTAGACGCCGGCCTTGACTTCTTCAATCGCAGTTGAAATGGTCACTTTGTGGCTGCCAACGGAGGCACCTTTTTGATTGGCCGTGTATCGCAACGAATAATGTCCCTCGCTGTCGGTCGAACCAATACTGCCTCGCCCACCTGACGGGTAAAAGCCGATCAAGGCGTTAGGAAGGGGATCTCCATCTAAGGTAACGGTTCCCTCGACGTAACCAAAGTCGCCACCACCGCCACAGCCAGTGAATGCGATGCACAAAACGGATAAAGCTGCGAAAGAAGTGATGGCACGTCGTTTCATCTTTTGGAACCAATGATTGAAATCGAGAAAAAAATTGTAAGGCATTCAAGCCACAAAAAAGCGGTGCGACTGTTCGGTCGCACCGTCGAATGGTTTTGTTAAGCAAAGAGCAGATTGCAAACGAGAACCAACAAGTTTTGGTTTAGAATTCTACGTTGACCTCTCCGCCATTGCGAGTGCCTGCAAACTCGTACGCGTCGGCACTGATAGAATCTGGCACAAACGTAACCGACCCATCAGCGCGGCCGAAGTTAGCACCGCCGGGGTGGCTGCTTGAAAATGGAACCCATTGCTGTTGGTCACGAGTGATTCCCGCACCTGAATCAACATACGCCGAGTTAAGGTTGTATCCAACGCGACCGTCCGTCGGCCCCAGCGAGGAGTTCAACCAATGGACTCGACGCGTCCCACACCATAAACCGGCACCGCGTGTAAACGACTGGCCACTCGGTGTTTCGCCATCGGCACCATCGCGTTCGCCCACCAAGAACGTGTTGCTGGATCCATCAGTGATGTCGCCAAAGGTAACATCCGAGTTGTGGAATAAGATCCCGGGAAACTCGAAATCGAGTCTCAGATCGTCCGTTGCGATCGATTGTGTGGAACCGTCAATCGTGTACTCCGATGCGTTGTCAATTTCGCGCAGATCATGGGGTAGTTTAGGACCTACAACACCAACGTAATTACTTTTTCCTGCGAAGTTTCCACCCTGTTCAAGCGAATCCATTCCTCCGCGTACTGTATTGATCTGCTCCAATGGGCAAGAAGGGCAAATGAAAACGGGCAGAGTTTGATTCTCGAGATAAACTCTTGGCGTGATTGAGGGATCAAATGATCGAGGGACGGTGAACGAATCAGACACACTCGATAGCTGATCAAAAATAGCATTTTGCTCCATGAATGGGAGGATGATCGTACTCCAGTTAAACCCTTTTCCTAGCAAGATCTGAGTATCGGTAACGCCGGGACCGGACGGCATTCCTTCAACGCCAGCTGGAAAGTGCTGGTTCGCGCTTTCGTAGTTGATCATTGCCAGAGACATCTGTCGCATCTGGTTTTGACACTGAGATCGACGTGCAGCTTCGCGAACTTGCTGGACAGCAGGAAGCAACATTCCAATCAGGATACCGATAATCGCGATCACGACTAGCAACTCGACCAGCGTGAAACCTTTAACGCGATGAAACTGTTTTTTGGACATGGGAAAAAGCCTTAGAAAGAATGATAAGGAGGGTACTCGAAAAATAATGAAACCGGTTGCAATGGAACGCAACCCGTAAGTAAGACCGCGTAATTGTAGCACCCGCAACGGAAAAGTCACACCGCAAAGGATCACATGTTTTGACTTAAGGTCTTTAGTGGTAGGGAAACTAACATTAGGAATGTGTCGAGGAATCTGTAGGGTTCTCGGCCGTGCTTACGGTCGAAGGTGATCAGATCTCCCGAAAATGTAGGTTGCGAAAGTTGTTTTCACCGGACATTTTGCCAATCGCAGGAAAATTGAAAGGTGCGAGAACGACAGAGTAAAACCATCGGTTCGTATGCGGCAACCCTCGTTCTCCCAGCAATTGAAACCAATGTCAAAACTAGCTTAGGTTGAATCCCCGCTTCGGTTAGCAGCTTGCGATGTGATGTTGAAGCGTCATTACAGGTTGCCGGCCGATGTGTTCTCAGCGATTTGCCGATTCGTTTCGATCGTCGCCTGCTCAATCGCGGCTTGCCACGATCCGGCTCCCGCGAACTGATCACGCTCGTATGCGAATATGATTGCTCGCGAGCTGTTAATCACCGCTCCCAAACCGTTCTCGTCAAACGCTCCGGCGACGTCCGCCGCGGTGCCTCCTTGAGCCCCCAAGCCAGGAACCAAAAACAGCGTGTTGGGCATCAAGGACCGAAGCTCGGTCAACTGTTGCGGGTGGGTGGCTCCGATGACCGCGCCGACACTTCCGTAGCCGCTTTGCCCCAAGTCGGCTGCTGCGAGCGTTTGGACGTGATCGGCGACCATGGCGTACAACGGCTGCCCGTCAACTTTTTGTTCTTGAAAAGTCTTGCTACCCGGGTTCGAAGTCTTCACCAAGACGAACAATCCTGCCCCTCGCTCGGTCGCAATTTTAGTAAACGGCGTCAGGCTGTCGTCGCCAAGGTACGGATTGATCGTTAGCGAATCGCAGCCCCAAACGCTGGCGGGCTTGCGTCCCAAAAATGCGTCCGCATAAGCCGCTGCCGTTGATCCGATGTCACCTCGTTTCGCGTCCATGATTACAATCAGTCCTGCTGCGTGAGCGTAGTCAACGACTTCCGCTAAAGCCAACATTCCAAGCGGCCCTAACTGTTCAAAGAATGCGGCCTGAGGTTTTACGGCTGGCACGAGCGGTCCGACGACATCGATCACGCCCTTGCAGAACTCGGCCGTAATCCGAGCCCGGTCTTCTTGTGTTGTTTCGATCGACGATACGCTAACTTTCAGCGTCGCCGGCAGTTGGTCAAAACGAGGATCGAGCCCAACCACCAACGGAGATTTTGTTTGCTTGATCTTTTGATTCAGGCGATCGGCAAAGTGAGAAGATGACATGAAGGATTTACTTATTTGTATTGTGGGGTTTGAATGATTGTGTGCCAACGTTGAACAAGTTTCGGCGACCAAGCAATGTTAGTTTTCCGTGATTCCTCGTACCACCACCGACGTTGCAGCCATCCCAAACGCAGCGGTGACAAAACCCGCCGTGCCATAAATGATTCGGCGTTTCTCGCACGCGTGAGGCGAATCTTCGGCATGAGGGCAGATGCAACGAAAACCATCCGCGTCCCAGTCGGGTGTTTCAGGTTGCCGGATCTCTTCTTCAGAAAACACGACCGGCAGTCCGACGGTTTGGGAAGCATCAAAGCCACGCCGGGTCAGTTCTTTTCGCAGCACCCGAGCCAACGGGTCGTGCTTCGTTTGGCTCACGTCGGCCACTCGAACTTGTGTTGGATCAAGCCGAGCACCCGAACCGGTCACGCTCACGATCGGGATCCCTTGTTTGAGGCAAGTTGTGACTAGATGCAGCTTGGCCGTCACATTATCGATGGCATCGATCACAAAGTCCGGCCGGGGTGCCAGCAATGCGGCTGAATTTTCAAGATCGTAGAATGCTTGGACGGGATCAACCTGCGCGTCCGGGTTGATTGCCTTGATGCGGGCGGCCATTAGGTTGGCTTTTGACTGCCCGACCGTCCCCGGGAACGCTTGAAGTTGCCGGTTAACATTCGTTGCGCACACGTCGTCGAAGTCGACCAAAGTCAGGCGACCGATCGCAGAACGAGCCAGCGCTTCGGCGGCATAACTGCCGACTCCCCCCAGTCCAAAAACGGTGACATGAGCCTCCATGAGTTTTCGCAGCCCCGTGTCTCCGACCAGACGCAGCAGTCGATCCCAGCGTCTCGGAATACGTGGGCCAAGCGAGTTCGCATCGCCCTGCCCTGCCGATCCGTTTTCGGCCAAGCGTTCTTCAAGATTTGCGTCATCCCATGGCCGCTGCCGCCTTCGCTCGCGCGGCAGCGATGTTTCGGGCGTCGCGTCGTGAGGCGAGCAACACTCGGACGCCTCGTTGGCACAGTCTGTATCGATTTCGTTCATGGCATTAATTTAGCAAGTCGACAGCCAAACGCAGTGCCACGTCTCATGAACCACCGTTGAACTGGCCGCATGAATGACGTAAAATCGGTGCAGAGATTACGGGCTGTAGCGTAGTCTGGTAGCGCGCTACACTGGGGGTGTAGAGGTCGCTGGTTCAAATCCAGTCAGCCCGACTGATGAAAGCTCCGGGAAAGCAATGTTTCCTCGGGGCTTTTCTTTTTGTTCTAACTCTTCTGCTTCAATTACCTTGGCGTCAAGTTCGCTGGCAGTTTTTTAAATTTCCCGCTCACAGCAGGAGTCCGGGAGCATATTGGGGAGCACGCGAGTGGGCGAAACGGTTGGGCCACCGTTGGCTTGTCGCAACTCGTATTGAATCAGAGAAAACTCAGCCGTTTTCCGGTAGCGTCGCCGCCTCCTTGAAAAAAAATCGTGGCATGAGGAGGCGACAGCTTGCGAATTTTTACGTCAATTTTCCTGCAACAAGCCAATCTGCTAGGAAAACTCGGCTCAAAAAGTGGATTCTGGGCGGAAACTAAATTACAACGGAGTCATGTCTGTAATTGCCACTCAAACGATTTGCCCGATTTGCTCGGCCGCTGCCAGTCATGCTTGGAGTAAATCCGGTTACGACTTGATGGAATGCACATCGTGTTCGCATCTGTTTTGCGAGTGTGGTCAAGCCAGTGATTACGTCCAGACGACTTACTCGGACGCGTATTTCCAGAATGGCGGTGGTGGATACGACGATTACTTGGAACATCAGGATATTCTTTTCGCGCAGGGTAAAAAGTACGCAGCGCGTCTGGGAGGTCATGTCCAACCCGGTCGAGTGCTGGATGTCGGCGCGGCCGCGGGGTTCTTGCTCAAAGGTTTTGTTGACGGGGGCTGGGATGGTGTTGGCATTGAGCCAAACCCGGCCATGGCCCGCCACGCGAATGAATTTCCGGGAGTCCACGTTCATACGGGCACGCTAGAGGAAGCCAGCTATTTGAAACCAAAGTCTTTCGACGCTGCCACCTTCATTCAGGTGATTTCGCATTTGCGGAGACCAACGGATGGTTTGAATCGAATTCACCAGCTGCTTCGCGACGACGGTTTGTTACTAATTGAAACGTGGAACCGAGCCGGCTGGACGGCTCGCGCTTTGGGAAAGCACTGGCACCAATACAATCCGCCATCGGTGTTGCATTGGTATACGCCGAAGCACCTGACTTCAATTCTGAATCGATGTGGCTTTCAGGTGATTGATCGAGGACGTCCTACCAAATGGATCTCTGTTGGAAACGGAGCCTCTCTGTTGAGGCACTCGATGCGCGAATCAACCGTTGGTCGTATCGCGACCTCACCGCTTTCGCTGGTCCCCAAGTCATTGAAGGCGCCGTATTTTTTGGACGACGTGTTTTGGTTGATCGCCAAAAAAATTGATGCGTAGTTTGAGAGAGCTAAAGCAACGGTTTTGCTTTGAGAGCTTCTCGCTCACCTCAGTTTTTGACGTCAACTGCGAGTCACTTGCAGGCCGGTGCGCGAAATGCTCATGTCAACGAAACGTGCTCGATCGGTGGAGGGATCGCTCTCTAACTGCTTCCTCAATTGCTCAGCGTGAGTCGCATCTTTTGCAATCAGGTACATGAAACAGCGCCGTGAGCCGAGCATCCGTTTCTGGCGCGATGCGGGTCTCTTTCCAATCAATCTTTCGGGAACCAAAACACCTGTTGGCGGATTGCTTCAGCGACTGAGTCAATTCAACCGCCATGGCTCCTCGGAAACGATCCGAGTACCTGCACGGCGGGATTGCAGCTTCGTTTTTTCGCATCGGTCGTTTCGTCTAAAAATGTGAGCGCACCGTTAAAATCGGACGGCTAGAGAGCTCACCGCACTTTGTCTCGACGGGAAAAGCCTTTCGGCGAGGATTGTTTGGAATTGGTAACCGCTTGCGTGAGGTTGCCGAGGTCGCTTCGCAGCCATGAGGGCTAAGCCGGGTTTTGATGAAACGAGGTTTGGAAGACGCTGCTCCGTCCGCTGGTGAGATAAACATGTGCCGATTCGGTATAAACGATTACCGAAGCACTTCGAAGGGGCAGTTATATTGAGTTCTTTAAATTTCTTGAGTGGCGGTCGAGGAGGAAGTTGCTCGAGTATGCGTCTGATTAAATGAATCTGCGGCGAACGGGAGTTGGCGTTTCGTTTATTTGGGCAGGTGGCCATCAACAGGAGCGGACTATGTTTTCATCTGTGAGAAAAACGATTGCGGCGGTCATCGGTGCGAGCTGTTTCTCGTTGATTGTCTGTGCGTTTTGTGCCGGCTGGTTTTCCACGCAATTGGATAAGGGTGATGCCACGTGGGCGGCGACGGTCGATGGAGGAGGCGTTCAGAAAGCATCAACGGTGGTTGGAGGTGAAGCTACAAAGCAATTGGTGGATGTGGCATTGTTCCTAAGAATGCTGAACACGGGTTCGCAACGGTTTCAGTTGGGCATCAACGAGCTTGATCGGAAGTGGGATGTTTCGTACGTGCCGATCATGCTGGAGTCGATAAGATTTTTGCCGCCTCGACAACGTGTTGCAATGATTGAGTTGATGCAGTCAAAAACCGGCCAAAAACATGGCGTCGATATCGATCAGTGGTATGAGTGGCTTTGGAGCCAGCAGTATGAACCTCATCCGCAGTACGGACAGTTCAAGGCGTCATTTTATCAGCGGCTGGACCCGCGGTTCGCCGAGTATTTTCAAGACACGGACAACGCTACGATTCGATTAGATGAAATTCGTTGGGGCGGTGTCGTGCGAGACGGAATTCCACCGCTGAAGAATCCGAAGATGCTTCGCGCGGCGGATGCAAAATATCTTGGTGACAAAGATGTCGTTTTTGGGATTGAGCTAAACGGCGACGCGAGATGTTACCCGAAGCGAATTTTGGCTTGGCATGAAATGTTTAAAGACACGATTGGCGGCGAGTCCGTGTGTGGCGTCTACTGAACGCTTTGCGGGGCGCTGATAGTTTATCAGACAGAATTTAACGGACGGCATCACGAACTTGGTACCAGCGGGTTTCTCTATCGATCCAACAAGGTCATGTACGATCATGCAACGAAGTCGTGCTGGTCGACGCTTCATGGCGAACCCGTTGTGGGGCCATTGGTTGGAAAAGGGATCAAATTGAATCGGCGATACGTCGTGACGTCGACTTGGGGGGAGTGGAAGAAACGTCACCCGGATACGAAGGTGCTTTCCTTGGAGACAGGGCACCGCCGCGACTATGGCGAGGGCGTTGCGTATCATGACTACTTCGCGACCGACAAGTTAATGTTCACCGTGCCGAAATTGGACGATCGGTTGAAGAACAAGGACGAAGTATTGGCTTTGCGCGATGAGAAGGAACAGCTTGCCATTGCGATCAAGTGGATGGCGAAGCAGCGGGTTCATCACGATCAGTTGGGCGAAGTGAAGATAGTCGTGCTTGGCGATGATGACGGCACCAGTCGTGCCTACGCGGCGGACGATGTCAAATTTGCATCCTGGAATGGAACGGACACCGCGACTGATGCCGCTGGTAGGAAGTGGCGTGTGTTAGAGGATCGACTGGTGGCGGGCGATCGGTCTCTCCAGCGAATGCCTTCGCACAACGTGTTCTGGTTTGGGTGGGTGTCTCAGTTCCCGGATACTCGGCTGGTCAAATAAGCAAGAGTGCTCACGGTTAACCACCTCCACCCGCGCGGATTCTCTGATGTTGCTTGCTCGATATCGGAGCAGCGCTGCAATCTAAGTCGGCTTGACGCGACGACAACTCAAAAAGGTTTGCCTGCCTCAAATTTTTTTTCAGAGTTGGCAACGGACAAAACGATCCCCCGGTTGGGGTGGGTTGCGTGTTTTATCGATATTTGGGTTGTTAATTGGACCTAAGCGATGGTCACGGGTGCAATTCGTGCAACGCGAAAGTGACGCTTTTCGATTGCGGAATAGCCGCGTTGGACGTTGGTTTTTAACGGTCAGAATAGTGAGCGACGTTGGCTCGGGGTTTGCTACAGTGGAGGTTGCAGTTTGGACGAATGACCGCTTTGTCGGGCGCTCCGTTGGCGGGTCACTCAGTTCTGTGGCTAGAAAGTATCCTCCTTCCGTGAAATCCGAAGCCTTATGGATTATTCAGCGTATTCGCCACTGCCGGGCTGTTATGACGAAACATTTGCTGCCACGGGTGAGCCACGGCCGATTTGTGCTCCGTTTTCGGATCGTTTGAAAGAATTTTCGGACGAGGAGTTGCTGAAGTGCCAAAGTGGTGCCGAGTTGCTGCTGCAAAACCTCGGCATCACGTTCACGGTTTACGGGCACGACGAAGGCACAGAGAAAATTTGGCCTTTCGATTTGCTTCCTCGAATCGTAGACGGCCAGCAATGGATTCAAATTGAAAAAGGACTCAAGCAGCGCGTCCAAGCTTTGAATCTTTTCATTGACGATTTGTACAACGATCAAAAGATCATTCGAGACGGGATTGTTCCTGCGGACTTGGTGCTTGGCTCGAAAACCTACCGCAAGCAGATGGTGGGCTTCCATCCGCCAGAGAAAGCTTGGTGTCATATCTCGGGCGTGGATTTGATTCGAGGTGGCGACGGCGAATTTTACGTACTGGAAGATAACCTCCGGTGTCCGTCGGGGGTCTCGTACGTTTTGGAAAATCGTGAGGTGCTTAAACGGACGCTTGCCAGTTTGTTCAACGGGATGGATGTCATTCCGGTGGATGACTACCCCGAGCGATTGTTGGATACGCTGCTGGCGTGTGCACCGGCGGGAGTTGAGTCTCCGACGGCGGTCCTATTGACGCCCGGAATTTATAACTCGGCCTATTTCGAGCACACGTTTCTGGCTCAAAAAATGGGGATCGAGCTCGTGCAGGGATCGGACCTCGTGATCATGGATGACCACGTCTTCATGAGTACGACGCGGGGTTTGAAACAAGTTGACGTGATCTACCGCCGGATTGATGACGACTTTCTGGACCCGCAGCACTTCAACCCAGATTCGGTTTTGGGCGTTGCTGGCTTGATGGATGTTTATCGCGCTGGAAACGTGACGATCGCGAACGCTCCGGGGACTGGCGTGGCGGACGACAAAGCGGTTTACGCGTACGTTCCTCAGATTATCAAATACTACTTGGGTGAAGATTCAGAGCTGGCGAACGTGCCAACGTTTTTGTGCTCTGACGATCAGCAGCGTCAGCACGTGTTGGAGAACCTTGACCAATTGGTGGTCAAACCGGTCAATGAATCGGGTGGTTACGGAATCGTGATGGGGCCTCAGGCTTCGAAAGCCGAGTTGCAAGAAGCGGCCGATCTCATTCGCGCAAACCCTCGAAACTATATCGCTCAGCCGATGCTACAACTTTCCACGGTGCCGACGATTTCGGGTGACAAGCTTTGCCCGCGGCATGTGGATCTGCGTCCATTTGTGCTTCATGGTCGGGACACCTATGTGCTGCCGGGAGGTTTGACTCGCGTGGCTTTGCGTGAAGGGTCGATGATTGTCAATTCGTCTCAAGGGGGCGGCAGCAAGGACACGTGGGTGTTGCGGGCTCCCAGTCAAATGAACGCGCCTCATTCAAATTCGGCAAGTGAATCGGCTTCACACACTAAGACTGAATCGGCTGCCAACAGCAAGTCAGGATCGGCGGTGAACCATGCTTAGTCGAGTTGCCGAATCCGTTTATTGGATGAGCCGCTACGTTGAGCGTGCCGAAAACGTTGCGCGGTTTGTGGATGTGAATTACAACCTGACGCTGGGTGATGGTGCTCCGTTGGAGGAACAGTGGTCTCCATTGGTTTATACGACGGGTGACCATCAAGATTTTGAGGAGCGCTATTCGGGGCCTTCGCGTGAGAACGTGTTGCGGTTCTTGTTGTTCGATGCAAAAAATCCGAACTCGATTTTTTCCTGCGTTGGGAATGCTCGGGAAGCCGCTCGGTCAGTCAGAGAAGTTTTGCCTTCTGGAATCTGGGAGCATTTGAACCGCTTTTACTTGCTGGTGAAGAACGCTTCAAACAAAGATGGACCGATTGCAGAGCCGTACGATTTTTGCGATTCGGTTCGCATGGCCAGCAACTTAATGATCGGTATCCAAGAGTCGTCCATGCTGCATGACGAAGCGTGGTCGTTCGTTCGCGCGGGGCGGTTCATTGAGCGAGCCGACAAGGCGTCGCGAATTGTGGACGTGCAGTACTTTTTGTTGCTGCCGAAGGTGGGCGACGTGGGGTCGACGATCGATGTGATTCGCTGGTCCAGTTTGTTGAAATCGGCGGACGCGTTGAATATGTACCGGCAAACGCACGGCCGATTGGCACCAGAAAAAGTGGCTCAGTTCTTGATTCTTGACCCAATCTTTCCTCGCTCGATACGATTCTGTGTGGCTCAGGTGGCCGATTGTTTACAGCGAATGGAGCAAGCCGGACAGGCGATTGAGGATTTGCCTTCGGTTCGAGCGGTGACTCAGTTGCAGGCTCGACTAGATGAAATCACGATCGAACAGATTATCGACCAAGGCATGCACGCGTTCATTGACCACGTGCAGGGTGCGTTGAATCAGTTGGGGATATCCATTCACAGTGATTACTTTAGTAAGCAGACAACTAGGTTAAGAGTTCACGGGCAGAGTCAGAAGTCGCAACCCGCAAGCCAAGTTCAAGCTTGATGCGACCCTTACCCGGCTACCGACCGTCACCCAGCGCATCAGCCTGTCAGAAAAAGTGATCCAGAAAAAAGCGAAGCATCCGCGAAAAAACGATGCGTGGCCAAGTAGTGGCAGGCCCATGTTGAATTTTTGAACCCACATCTTAGCAAAGCAACAACGATCAGAAAAAAATGAGCATCAAAGTCGCCCTCCATCACCATACCGGATACAAGTACGATCGACCGGTTTCGCTTGGGCCGCAGGTGATCCGCCTGCGACCGGCACCCCATTGTCGGACGCCGATCGAAAGCTACTCGCTTCGGGTGTCACCGGAAAATCACTTTATCAACTGGCAACAGGACCCGCACGGGAATTTTCTAGCTCGCGTGGTTTTCGATGAAAAAGTGACGCATCTGTCGATCGATGTGGATCTGGTCGCCAACCTGTCGGTGATCAACCCGTTTGATTTTTTTATCGAGGAAGCGGCGGAGAAGTTTCCCTTCGAGTACAAGCCTGAAGAACTGGAAGAGCTGAAGCCGTATTTGGTGAAGGATAAATCCAGCGAGTTGTTGAGGGAGTATTTGAAGTCGATCGATCGAAACCACGACCGAACCATTGATTTTTTGGTCGCGTTGAATCAAAAACTTCAGGAAAGCATCCGGTACGTCGTTCGGATGGAGCCCGGTGTTCAGACCTGCGATCAAACATTGGAATTGCGTAGCGGGTCTTGCCGTGATTCGGCTTGGTTGCTGGTTCAGATTTTGCGCCACCTTGGATTCGCGGCTAGGTTTACATCCGGCTACCTAATTCAATTGAAACCAGACGTCAAATCGCTTGACGGTCCCTCGGGAACCGAGGTTGATTTCACGGATCTTCATGCTTGGACTGAGGTTTTTCTGCCCGGGGCCGGGTGGGTCGGTTTGGACCCGACCAGCGGTTTGTTTACGGGCGAAGGGCATTTGCCTTTAGCTTCGACTCCCAAGTTCACCGGTGCCGCGGCCATTTCAGGCGGTGTCGAGGAGTGTGAAACCGAATTCGATTTTGACATGTCGATCGAACGAGTTCATGAAGACCCGCGCGTAACAAAGCCGTATACCGATCAGCAATGGGAAGCGATTGACCAATTGGGCTACCAAGTCGACCAGCAGTTGGTGGACGGGGACGTGAGGTTAACGATGGGAGGCGAGCCAACATTTGTCTCGATCGATAGTCCCAACGATCCTCAGTGGCAGACCGAAGCTTTGGGCGAGGAAAAGAATCGCTTGGCGAATGATCTGATGACGCGGATGAAGCGTCGATTTGGGTTTGGGGCCTTGTTGCATTATGGCCAAGGGAAATGGTACCCGGGAGAGCCGCTGCCTCGTTGGGGAAAAACGTGTTACGTTCGTCAGGATGGCCAGCCATTATGGGACAACCAAGAGTTGCTGGCAGCTGAAGATGCCGATCTGGGGCACTCGTTCTATGATGCCATGGTGATGGCTCGACAGATTGCTGGCCGCTTGGGTTTGGCAGCTGAGAACGTTTCGTCTGGCTACGAGGACGCGTTGTATCACCTCTGGGAAGAACAGCGACTGCCGGCGAACGTTGATCTGGAACCGGCCGCTTTGAAGAACAAGTCGGGACGCAAACGACTTGCGGAGATTTTAGATCATGGCCTTGATGAACCGGTTGGGTGTGTGCTGCCGTTGCAGTACCAGTCGTGGGGCGAAAAACCGGGATGGGTCAGTGGGCCGTGGGTGACTCGATCGAACAAAGTTAATTTGATTCCGGGCGATTCGCCGATGGGCTACCGTTTGCCGATTAAATCGCTTGTTCGGGTCCCGGGTCAAAACAAGTACAACAACTTCTTCGACTTTGATCCTACTGCGGCAAGAGCTGAATTACCGGCCAGAGAAGAGTTGCGGGCCAAGCACCAAATGCCGGGATATCTTGACGATCGCCGGAGCAACCTGCAGGCGGCGACGCCTGAATTGGTCGGGCACGCTTTGGCTCACGGTGGCGACCCAAGCTTGGCATTTCACAAAACCGGAGATTCAAGCGGCACGGGGGGCTCAGGCGACGGAGGCTTGCCAAGTCAAACGCCAGCACACGTCGATGACGGCGCTGATTTGGCTTGCCAGACCGACTCCAGCAATGGCAATGGTCGGGCGGCCGATTTGTTCGCCGCGTCATCAGCAAGCGATGGGCGTTTCGCTCCGGCCATTCCGTTCGCTTTGTGCGTAGAGCCTCGCGGCGGGACGTTGCATGTGTTCATGCCGCCGACTGAACGGCTTGAGCACTACCTTGAAGTTCTGGCGGCGGTTGAAGATACGGCTGCCGATTTGAAACTTCCCGTCGTGATCGAGGGCTACAAACCACCTTCAGACCATCGAGTAAAACACTTTAGCATCACGCCTGATCCGGGCGTCATCGAGGTCAACGTTCAGCCTGCCGAGACGTGGGACGAACTGAAAGAGATCACTGAAGGTCTTTACGAAGACGCTTATCAATCTCGTTTGGGGACGGAGAAGTTCGAACTGGACGGGCAGCATTCGGGCACCGGTGGAGGAAATCACATTGTGCTTGGCGGAAAGTCGCCGGCGGACAGCCCCTTGCTGCGTCGGCCCGATCTCTTGCGCAGCTTGGTTGGATACTGGCAGAATCATCCTTCTTTGTCTTACCTGTTCTCAGGACGCTTTATCGGTTCGACCAGTCAGGCACCTCGCGTCGACGAGGCCCGGGCCGACTCGTTGTACGAGCTTCAGATTGCGTTTGATGAATTAGAACGTCAGCCGAATTGCCAGCCGTGGTTGGTCGATCGGCTGTTTCGGAATTTGTTGATCGACGTGACCGGTAACACGCATCGGGCAGAATTTTGCATCGACAAGTTGTACTCGCCGGATTCAGTGACCGGCCGCTTGGGGTTGTTGGAGTTCCGTGGTTTTGAAATGCCTCCGCACGAGCGAATGAGCCTGACGCAGCAGTTGTTGTTACGGACGTTGGTCGCCAGATTTTGGAAGACGCCCTACACGCAGCCGCTGGTCGATTGGAAGACTCGATTGCATGACCAGTTCATGCTGCCTCATTTCGTTTGGCGCGATTTCGAAGATGTGATGCTCGATTGCCAAGCGGCGGGGTACGCCATGAAGGCGGACTGGTTTGAGCCTCATTTCGAGTTTAGATTTCCGCACGTCGGTGGCTTCACTCACAACAGCGTTTCGGTCAGCATCCGGCAGGCAATTGAGCCTTGGAACGTGCTGGGTGAAGAGGCGACCGGAACGGGAACGTCCCGCTATGTCGATTCGTCGATTGAACGAATGCAGGTGAAGGTTAACGGATATGTTGACGAACGGTACTCGATCACCTGCAATGGCAGAACGCTGCCGTTCCATCCGACCGATGTGAGAGGTCAATACGTGGCGGGTGTCCGGTACCGAGCGTGGCAGCCGCCGAGTTGTTTGCACCCGACGATTCCCGTCGATGGACCGCTAACCTTCGATTTGTACGACAATTGGCTGGGTCGAAGCGTTGACGGTTGTCGCTATCATGTCGGGCATCCCGGCGGTTTAAATCCGTCTACCCTGCCCGTCAACAGCTATGAGGCTGAGAGTCGACGGGCAGCCAGATTTACCCGAGTCGCGCATAATGGAGTGGCAATGAAGCCCCGGGAAGGCACAATCAATCGTGACTTCCCGATGACCCTTGATCTGCGGAAAGATCGAACTTGAGTGACAATCCTGAAAACACTGACGACCCGAACCGACCTGATCAACCGCCCCGTTCGGATGGTGCTGGGGGCGATCAACCCGCGTCCCGGCCGAATGAAGGCCCGACCGATCCGCGACCACTTGGTGCCCAACCGGTTCAGGCTCAACGGCAGTCGCAGGGACAGTTTCAACAACAACTGAATCAGTTACAGCAGCAACAGCAACAGCGATCTGCGACCAATCCCGCGTCGTCCACAATTGAACCGATTGGCTCGGGAGTTCTGGCGGACTATCAGCCGGCTGGAAAAGGCTACGACGAAAATGTGGATCAGTCAGGTACGCCTCGTCCTAAATGGCGTCAGCTGGATCAACTGCTTGGCAAAGTTGGTGCCGAAGGAATGGAGCGTCGTCGAAAGCAAATTCGGCGAATGGTTCACCAGAACGGAATTGCGTTCAGTTCCTATGGTGATCCCAAAGACCGCGAAAGGCACCTGCAACTTGATCCGATTCCTCAAATCATTTCCAGTGACGAATGGAGTCGCATTGATTCGGCGTTGAAGCAGCGAGCCACCTTGTTGAACATGATTCTGGCGGATCTGTACGGGCCGGGGAAGTTGATCGCTGATCGAGTTTTACCTGCCGAAGTTTTATTTGATCATCCTCACCATCAAGTTCCGTACCATGGGCTGCCTCTTCCCGGCGACCGGCATCTGCATTTCTACGGAGCCGAGTTATTCCGATCGCCATCGGGCGAGTGGTGGGTGGTTGCGGATCGAACGGACTCGCCCGGCGGGTGTGGCTTCGCGCTGGAAAATCGACTTGCCATTTCCCGAGCCTTTTCAAACGAGTATCGAAAATGCAATGTCCGCCGGCTAGCGCCTTACTTTTTGGCGGTTCGCGAACATCTGGCCAGTCTGTCAACAAGGAATCGTGACAACCCTCAAATCGCGATCCTAAGTGCAGGTATTGGCAGCGCCAGTTATTTTGAGGACTCGTTCTTAGCGAGGTATCTCGGGTTCACGTTGGTCGAAGCGCACGATTTGGTGGTCCGGTCCGGGCTATTGATGCTGAAAACACTTGAGGGTTTAACGCCGATCGACGTTTTGATGCGACGGCAGCAAGGTAATTATCTCGATCCGTTGGAGCTTGGTGGTGGGGCTCCGGGTGTCGCCGGTATTCTACAAGTAGTCCGCGATGGGAATCTGGTCATTGCCAGCGCGCCCGGAAGCGGGTTGGTGGAGTCGCCGGTGTTCATGGCGTTCATGCCCAGAATCTGTCGGGCGTTGATGGGAGCGGACCTTCAGATGCCCGGCGTGGCGACGTATTGGGGAGGCGAAGCGGATTCCCTTGAGCTGATTCTCGACACGATCGACGACCTCGCGTTGCTTCCTGCGTTTCGCCAGCGAACCGTTGTCGGGATGCCAGTCAGCCAGCGAAAACTGGTTGACCCTCAAGCGATGACGCGAGATGAGCGAATCGAATTGGTCCGCAACGATGCTGCGGGCTGGGTTGCACAGGAGCGGATCGTTCGTTCTTCGACGGCGGTTTGGAAAAACGGATCGATGGCGTCCGGCTATCTCTCGATGCGATCGTTTCTGGTTGCGAAAGATGAATCGTGGTGTTCACTGTCAGGCGGGTTGTCGCGCGTGAGTGATACACCATCGGAACTAATTCACAACCCGTTCCAAAAAGGTGGCACGAAAGACGTCTGGGTGGTCTCGAGTGAGCCTGTCGAGCAAGTGAGTTTACTCAACGGTGTCTCGGGTCCGCTTTCGGCTCAGCAAGGCGGAGGGTTTTTGTCCAGCCGAGTTGCCGAGAACTTGTGCTGGCTTGGGCGTTACATGGAACGAGCCGATGCGACTGCTCGGATGCTGCGAGCGGTTGTGCTTCGGTTGACGGGAGAGGTTTCGCCCGCGGAGTCGATTGAGCTTCCTGCCTTGATCCGAGCGTTGGCGGTCGAGGGTCGGATCGACGCGGGTTTTGCGATCAAAGAAATTTCATCCCAACTGCCTGAGTTGGATCATGGTCTTGCGATTAGCTCGTTGGACCGTTCCGATCCAAACTCCCTGCGATCACTGGTGGAGAGGATTTCCTCGCTAGCGGCGCAGGTTCGCGAGCGTCTTTCGGCCGACTCGTGGCGAATTGTTCAGGAGATCAGCGACGACTTTAACCAATGTGACGCGGAGCAATGCGACCTGACCGATTTACTGGAATTGACCAGCGACTTGGTGCTTGACCTTGCTTCGTTTAACGGACTGATTAGCGAATCGATGACTCGAACGCACGGATTTCGATTTTTGAATATCGGTCGACGATTGGAGCGTTCCCTGCAGATGATTGCGTTGGTGAAGAACTGTCTGTTGCAGAAAGATGTCGCCGAAAGCGAATTATTGGAAGCCGTTCTGGAAATTGCGGACAGCATCATGACGTACCGATCTCGTTACCATGCGAATCCTCAATTGCCTGCCGTGATCGATTTGCTGTTATCTGACGAGAAAAATCCGCGTTCGCTGGCGTTTCAGCTGGTGGAATTGAATAACAATCTTGACTCGCTACCCGGTAATCAAGATCGGACGCAATTTCCTGTTGAGCGGCGATTGGCGATGGACGCGCTTCACTCGATTCGAATGGCAGATACAGAACAGCTTGGCGCGTCACACGTTCAGGGGAAGACCAGCCCGCTGATGGAGTTGCTTGGCAAAGTCGAAGAACTGCTACCACAGGTTTCAACTGAGGTCAGCAATCGGTTTCTCGTGCACAGTGGTCCTTTCAATCAGATGATTTCGGAATCGCTCCCGGGGCCTCAGTAGGTATGCAATATTCCATCACGCACAAGACGACGTACGACTACGGCGACGTGGTGCCGGAGTGCTTTAACATTGTTCGGCTTTCACCCAGACCGATCGCGGATCAGGTTTGCGAATCACATGAGTTGACCATCGTTCCGGAGCCTGCCGAACGAGTGAAACGCACTGATTTTTTTGGAAATCAAATCGAGCAGTTCTCAATTGATTCGCCCCACTCTAGTTTGACGGTCACCGCTCGCACGAAGCTTAAGGTTACTTCGCGAGTGATCCCAGCTGCCGCTAGTTCGCCAGCGTGGGAGACTTTGGTGGTTCCCCAGCAGCAGGGCGAAATCGATTTACTTTCGACTCAGCTTGCGTTTGACTCGATGCATATTCGTAGTCGTCCGGAATTTGGCAAGTACGCAAAGGTTTCGTTCACTCACAACCGCCCAATTGTTGAGGCGGCGATTGAGTTGACCAGCAGGATCCACGAAGACTTCAAGTTCGATCCAGAAGCAACCGTCGTCAGCACACCTGTCGAAGAAGTGTTTCAAAAAAAGGCAGGTGTGTGTCAGGATTTTGCACATTTTCAAATCGCTTGTCTGCGATCGCTCAATCTACCGGCCCGATACGTTAGCGGGTACTTGCGAACCTATCCGCCGCCGGGGAAACCAAGGCTCGTTGGTGCCGACGCTTCTCATGCGTGGGTTGGTATTTACTGCGGACCCGAGATCGGTTGGTTGGATTTTGACCCAACGAATGATGTGATTCCATCGCTCGACCACGTCACCATTGGTTGGGGGCGTGACTACGCCGATGTTTGCCCTATTCAAGGTGTTTTTACCGGCGGCGGCAAAACACTCATGAGCGTTTCCGTGGATGTGGAACCGGAGGCATGAGCGACCGGCATCCTGCGTTGGACGACGGCGGATTCCGGAGCACCGAAGAACGTGATGAAATCCGTCTTTTTTGAAAACAAGGCCGAAAGTAACAGGTTGGAGTCAATCGAGCGCCCTTGTAGAGCGTTAAAGGTTATGCAGCTGAATCGATTTTTGCACCATTTTGACGTGGCTATAGACATTCAGCCAAAGTCTGACGATAAACAAAGGTACGCAAACTACGGTGCCAGTGGTGCCGGAAGCAGTTATTGGCCAGTCAGTCAGATCTGAGCCGCTGTTTGTGATTAAAACGAAAGGTAGCTAACGTGAGTTTAACGCTTTCAACACTTCAGCATGAAGTCCTGCGTCACTTGAACTATACGCTGGGCCATCATCAGGCAGAACTGGACAAGACGTATGTCTACCGAGCGCTTGCGATCGCGGTCCGGGATCGTCTGATTAACGATTGGGTCGATACTCGCAAAAAGTTCGATGCCACTGAGGATCGAAAGGTCTACTACCTGTCGCTTGAGTTTCTGATCGGTCGGTCGCTTAGCAATGCGGTGTTAAATCTTGGCATCGATGACGAAGCCGCCTCGGTCGCCCACGAGTACGGCGTGAAATTTGAGGAATTGGCCGAAGAGGAGCTAGATGCCGGCTTAGGTAATGGCGGTTTGGGTCGATTGGCAGCCTGTTTTCTGGACAGTTGTGCGAACCTAAAGTTACCCGTCGTCGGCTACGGAATCCGCTACGAATACGGGATGTTCCATCAGCACATTGAAGACGGCCGGCAGGTCGAGGATCCGGATCACTGGCTGCGAGACGGAAATCCGTGGGAGATTGAGCGTCCTGAGAACAGTCGCACGATTCGCTTTTATGGAAACACGACCCAAAAGATCAGCGCCACGGGTGAACTTCGCACGGCGTTGACCGATACTCATGATGTAATGGCCATCCCTTACGATATGCCGATCCCCGGTTACAAAAACGGAACGGTCAACACGCTGCGATTGTGGAAAGCGACGGCCACGGACGTGTTCGATTTGGACGAGTTCAACTCGGGCTCATACACGGAGGCCGTGGCATCTAAAAACAGCGCCGAACAGATCACGATGGTGTTGTATCCCAACGACGCCAGTGAGAACGGAAAAGAGCTTCGTTTGAAGCAGCAGTATTTTTTGGTCTCCGCCAGCTTGCAAGATGTGTTGGAGGGCTGGACGAAAAACCACGGCAGCGACTTCACGGGGTTCGCCAAGGCAAATTGTTTTCAACTGAACGATACGCACCCCGCCTGTGCGGTGCCCGAGCTGATGCGATTGTTGATGGACGATTACGGTCAGTCGTGGGAAGAGGCGTGGAAGATCACTTCTAGCTGCATGGCGTACACCAATCACACGCTGCTGCCCGAAGCGCTCGAACGCTGGTCGGTTGCTTTGTACGGTCGGTTGCTTCCGCGACTGCTGGAGATCATTTATGAAATCAATCGCCGATTCTTAGCGTTGGTGGCTGAAAGGTACCCGGGTAACGTGGAACTTCAGCGGCGAGTGTCGCTTGTTGAGGAAGGGCATGAGCCGCAGTTGCGAATGGCATATCTGTCGATCGTCGGTAGCTTTTCAGTCAACGGTGTCGCCCAGTTGCACACCGATTTGCTCAAGGAAGGTTTGTTCTCTGACTTTCACGCGTTGTGGCCAGAGAAATTCAACAACAAAACGAACGGCGTGACTCCACGTCGCTGGTTGTCCCATTGCAATCCGGGCTTAAGGGACCTGCTGGATCAAACGATCGGCGACGAATGGAAACGTGACCTGAGCCATATCGAGAAACTGAAACCACATGCGGAGGACACCGATTTCCTACGCCGGTGGATTGACGTCAAACAAGCGAACAAGCGAGTTCTTTCCGAATACGTGCTGGAAACGACGGGCGTTGTGTTTGATCCAGCCTTCATGTTCGACGTTCAGGTGAAGCGAATTCACGAATACAAACGGCAGCTGTTGAATGTGCTTCACTGCATCCATTTGTACAATCGAATCAAGGTAGGCGACACGGCGGGGATGGTGCCACGGTGCGTCCTGATCGGTGGGAAAGCGGCCCCCGGCTATCATGTTGCCAAGCTGATTGTCAAGCTGATCGGCAATGTCTCGGACACGATCAACAAGGATCCGGACACCGCTGATTGGCTGAAGCTTGTGTTTCTTCCCAACTATCGCGTGTCGGCGATGGAGGTGATTTGCCCCGGGACGGATCTGTCGGAACAACTTTCGACGGCCGGCAAAGAGGCATCCGGAACCGGAAACATGAAGTTCATGATGAACGGTGCGTTGACGATCGGCACGCTCGATGGAGCCAATATCGAAATTCGAGACAAGGCTGGGCCGGAGAACTTTTTCTTGTTCGGCCTTGATGCTTCCGAGGTCGTTGATGCACGAAAGGCTTATTGCCCCAATGATATCATCGCCAGTGATCCGGAAATTGCTCATGTGATGGAGCGTTTGGAAGGCGGTTGGTTCAATCGTAATGAACCGGGCATCTTCGACATGTTGACCGCCGGACTTCGAGATCCATACGACCAATGGCTGACCATCGCTGACTTCCGCAGCTTCATTGACGCTCAGGCCCAAGTCGCTGCCGAGTACCAAGAACAGGCACTGTGGAGCAAGAAAAGCGTTCTCAACGTGGCCGGCAGCGGGCATTTCTCAAGCGACCGCACCATCGGTCAGTACGCCGATGAGATCTGGAAAACTCGCCGCCAATCGTGAACGCGGATTGACCGCTGGATTAAGTTGAGTTCTGTCCGACCGTTTGCAGCACGCAAGCGGTCGACTTGATCAGCACGTAAACCGATTGGCCCTGCTCCAGTTTCAGGCGATTCAATGCCGCGGTCGTCAACTCGATAACCAACGGCGATTGATCGCTTTGATTCTTCAGTTGGACAAGAACGGCGGCGACGGATTGGGATTGCGGCTCGATTCGAACGATCGTGCTGGGCAAACGGTTACCCGCCGACACGTGACTCGGATTTTCTGTAGAAATCAGAATGCTCCGCGCGGGAATGGTGACGAACGCAGACGCACCGGGTTCATTTTTCTGGTCACGAATGGTTTCGCTAAGGATTAGCTGGGCACTCCCACCATCAAGCCGGACCCTCGTTTGCACCTCGGTTGACTCAACGATGCGGCAGGGAAGGACGTTTTGAAATCCAGAAAACTCAAGCGTTGGAAATACCTTGGGGTTGCTCAGGACCTGAACGGGATTGCCTCGATGAGTGAACTCTCCACGCTCGATCACGATCAACTCATCGCAGATCGCTTGGACCTCGATCGCGTCATGCGAGACCCAAATCATGCTCAATTTCAGATCGTTCACTAGGCGAATGAAAAACGCGAGTGTTTTATAACGCAACGCCAGATCGAGTGACGACAACGGCTCGTCCAAGATCAACAGCTGTGGATTTGAACAAACTGCTCGCCCCGCCGCGACGCGCTGACGTTCGCCACCCGAGAGCGCGGCCGGTTTTCGATGCAGCAGTTCTCCAAGATTTAAGATGTCGACGACTTGGTCGAACAGATCGCGGGACGCTTGAGCACTCTTTTCGGCGTTCGGCTTTGCTCGTTTGGAACCAAATAACAGATTCTGACGCACGTTCAAATGAGGAAACAACAATCCTCTTTGGGGAACGAAACCGATGCCTCGTTGTTCGGGCGGTAGGAAAATGTTCTGATCGGAATCCATCCACACGGTGTCACCGAACACGATTCTGCCTTTCGCGTTCCGGCGCAACCCCGTGATCGTTTCGACAAGGCTGGTCTTTCCGCTTCCCGAAGGCCCAAACAATCCTGTCACTTGCTCGGCCAGCGTGGTGCTGCATCGAAGCGTAAATGGCTGTAGCGGCAGTTTCAAGTCGATCGAAAGAGTCGGCTTTTCGCTCACGGTTGACGACTCGCAATCGTTGAACGACGGATCAGTAACTCAGTGCAGAAGATGGCGATCCACCCAAGGCACAACGCGAAGACGACCAAGACGGCGGCCTCCGTTCGATTTCCCGATTGCTGTGATGAATAGATCGCACTGGCGATCGTTTGTGTCTTTCCCGGAATGTTCCCGGCCACGGTGATCGTTGCGCCGAATTCGCCCACGGCTCGAGTGAATCCCAAGATCGCGGCGGCCAGTAGTCCGCGTGATGCCAAGGGTAGGCTGACGGTTGCAAAGGTCGACCAAGGTCCTCGCCCGAGCGTTCGGCCAATTGCTTCTAAATCTGAATCCACGTTTTCGAATGCGACTTTGGCAGTGCGAATGACCAGTGGAAATGCCATGACGGCCGCCGCGAGCACAGCCGCCTGCCAAGTTAATAAAAGATTCAGGTTCAAACCCATCAGCACCGGACCCATGGGCCCTTCGTCGGCCAAAAGTTGCAACAGCAGGTAACCCACGGCCGTGGGTGGCAACACCATCGGCAGCCCGAACAGCGAAAAAAGAAAATGGGAAGTCACGGACTCACGTCGGGCGAACCACCACGCCAGCAAAACGGCGGGAACGAAAATGATCAACGTCGCCAATGTGGAAACCTGTATGGTCAACAGGATCGCATTCCACGCTGAACTACTCACAGGGTTACTCGGTTGGAGGCAGGGCTTGGGCGTGAAATTTTGCGTCGGCCGTAACGATGTTTCTTAATCCGTGATACGATCTAGTAAGAAACGATCAGACACGCGATCGCTGCACGGACACTCGACTTGCCCCATGATAATTCATCGCACGACATCCGGACAGCGCGGGACGGGTCAGAATATTCCGACAGGAATTTTGATGGCCTGTCTTGGGCCGTTGCTGACCATCGGCGTGTTTGGCTGTGGCTTAGTGAAACAGCCAGACGATCAAGTGATTGTGTTCGCTGCGGCCAGCGTGCAGGGGGCCGTGCAGGAGGTCGCGAACAACTTTCAGGCTGAACACGGGATCACCGTCCGTTTGAACTTTGCCGCGTCGGGGGTGTTGGCTCAGCAGATCATGGCGGGCGGTCGAGCCGACGTGTTCATCAGCGCCAGTGAAGCGTGGGCTAATGAGATTTCCGCAAAAGGTCTTGCAAATGCCGAATCGACGACGCCGTTGATGTCGAATTCCCTAGTGATTGTTGCTCACCAATCGACGGATTGGCAACTCGATTCGATCGAGCAATTGAGCGATCTTCCGTTTCGCAATTTGTTGGTTGGCGATCCCGCCTTCGTGCCCGCCGGTAAGTACGCTCAGCAGTTTTTTCAGTCGTCGGTCAATCCGTCGACCGAGCGGTCGATTTGGGAATCGTTGGAGGATCGAATTTGCCCGACATCCGATTTGCGTCGCGTGTTGGCATTGGTTGAAGCCGATCGTTCTTTGGCGGGAGTCGTCTACGCGACCGATGCCGCCAGTTCGGAGTCGGTGAAGGTGATTTATCAAGTGCCGCGGTCTGAGGTCTTAGCTCATTATTTTTTGGTGCGTTTGAAGTCGTCCTCGCAAGCTGCCAACGGTGAACGAAATGCCGATTTGTTTTTGGACTATCTGTTCCGCGAATCGAGTTCAAAGATTTTCGATCGGTTTGGATTTGGAGAGCCGGCAGAATAAGCACCAATTGCGAAAGTCACGAAGTTCCGAACGATCCGCTCGGCGGACAATGACGTTTTAAAGGGAATTTGTGCTCGGGAGGGTCGAGGCTTGGGAGGGTCGAGGCTCCGTCCGAGCCGTGCGGGTTGATACGCGTATTGGCGAGAGTTGGGTGCGGGCGGAGCCTTCCCCTCCCTGAGATGGACGGCGTGTTGGTGAGTTGGGTGCGGGCGGAGCCTTCCCCTCCCTGAAGTGGACGACGTGTTGGTGAGTTGGGTGCGGGCGGAGCATTCCCCTCCCTGAAGTGGATGGCGTGCTGGTGAGTTGGGTGCGGGCGGAGCCTTCCCCTCCCTGAAGTGGACGACGTGTTGGTGAATCTTGGTGCGGGCGGAGCCTTCCGCTCTCGAAGTCCAACCACGAATCAAACCAATCCGACGAATTGCGCGCGGGCCGAGTGCCGAATTCGTTCGATTCGTCAGATTGGTGATTTCGCAACCATCTTTGTTCTCTCTGCGATCTCCTGTTCCAAACACGCAGCGGCACGCGCGACGGGCACGGCTTGTGTCCTCCCTTTTGCTCCTCTGCGGCATGCTAGCAATCGCGATCGTTCACTCGCAGGGCACGTTATTGTTCGCTGCGTCCACGTTCGCGGATCATTGAACCACGTTGCGGGAAACGCACTGGAATTGACCGGGTTTGCAGATTGAAATACTTTGCTGCGGCTCTACGTTTGCAACTGCTAGTCCGTCCATCGCGATCGCCCTTTGTTTCCAGGCTTGATAACTCGATACCTTCTGTGGGAGTTGACGAAAATCTTTGTCGTCAGCTCGGTGGTGTTCGTCACGTTGATGGTGATGATCGGGGTTGCCGACGAAGCAGCCGACAACGGGCTTGGCCCGGATATCGTGTTGAAGTTGGTGCCCTACATTCTTCCGAAGGCACTGATGTTCGCGATGCCGGCCACTTCCTTATTTAGTATTTGCGTTGTGTTTGGTCGCATGGCGGCTGACAACGAATTGGTGGCTTTGCAATCGGTCGGTTTGAGAAAATCGGTGGTGGTCGTCCCGGCGCTGGCTGCAACTTTTATGCTGAGTCTGGCTGCGGTTTGGGTTAACGACATCTCTTTCGCGTGGAGCTATTGGGGCGTCGAGCGTGTGGTGCTCGAAAGCATGGACAAAATTGTTTACGGGATGCTGGAGAACGAAGGCAGCTTCAAAGAGAAAGACTTTTCTATCGAGGTCGACGACATTCAGGGACGCCGGTTGATCCGCCCGGTGATCACCGTCAACGCCGGGAAGGGCGGCCACGTTCGAGCGACAGCGGCCGAAGCTGAGCTGTCCATTATTCCAGAACAGCATTCGCTCAATTTGACGCTGGTCAACGGAGTCGTCGAATCAGAGGGCAAAGCATCGATGCGTTTTGACGATCAGGTACACCTTCCGATCCCCTTGCGGACACAAAAGGAAATTGCTGAACAGCTGAGCAATCCCAGCCATCTGTACATGAGTCAGCTTGATGGCGAATGGGACCGGCAAGTGCAGGCGCTTGAGCGAATGAAATCGACTCAGGCGATCCAAGCGTGCAGCCAGCTGTTGGTAGGTGACATGCTTGGTTTGACAACCGCAAGTTGGCGCTCAAGGTTGCAAGACCAGATTGATGCAGAGTCTCGATTGGGACGACTGAAGCTGGTTCCGCATCGAAGGTGGGCCAGTGGATTCAGTTGCCTCGCATTCGCGGTGATCGGGATCCCGGTGGCCATGCGGCTGCGATCAGCGAACTACGCAACCACATTCGGGATGTGCTTTCTACCCATCCTTATTGTCTACTATCCGCTATTCATGTTCGGCTTGACTGGCGCAAAAGAAGGAACGCTGCCACCTGCGGCAGCATGGTTCGCCAATGGCGCGTGCGTTTTGATTGGACTGTGGTTGCTGTTCCGAGAATCAAGAGCCTAGACAGAAGGCAACTTAAAACCTACCGCTACATAGACCGAAGCCTCGAAGGATTTCCTTAATTTGCTGGGGGGTTATATTCTGCCACTTGCCTTGGCTGAGTAGCGCGTGTTGGAATGGTTTGGTTTGGTTTCCAATGCTCGCCGAGTGGAACCATTTTTTTGGAATTATTTGAAGCGACTTACCGATCGAGGTGGTTTCCCGTCAGCACTTCCAAGTCATCAATGAACATCAGGTGACCGTGGTCGGCGGTCAAGATCACCGCGGTTTCCGACCAGTTGCTGTTTTCCTCGACCCATTGAACCACTTTCTGGAAGGCGCGGTCGCCACTGACGACGGCCCCGATGCCGTTGTCGATATTGTTATTGTGGCTGGCCCAATCGACTTCGCCCGCTTCGATCATCAACCAGAAGCCTTGCTCGTCTTTTTCCAGCACGGTTAGTGCGGCTTCGGTCATGTCTGCCAACGTTGGATTCTCAAGCAAATCTGCGGGCGTGTACCGTTCGGCTTTTTTGATCCCTCGAGTCGGATCGTATTTTCCATCGGCGGTGCGAAACGGCAAATGTCCGCTCTGTCCGAAAAAGCCAAACAAGCGTTCATCATTGGAGGCCGCAGTCTCGGCAGCCTCCAGTAAGGTTCGCCGCCCGATCTTGCCCGCCGTTCTTTGAGCGACTCGGTACTGACCGCCCGTTTCAACGTCGATCGCTTTGATATCTTTTTCCGTTAGGTATTTGTTTCCGGGCACGTAGTTGTTCCCCTGCTTGGATCGATCGTCGTCCTTCTGCTCAGACCACCCGCAGCCAATCAGCACGTCGACGCCGGGCAACGCTTCTTTCGGATGAGAGATCGATTTCAAACCGACCAGATCTCGCGAGAGATCTTGGTAGTCACTTCGCGAAACGTTGTTCGAGTACGCGGACGCCGGCGTTGCGTGGCTGATCGGCACACTTGAAACGATTCCGATGGCGAAACCATCTTGCTGGAGTGCCCGTGCGATCGGTTCGATCTGTTTGCCCTCGGGATCGATGTTAACCGCCCCGTTGTACGTTTTGATACCGGCAAACATCGACGTCGCCGATGCAGCAGAATCGGTGTACCCGTGCGGCAGTGACTTTCTTTGGCCACGCAAATAGTTCGGATCCGCCGGGCGACTCCACGGGCGGCTACCCCCATAGTCGGCGCTGTAGCCTCCGCCTCGCTTGCCTTGCACAGTGACCGCCTGAGCATTGACGTCGGTTTTAGAATCGTTGTTGTGAGGGCTGGAGACAAAGTAGCCATAGTCCGACGCGCGACGTTGGTAATCAAGAAACGCAAGTCCCGTTCCTCTTCCGCGTTCGTAAGAAACTTTGCCTTCTTGATAGATCGCAGCTGCCTGAGTCGTTTGCCAATCCATGCCATCGAAAATGATGACGATCACGTGCTTCTTGCCTTCCTTGATGGCTTGTTTTTGCAGCAAGTACACATCGGTCTGATCGAAGTAGTCGGCTTTGGGGTTGAGCGTTTCCTCGGGCAAGCGACCGTAGATCTCTTCGAGCCGTTCTTCGTTGCGATAACAACTGTTTGCTTTGTCAAACGCGTCTAGCTTGACTCCCCAAGTGTAAATCGGGACCAAGCGATTCGAGTGGTTGGTCCAGTTGGAAAACTTGCCAGCTTGGTCGCCCCAGTGACACCATTCGCACTTGCCCGTATCGACCGCGTTGAACTGACAGTCACGTAGGAAGTCGTCGTGGAAGTCTTCCACCATTTCTGCTTCCGACTTCTGCGGCGTTTTATCTTTCGCGTTGTTGTCAAGCGCGGCAACCTGAGCATCGCAAAAATTTCCGTTCACCAAACAGATGGTAAGGAAAAAGGTCACAGCGACCCACAGTAACAGTCGAGAAGCCTGCATTGAAACTCGTATCCGTAAACGCAAAAGTGACAGAAAAACGAAGTGGAATTGTAATTTATTGCCACCATTGGCAGCAGTGGCAGAGTATTTGAAGGTTTGGAAAACCTGCAAAAAACGCGTTTCGTTGACACCAGTAACGGGCATTTTTGAACGAATTTTAACCGTTGGCTTCGGGGTGGTCTTGCGTGAGCAAACGGTAGGTGGCTGGCCGACGATCCTTGAACCGGTGGACCTCGTGCTGGCCCGGTACGGCGACTAGATGTTTTTGCCGTGCCGCCGCTGGGTCGATGGTTGCGTAAAGGATTTCCTCGTCCGAGTGATCGGCCGAGGCTAGGGCGCCACCTTTCGGGTCACAGATTTTGCTTTTGCCGATGAACTCAAAACCGCGTTCGACACCGACACGGTTAATCGACATGTAGTAAACGTTGTTTTCGAGTGCTCGTGCGTTGGGAATGAAGTCGGCCACGCGTCCAGAACCGGGCGGCCAATTGGTTGGCAACGCGATTAGGTCCGCCCCTGCCAAGGCCAATGAACGGGCGGCCTCGGGGAACGAGCTGTCGTAGCAAATGTTCAGGCCGACGTTCAATTCACCTGCAGCGAACACAGCGTCAGCACAACTGCCGGAAGTTGTAAAGCGATCAACACCCAAAAACGGCAGGTGAATTTTTCGGTAATGTCCGATCACACCCTCACCGCTAACCAAAGCGACGGAATTGTACAGCCGTTTGTCGCTCGTCCGTTCGAGGAACCCAAACACGACTCGCGTTTTCAAGTCCGCACACATTTGGCGGACCTGCGCGATGGAATCGCCGTCCATGTCCTGCGAGTACTCAAACGCTTCCTCGAAAGATTCGAAGCAGTACCCGGTGGTGGTGCATTCGGGGAAAACGGTTAGCTGAGCACCGGCGGAAGTCGTTTGCTTCAATCGGCTGTGGATTTTCTCTAAATTGGCATGCGCGTCGGCAAAGGCGATATCCATTTGAACGCCAGCAATTTTTACAGGCATGAGAATGCTCCGTTTGATTTTTTGTGTTCGCCTATTGTCGGCCCAGCGGGAAGGCGGCATTCAGGCTGGGGCAGTTTATTGCAACTCTCGGGCTTGCAACTCTCGGGCCAACTGCCGATAGGCGGCGTTGTTGGGTGCTAGTTTTAGCAAACGAGTAACTAAGCTTTTTGCCTGTTTCCGATCACCCGTCTGGCTGAAGACGGCTGCCGCAGTGTACAGATAAGTCTCGTCTTCTGGGCGTTGTTCCAAGCATTTTAATAAGTGCCGTTTGGCCAAAGGATAGTCTTTCAGCAGGACGCAAGACATCGCGAAGCGGAAGTGAGTCGAATGGTTTTCCGTCAGTGCCTCGCTAAGTTTCAGATCTCGTTTGAGCAACTGGTGTTCTTCATCGCGTAAAGTTGCGACTCGTTGCGCGATTGCATCGATGTTCATTCCTTGAGATCCATTTCCCGAGGCATGCTGCTCAAGGATCGTGGCCAGCCTTGATCGAGGCCCCGCCATCGCGCCGTTCATCTCGATCGCTCGTTCGTAAGCACGTTGCGCTCGGTCGATCTGTCGTGTTCGCTCGAAGAAGCTGCCCAGCATCATTTGGCCACCGGGCCGATCTTGATTAAGTCGCAGAAAGTCTTCGTACTCTTTTAGGTTTTCGGAATACGCGGTGCGCTGCGATGGCGAGGCTAAGCGGTTTCTGACGTCGGACGGCACGGACATCGCGAACTGTGCCGCTTCGAGTCGAACCTGACGCGACGGGGAAGAAAGCGATGGCAGAACGGCCTGAAGGATTGTGGCAGTTTGGTCCGGGAATGTACCCAGCAGTCCGCTCAGGCGTCGGATCGCGGCAACTTGCAGTTGAGGTTCCGATGATTGGGCTAAGTCCAACGCCGCGTCGAGTGATTCACGATTTTGCACGCTCCCCAATATCGCGCTTGATCGAATGAGCGTCGGCGCGGTTGCATCTTTCGCCAGACGAGCGAGCGTATCGGCGTTTTTCGAAAGGCCCAACGCCAAGTCTTCGTAGTATTGAGTTTTCGGCGGTGAAGTTTCTGCCGGGTACCACTTCTCGACCGCCGCCAACATCTGCTCGTTGATTCGTTTCAGCTCTTTCGAGATTTCTTGATCGCCGTTCTCGGCCGCAATGATCCAATCTAAGTACTGCGATGGAGGGCGACGGTTTTTATTGTCAGCAAGTTTCGTTTCATCAATGTGGCACGCGGTGCAAGCGTTGGGGGTTCCCGTGCTGACGCTCAGGTCAGGTCGAGGGACACGAAAGCTGTGGTCGTGTCTCTGGTCGACCGCCATGTACGTCGTATGAGGCATGTGACAGTTGATGCACATCGCTCCCTCCGTTCCCGGCTGGTGAAAGTGGTGGCTGATCGAATCGTACTTTCCGGCCGAGTGTTGATGACATGAGGTGCAAACTTGATTGCCATCGTGCTTAAGTTTCGTCGAGTGCGGATCGTGACAATCGCTGCAGCGAATGCCCTTGTGAAACATTTTGCTTTGCAAGAACGAGCCGTACACATAGTCTTCGTCTCGGATTTGGCCGTCGGCATGGTAGATTGGTTCTTGGATGATTTGAACGGCGTAGAATTCGTCAAACCGGCAGCCGGCGGTGAAGCCTTCGTTGACCACCGTTCGCCGCGAATGGCAGGGCGCACAGGTTTCGACTTGCGCGATGTTGCTTTCTGTTTTCAGGTTTGGAAGGCCGGTGCCGTGATGCCGATCCCAGAACAAACCTTTGTTCTCTGCAATTTCTTGGTGCAGGCTTCCCGGACCGTGACATGACTCGCAACTGACATCAATCTCGGTGAACGTTGTCGCGAAACGGTTGGATCGTACGTCAAAACCTTTGCGCAAGTTTGTGCTATGGCATTCGGCACAACTGACATTCCAATTCTGAGTCTCACCCGTCCAGTGCAGTGGGTCATCGGGCTCGAGTTTATCGAAGACGTCTGGCGGTTGCAGGTAAAACCATTCTTTTTTACCGGTGTCCCACGATAGCCGCAGCACCTGAACACGTCCGATTGCGTTTTCTGGGGCGTCCTCTGGAGGCGACTCGATTTCCACCATGAACTGCTGCAGCGGTTCGACTCCAAATGTGTACTTCACCTCGTAGTCGTGCAGTTGACCGTCAGGCCCTTCGGTTTGGACCATGAATTTGGAGCCGTCTCGATACATCTTGGACGTGACGCCAAATTTAGTCAGCGTTTGATTTTCAAAGTTAGCCAGCACGGTCGAATCGTCTGCGACGGTCATCGCAAGGTCATGGTGCGAGCCGTGAAAGAGAGACGCTTGTTCTTGGTGGCACTCGACGCACGATTTGCGACCGACGAATTCGGCGGTGGAATCGACCGGAAGCCCCGAATAGTAGTCCGCCAGCAGGTACCCTCCGACCAACGTCAGGATGATGGCGGTGAGAATGATCGATTTGGAGCGGTTCATGGCGACATTGGTCGGGACGGAGTGCGGCTACGACATTCGCCGCAGCTTTATCATCATAGCTTGGGCACAAACGAACGGGAACGGCTTCGTGCTTTGTCACAACGTTATGTTCCGGTTGGTGATCGGCGAAAGGCACCGAAAAACGCAAAAACTTCTTGGTCGCCAACCAGAACGCCTAGCAGTCACAAAGCAAAAGATACAATCTCGAATTGGGCCCATGTGTTAGACTTTTTGTCGCACGCAGAAAGTCAGCGCGAAGCGGCAAAAATGTTCATGTCATCTGACGCAAACGCTATGTCGAAATCTAACTCATCCAAGAGGGAATCCGAGCGTTCAGAATGGCTCCGGTCTAAACTTGAGGCGGCGGGGTGTGCGGACGGATGTTTTCGACTGTCCACCCTGCCCCGTCCTGCGTTCGCTGTTGAAAAGAACAGCATCGGAAACGGACTGGCTTGGTGCCCGCAGGGATTGCCTGACGGAGGCTCCATCCATGTAGCCAGTTCTCGATTGAGCCGACAGCTTGAGTCATTTCCCGTTTGGTTTGATGCGATCCGTACGTTCGGAAGTAACTTTGAACGAGACTGCCACTTCATTGTTACTTCCGAAACGACCACCGCCGATCGCTGGGTCGTTCGACTGGGTGAGCTATTCGATCTACCGATAGTCCGTGTTGCACGATTTCCGAAACGAGTAACCGCGAAATGGATCGGGCAACAAAAATTAAAATCGTCGGGACGGCTTCGGACGATGTGGATCGAACCAGCCTTGGATGTTTCGCAGGATGATGTTTTGATCTCCATTGCCAGTGAAGTCCGTGTCCTGCGAGTTCGCGGCGGCGGTAATGTTCATCGGGCCATCATGCGGCGGTTGGAAACCAGCAGCGGACGAACGTGGTTGTTGGTTGACCCGTCGCTAACCAAGCAAACTGAGTTTGAGAAAATAATCCGGGCCGGTGCGACTGGCTGGTGGTTGTACCCGTCCCAGCAGGAGGGCCCGGATCCACCGATTTCGGACACGGATCGAAAAAATGCGGAACAGAAAGAAGCACCTTCCACGCAAGCGAAAGTGATCGCGGCGCAACAGATTGACTCATCTCAGTACGCGATCCATTGGACTCGCCGTCGCCATGGGGCGTGGCCCGATCAAAGCGATCCAGATTACTTGGACGATCTGATTTTTCGCAGGGACTCGAGTGATCACCGAACGCTATCGGTGCTGCGAAGGATTCTGATGACTCAACGCTTGATCGCCAGCAACGCGTTGACTCGTGACGCTACGCCGGTCGTTTGTTTCGCCGATGTTCGACTTGCCGAAATCAAGAATCGACGCACGTTCCGCAATCACTTGGGGCGTTGGGATTTTGAGCCCTACGGAATCGCGATTCGGAAAGAGACGCTGAAGAAACACGGTGCTCGGGCTGTGATTTATGGCGACGAAAGTGACTGGAACGAGCTGGCCAAACCTGATCGTCCTTTTTTTCAGCTGGCAGGCGAAGATAAAGATCCGACCCACGATTGGCGGTCGGAACGCGAGATTCGTCTGTGCGGTGATCTTGCGTTGAAGCGAATTGGGCCGGCGGATGCTGTCGTGTTCGTTCCAGCGACTGAAGACGCGCAGCAGATTGCTGCGTTGAGTCGTTGGCCGGTGGTGGTGTTGGATGATTAAGTTCGATCCGAGCCACATTTTTTTGCTAGAGGGGCGAACCAATTACTTGTTAGCTGCGTAAACGGATGCCGCAACGCTGCACGGATTCGCTAGCGTTGTCAGTCATAGGATAGAAACGGCTTGCTGCCGTGTTCGGAATTCTGTATTTACGCAGCAGAAATCTTTAGCGCCTCAGGTCAATGGATGGACCAAACGTTGCCTTCAAGACACGTAAAACCTAGAAAAAATCAGCCACACTCTCGGCTGCAGGCTGCTCTGTCAGCCTGTGCGACGATGACGTTTTTGGCATCCATGGGGATGGTTACCATCGGCTGTCAGACTGGAATAGGCGCCAATCAAAGCGAATTGCCGGTCCCTGCGGCTCATCTTGATCCTGAGCAATTTGACTCTGTTCGTTATCAAAGTCCCGGTGGATCTGGGTCGTCCAATGCCCCCGCTGCGGGTGGATTACGCCGACAGCCACGCAAAGAGATTTACAAACCCGATCCGTGGGAAAAGTTGGCTCCCGGTGCCAATGGCGAAGAAATTGATCAATCCAGAGTCATTGCTGACCTAGTCTTTCAAGGCAATCGGGTTGTTTCAGATCAACAGATCATGAACACAATTCGTACTCGTATCGGTCGTTACTTTGACGAAGACAAACTTCAACGGGACGTCGACAGTCTGTGGCGACTTCCTGAAATTAGCCGCGTCAACGGTCCTTACATCAACCGCGGTCAAGACGGCATCGTCATCACGTTTGACATCGTCGAACACCAAGTGATCCGTGCGATCAAATTCGTCGGCAATCGCGGAATCTCAGATCGCAATCTTAGAAAAAAGTCGGGCCTTGAAGAGGGGACTCCCTTCAACGCTCATGAAGTCCGTCTCGCCAAGACACGTTTGGAAGATTTCTACAAGGAAAAAGGTTTTCCACGCACGCAGGTCGAAATATCCAACGACGAACGCAATGATCCGGCCACTGTGGTATTTTTGATCCATGAAGACCAGCGGCAACGTGTTTGGGATGTTGAGTTCGAAGGGAATGAGCTTGCTTCCGACGCACGGCTGAAGAGCTTTATCGAGTCCAAGCCGGGGATCGCGAAGCTGATCGGTGGCAATGTCAATCGAGACGAAATCGAACAGGACGTGCTGCGTCTGACCAACTACTATCGAACACTCGGTTACTTTAACGCTCGCATCGGCCGAGAGATCAGCGAAAGCAACGATGGAAAATGGGTCACCATTCGGTTCATCATTGATGAAGGCCCTCGCTACAAAATTCGTAGCGTCGCGTTTATTGGAAACAAAGCGTATCAATCCGAACAGCTGCTGGGATTGCTGGAGCTGAAGCCGGGTGCGGATGGAGTTCCCGAATTTAACTCGACCAAGATGAATTCGGATGTAAGAGCACTTCGCGAACTGTACGGAACCGAAGGGTTCGTGTTTGCCACCGTTCAAGCTGAGCCAAGATTCCTTGAGGAGCCCGGCTTGCTGGACATGGTTTACAAAATTAACGAGGGCGAACAGTATCGCGTTGGCGAGATCAACGTTCACTTCGAAGGTGATTTTGGGATTACTCGTCGCGAGGTCGTCTTGAGCCGACTAGGTTTAAGCCCGGGCGACAAAATTGACTCCAACAAGATCCGAAAAGGCGAACGGGCTCTTGGTTCATCTCAGATCTTTGCCGCGGCGGGAACGCCGGGTGCTCAGCCTCCGAAGATTGTTGTGCGGCCTCCGGAACTTGGTGAGCAAGGCTCGGGAACAAGAGGTGGCGAACCTCCAACCAGACTAAGCAACCGCAACGGTTCGGGAACGACCCGACGTTAACAGGCACGACGGATCTCCAACCGTCTACGCGAACACAAGAAGCAACATGCTAAAACAATCGGACAATCTAACCTTATTCGGACTGCTGACGCTGGCGATCGGTGTGGCGATCAGTACCGGATGTGCTCATACCTGCTGCGGTCTAAACGGGTCGACGGCCAGCTTAAACGCGGGCGAACATCAGCTGCCGGCCGAGCTAACAGGTCGAGTCACGCCCTCCGCGTTGGCTCACTACTTGCCGGAAGAATCGGAAATTGTCACCGAACCTCAGCAAAGTGCCTCCACGCGTACGGTCGCGATGCGAGCTCAAAGCCCAGAGGCCAATGGTTTTGGATTCCCAACTCAAGCGATCCCATCGTACACTCCCAACAACCAGAACGCTCGATTCGGTCAGTCCTATCAGCAACCAGTCGTCACTTCTGGCAACGGCCAAGCCGTGGGTCAACAAACCAGCTACCAGTACCCTGAGCTTGCCACGCCCGGAGGAAGCAGCATCCCCGGCAACGGTTTGCCCTCGCCCAACATTGGCCCACCCAACGAATTGAACTCGATCATTCAGCCGTTTGAACGCGGCGGAAACGCGACCTTTCCCAGTGAGTTTCCAACCAACTACGCCGATATCGACGTCTACGTGACAGAAACTCAGACGGGTAGCATCAACTTTGGTGGAGCGTTCAACAGCGATAACGGCTTGGTAGGCCAAGTGATTATCAACGAGAAGAACTTCGACATCACGCGGTTCCCGCGAAGGTTTCGAGACATTACCGATGGGACGGCATGGCGTGGAGCCGGTCAAAACTTCCGCCTGGAACTGGTTCCGGGTTCCGACCTGCAGCGATACCTCGTTAGCTTCTCCGAGCCATTCCTGTTTGGAACCAATTATAGCTTTAGTGCCAGTGGCTACCTGTTTGATCGTCGCTACTTTGATTGGAATGAAAATCGGCTGGGAGGTCGAATTTCGGTTGGACGGCGGCTAACACCCGACTTGTCTTTCAGTCTTGGTCTGAGAATGGAACGAGTCGAACTCGACAACCCACGCAACATGTCTTCGGATACGCTCAACGATATTGTGAACGAAAAATTTGGCTTATTTTTGGCCAATGCCGGTTTGATCCGAGACACGCGTGACCATCCGTTTTTGGCAACCGAGGGTACCTACTTCTCGGCGACGGTCAGCCAAGCGTTTGGTGATTTCAGCTACACACGTGGAGACCTTGATTGGCGAGCCTATCGATTGATGTACCAGCGTCCTGACGGATCGGGGCGTCACACGATCAGCTACGGAACCAAATTGGGAGTCAGTGGATCTGACACGCCACTCTTTGAAAACTATATCGCTGGTGGATTTTCGACCATGCGAGGTTTCGATTTCCGAGGGGTCGGGCCAATCGAAGGTGACATCCGAGTCGGTGGTCAGTTTCAATGGTTGAACACGGTGGAGTACAACTTCCCGCTGACGGCGGACGACATGGTCAAAGGCGTCGTGTTCTGTGACTTCGGAACGATCGAAGACAACGTAGGCATCAACCCGGACGATTTTCGAGTCGCTCCCGGTGTGGGTTTGAGAATTTCCGTTCCCGGCTTGGGACTTGGTGCGCCGCTTGCGTTTGACTTTGCGTTCCCAGTTGCAACCGCGACGGGTGACGAAGAGCAAGTCTTCAGCTTCTATCTTGGAGCGTTGCGATAGGCCAAGGCGGCTGAGCGGCATGTTGGAGAAGCCCGAGGCGTTGGTTAATTGCACGTCCGGGAGGGCCGCATGTCCGGGTTGGTTGCACGTCCGGGAGGGCCGAGGCTCCGTCCGAGCCATACGGATTGATACGCCTGTTGGTTGGTTGCACGTCCGGGAGGGCCGAGGCTCCGTCCGAGCCGGTCTGATTGAAACGCGTTTTGGTTAGTTGGGGTGCGGGCGGAGCCTTCCCCTCCCTGAGATGGAAACGTTTTTCGTGATGAGCGACGTTTGAGAAGGCCGTCGCATCTTGGTTGGGCCGTCCGTTGGTCGATCGCATGTCCGGGAGGGCCGAGGCTCCGTCCGAGCCGCGCGGGGTGATACGCGTTGGGTGATACGCGCGGGGTGATACACATTGGGTGATACGCGTGCTTCCCGGCCACCTGATCTACCAGCTTTCTACCACTCAAGCCAAGCCACCCCCACTAAACCGCCACAATGGGGGCCATGACCTCCGTGCGGTCTTCATTTTAACGACAAGGCAATGTAAGCCGTGATGGTGTTCATTCCTTCGATTTTGAATAAAATTGACGCTCAGTTTGAACCCGTTTTCATAAACCACCAGACGTTAAGAGGTTTCACATCGTGGCCAATACTCTTTCCCCTCCAGCTCGACCCGATCACCACTTCAAGCGCGTTGCAATTTTGTTCGCTGGTGGACCAGCCCCTGCCGCCAATGCGGTGATCTCCGCAGCAGCCGCTTCGTTCCTGCGAGCCGGAGTGGAAGTGATCGGCATCAAGCACGGTTACTCTTCGTTGGCCGATTTCGATCCTTCCAAGCCGCTCGAAGAGGGAAAAGCGTACTTCAAGCTGACTCCCGATGTCCTGAAACGGACTCGGAACCAACCGGGTATCATCATCGGTACGGCTCGAACCAACCCCGGGAAAATGATCACGTGTCCAGCCGACCTGAACGATTCAGACAAAACCGCGCCCATGAAACGGACGGTCGAAGGCCTCAAGTCGATCGGCATTGATGCGTTGATTTCGATCGGTGGCGATGACACGCTCAAGACGGCCAACAAGTTCAAGCTTTATCAGGAAACCAGCGGTGCCGACACCGTCATTCCTGTCGTTCACCTGCCAAAAACAATCGACAACGACTACCACGGAATCGATTTCACGTTTGGCTTCTTCACCGCCGTTGATTTCCTTGCCACCGAAATTCGAAACCTGATCTACGATGCCGAGGCAACCGGATCGTACTTCTTGGCCGAGACCATGGGCCGTAGTGCCGGTTGGCTTTCCTACGGTGCCGCGATTGCGGGCGAGGCCAGCTTAGTAATCAGCGTGGAGGACGTGATCGCCGGCTATCTGGTCGACGAAGAGTACACAACCGAATCCGGTGAAACGAAGACTCGCCAGTGCATGGACATGAGCCGCGTCACGGAGCGAATTGTGAAAACGATGTTGGCTCGTGAGGACGAGGGCAAAAACTATGGTGTGATCGTGATCGCTGAAGGCTTGGCCGAATACCTGCCGTTTAGCTACGTGATGGGAGTCAAGCGAGACGATCACGGTCACATCAATATCTCGGAGGTCAACCTGTACCGAGTGATGTCGCAGGCGATTCAAGAAAAGTACACCGAGAAAACTGGTGGCAATCGAACTGTGAAAGGCTTGCAACTGGGCTACGAGGCTCGCTGTGCAAAGCCTCACGCGTTTGACGCAATGCTGGGCAGCCAATTGGGCGTTGGAGCGTTCCGCGCCTTGGCCGAGCAAAAGCTGAACGGCGTGATGGTCAGCGTCAGCGGTCAACTGGACCTTCGCTACGAGCCATTCGAAAACTTGGTCGATCCCGAAACCTTGGTCACCGTCGTCCGCTACATCGACCCCGACAGCGACTTCCATCGTTTGGCACGTTTCTTGGAAACGCACGTCAACGATTAGTCGTTTGCCGATCGGGCCGTTCGCGGAATCGTCCCAATTCTGCTTCCCGATCATGAACCCAACAAAACGAAGGCCGGGATCGAAACGATTCCGGCCTTTGTTGTCTTTGCTTGTTCCGAAATTAGGATAATTCCGTCTGCCTTCTGGTTACTATGCAGCCAGAGTTCGGAAGCTGCCCGAAAGGTCTCACGTGTTTTGGCACTTGAGGAGAATCTTCTTTGCCTCCATAGTGAATTCGCGCCCGCGTCACTTTATCCCGAAGGGATAGCAGCATGTAGCCGGTGGTCGAGCGCAGCGAAAACCAACGGTGCAAATCACCCATCATTCGCATCCCAACGGGATGCCAGAAAAACACCAAAGCTGGCATCCTTTCAGGATGCGTTTTTGATCACTGGCGTTACCGGTGATGGCGCTTCGCTTATCACCGGCTACAAGCTGAAATCCCTTTCGGGATAAGACTCAGGGGCCAAGAAGCCACTTAAGTTTCGAGAAAACACTCGCGCTCGCGTGGCGACTTCGAGTCCGGTAATTCGTCCGCACACCTCAGCCTGAAAGAATATCTACCGAGCTTCAGGATACTGCCCAAAAATGGTGCCGCCAAGAAACACACCGAAAAGAACTCCGCTTCCCGATCATGCCCCTAACAAAACGAAAGGCCGGAAATCGAAACGATTCCGGCCTTGGTTGTTTTGGCTTGTTCCGAAATTGGGATAATTCCGGCGAGATTCCATCGACTACGCAGCCTGCGTGCGAGTCAGAACTTTTCCAACCACATTCACATCCATTTGTGGGAACGGGATCGAGATGCCGGCTGCGTCGAGCGATTGTTTGGCGGCGGCCGTCAATTGCTCACGGACATCAAAATAATCCTGCGGCTTGCACCAGACTCGAAGCTGCCAATCGACCGATGATCCACCAAGTTGGTCCAAGTAGACTTGGCCGTTCTCATGCGAGGCCAAGCCCTGCATCTGAACCGATCGAACCGCGGTTTCGAGTGCTGCTCGAGTCGCGTCCAAATCCGCTTCGTAGGCCGCTCCGACATTCACGTCGACTCGGCGCGTTTCATTGCGAGTGTAATTCTCCAGCAGGCTGCCAAAGATCTCGCCATTGGGAATGATCAAATGGCGATTATCGAGTGCGTTTAGTCGCGTTGTAAACAAGTCGATTTCTTCAACCGTTCCTTCAGTCCCCGCGACACAAATGTATTCTTCCACCTTGAACGGGCGGAAAATCAATAGCATCACGCCCGCTGCAAAGTTACTAAGCGTTCCCTGAAGCGCCATACCAACCGCGAATCCGGCGGCCGCCAAGACGGCGGCGAACGCGGTAACGTCGATTCCAAAATATCCCAACACGACCATCGCCACGATGATCATCAAAACGTTGCGGACGGCTTTGGCCAGGAACTTTCCGAGTGTCAGGTCGACTTTTTCAGATACGATCCTTCCGGTGAAACGTCCGATCGCAGAAGCGATGGTGTAGCTTACGACAACAGCGGCACAGATCGCCAAACCTTTCGCACCGTAATCCCTCAAGACGATCATTTGAGCTTCCTGATCGCCATGAAGCGCTGCTTTGAAGGTAGCGGTCGCCTTGGAGACAACTCCTCCAACAACTTCGGCATCTGCTCCAGAAGCAACGTTGGGGTACAGCCAAGCAAGAGCCGGAAATGCAAAGGCAGGCAGACGGCGAATGACGAATTGCATGGAAGGTTCCTCTAAAAAGGCATTCAGAAAATTTGCGACGGGAGTTTACTGAGGTGCCTCATTTGAGAAAAGACAAATCTAAGCACACTGATAGCACGAGCGATCTGGACGTTTTTTTGGGAATTCTCTAACGTTCGCGACCTTCAAATCCGGAGCAGAGATCTGAAGGCTTACGACCGAAATCTGATTCCCCAAACTTGGCCATGACCAAATCTCGTCTCCCAGAGCTATTGCTTCCCGTTGGCATCATCGCTTGCTTGCTGCTGATTTTCATGCCGCTGCCAACGGTGATTATGGATGTTCTGCTGGCTGCCAACATCGCGGTGGCAGTCATGATTCTGCTCACCACCGTTTACGTTGGCCGGCCGCTAGAACTGAACATTTTCCCTTCGCTGTTATTGGCCACGACCCTTGCACGGCTGGCGTTAAACGTTGCAACGACTCGATTGATTCTGACTCGGGGAGCCATCGACCATGAGGCCGCAGCGGGCGGAGTGATTCAAGGCTTCTCCAGTTTCGTCACCGGCGACAGTCTGGCCGTAGGTCTGGTCATCTTCTGTATCATCGTCGTGATTCAGTTCGTCGTGATTACCAAAGGAGCGACTCGAATCAGTGAAGTCGCAGCCAGATTTTCACTTGACGGCATGCCGGGACGTCAAATGGCAATCGACGCCGACCTAAACGCCGGCGTGATCGACCGGAACCAAGCAATGCTGCGGCGTGAGGAAGTTTTCGCCGAGGCCGATTTTTATGGTGCGATGGACGGAGCCAGCAAATTTGTCCGAGGCGACGCGGTCGCGGGAGTCATTATCACCCTGATCAATATCGTCGGTGGCTTAGCGATCGGGCTTTCCAACAACATGTCGATTCAGGCATCCGCTCAAACGTTTACGAATCTGACGATCGGTGACGGCCTAGTCAGCCAATTGCCTGCCTTGCTGATTTCGCTCGCCGCCGGTGTGCTGGTAACGCGAAGCACTCGGCATACCAATTTGCCGAGCCAAGCGGTTGAGCAGATTTTCTCACGCCCCATCGTTCTGGTTATTACGGCCGTATTTTTGGGCATCCTCGTTCTGACCGAATTACCTGCGGTCCCTTTGCTGGTGCTGGCGACCGCCTGTTTGGCAGGAGCTTGGACGATCAGCCAACGGCCGGCAGAAACACGTTCTCACACCGGTGCCACCAACACATCCGCAACCTCAAACAACCAATCAACGGGTCAGCCAAGCGCAACGACAGGCCAACAGGATTTCACGATCGAAAGTCTACTGACCGAAGACGCGGTTGAGCTAGAGCTAGGCTTGGGGCTCCTTCGCCTGGCCGATTCAAAACAAGGCGGCAATCTTCTGGCACTGGTAACGGAGACTCGAAAACAATTGGCGACGGATCTTGGAATCATTCTTCCGAAAGTCAAAGTTCGTGACAATCTTCGGCTGGCGACCGGAGGGTTCAGGATTCTTATTCGAGGAAACGCGGTCGACCAAGATGAAATTGATCCTTCCAACCTACTTGCGATTGACGATGGCTTGGCGACCGAACCGCTTGCTGCCCGCTCCATCATCGCCATGGCATCCAAAACGATCAGCGAGCAACCTGCGTACTGGATTTCGGCCGACGCGAAAGCATCCGCAAAAAATCTTGGGTATCGGATCCAATCCGCTGATATGGTTGTTGCAAACCAGTTAAAAAGATCAGCAAGACGACATGCCGTTGACCTACTGACCCGTGACGCGACAGTCGAACTGATCGATCAAACCAAAAAGACTTCGCCGGCCGTGGTTGATGAACTGATTCCGGGGCAACTTTCAGTCGGCAAGGTTCAGCAAATTTTGAAAGCGCTGCTTGGCGAGGGCGTTTCCATCCGCCCGATGGCTCAAATTTTGGAAGCGATCGGCGACAACATCGAGACCACGCCCAATCTCTGGAACCTTGTCGAAAAAGTTCGCATCCGACTCGCCCGCACCATAACGGCTTCACTATCAGGGCACCGAAATACGCCCATTCCTGCTTTCACGATCGCGCACGATCTTCAGGACCGAATCGCCTGCGGTTGGGAACGCGACGGAAACGAGATCCGCTTAGATCTTCCGCGTTCAATGGTCGAAAGTCTTGCACGTTCGATTGCGGCTGCAACTGCCAGCTTGCAAACATCAGGAAATCGCCCGGTGCTGCTGGTTGACCAGTGCATTCGCCCGGTGCTGGCAGAAATAGCCGACGGCGTGGAGGGCGATTTGTTTGTGTTGGGCCATGAGGAACTAGCTGGCAACAACATCGAACAGCTGGGTGAAATCACGATCGAACAGGTCTCAGCCGTGTCCGCCGCAGCATGAGCCGCTCATCACGCAACAAAACGTCTCTTAAAACTGTTCACCAAGAATACCGGAAGGTTACAGATTGCCGCAGTTCAATCAGATTGACCGCTAAAAACTGAATTTTTGATCAAGTATCAAGTTACCGAACGTCGAACAAGGATCGAGGGCCGGTATCGACCCAAGTGAATCCAGACTCCCTGATCACCTTTTGTCAGCGCGACAGTTAAAAAAACAAAAAACTGTTCCGACCATGTAATTTATTCATTGACGGCGCGAGTCACATTTTGCTAATTAACGTCTCAACACAAACTTAATCATTCGTCACAAGGCAGAAGACAGAACTAAAATTAACCGGTGGAACGCTGGATCGAGTAACTCGATCAGGTAAATACCCAACGGCTCAGCTTAGTTCTGTTTGTTAGCTCAAGATGATGATCGCATACCAGTCACGGAGGATTGTATGGCGACCACGGCGGCAGTCGAAGACCCGATCATGGAAGTCTGGCGGGAGTATAAACCCGATTGTACAGACAAAGAATTGCGTAACACATTGATGGAGCGCTATTTTCCACTGGTAAAATATAATGGTGAACGTATCTGGCAGCGATTGCCTGATGGCGTTGAACTGGACGACCTGATTTCGGCAGGCGTGTTCGGTCTGATGGACGCAATCGATGCGTTTGACATGGAACGCGGCGTCAAGTTCGAAACGTACTGCGTGCCTCGTATTCGCGGTGCCATGCTGGACGAACTGCGAACCATGGACTGGGTTCCTCGATTAGTTCGTTCTAAAGCCAGCAAGATCAACAACGCAACCAAGGCGCTTGAAACGAAACTCGGGCGGGCTCCCACCGTTGCGGAACTGGCTGAGAAGCTGGAACTGACGGTTCCTGAAACCGAAAAGATGATGAGCGACGCGAACGCGGTCGGCTTGATCAGCTTGAACAAAAAGTGGTACGAAACCGACAGCTACAAAGACGTTCGCGAGATCGACGTGCTGGAGGACAAGAAGGGTGAAGACCCGACGCGTCGAATTCAGAAGAACGATCTGATGAGACTGGTCACCAAGGGCCTGAACCGCAACGAACGTCTGATCATCATCCTCTACTACTACGAGGAGCTGACGATGAAGGAGATCGGTTCAACGCTCGATCTGAGCGAGAGCCGCGTTAGTCAGATGCACAGCAGTATCGTTCAACGCCTCCAGCAGCAGCTTGGCAGACGCCGCGTCGAATTCGGCGGCTAAAGCTTTGGCGGTAGTCAAAAGGCAAACCAACGCCCGTCACTTTGTGACGGGCTTTTTTTTGTGGATGAATGACCTAGCTCAAGCACATGAAATTGTTGAAAACGGGAATGCGTGGCCGCCGCGATTTACCAACCATAGCGATTGCCCTTGAGCCGCAACGTTTGATCGTCGTGTTGCCGCTACTTCTTCGTCTTTGATTTCAGAACCAGCATGCCCGTTTTGGTTTCGGAAACAATTCGGTCTTCGGGAACCGCCGTCACGGGAGATCCTTTATCGCTGGTTGGATTTTTGGCGAACCAGTAAATGGTGGAGGTTTTATCCGAGTTCTTCAGCGGTACGATCTTTTTAAACAGGTAGTATTTCTTCCCGTTTTTCTGACTGACGTGCGAATACGGTTCCGATGAATTGGACGTTGCTTGGTCTCCACCCGCTTCGTTCGCTGTTTGCTTACTCTCCAGTGCCTCGTTGATCACGGCCAAGACTTCGTCGCTTTTCGGTTTGACCCGAGATCCAAACCTTGCAATCGGTTTTCCAGATCGATCGAGGACAATCTTTTCGAAGTTCCACTTGACTGGACCTTTACCTCGCGGCTCCAAATCAAGCCCCGTTAGATATTTGTACAACTCGCATTGCTGTTTGCCTTTGACGTCCACTTTTGAAAGCATATCAAACTGCACGCCGTATTTTGCGCTACAAAACTCGGCGATCTCTTGATCCGTTCCGGGCTCCTGACCTCGAAATTGGTTGCATGGCACCCCAATCACTGCCAGTCCTTTGCTTGCGTAATCCTCATGAAGCTCCTGCAGCTGCTTGTACTGCGGCGTATGTCCACACTTACTGGCGGTGTTTACCAGCAGGACTACCTTGCCGGAGTACTTTGATAAGGACACCGTTTCGCCATCAATGGATTTCATTTCGAAATCCAACGCGGCCGGAACCTCCTGTGCGTGAAGAGCCGACACGCCGGTTAGCAACAAGACGAAGGAAGCGAAAAACGGAATTCGATGGGGTTTCATGAACTCTCCAGATCAGACATTGAGGGACCAAGCTGCGTGATTGTAACACACAGCGGCGTTCCCCAGCAGCGTCCAACGTTTGGGAGTCGGATTAAGAAACGTGACGCAAACCCAGCGACAAGCACCGATAAGCAAGGCCCCAAGTGACGAAACCCCGAACGAGGCTGTGATTCTTCTAGCCGTTTTGGCGCTAGCCACGGACGAACCACCATTGTCCGGCGCTAGCGCCCAAACGGCTGGTGTTATCGGGCCATGTTTCCATAAAATCACAGCCTCAACCGGGCGTGGGGCGGCTTACATCCACATCGCGGCAGCGGCAGCGGCCGAGAACAGCTCATCATCCAGCGGCAGCGGGTTTGAGTGGGCAGCCTCAAGATCCAGCAATCGTTCGGACATGTCGAACGAGAATGAGAAGAAGGCTTCCATGTCGATATTCCATGGACGCTCGAAGCGAGCATCAGAGACATCGATCTTGGGCGGGGCAATTTTGCGAGTCAACATAGGGAAAGCTCCTGAAAGTAGTGAAGCATTCCCTGCCAATAATTGACCGCAATCGTTGCCGTCGAGATTCAATTGAATCGATCACTTAAACGCAGACAAGATCAATGTTGTTCGATTTCGTTCGCCCGTGCTGGCATTGAATTCCAAAACCGAACCAGCAGCTCATGCCAGCACTCTAATCATTTCCTTAAGGCAAGTGGCAGAATATAAGCCACCGGCAAATTAAGGAAATCCTTCGAGGCTTCGGTCTAGTCTATTTAGCGGTAGGTTTAACTTGCCTTCTGCCTAAGGTGACCCGTGCAAAGGGATAAGTCGAATCCAACCGGTACCTAGCAACACCGCTAGGCATCTCCAATTTGTAGCTCTGATAGCATCGTTGAAAACTTTTCTGCTTTCTATCGAACCCATCGGCCCAAGTGCACGTATTAGGGGCCGGTCAAACGATGACCAGACAAATTGATGAAAATATTTGTGTCGTCGTCACCGGAGAATCGCGTAAGAGCAAGTATTCAGCCAACGTCCAACCGGCAAATCTCAACTTCGCGTCTCTAGTGTTAAAATGGTCAAACCGCTGCTCCTGCCAAGGTTGCTAGCACAAACGGTCGATAACTATTTGTGCATGCTTGGTCAGACACCCGTTACGGATGGTTCGGGGATGGCAAGTTCCATTGACAGGGAATGCAGCGAAGACAAACGACGACTGGCCTTGGAAACAAGCCACAATTAGGATGAGGTATTACGTCCACCCCCAACAGCGAGTAACCTCAATCCACCAGTGATTTCTTCCAGCCAACAGAAAACTCCAAAAATGGAATTGTGCTGAAACGAAAACTTTGGTTTGCTCTACCTACGGAGCAAACCCTAATCCCGAAACGGGGAGAATAAAAATGCAAATTAGACCAACCGGTCAGACACAGACCGCTCAAGCAGTCAACCTGCAAACTGAAAATACAACGTCCGCCACTCAGAACGATGTCGCGTCGGCACCTGTCGATCAGCTTGACATTTCTATCGAAGCCCAAGCGATGTCCGGAATGGACGCATCGACTGGAATTCGTGCGGATCGAGTTGCCGAACTTCGCGCTGAAATCGCCAGCGGGGAATACGAAACGGCTGAAAAGCTGGATTCGGCACTATCGCGGATGCTGGATGTGATCGCTTGATGCTGACCAACGGCAGGGACCGGCCGGCCTGATGCCTCGCTGGTGACAACGCCCAGAATCAAGCCCGCGTAGCGAACGGTCGTTGCGCGTTCATACGGCAACGCATGAAATTTTGAATCGCTTTGTAAAGCTGGAGTCAAAGACTCCAGCTTTTTTTAATGCAGCCGAGTGACTAAACTGGTGCCTGCACTCGCGAGCAAGCAATTTCTGATCTACGGCTTTTTTTCAATGCCTCTTCTGACGTCATCCAGCGCCACGGTTCTCAACAAGAGCGTCAAGATTGATCAGGCGCCCGTGGTCATCGGTCGCCACCCGGATTGCGAGATCCAAGTCGACGACGGTTCGGTCAGCCGCCGCCACGCACAGATCGTCTACGTTAAGCCTCACTACTACCTTGAGGATCTGAACAGCCGCAACGGATCGATGCTGAATAACGAATTCGTTACCGGCAGGACGCGACTTTTCGACGGGGCTGAAATTCAGATTTGTGACATCGTGTTCCGATTCACTCGCAGTTCCGTTTCACCGGGTAACCGAAGCCGCCCGACATTGGCGTCCAGCTCGAAGGACGAAAGTGTTTACGGCTCTAGCGTTTTCCACTTGAAGGTGGAACCGTCGCGCGGTCCCAAGGACGAATCGCAACTTGTTTCCCAGCTGGACGTTCAATCGCACACAATGAGCGACGTGCGGCACCTTAATGCCGAAGCGAAACTGAAAGTGCTGATGAAGATCGCTCATGCACTGAGTGACCTTGTTGAGCGGGACGCCGTTCTGGAGCGAATTCTTGACTTCCTGTTCGACCTGTTTGTCCAAGCGGATCGTGGATTCGTGATGCTCAAGGACGAAAACGGTTCGCTCCAACCACTGGGATTCAAGTGCCGCCGGCCAACCGATGACGAAAACGTCCGAGTCAGCTCGACGATCGCCGAAATGGTTATGGAATCGCGCCGGCCGATCATCAGCCGCGACGCTGCGATTGACGATCGCTTCGACTCCAAAGAAAGCATCATGGATTTCCAAATCCGATCCATTATGTGCGCACCATTGATCAACAGCCGCGAGGAGTCGATCGGTGTGATTCAATTAGACACGCTTCGTCAGACGATTGCGTTTGGTGAAGAAGACTTGGAGATGTTCGTCACCGTGGCGATGCAGGCCAGTCTAGCAATCCAAAAAAGCGACCTGTTCAGCCTGAGGAAAAAGACACGAGACCTTCGCAAGGATTTGAGCCTCGCGAACGAATTGCAGCAGCGGTTTCTACCGCAGAGCGCGCCGGACATTGACGGGTACGAGTTCTTTTCGTGGTATCGCCCAATGCAACAGGTGGGAGGCGATTACTACGACTACATCACGCTTGACAATGACCGAGTCGCGATCGTGGTAGCGGACGTCGTTGGACACGGCATCACGGCCGCCCTGCTGATGGCAAAGGTCTCGGCCGAGTCACGGTTTGCTCTGGCGACAGAACCTGACCCAATTTCAGCGGTCAAGCGGATGAACGAAAAGCTTTCGAGTCTACACATCGACCGCTTCGTCACGCTGGTTTTGGTCATGATCGACTCGAAAACTCATGCGGCAACGATCGTCAACGCAGGCCACATGCCTCCCGTTCTACGAAAAGCGTCTGACAAGTCGTTGACCTCGATCGCAATCGATGAAGCTGGCGTCCCGCTGGGCGTGATCGACGATTTTGAGTACGAATCGATCGAAGTCGCACTTGAACAGGGTGACTCGCTGCTTATGTACACCGACGGGGTGAACGAGGCGATGAACAAGGACGGTCGACAGTTGACGACAACTGGAATGATCGAAGATATCCGAGTCAGTCAGGCGATGACGCCCGAAGCGATTGGTCAGTCCGTTTGTGAATCCGTCGCGCGGCACTCGGCCGATACCGACATGATCGACGACGCGTGCCTAGTCTGCGTAGGCCGAACCCAGTGAACGAACGATCGCAAGATTTTGCTGATCGAATCGATTGACGAAAATTAGATCGTCTTGCGGAACTGACGCAACATTTCGAAGATCGGTTTCTCCGCTTCCTCGCCGGAAACGAGTCCTCCAAAGGGGAATCGCATATCGTCATCATCGCGCCACTGCTGCCACATCAAGCCGGCGACCATCGGGCGGGCGGCCATCATCGGCAGTACCGTTTGCAGCATCTTAATTCGCTGCTGGTCGGTCATGCCATCGCCGGGCTGACAAACTAGACGATTCTTATTCTGCCCCAAAACATTGGAAGAAACGCCGCTTGGCATCCGCAAACACAGCACCAGCGGAACCGACAACTGAGCCCAAACATCGACCAGATCGATCCACTGCAACGGATCCCGAAACGCGCTGCCGGTCGTTCCGTAGTCAAGATTCATCTCTAGCCCAAGATACGAAGTGCGAACGCCCTGCCGCAGTAGCGAATCGGCGACCTGAAGCGGATGGATCCCACCGACGGCACCCGCAAGCCGCTCAGCCCACGGAAAATCAAAACTGATCATCGTGGGCGTCTGAAGCTCCATTTCTTCTCGAAGGCTCAACATATCCACTGTCAGCTGAAGTTGTTGCGCATAATTTAAGTGACGATGCCCCAAACCATTAATGCCCGATACCAGATGCAACATCGAGACATTCGGCGGAAGTGAATCGACTGTGTTCCGCATCGTATTGAGCACCAGTGCGCGTCGCGCTCGAAAGTCATCACACTCGACTAGCCTCTCTTCCATCCCCCCGGCGCTGGTGTCCAGAAAAGGGCCAACAATCATTGGGCGCTGTGTCGGCAGCGGTTGGTCACCGCCCAACTGAGTCGGTTTGACGCGAACTTGGTCAAAAGGTTCCCCTGAAAAATCGCCCAACAATCCGTCCAAGGGTTCCGCATTTTCTTCGGCCGCTCGTTTTGCTCCGGGCGGGACAACTTGAGTCTCTTGCTCGAAGTAGCCATCGTAGGCGGGATTGCTGGGCGCTGTGCAGGCGACCCAGAACCGTTCCACACCGGCGTGCGATTGTCGGTATCCTGCGACCTGATCGCCAAACGCTTGGCTCAATTCGAATACGGCTTCCAAAGTCAGCTCAATCGACTCACGTGCCAAATCGTCACGTTGCCCGACATTCCTCGACATGAGCGCTGTGCCCAAGTGCTTCGTCGCCTTAAGGATTTTCTGATGAACATCAGCTTTGATGGTCAGTCCGCCTTCATCCCAGTTCGAAATCTGATTCCGAGCTCGGTTCAAGGTTCCGCGAGCCAGTTCCAACAGCAGGTCGTAGTCGTGATCGGCCAGCAGTGATCCGGTGCAAACCATCAGTCGCCCAAACTTCTCCGTCTGGTACCCAATGAAGGTTCGGCCCGATTCCTCTCGATTGCGACTGACGGTCAATGTGGTGTCGTCCCAATCGACTTTGCAGGGCCACGGAATTCCATCGAGCCCAACGATATGAATCGTGGCAGCTACTTCGTTTGGCAATTGCCAATCGTTCGGAGTTCGAAACCGAAACTCACCCATGCAGGATCACATCACTGAAAAACCATAAGCCGCCCAACTCCAACGTCAGGCTCGGCTTCTCATTGTGAATATTCTGGCCGGTTTTCGAAAGCCTAGCGCTAAGTTTGCGGTAAGGTTGCGCTAAGTTTGCGCTAAGTTTGCCTTTCAACTTGTTAGCACCAATAAGTTTCAGCCTCGTCAGTTGGCCAGTCAGCTTACGGCGCGGCCAAATTCGAGGGCTGCCCGCCACTTCACGCATTTCCGCGATTGTCTTATACTTTTCGATTATTGGCCAACCACGACGGAAGTGTGCGATCGTCGCCACTTTCCAGCCCCAAAACGACTTTGGCGACAAGAAATTTGCCATGGCAACGATCGTTCGACAAGGAAAAGTCCGAGATGTCTTCGACCTTGGCGACCATTATTTGATGGTCGCGAGTGATCGAATCAGCGCGTTCGATCATATTTTGCCGTCGCTGATCCCGGACAAAGGCCGAGTCCTCACGCAAATCAGCAAATTTTGGTTTGAGAAGTCGGGCGTTCCCCATCATCTCGTATCGACCGACATTCGAGCCTTCGACCTTCCGAACGATTTCGACATCGACGCGTTGGATGGACGGTCCATGATCGTCAAGAAGTGCGAAGTCGTTCCAATCGAGTGCGTAATTCGCGGCTATCTGGTCGGCAGCGGGTGGAAGGACTATCAGCAGTCGGGCGCTGTTTGTGGGATCTCGTTACCGCCCGGCTTGGAAAAATGCAGCAAACTTCCGGAACCCATCTTCACGCCGGCGACCAAATCGGATGAAGGTCACGACGAGAACATTTCGTTTGACCAGATGGTCGACGCAGTCGGGCTGGAAACGGCAACGACGCTGCGTGATCGAAGCATGGCCGTCTACGAACGCGGACGCGAATACGCGGCAGAAAAAGGAATCATCCTCGCAGACACGAAATTAGAGTGGGGCCTTCATGAAGGTGAGCTAATTCTGATCGACGAAGTCCTGACCCCCGATAGTTCTCGTTTCTGGCCGGCAGACACTTACTGCCCCGGCCAAAACCAGTTTTCGTTCGACAAACAATTTGTTCGAGACTGGCTGGAGACCACCGATTGGGACAAAGAATCTGCGCCGCCCGAGCTGCCGGCCGAGGTAATTTCAAAGACGCGAGACAAATATATCGAAGCCTATGAACGGCTGACGGAACAACCTTTTCAATGGAAGTAAAACATGAGTGACCTGAAAGTCAACGAATATTTCGACGGCAAAGTCAAATCAATCGCGTTCCAAACGGAATCACTGCCAGCGACGGTGGGCGTGATGGCAGCTGGCAAGTACACGTTTTCAACGGACAAACTGGAAACAATTACTGTGGTCAGCGGCCAACTGACGGTGAAGCTTCCCGGCCTAGACGATTGGCAGACGTTTGACCCCGGAGCGAAATTTGTGGTGGAAGCCAATCAGTCGTTCGACCTGCGGGTCGAAAACCCAACGGCCTATCTGTGTACGTATCAGTAGCGATCCGTTTTACCGAATCGGCTGACTAGTTGGACAGCGCCACTTTCGATGAATGAAACCGATGCTGGGAGGGGAAAGCTCCGTTGTACACTCCGTCCGCCCCATGTGGATCGTTGAGCTTTTTTGCTCCACGCGGCTCGGACGGAGCCGCGCCCTCCCGACGACACACTGCGGCAACAACAACGGTGAAATTGCAAAACTGGCGCTGTCCAAATAGGCTTTGTCCCAAAACCGTAGCCGGACTTGCCAGAGTTCGGTTGCCCGTTGGTCGATTCCCGAAGTCTGTTGCGACAAAGCCTAGTGCAGCGAAACGAGGGACGACAAACTTATAGCTGATCAATCAGCTGTTTCAACAATCGAGCACGGACCAGATTCCCGTGCTTTTGAGCACCCTCGCTTTCGCGGTACACTTCGATCGCAGATTTGTAGTCCGTGCGGCCCTCCGACGCCCGGCCAAGCAGGTATTCGATCCCCTCTGCCCAACGCTGCGCGTCCTCTTTCAATCGCAATCGCTCCAGCCAATTCGCAGCCGTACTGATGCTACCGTTGTCAAAATGGGTTTGAGCCAAAAAGAATCCAGCGTCGCGCCGAACCAACCGCATTTGCGACTGAACCGAAGCCAGCTGAGCCTGATATTCGCCGGCCGATTGCCCGTCTGTTTTCAAAATACCCAATTGTCGCTGCAACTTCAGGTCAGCTCCCAGTTCGTCGATCAATTCATCGCGATACATCAAATGCTGGAAGCTTTCGATCGCGTTGTAGCCTCGTTCCTGCAAGTCAAAACTTCCAGCGAAAAACCGAGCTCGTGACGTCCGGTAACGAGTAAACTGATCGATGTACGCCTCGTCGGAGAAATGCCATCTCAATCGAGACGCCAGTTCATCGTCAAAACTGCTCTTGGCAATCGCGTCGCGAACTGCCTGCCGGAACTGATGCGTTTGAAACGCAACGCCCCACGGCTGAGGATCCACATTTTCAATTTTCAAATCAGACGCGATTCGCTCTGGCTTTCCCACCAACAACAGCCGGTCGTCGCCGATTAACCTCGCTTCTAAAGCCGACATTCTTTTCGAAACTTCTTCGGGTGAAATGTAAATCAGCGCGATCAATTCCTTGACGTCGTCTTCACCCACCCAATATTCGGTATCGTCATCGAGCGATTCCTCGACCGTCAAATCAAGCGACTTTAGCAGTGATGAATCCGATCGAACGTCGCTTAAAGTTGCAATTTGACCAAGCTTTTTTCCAGGAATCGGCAAGCCCAAGCGAGTATCGAATAAATACAAGTCCGATCCAACCTTCACCGCAGCCACCCACGGCGTTGGCGAGGACTCTTCCGACTTGTCCTGATCGCCATCCGAAACCGTAAGAACCACAGCTTCGATTTCCAACTGACGCAGCATCAAAACGAACAAGCTGGCTCGTTCGACATAGTCACCGCGACCATACAGAAGCGTCTGCCACGGATAACGCTGGTAGCCCAAGCCCTTGATCCCGGCCGCCGCTGAGCCCGCATCGCTGTCATTGAGCGCCTGATCCTCTGAGTCGTTGGGATCGGCTGCCGGCAGCAATTGGATGTTTCTGACAATCCAATCGAACACTTTCAAAGATTGAGTCAGCGTTTCGACCTGAGCTTCATTCAGGTCACTGTGCAGTGCCCCAACAAGCTGCTCGACCGGACCTTCGGAATCCTGAGAAACGTCAACGCCGGCACCCAATCGATACAGCTCGAACGGCGCCAAATCGTTTGACTGGGTCACTCGATCCGCAACCGTGCGTAGCCAATAAGACTGCTGCAAGTACCACGCGTCGGTGTTGGCGAAATTTAACTCACCAACCTGCTTAGCCGCCGCGAACGATTCGAACTGCTCCACCAACGGCTGCGCAAACGAATCAAGCGACCAATCGATGTCACCCAGCTCATCCTTCGAATAAGAAGTCCAGCGGTTGAGCCCCGAAGAAACATTATCCTCGAATTCACGCTGATCAAAACGACGCTCGCTGCTGACCAGATTGACCGTTTTGCCCAAGTCGTCGACGCGGGTTTTCATCAAGTCAACATCCATCAGTGCCAGCATCGGATCTTCGGTAGGTTGGCAACCGGTTGACCCGACAAGGAATAGCGCGAACGTCGAAACAAGAAAAAAATCTCGCAGCACTCTCGGTCGATTGATTTCTGCTAGGGGCAAATTTTGGTCGGAATTCATCATGTCAGATTTTCTTGGCGATTGTTTAACTTCAATCAAAAACGGGGCAGCGAAACTAGTTGGATACGATTTGTGAAATTGCTTTCAGCTGAGTCAGCAACGATTCCATCTGGTCCAACGGGATCATGTTGGGGCCATCACTGGGCGACTGATCCGGATCGGGATGCGTCTCAAGGAACACGGCATCGCAACCGGCAGCCACGGCGGCCCGAGCGACCGTCGGAACCATTTTACGGTCTCCGCCTGTTTTTCCACCCGCCGCGCTGGGCCGCTGAACGCTATGAGTCGCATCAAAGACGACGGGAACACCAAGGGATTGCATCGTCGGGATCGACCGCATGTCATTCACCAATGCACCATACCCAAAAAATGTACCACGCTCAGTCAGCAGAATCTGATCACATCGCGAATCGCGCAGTTTGCCAACGACGTGTTGCATGTCCGTCGGTGCCATGAACTGTCCCTTTTTCACGTTGACTGGCTTGCCAGTTTTCGCCGCCGCAACCAGCAGGTCGGTCTGTCGAGCCAGAAAAGCCGGAATTTGAAGCAAGTCACACACTTGACCAACCGCCTGAGCCTGATCCGGCAAGTGTAAGTCCGTGGTCACGGGCACGCCGAACGATCCCCGCACCTCGTCCAAGATTTTCAAACCCGCATCAAGGCCTACTCCTCGATACGAATTCAAGCTCGTTCGGTTCGCCTTGTCGAAAGAAGCCTTAAAAACAAAGCCCAGATCCAGTCGGTCACAGATAGATTTCAGGTGATCCGCGATTGAAAACATTCGGTCCCGGTCGTCAATCACGCACGGCCCCGCGATCACCATCATGGGATGGCCAGAGCCACAGGGGACATCGTTGATCCGAACAGACGGTTGGTTCACGTTGTTTTGGTTTCCGGTGAAATTCGAAGGGTGGCGGCATGAACGCAAAACTGAGATTTGCGAGGCCAAAGCGGCTTGCGTTGATCAGAGGATTTTACACCATTGAGGCACGCTTCTTTAAGTGGGCGACATTCCGCTGGACGTCGCTCACGCGGACCAAGTCTCGGCAACCATCAGCGTCAAGCAGCCGGAATCGACGGTAATTTCCAGCGGCAACACCCCGCCGGGATCTCCGTCCAGCTGATACGGCACCGATTGGTCCGACTCCATCCGCAACTTCTTAAACCGCAACGCTTTGGTCTTGGAAAGATTTCGGTGTCGACGCATCAATACGGCCCCCAACGCACCAATCCCTTCGGCGAAGCTGCGGACCCCAAAAGTACACAAATCCAACAGCCCATCCGTGGCTCTAGCGTCGGTCGCGATCGGAAGGTTCATTGCATAACGAGGCACGTTGAAGATAAACGCCCACCGAGTCGTCATTTTTACGCTTTCGTTATCGATAAACATCCGAATTTTCGGATAGCGGTACCGACGGATCGCGCCGAGCACAGGAAGTGCGTACGACCAATGCCGAATGTGACCTTTTCGCGCGGCATGCAATCGGGTGACAACTTCGGCATCGAATCCACAACTGGCAACGACTAAAAACAAGTGACCGTTAGCGCGGCCAGCATCCAGTTTGATGGTACGGTTTCCCACAATGATGTCAGCCACTTGGTCAACCGATCGGGAAATCTTCAGAAACTTGGCCAACAGATTCTCTGTTCCCAAAGGCAGCACCGCGATTGGCGTTCCTCGTTCCAACGTATTGGCCAACAAGGACACCGTTCCGTCGCCACCCGCAGCCACGACCGCCCGCAAGCGATTCGCCGCGCGAAGTTCGGCCGCGCGTCGACGGACCTCTTGAATATCCGAAATCGGCTCCGGTTCAAACCCTCGTTCCATCAGCCGCTGCACCAGTTGTTCAATAATCGTTTTGCTGTCGGTCGCACCCGAATTTGGATTGACTGCCACAACGACCGATCGAGGTGTCTGGTCCATGATTTCTAATCCCGGTGTCGATCTTTCCAGCGTGAATTGATCTTCAATTCGATCGGGGTCTGAACATTTCGGTAAAGTGTAAAACGCTTACCGAATCCCAACAAATGAAGCATTTCCAATGACTGTTTGATTTTCAACCACTGTTGCACAATCGCACAAGGCAAAATTGGACAGTCGGCATGACGCGTAAGGCTCGAGTGGATTTGAGAATTCAATTGGCACGAGAAAAAACGCGAAAATGAACAATTTGATGTCACCACAAACGTTTGGCACGGCAACTGCATAAAGCATATTCAGAGGCGAATGGCTTGGAAGACTTCCATTCAACTCGACCCGCAAGAGCCAGACAATCATTGTGTATCGTGGCTGCCTTGCCCCTCGTCACGTTACGAGTCAAAGTGTTTTTGACATGTCGTTGTGTTCCTGCGGGTCATGCAATCGTTCTTGATGGATAATAACACTTAGCAAATTTTAAGCTTCTCCAATTCTCCCTTGGATGCGGAACACGCTCCTGAAAACCTTGCTCTCTCGCATCGGCTTTTCAGGAGCGTTTTTCGTGCGCGTTGATTAAGGTTAAGGCTGAAGCGCCAAACGCCAAACTTAAACCATCGGTTCCGGGGTCGCGTCTGATTTTCGATTGTCGGATCTTTGGAACAGACGGAATCCGACATCCGATCGAATGAACAAAAACAGAAGCCCAAGCTCCAACGCCAAAACGGCAGCCGCCAACCATCGGTTGTAATCGAGTCGCTCAAACACGCCTGCATCACCAACGCGAGCCTCTGAAGTTAACTCTGTGGGCAGGCCGTATTTTTCGATTAGCTCGTCGACTTTAACGAGGTGAATCGCCGGTACGCCCCGGTCAATGAAACGGAACATCACCCCATCAAGCCCGCGGGCTTCCGCTTTGGTCGGTCGCTTACGATTGACACCGGACTGCAGAATTCGCTTGCCAACCGTTCGGCCCACCGAAACCATTCCGCCGCCCACGTTCACATACGCTTTGATCGGTTTGTCGTCTGCCAACTGATCGTAAAGCCTCATTCGAACCTTGATATTCTCTTCAAACTTCCTGTTTTCGATCAGCTTCAATTTGTTTCGCTCGATCGCATCCAGAATCGCCTTCTTCCCTTCGGCCGGAAAATCGAGGCCTTGGTCGGCTGTGCCGCCAATTGAACAGGCAACCGATCGAGTGCTAAAGACCTCGTCGCGTTCCAGAGCACGCTCCATGTCGATCCACAACAGCTCCGGGATGTTGGCCCCCCAAGTGCTGCTGGCGGCGCTGGAGATCACGATCGGCTCGAGTTCCAACACCTCGATCGCGGCATAAACTGCCACGTTGAGTGCCGGGAACGAACCGCTAACACCTACCGCAACGACGTCTCCCTTCTCAACACCGGCGTCCTTGAGCAACTGAACCGCCACTGCCGCAAAGTTCGGGTTGATCGTCAGCTGCTTGGACTCGAGTACACCCGACAGGCTTGTGACCGACGAATTGGGCACACCCACTAGGCCGCTTCTGGTTGGATCGACCTTTTGTTCAATTTCGACGCCCGTATCTTCACGCTCGAAATAGATGACTTCGAAGGCTTCTTTGGCTAATTTGGCCGCAGCTAGTTTCTCTGCCTGATACGGCTGCTCGGTCACCACCCGAAACTTTTGTACCATCAGCAAACCGACCAGTGACACAGCACAGATCAGCCACAACGCGGTTCGCGAAACGACTTTTGGGCGCCAGTAAACTTTTTTCATCTTCATTGGCTGCAAGCCCCTATAGTTGAACCAGATCAAGGTCGACGCCATAAATCATGATCAGAATCAGCCGAATTGCGACCGATGCCGCCAGCAAAGCGGTGAGTGTTTCCACCAAGCCCTGACGATCAATCCAGATGGCAATTAGCCCCGGGATGATAAAACCAATCACGGCAAGCGAGGATTCTTCCCCCGCAAGTCGGTTGATGGTTCCAACCGAACCGAACGGAATAAAGTCAAACAGAATCCGAACGATGTAGCCAATCAAAATCATGGACACCGTTCTTCTTCGTCCATAAATGATTACGAACGTCGACAGAAAATGAACGACTCCGTAAGTAATCACCGACACGCACAGCGTTAGCAAGACACTCAGAGGTTGATCCAGATAGAGCGCAACGTATCCCGGGACGACCATACCGCCTGCCGCCAGACCGAATAATTCGGTGAACAGCAGACTGACCGCCAGCCCGACGCCAATCGCTACGGTTAATACTTCAGACATAAAGAGTTTTCAGTTTTCAGTTTTCAGTTTTCAGGGTTCAGGGTTCAGGGTTCAGGGTTCAGGGTTCAGGGTTCAGGGTGATCAAAATCTGATATTTCAGATTTCAGATTTCAGATTCCGCATTCCGCATTCCGCATTCCACATTCCGACTTCCCCTACTCAAACTTCTTGAAACGACTTCGGTTCGCAAAGTAGCGAACTAGATCTAAACCGATCCCGCCAATGTTCGCCATGCCCATCACCAATGACGACTCGCCCGCCAGTTCGACAATATTCTCGAAAATCTGGTCCACGCGAAGATTCTCGGCGAAAGACATTTTCGAAGGATCAAGTCCCGCCCGCTCAGCCGCTCGACCAAAAATGTACGTCCCCGACCCGATCAGCAAATAATGATCTGGTTGGGGCCAATTCGCAACAACTCGTCCAAGTTGATCCGACCGGTCAGGTCGATCCGCACGGCAATTGAAAACCGCCACCTTTCTTTTCACATGCGGGTAGCGGTCCAACGCCATCCGCCAAATTTGCTCGGTTGACTCCGGATCGTTGGCCGCGAATCCGTTCACAAAATTGATCTCACGCCCGAAAAAATCCATTTCAAAGGCCACCATCGCCCCGGGATCTGGCTTCGCCGCGTGCATCCCGGCGATCGCCACCTGACGATCGACGCCCACATCCGCACAGACTCGCAGCGCGAGCGCCACATTTTCGGCGTGTTCAACATAGGGGAAGCCTGCCAGATCTTCGTCCGAAATCGCGGCGACGTCTTCTTCCGTGATCGCGATCAGTTCCGCGCCTCTGTCTTTTGCGACATTTGAAAAAATGCCCAGATGATCACGCTCGGCAGTAAAAAACTTTCCACCCACCGGCACCATCCCGCACAGTGCCTTGGCCACATCGACCTCGGTCGGGCCCATCACATCCAAATGATCCTCGCGAGCGTTCGTGATCACGCCATGGGTCGCTCGCACGAACTTATTCTCGCTGAGCCATTGCAGGTACGGAATCAACGCCATGCACTCAATCACCAACGCTTCGGATTCCATTTCAGCGGCCGTGTTAACGATCCGCAACTGCTCGATCACGTTGGCGCGTGACGGGCGAAAAACCGGGTACTCCTTGCCGTCCGGCAGAATCATCTTGGGCAGCGTCCCGGTCGTCTTGCAGCACGTGCGAATCTGTCCGGCTCGCATGCCCGACGCGATCAGCCGTGCCACGCTGGACTTCCCCCGCGTTCCGTTGACGTGAATTCGAATAGGAATCTTCGAAAGCCGAAAACGATGCAGCGCCGACTCGACTGCGCCGGCGGCGGTCAGCACCCCTGCCGTCGTCAACAAAGTAGCAAGCGTACTCATGGGCGGTTTGTTTCTGTTTCAAGTCGATTAGAAGACCCTGATTATGGGTCTTCTCAATATCATTCTGACCGGCCGCATGCACAAGCCACCTAGCACCGAAAGAGCCGAAATTTTGGCTGGTCAATCGCTGGCTGGCCCCAACCTACGCTTGTCCAAGCCAATTGGTTCGCCGATATTGTCTGCTCCGGCGTTGCCTAGCAGTCGCCGGAAGTTTCCCTGCCTAATGATCACACAAGTTAGTAAGGCATTGTTTGGCGGACACTTCATCGGTTCCACCGTGTCCAGTTCAAACACGACGCGTTTCATCCCAAAGAGAATTCGAGTGCCAACATCCTCAACCGACAGAACATCGACTCGTAGTAACGACCGCCTTTCCTCGAAAGCCACGGCCAGCCAACCAAACACGCACGCCAGTTCGTTGACCAACGAGTGGTCGATCGACGAGGCACGAGAAACGTACGGACTTCGACGCTGGGGAAACGGCTACTTTGAGATTAATGATTCAGGTCAAGTCATTGTCAACGCGCCGACGGCAAACGGAGTTCAATCGGTTGCGATGACGGACATCATCGACGGCTTACAGCAACAAGGCCTCGAAACGCCCGTCATGTTGCGGCTGGAGAATCTGGTCGACGACCGAATTGTTAGACTGAACGAAGCGTTCGCCAGTGCGATTGCCGAACGCAAATACCAGTCAGACTATCGCGGCGTGTTTCCTATCAAGGTCAACCAACAGTGCCACGTGATCGATTCGATCGCCAAAGCCGGTCAGCCTTTTGGGCATGGGTTTGAGGCCGGCAGCAAAGCAGAACTGCTGATCGCCGTGTCGACGGTGCCATCACGCGACAGCTTGATTGTCTGCAACGGCTACAAAGATGAAGAGTTCATCGATCTGGGATTTCAAGCTTTACGACTTGGGTACCAGTGTTTCTTTGTGGCCGAGTCACTTGAAGAAATCGATTTGATGATCCGCCGGGCGCAGCATTGGGCCATCGACCCGCTGATTGGTGTTCGCATCAAACTGGCCACGCGAGTCGACGGCCATTGGGCGGGAGACTCCGGTGACCGCAGCCTGTTTGGGCTCAATGCGGTCGATCTGATCAAGGCCGTGGATCGTCTTCGCGAATCCAACATGCTCAAGTGCCTACAGATGTTGCACTTTCATCTTGGCAGCCAGATCCCCAACATTCGCAACGTGCGAGACGGAGTCAAAGAAGCGTGCCGCTACTATGTCGATCTGATCTCAGATGGGGCGCCGCTTGGGTACCTTGATCTGGGCGGCGGCCTCGCGGTCGACTACGACGGAACCGAGAGCACCGAAGCCCACAGCCGCAACTATGACCTTAACGAATATTGTGTCGACATCGTTGAAACGATCATGAATTCGCTTGATCGACACGAAGTGCCTCACCCGCGTCTCGTTTCCGAATCAGGACGTTGGACCGTCGCGCCGATGTCCGTGCTGTTGTTCAACGTGCTAACGGTAACCGATTTCGAACCGACGCCGATTCCGGACCCGTTTCCCCAAGACACCTGCCAACCCATCCAAGATTTGCTGTACACGCTAGAACATCTTCAGCTTCGCCGGCTTCAAGAAAACTACAACGACGCAATCTACTACCGTGACCAGATGCGAGATCAATTTCGCACGGGAACGATCACGTTGCGGCAGCGAGCATTGGGCGAAAACGTTTGCCTGACCATTCTGAATCGAATCGCAACGATGGTGCCTCAATTGCGGCGTGTTCCAGCGGGATTGAGCAAACTGCGGGATTCATTGTCCGACATCTATTACGGCAACTTTAGCGTGTTTCAATCCTTGCCTGACGCTTGGGCCATCCAGCAAATTTTTCCCGTGATGCCGATCCATCGGCTTCGTGAAAAACCCGACCGACAAGCCATCATTGCCGACTTGACCTGCGACTGCGACGGAAAACTGGACAGGTTCACTGATCGAAACGGCGATGTTAGCCGTACGTTGCCTCTGCATAAGTTTCATCCCGACCAAGCGTACTATCTAGGCGTGTTTTTGGTCGGCGCCTACCAAGAAACACTGGGCGATCTTCACAATCTGTTTGGTGACACTCACGTCGCCAGCGTCCGCATTAGCGAAAACGGCAACATTGAATTCGAAGATCAAGTGCAGGGCGATACGATCTCGGACGTGCTGAGCTATGTCGAGTATCAGCCTGAGAAGATTCTGGAGCGGTTCCTAACCAAAGTCGATCAGGGCGTTCGTGACCGAGCGATCTCTGAGAGCCAAAAACAGGAGATGATTCGACTGTTCCGTGACAGCCTGCAGGGCTACACGTATTTCGAACGATAGTTTCCAGTCAGTAGCCATCACACTCCGTGTGATGAATGAACTCAAATGCCATCACGCTCCGTGTGATGAACCAACCCAAAGAACATCACACGGAGTGTGATGACAACAAACAAAAGAAGCGGCTCTTCTTCGATGGGCGTAGGGGTGTGAAGAAGAGCCGCAGGGGGTGTTTCAAGTTGTAAGTCGACTTTGTCCTCGATCAGACGCACGATTCGGATGCGAATTCGCTACCGTCTTCGCTGTCCTGTTCGGCATCCGCTTGATCCGCATTGGGATCGTAAACCACTTGAGCATCCGCGATCTGGCGGTAGCCAATCTTTTTCAACACTTCCAAAATCTCGCTGCATGTCGGGAACATGCGGCCGCTCAATTGCTTATACTCGTCCATCGCGTGCATGAACTGAATTTCTTGATCGGTGTAGTCACGCTCGCAAGTCGTTGGATCAATCTGGCGTCGCCGACGAACTGATTTGCGTCGCTCGGTCGCAACCGGCTCGGCTTTTTTACGCCGGTCAGCTGTTTTACGGTTTCCGGTTTCGTTCAGGACTTCAACAGGATCATCGGCCGTTTTCTTCTTTGATTTGGTGGGCGTCTTTTTCGTGGCGGCCGTCTTCTTTGCTTTCGCAGTAACCTTTGGCTTTGCTTTGGTCGTCTTCGACTTGGCGGTGCTTGATTTTGCTTTGGTGCTTGTCTTCTTTGCAGTGGTTTTGGTTGTTGTCTTAGCCATCGGTCAACCTGCCTCGTTCTGGTTGGGGGAGTCTTTCTTGTGGATGCTCTCGCCACGATCAATGCGGGAACGAGGAAAAATACAGCGCCTAGTAAATTTGCAGCGGGAAAACGGAAATCTCTGGTCAGATAACCCAATTTGGTTACGTAAGCTGTCCGGTCAGACGGATTCTGACGTTCAGGCAAGGGAAAATGCCGGTCGGTAAGGAAAGAACCCCGATCGGGCGAGTGTTCGGAGCCGTCCCACCAGTACGTTGCACCGTAGTGAACCGAAGCACACTTGCGGTAAAGCTCAGCGAAACAAGTCGCGTTGTGGGCGGGGAATCAGAGGGGTAATCGCAGGTTCAGCGTAAGTGTCGATTGAATTCGTGTTCCAAATCGGGCTTTGGGCGTCTGGAAAAACCACGCTCTGATCCCCACTAATTGTCGGGAACCGCCTCGCGATGCACCGACAACTTGTGAACCAAATCACTTAAAATCAGCCACTTTGTTGCACGCAGAATCAATTCTCCCAGAATCCGCTTAAGTGAATTTAGCAACCTTAATTGGTTTAAGCGGTAAGATGAGCGGTTGAAAAACTGGACAGACGCTATCAAATCGTCGATTCGAAGCTATATTTACTGTGCTGGAAAGGATCCACCACTTCTCTTGGCGTCACCTCCGCGCAGGGTGTCGGTCCATTCTTTTCCCACCGCAGACTGCGTAACACAAACACAAATAACATCGATCGGAGAACATCTGATGTCTTACAGGCAAACAAGCCGCCGTACCGCATTTACCTTGGTAGAACTACTTGTCGTGATCGCGATCATCGGCATCTTGGTTGGAATGCTTCTTCCCGCCGTGCAGCAGGTCCGCGAAGCAGCACGAGCTGCGAACTGTCAGAGCAACCTCAGAAATGTTGCGTTGGCATCGCTCAACTTTGAAGCGGTCAAGCAGCGTTATCCAGCTGGAACAACATTTGCGGGCGTCGACGCAAACGGTGACGACTTGGGTTGGAGCATCCTGTTTTCGATCTTGCCTCAACTCGAGCAGCAATCTGAGTTCGATCGAATGCGTGATCGGTTGGATATCGGTGATGGGATTGGAGTCGTCATCAATAGCAATAATGAACTCCCAATTTTCGTCTGCCCATCTTCAACGCAGGATGACCGAAGCGGTAACGATGGGACGTATGGTGGTTTCGCAGGTCACTACTACGGTGTAGCTGGCCCCGGACGCGACAATCCCGACGCTGACACTAACGCGCAGGACGATTATTTTACCCTGCCGGAAGCCCTGAATGGCGCGGACACCGTCCGGACACGAATTGGCATGGAGGGAATTTTCTCACCATTCTCAATAGTTAAACAGGCGACAGCAGGATCGGCCGGCGCCGATGCGACTGATTACGCGTTGAAACGATCGAAAACAAATAGCGACCTTCGAGATGGAACTTCCAACACTCTGATGTTCGGAGAAGTTTCACGTTCAGAGAGTGTCACCTCAGATGGCATGCCTGTCACGGCACATCGCACTTCTTGGTCTTTAGGTTCGAAGGACACTAGCTCGACTAGGACAAACGCTCTTGGTAACAGATATTCACCGGAGCGACTTCACGGTGTCAACACTTTTGCAGTTCGGTTGAACTTACGAGAAGACCTTCTCAGCGCTGCTGACGATGCCTCCACCGGTAGCGGCACTCCCGCTCGAACAAACTCTCAGGCGTTCAGCAGTAACCACCCTGGTGGCGTTCATTTCGCCTATGCTGATGGTCACGTCAACGCAATCGATGATGTCATCGAAATCGAGTTGCTGCGTCAACTTTCTTCTATCGCAGGCAGCGAGTCGGTTTCAGATCAAGGCTTCTAAACCCATCTGATAAATGCTCAGGATGAGGCTCGAAGGGCAGGCTCCAACGTGGAGGCTGCTCTTTTTTTGTATTCCTTGCCTCGGCAAAGCCCGGCACCTCATCACGATCGCGTCGGCCCCTCCGGGGCGGTTCAAAATACCTCGACTCCGGAGGAGTCCGCGTCGGTAACTCAGGGAGGGGAAGGCTCCGCCCGCACCCCAACCAACCAAAACGCGTTTCAATCAGACCGGCTCGGTCGGAGCCTCGACCCTCCCACACGTGCAATCAAACAACGGACGGCCTCACCAAGATGCGACGGCCTTCTCACACGTCGCTCATCACGAAAAACGTTTCCGCTCAGGGAGGGGAAGGCTCCGCCCGCACCCCAAATGACCAACACGCGTATCAATCAGACCGGCTCGGACGTGCAACCAACCAAAACGCGTATCACCCCGTATGGCTCGGACGGAGCCTCGGCCCTCCCGAGCGTGCAACCAACCAAAACGCGTATCCACCCGCGCGGCTCGGACGGAGCCTCGACCCTCCCGAACGTGCAACCAACCCGGACATGCGGCCATCCCGGACGTGCAATTAACCAACGCCTCGGGCTTCTCCAACATGCCGCTCAGCCGCCTTGGCCTATCGCAACGCTCCAAGATAGAAGCTGAAGACTTGCTCTTCGTCACCCGTCGCAGTTGCAACTGGGAACGCAAAGTCAAACGCAAGCGGCGCACCAAGTCCCAAGCCGGGAACGGAAATTCTCAAACCCACACCGGGAGCGACTCGAAAATCGTCCGGGTTGATGCCTACGTTGTCTTCGATCGTTCCGAAGTC